>NZ_JBBAPF010000002.1:0-244550 GCF_040400975.1 Limnohabitans sp. | reverse complement strand
TGGCTCCTCTTCAGTTTTGACATCATTATTTGTCTACTGATTTGGGGGAATGCCAGGTTATTGAATTTCCAACGTGGTAATGACTAAAGAAAACGCTAAAAGTCACTTCATTTTTTCTGATTTTTAAACCATCACTGATTCAAAAAAACTCTGTAGCCAATTTCATTTGTACAGACCAGAAAACGCCGAAAACTAGGGTTTCCACGTAACGATGTTGTCCGACAAATGAAACAAACGACAGGCTTGGCGATGGTTTAATCACTTGGGTATTTTTGGGGTGTGTCGATGGAACAGCAGATCGGACATCACCCATTCAACAGGAGTTTTGATGCAGACGAAATCTTTTTGGACGGCTACTTTTTTGGCCTTCATCATGTTGGGCGGCCACGCCTCCACAGCCAGCGCAAGCACCGACAACAAAGCCCCCAACACAGCCTGGGAACCCATCCGGGGTCAAGCGGGCAAAGATGTGATCTGGATCCCGACACCCGAAGGTCTGATCGACAAAATGCTGACAGCGGCCAAAGTCACAGAACAAGATCGCTTGTTCGACTTGGGGGCAGGAGACGGGATCATTGCCATCACGGCTACACGCAAGTTCGGTGCCCAAGCGGTGGGCATTGAGTTCAACCCCGATATGGCCCAATTTGCCCGTCGCAAAGTCAATGAAGCGGGGCTGAGCAACAAGGTCCGCATCATCACAGGCGACATCTTCAAAGAGGACTTCTCATCCGCGACAGTCGTCACGCTGTACCTGATGTCTCACCTGAACCTTCAGCTTCGACCCACTTTGCTCAAAATGAAGCCTGGTACCCGCGTGGTGTCTCACGCGTTCACCATGGGCGATTGGGAGCCCGACGAAACCATGCAGCACGACTATTCACGCGCCTATTACTGGATGGTGCCTGCACAGGTTGCAGGTGACTGGGTCATCTCCGGCTTGGAAGGTGGTCCTGTGCGCTTGAGAATGAGCCAAACCTTTCAGCACATCGGCGGCACCATGACTCGTGGCGGTGTGACCCAAGCGCTGATGGGCGCGAGACTGCAGGGTGAAGAACTCAAATTCCGCTTCAGTGCACCGGACCAAACGGTACACACCTTCACAGGACGGGTGGAGGGCAAGCGCTTGACCGGCAGTGTGAGTTCCGGTTTCACCAACGCTTCCATTGAAGGCGTTCGTCAGTGATCTCCAGCTTTCCCGAGCTTTCCGAACTTTCCTATTTTTTCCCAGACCATGAACACTGACCACACCGCTTCCGTCAACATGCTGCGCTTGCTTCACCCGTTGTCTGCCATCGCGCTGATCATCGGCATCGTGATTGGCGCAGGCATTTTCAAAACTCCGTCGATGGTGGCAGGCATCAGTGGCGACGCGGGCTGGGCCTTGGTGCTCTGGGTCGCAGGGGGACTCATTTCCATCATCGGCGCCCTGTGTTACGCCGAACTGTGCACGGCTTACCCCAGTGCTGGCGGTGACTACCATTTTTTAAAACGTGCCTTTGGGCGTGATTTCTCTTTCATTTACGGATGGTCTCGCGCCACCATCATCAACACGGGCTCTATCGCTCTTTTGGCTTTCGTTTTCGGCGATTACATGAGCACACTGGTGCCCCTGGGAGCTTTTTCCAGTGCCATCTGGGCCTTGGGCGTTGTGGTTTTTCTCACCGCTGTCAATTTTCTCGGCATCCACGCCTCCTCCAAAATTCAGAACTGGCTGACCGCGACCGAAATCGTCGGATTGCTGGCCATTGTGGTGGCGGGCTTTTGGGTAGATGCCCCCGCCTCAGGCGCTGTCCAATGGTTTGCCCAAGCACCCGCTGCTTCTCAGTGGGGGCTTTGCCTGGTCTTTGTCTTGCTGACATTTGGCGGCTGGAATGAATCTGCGTACATCTCAGCCGAATTGCAAGGCGGCCCGCGCACCATGGTCTGGGTCATCTTGGCCAGCATGGTCGCTTTGTCCGCCATTTATTTGCTGGTCAATGTGGCCTTGATTTTGGGCCTTGGCTTGAATGGATTGAGTCAGAGCAAAACCGCAGCGGCCGACCTGTTGGGTTTGGCATTTGGCCCTTGGGCGCAAAAGGCTTTGGGTTTGTTCGTCGCCATCGCTGCACTGACCAGCATCAACGCCACCATGTTTGTGGGCGCACGCACCAACTTCGCGGTGGGCAGCGACTGGAAGGCTTTGCGCAAATTGGGACAGTGGCAATTGGAGATCGGCAGCCCCAAACCAGCCTTGTTGCTGCAAGCCCTCATCAGCATCGGTTTGATCATTTTGGGGACGCAAGAAGCCGATGGTTTCTCTGCCATGGTCGAGTTCACAGCACCTGTTTTTTGGGGATTTTTGTGTTTGGTCGGTCTGTCCTTGATTTGGTTGAGGCAGACAGACCGCCAGACCGTCAGGCCCTTCAAAGTGCCGCTGTATCCGCTACTGCCCCTGGTTTTCAGTGCTGTTTGCGCTTGGCTGACATATTCCAGCGTCACGTATGCCATTTCACAGAAGGCAATTCATGTCTCCATGTGGCTGATTGCCAGTGGCGTGGTGGCCTTGCTGATCTTGCGAATCCGCGAAAACGCCATTGACAAACTTCCATCCATAATTTGACCCATGAAAACCCCGTTTCCTTCTTTTGACTACGAGACCGCCCGAGCCAACTTTTCTTTCACCGTTCCAGAGTTTTTCAACTTTGGCTTTGACGTGGTGGACAAGCGTGCACAGACCCATGACAAGCTGGCCTTGATCGCCATTGACCGAAGCGGCCAGAACGTCACGCACTACCACTACAGCGACCTTGAACGTGAATCGAACCGGTTTGCCAACGCGCTGTTGGCTCTAGGTGTTCGCAAAGGTGACTCGGTTTTGGTGGTCCTCCCGCGCATTGCACAGTGGTATTTTGTGCTGTTGGGTTGCGCCAAGATCGGGGCCATTGCCATGCCTGGCACCAACCAACTCAAAGCCAAAGATCTGGAGTACAGGCTCAACCGTTCCGGCGCATCGGTGGCGGTGGTCGGCACGCCCCACGCGCAAGCACTTGAATCGATCGAATCGGTTTGCCCGACCCTCCAACACAAAATACTGGTGGGCGAAAGCAAAGCCGGTTGGCATTCGTTTGAAGACATGTGCGCGGCGCAATCGCCCAGCATAGACCGCCAAAAAATCCCGCTCACGCGCTCAGATGAGTGCATGCTGATCTATTTCACCTCCGGCACCACCTCACTGCCCAAGATGGTCGAAAGAGACCATGCCTATGCCTTGGCCCATTCGATCACGGGACGTTACTGGCAAGATTTGCGCGAAAGTGATGTGCACTGGACCTTGACCGATACCGGCTGGGCCAAAGCGGCCTGGGGCCTGCTCTACCCCCCATTGACAGCTGGCGCCACCATCGTGCTGTACGACGGAGAAGGTTTTGATCTGCAAATGCATTTGGACATCATTGCCAAACACAAAGTGAGCACATTTTGTGCGCCGCCCACCGTCTACCGCGTCATGGCCAAAGCCGATTTGTCCGGCGCTGATTTCAGCTCGCTTCGCCACTGCTTTGGTGCCGGCGAACCGCTCAACCCCGAAGCCATGCGGGCTTGGAAACTGGCCACCGGCTGCGACATTTACGACGGTTATGGCCAAACGGAAACCATCAACATCGTCGCCAACTTTCCGGGCATGGCCATCCGCCCCGGCTCCATGGGCAAACCCTGTCCAGGCTTGCATGTCGACGTGATCAACGATGACGGTCAAGTGGTCGCCGATGATGAGGTGGGCCATATTGCGGTCAAGGTCACCGACCCTTACCCACCGGGGCTTTTCAGGGGCTACTACGGTGACCCCCAAACCACCGCGAAATCATTTCGACATGGCTGGTACTACACTGGCGACACCGCCAAACGAGACAAGGACGGCTACATCTGGTTTGTGGGCCGCTCGGATGACATCATCTCGTCCTCCAGTTACCGGATCAGCCCGTTTGAAGTCGAATCCACGCTGATCGAACACCCCGCCGTGGCCGAAGCTGCTGTCATTGGCAAACCCGATGAATTGCGCGGCGAAATCGTCAAGGCCTTCATCATTTTGGCCAAGGGTTACAACGCATCAGATGCGCTGGCTGTCGAAATTCAAAACTTCGTGAAAGAGCAAACCGCGCCCTACAAATACCCCAGAGAGATCGAATTCAGAGACACGCTGCCCAAGACCATCTCCGGGAAAATCAGGCGGGTGGAATTGCGCGGCGAAAACTGAACTCAATCGCTGGCACTGCCCAGACTTTTGAGGATGCCAGCCCAAAGCGCATCACGCATTTGGTCGGGGCGCATGTCTTGGCGACCACTGGCTTGGTCGTTGACAGATGTTTGCACCATCACGATGCCGATGGGCCTGATGCTGAGCGTTTAGGCATCACACAGGGCTACCCTGTGTGCCGGCATACATATTCCTGATTTTGGCGATTTTTAAATTGTTCATGTTTCATTCTCGCTCGATAGATCGGGCCTGTCTCAGCTTGACAGACCATTGTGGTTGGACAACATCAGGCCCCAGAGGGTCGGGTTTTGAGTTCGCGCAGCAGCCGGGCAGCATCGCCTTTTGTTGATCGTCAGCGGCTTCTTTCAAGTCGCCCATCAAAATCGACGAGCCAAGACTACGGCTGCTTCAGAGCCCCAACCCACCGTCCCACACCATGCCCTCGACAGCCAGTGGCGCGAGGGACCTGCCAAAGCTGCCGCTTCATCTCAGTGGTGCTGCTCGTCAGCTTGGCACTTGAGCAAAAGCTCCAGCAACCCATCTGGGCCACCATGCTGTAGCAGATGATCGATCTGTTGTTGGTAATGTTGATCGACAAAAGTTTCTACTGCTGCGATGGTGGCATAGACGGCCTGCGCACCAAACACAGCAGGCAAAGCACCTGTCAGCCAACCGGCCCAACGCCATGGCCCTAAAAGAGCACTTCGCATGGCCACGGGCAAGCACGACTCCACAAGTGCCAAATGCTCAGCTTCCGTTTTGCCGTGCATGCGTGCAAATGCCAGCAAGTCCAAGTCTCCTCGCCACTTGGCAACCGCCTCGATGCCGCGGTAGATGCTCACGGCGCCGGTTTCGCCTGCGTGGTCAGAGCGCAACTCGCGCTCCAAATAGGGAGAAAGGGGAATGGACAAAATACAAACCAAGTTGAGGCACAGCACGTGCTGGCGCCTGTTTAGACCATGCGGGATTTCGCTGGGTAAGTCTGAAAACTTTTGGCGCTGCCATCTTTTTGCACCAACAGCACAACAAAGGCATCTTTTCTGCCTTTGTACTCGGGGCCATCCATCCCAGGACTGCCTATGGGCATACCGGGCACCGAAAGCCCCAGCGCAACCGGACGCTCTTGGAGCAGTCGGCGAATATCGGCAGCAGGGACGTGCCCCTCAATGACATACCCGCCAACGGTGGCGGTGTGGCAGGAGCCCAATTTCTCGGGCATGCCCAGTCGCTGGCGCGCAGCGGTATTGCCTACGTCGCGCACATTGACCTTGAAACCATGGGCCTGCAAGTGTTCAACCCACAATTGGCAGCAACCACAGTTCGGGTCTTTCCAGACCTCGACCGTGGTCACTTGCGCGAGCACGATTTTTTACAAGAGAGTACCCGATACGAGCGTTAAAGCAGCGGCTTGAAGCCATTGACGTCTTTGCATGGTGATGGTGTTTTCGTTTCAGGGAAGGTGCTTGATCATGCCCTTTTGAAAAATCCCGCATGTAGAAAGGCCAGTTACAGATCCAGAGATTGCATCACTTGGGCAATGCAGTCGTTGGTTTTTGAAGCATCGATCCAACGCATGATGCAAACCAGCTCCAACACAGGGTCAACCCATGTCACAGACGACCCCGCGCCAATGGCAAACCATGAACTGCGCGGTGCATCTTTGAACAGCGCCCCATCCTTGTTCAGCCAAATCAAGTAGCCATAGTAAGGCGCCACATCACAGGGCTGCTGCATCATTTGAAGCCATTGCTTCGACAAAATCTGTTGCCCTTTGAATTGGCCTTGCCCCATCAACATCAAGCCAATCAGGGCCTGGTCCATGGCAGAGATGGAAATGCCCCCACCCCAGTGACTGCCCCCCGGCACCGACATCATGCGCTGACCATCGACATCCGTCCAACCTTGCTCGTAACCCACCCATTGAAACGCATCTGAACATCCCAGGGGTTTTCTGAAAAATTCTTCAAACACTTCAGGCAAGGGCCTCTTGAACAGATGGAGCAAGGCCAATGACAGCTGATTGATCCGAACATCGTTGTACTCAAACCTGGAACCCGGCTCGCCCAAAGGCCTTGCATCGCCCTTCTTACCGGTCGCTTGCCCCGTTTGGTAAGCCAGCCAACGGTACCGATCCACTTGTTCCGGAATGCCCAAACAAGTCCCCTCCCATTCGCTGGTTTGCTGCAGCAAATGGTGCCAAGTGATGCGCGACAACCGGTCGCCCTCAAAACCAATGCCAGGACATTGTTGAACAACCGGGGTGTGAACATCTTTCAAAAGCCCTTGGTCAAATGCCAGACCTGCCAGAAGGGCCAAGTAAGTTTTCGCCACGCTGAACGTCAGGTCTGCCTTGTGAGGTTCCCCCCACTCGGCCAACATCTGGTTTTTGTGAAACACCACACCGGACACAGGACCACGCCCATGGATCGGACCATACAAGCGGTTGTAGGGCGGGGGATCCATGTCATGGATACCCCAAGGCGGCGAGGTGTCACGCGACCAAGAAGTTTCACAAGATTGGATGAATGCAATGGTCTCGTCTAGGGAATGGTTCATTTTGACAATCGAAAATTTTTGGACACCTGATGGTGCGGATGAAGCACGATGCACAGATTCATCATCATGGGTGCTTGTCCATTTGACGTTCACGCTGGCGACTCCCCATGGCTCGCGAACGGATAAACCCCACGAGTAACGGTTTATTGACAAAATAAATTGTCAAATTTTTGTTGCATTGATCTAATATTCACTGGAGATCAGGTCAACCACCAATCCAGGTGGTCCTCATTAAGGAGATTGCCTTGAACATTTACATCTATCTGTTCCTCTTGTTTGGCCTTGTTTTCGGCCTCTCAACGTTCTCTTACATCCACCTCTTCAGCGAGGGGCCACACCAGGTCGATACGCCGGAGGGTGGCTCCACTTTGGGCGGTCGCGTTTTGTGGGCCATGGTCTGCACCTTCTTGTGGCCCATCATGGTCCTGACGGGTCTCAACTCAGCCAGGATACTGGCCAAGCGCAGACGGCAGACGGTCGCTGCGAACCACTGAGCCACAGCTGCGTTGTTGCCGCCGAGGTCAAATTGCGCCCGTCTGGATGACGGCATCAGCGTCGCCTTGGAACTCTGGTGACTTGAAGTCAGCTCACGAATGTCAAACTGACAAGGAAGGTCTTGCACATCGCAAACATTTCCAATAATCTGAACTCCTAACTTCAAAAGTAAAGAGTTTTGGAGTTCGATTTCAATAATCAGGAGACATCACATGGCATTCATCAAGTTACGACCCTCATTTTCTTGGGTCACATCTTTGGCGGTTTCTGTGAGCATGGCCGGGGCATTGCTGTCATCCCCAGCGGCCTTGGCTCAGGCTTTTCCCAATAAACCCCTGCGACTGATCTGCCCCTTCCCCCCTGGCGGTGCTGTAGATATCGCTTCGCGGGCCATTGCACAAGAATTATCCAAAAATTTAGGCCAGCCTGTGACCGTCGAAAACAGGCCCGGTGCAGGCGGGAACATTGGTGGCGCCGAAGCGGCCCGAGCCAATCCTGACGGTTACACCATTTTCATGACCACCAGTGGCATACAAGCCATCAACCCGGTGCTGTACGCCAAGATGCCCTTCGACCCCAACAAAGACTTGGTCCCCGTCTCTGCTTTGGTTTCTTTGAACAATGTCTTGGTTTTGCACCCCTCCATCAAAGCGAACTCTGTGCCCGAAGTCATTGCCATGGCCAGATCTCAGCCCGGAGCCATGAATTACGCTTCCAGCGGCAGCGGCACCAGCATTCACATGTCAGGCGAAATGTTCAAATCTTTGACGGGCGTCAACATCACACACATCCCCTACAAAGGCAGCGCACCCGCCATGACCGACCTTCTGGGTGGTCAAGTCATGATGATGTTTGACAACATCCCATCTGCCATCCCCCACATCAAATCAGGCAAGCTCAAGGCACTTGCCACAACGGGTTCCAAGCGTGATCCCTTGCTGCCCGAATTGCCAACCTTGGCAGAAGCCGGTGTATCGGGCTATGAGTCTGGCGTGTGGTTTGGTTTGGCTGTGCCTGCCAACACACCACGCGACGTGGTCATGAAACTCAACGCTGAAGCCATCAAAGGCACAAGATCACCCGATTTCGTGAAGCGAATGACCGAGTTGGGTTACAACATCATGGGCACAAGCCCTGAGGTCATGCTCGATATGAGCAGGGCCGAAGTGCAACGCTGGGGCCCGATTGTCAGATCCTCTGGCGCCAAGGCAGACTGAACCCCTGCAAAGTTGAAGCGCTGGGCAAACGCCAGATCTCAATCTTTGAATTGAGGTGGGCGTTTCTCAATGAAGGCATTGACCGCTTCATGGTGGTCGGTGGTCATGTGGGCAATGGCTTGGTAGCCCGCTGAAAGCTCGAGCAAGGACTCCAATGAGCTGCGCTCGCCCTCACGCAGCAAACGCTTGGTCATGCGCAACACCCCCCCAGGATTGGCCGCAATCTTGCGCGCCAGCGCCAGTGCCTCGGGCATCAATTGATCGGGTGCCACCACCCGCGAGACCAGTCCGCAGGCCAGCGCCTGCTCGGCCGACAGGGCCTCGCCCGTGAAAGCCATCTCGGCCGCCTTGGATGCACCCACGGCTCGGGGCAAGAGCCAGGCCCCGCCATCGCCCGGCACGATGCCCACCTTCACAAAACTCTCGGCAAAGGTGGCCTTGTCCGACGCGATGCGGATGTCGCACATGCAGGTCAAGTCGAGCCCAGCACCAATCGCCGGGCCATTGATGGCGGCAATCACAGGCACATCCAGGTTGTACAGCGCCTTGGGCAGGCGCTGGATACCGTTGCGGTACTCCTCGCGGATCACATCGGGCATGAGCTGTTGCGTTTGGTAGCGCAGCATGTCCTTGACGTTGCCTCCCGAACTGAAAACCGGACCTTCGCCAGTGAGGATGACCGCCCGAATGCGGGTGTCCTTGCCAATGTCAGCGCAAGCCTGCACAAACTCTTCGACCGCCGTATTGCCCGTCAGGGCGTTGCGGGTCTCGGGTTGGCTCATGGTGAGGATCACGATGCTGCCCTCACGGGTGATGTTAAGAAAAGCGCTCATGGGGTTTCCTGTTTAAAAAAATCAAAGCACCGTGTCGGTGAGTGTGCGAATCTGATCCAGGCTCAGCGGCTCCGTGCTGTCCAGCAAAGCTTGGCCCAACACATCGTGCCAGTAAGATTCAGAGCCGGCCGCCTGACGCCAGGCGTGCAGCCTGCGGGTGTACAGCTGCAGGTCAAACTCACGCGTGAAACCAATTGCACCGTGGATGGAATGGCTCAGCCCAGCGACTTCGAGCGCCGCCTCGCTGGTGCGAGCCTTGGCCATCGCCACGCGCAGACGGTCGGGCACTGGGTCCGCCGAACAGAGCCCCAACTGGGCGGCCATGCGGGCGGCAAAGGCGTGCTCGGACATGACGCTCAGCTGGTGCTGGATCGCCTGGAACTTGCCAATCGGTTTGCCAAACTGCTGACGGTCATTGGCGTATTGCAGCGTGCGGCTGAACACGGCCATCAGGGCACCGGCCAACTGCGCCGCATACAGCGCCGCCTGCAGCGTCACCAGATCGTGCGTTCCAGGTACCGCCTGTGCGGCTTCCCAGGCCGACAAAGGCCAGCTCATCTGTGCGTCCAGACAAAACCCGGCCAGCTGCACCTGGGCATCGGCGGTAGACAGCAAGCGGCTGACACCGCCACACGACACCAGCACCCAGTCGGCTTGTGTACCGCAACGCACCTGCGCGCAGTGCAGACGGCCATCACCGCCCATGTGCCCCATGCCAAACACCACCGGGCCTGTGGGCGGGGCCACGCCCGCATGGGCCAAGAGGCCACGGGCCAGCAATGTCTCGCCCAAAGGCACGGGCACGGCAAAGCTGCCGCACAACTCCAGCACCGGGTAAACATCGGCCAAAGTTAGCCCTGATCCGCCCACAGATTCGGGCACCAGCGCATCGGTAAAGCCCGAGTCTTCAAGCGCTTGCCACAGCGCGGTGCGCGATTGGCCCGCTTCGATGGCGCGCACCACCGCAGGTGTGCAGTGGTCGGTGAGCAGCGCTTTGACCGCATCGGCAAAAAGATCGTCCATGGTATTTCCTTTTCAGCGCAGACCCAAGCCGCGGGCGATCATGCCGCGCAGGATGTCGCGCGTGCCGCCGCGCAGCGAGTAGCTGGGCGCCACCTGCGTGATGTAGTTGAGGGTGTTGAGCAGCTCGGCAGGCACATCGGAGTCGGCGCGCGAAAACAGATCGTCGGCAATCGCCGCCGGAATCAACTGCTCCACGCCCGTGCCCAGGTCTTTCACCAGCGCCGCCTCGACCACGGGGCTATCGCCGCGTGTGAGTTTTTCGGTGATGGCCACCGACATGGCGCGCAGCGGTGCCAACTGGCTCAAAATCTTGCCCGCCAGGCGCTGCGCCTGTGGTGTGCGGCCTTGCGGCGTGCGCACATAGGCCAGCCATTCGTCGAACAAGGCGATGCTGGAATACAGACGCTCGGGGCCGCTGCGCTCAAACGCCAGCTCGGCTGTGACCTGCTCCCAGCCCCCGCCTTCGTCGCCCACCAAGGCGTCCGGCCCCAGCTGCACGTTCTCAAAAAAGACTTCACAAAAATGGCTGTCGCCCGACTGGTCCACGATGGGTCGCACCGTGACGCCCGGCAAAGACAAGTCGACGATCACCTGCGACAAGCCCTTGTGGCGATCGGTCGCCTCGCCACTGGTGCGCACCAGCGCGATCATGAAGTGGCAATTGTGGGCGTTGGTGGTCCAGATTTTCTGGCCATTCAACAACCAGCCCGATTCATTGGGAACCGCACGGGTGCGCACACTCGCCAAGTCCGAACCCGCACCGGGCTCGCTCATGCCAATGCAGTAAAAAGCCTCGCCCCGGCAAATGGCCGGCAAGTAGCGCTGCTTTTGCGCTTCAGTGCCGTACTTGAGCAACAAGGGGCCGCTTTGACGGTCGGCGATCCAATGTGAACCGACAGGCGCGCCAAAGTTCAAAAACTCTTCCACCAGCACATAACGTGCAAATGCGCTGCGGCCCGCACCGCCATAGGCCTGTGGAAACGTGATGCCCAGCCAAGCCCTGCGGCCCAACTCGCGGCTGAACTCGGGGTCATAACCCATCCAAGAGCGTGCACGCACATGGGCAGGCACACCCCGCATGGCTTCGGTCAAAAAAATCCGCACCTCATGCCGCAATGCTTCGTCTTGCACCGGAATGGCCGACGGGTTCAACGAATCGAGCTGGCTCATGCCAACACCCCTTTTTCAAACATAGTCTTCATGTACTCACCCGTCATGGCCAATCTTTTGTCCAACACTTCACGGCACAGGGAAAAACGGGACACGTGGTGCAGCCCATTATTTCGGCGCTTGGCGTTTTCGTCTAATGCTGGCATTGCTTTGTGTGACAGCGATCGGTGCTCGACGATTCCCAGCATGGGCCACTTGTGGGTCGTCAATGTTGAGGCTCAAGCTGAGCAGATACGTCTGGAAAACCCTGATATCAAACGCGCGACAGGTTCCAGCAGGCAACTGCCTATAGTCCAAAAATCGTTGGGCATGTCCCCCGCGCTCGACTTTCACCGCAGCGAGGTATTTGACAGATGCATGACTTGATCATCCGCAATGCACAGGTTTACGACGGCCTGGGTGGCCCCCCTCAAAGGGCCGATGTGGCTGTCTCGCAAGGCTGTATCACCCACATCGGCCAGGTGGACGGCCCTGCCCGAGACAACATCGATGCCCAGGGACTGGCCCTCATGCCGGGCATCGTGGACCTGCACACCCACTACGACGCGCAAGTCACCTGGGACCGCACCCTCTCGCCCTCACCCGCCTTGGGGGTGACCACAGCGGTCATTGGCAATTGCGGTTTTGGCATTGCACCCTGCCCTGCGCCCCTACGCGAAACCATGCTGAAAAACCTGTCGGTGGTCGAGGGCATGGACTTGCAATCCTTGCTGACGGGCGTGAACTGGCAGTTTGAATCCTTTGGCGAATACATGGACCAGCTGCGCCGCATCGGTCCCTATGTCAACACCGCCGTGTTCGCAGGCCACTCGGTCATCCGCACCGCCGTGATGGGCGCAGACGGCTCCGCCCGGGTCGATCCCACAACCGAACAACTGCAGGCCATGCAGGCCCTGGTACGCGACGCCATGGACCACGGTGCCATTGGCTTTGCGTCTTCGTTCTCGCCCAACCACAGCGGTTTCGGCGGCATTCCCATGCCCTCCACCATCGCCTCTGAAGGTGAATTGCGGGCTTTGGCCGGGGTACTGGGCGAGAAAAACAAGGGTATCTTCATGATGGCCACCGGCACCCGCGCCAGCCCCGATGTGATGGAGTCCATCGTGCAAGACACGGGCCGTCCCGGTTACATCTCCACCGTGCTGACCATGTACAACGAGGGCAACCCTGGCCTGGGAGCCACCTATTACGAGCGCTGTGCCCAGGCCCTGGCGCGTGGCAATGAGTTGTATGTGCTGACCAGCTGCCAGCCGCTGTCCTTTGACTTCACCTTGACCGACCCCTATGTGCTGCTGAGCCATGCGGCCTTTGATGCGGTGAAGACCGCCACGCCAGACCAATTGCCAGCGCTGTACCGATCGGCTGAGTTTCGCGCAGCCTTCCGCCAGAACCTGCGCCAGCCCAAGGCGGGCATTTTGTTTTTGGGCAACTGGCGGCACATCGAAGTCGGACAAACCATGCACCCGGCAAACCAGACGCTTGAAGGTGTGAGCATCCAGGCGCTGGCCGATCAACGGGGCCTAGACCCGGTGGATGTGTTCTTTGACCTGGCCCTGTCTGAAGACCTGGGCACCCATTTTGTGGGTAAATTTTTCAACAACAACGACGACGGTGTGGCCCCCTCGCTCAAGCACCCGGCCAGCGTGATCACGCTGTCGGACGCGGGCGCCCACCTCACCTACATGTGCGATGCGGGCTTTGGCCTGTACTTTTTAGCGCACTGGGTGCGCAAGACCGGGCACTTCACCCTGTCTGAAGGCGTGCGCCGCCTGACCAGCGAACCCGCTGACCGCTTTCGCATCCCCGACCGTGGCCGTTTGCAAGTGGGCTTGCCCGCCGACCTTTTGCTGTTCGACCCAGCCACCGTGGGCATCTCCAAACCCTTGCCCCGCCAGGACTTGCCCGGCGGCGGCACGCGCATGGTGCGCGAGGCCACTGGCGTGCATGGCGTCTGGGTCAATGGCGTGAAAGTGCACGACGGTCAGGACTATGTGGATCATCCACACGGGCCAGGCCAGGTGTTAGATCAGTTCAATTCCTGAGGAGTATTTACATGACCACTTTTCTTCGATTTTTGACGGGTCTTTTTCTGGGACTCATGGCCAGCAGCATCTGGGCCCAAAGCTGGCCCAACAAGCCAGTGCGCATGATCATCGCCTTCCCGCCCGGCGGCCCCACCGACCTGGTGTCACGGGTACTGGCACAACGACTGTCCGAGCAGTTGGGCCAACAAGTGATTGTGGACAACAAACCCGGCGCGGGTGGCAACCTGGCCGCTGAACTGGCCGCCAGAGCCACACCCGATGGCTACACGATTTTTTACAACACATCGGCCATCGTGATTGGTCCGGCGCTCTACGGCAAGGTCAACTACGACACCCTGAAAGACTTCGCACCCGTGGCCCTCACGGCCAGCGTGCCCATGGTGCTGGTGGTCAACCCGCAGCTGCCTGCGCGCAGCGTCAAGGAATTTCTCGACCTGGCCAAATCACGCCCCGGTGCGCTGAACTACAGCTCATCCGGCACCGGCACCATCACGCATTTGGCCAGCGCCATGATGTCCACGCAGACCGGCGTACAGACCCAGCACATTCCTTACAAAGGCAGCGCCCCGGGCCTGGTGGATCTGGCAGCGGGTCAAACGCAGTTCATGATTGACACCATCAACACGGTCTTGCCTTATGTGCGTGACAACCGCCTGCGCGGTCTGGCCGTGACCAGCATCAAGCGCTCCAGCCTCTTGCCGGACCTGCCCACGCTGGCCGAATCGGGCATGCCCGGCTTTGATGCCGCCGCTTGGCAAGGCATTGTGGTGCCCACCGGTACCCCGGCCGACATCATTCAAAAGCTCAACTCCGAAGTGAACAAGGCGCTGGCCCACCCCGATCTGCGCGCCCGTCTGGCGGCACAAGGCGCTGAGATTTTGGGCGGCACATCCGCCGAGTACGCCGCCCACCTGCGCACCGAAATGCCGCGCTGGGCCAAAGCCGTGAAAGACTCGGGCGCCAAAGCCGAGTGAGCCTAGGGCCACCCAAATTCAGGAAATTTCCCTGTAGCAGCCCACCCCCGTGGGCGATTCCAATCTATGCAGGCCATCGCCCACAGGGTGGGCTCCTACAAAACTGCGGGCACCATCGCAAGCAGCGCTTGCACCGCCTCTTCGCTCAGGCCCGCTTCGCGCAACACTTCGGCGCTGTGCTGGCCCAAACGCGGTGCAGGTTTTTGCACGGTCAAACCCGGTGTGCCAGAAAAGCTGACAGGCACACCGATCTCGCGCACATGGCCCTCGCTGGGGTGTTCCACTTCCTGCAGCATGCCCACCGCCAGCAGGTGTGGGTCATGCAGCAAACTGTCGATGTCGTGCATGGGAATGCAAGGGATGTCGGCCTCATTCAACCGCGCCATCCAAACTTCTGTGCTTTGCGTGGCCATAGCCTGCGCCACCAGGCGGTACAAGTCGTTGATGTGCCGGGTCCGTGCGCCAATGCTGGCAAAACGCGGGTCTTGTTCAAACAGCTGCGACTGGCCAATCAGACCCAGAAATTTCTGCCAATGCCGATCGGTGTAAATCAACACACACAAATGACCATCGCGGGTGGGGTATGGCCTGCGCTCTTGCACCAGCAAGCGCGGGTAACCGGTCTCGCCCATGGGCGGCTCGAAGGTGGCACCGGCCATGTGCTCGCCCAACACGTATTGCGCCATGGTCTCGAACATGGGCACCTCCACCGCCTGGCCCAAACCCGTTTGGTGGCGTGCAATCACGGCCGCCAAGATGGCATTGGACGCCATCAGGCCCACCGTGCGGTCGGCCAGCGTCAGGGGCACATAGCGGGGCTCGCCACCACTGGCCCGGCTCATCAAGCTGGGCACGGCCGCAGCACCCTGAATCAAATCATCGTAAGCAGGCTTACCCGCATAAGGCCCCTTTTCGCTATAGCCATACAGGCCCGCATAAATGATGCGCGGATTGATGGCTTTGAGCCGCTCGTAGTCGATGCCCAAACGCTGCATGGCTTGGGGACGGATGTTGTAGACCACCACATCGGCCGTCTCCACCATTTTGAAAAAAGCAGCCAAGCCTTCAGGCTTTTTCAGGTCCAGCACCACACTGCGCTTGTTGCGGTTGACATGCAAAAAGATCGAGCCCATGCCCGTGTTCCGCATGGGCCCTATACCGCGCACCGTGTCCCCGGCAGGCGACTCGATCTTGACCACGTCCGCACCCATGTCGGCCATGAGTTGCGTGGCAAAGGGCCCCATCAGGACACTGGTCAAATCCAGCACACGCAATCCATTCAACGCACCTGCCATGCGGTTCTCCTTCGGGGTTGGATCGTGGATTATCGACAGGCCTTACACGGCCAGGTGTCACCTACGGCGCCAACACACACCACAACCCGGTCCAAAATCAATCACCACCTCTTCTCAAGCCCCCTACGCGTCCTGATGCCCACACCACAGTCTCAACCCATCCACCCATTTCAACCCCAAGAGTGAACCCATCATGGCCAAAGATTTCAGCAGCATGGAAGACAGCAACCGCTCGTCCAACCCCAGCATCCATGATGTGCTGGCCGAGTCCCGCCGCAGCTTTCTCAAAAGTGGCGTGGCCCTGTCGCTGGCCTCGGCGCTCGCCCCGTTGGCAGGCTGTGCGAGCTGGGGACCCGCGCAGCCCAAAATCAGCTTCAAAGGCATTCCGGTGGGCATGGGCGACCGGCTGGTGGTACCCGAAGGCTATGTGGCCACGCCTTTGGCCCCGTGGGGCGAGCCAGTGGGCATCCCGGGCCACATGCCCGCATTCAAAATGGACGGCTCCAACACCGCCGACGAGCAAGCTGTGCAAATGGGCATGCACCACGATGGCCTGGTCTATTTCCCGCTTGCCGGATCGCGCCGCGGACTGATCGCCATCAACCACGAATACACCGACGACGGTTTGCTGCATGTGGGCGGCTTCAACGCCATGAACCCCGAAAAGGTGCGCAAATCACAAAACGCGCACGGCCTGTCGGTCTTTGAGGTCGAGCTGAAGAACCAACAATGGCAGATGGTGCGCCCCTCGCGCTTCGCCCGCCGCCTGACCATGAGCGCGCCCTTCAGCGTGGGCGGCCCTGCCGCTGGCCATGCCCTGATGCGCACGGCCGCCGACCCGCAAGGGCGCACCGTGCTGGGCACCTTGAACAACTGCGCCAGCAGCAAAACGCCCTGGGGCACTTACTTGTCGGGCGAAGAAAACTTCGCTTTTTATTTTGGCGGTGCCGACACCCCAACGCCCGACCAGCGCCGCTGGGGCGCACGCAAAGACGGTTTGTACGCCTGGGACAAACACGATGCGCGCTTTGACCTGAAACAAAACCCCAACGAATTCCACCGCTTTGGCTGGGTGGTTGAACTCGATCCGATGGACCCCACCAGCACCCCCATCAAGCGCACAGCCTTGGGCCGCGCTGCGCACGAAGGCGCCTGGGTGGGGGTGACGAAAGATGGCCGCGCCGTGGTCTATTCGGGTGAAGACGCCCGCTTTGAATACATCTACAAATTCGTCAGCCGCGACAAGATTGCTCCGGCGGGCAATGGCCTCACCCAAGCCCAGGCCAACAAAGAATTGTTGGACCACGGCACCTTGTACGTGGCCCGCTTTGACGCCGATGGCCGAGGCGAGTGGTTGCCACTGGTGCACGGCCAAGGGCCTCTGACGGCGTCCAACGGCTTTGCCGACGCAGGCGAAGTCGTCATCAAGGCCCGCCAAGCCAGCGACCTGCTGGGCGGCACCAAGATGGACCGGCCCGAATGGCTCACCATCGATCCGGACAGCGGCTGGGTCTATTGCACCTTGACCAACAACAGCCAGCGCGGCGAGCCTGGCAGACCCGGGGTCGATGCGGCCAACCCACGGGCCAACAACGTCATGGGCCAGATCATCCGTTGGAAAGAAGAGGGCGACTTTGACGGCCGCCGCTTCGAATGGAACCACCTGGTGCTGGCGGGCGACCCTGCCAACGAACGCGCCGAGGCCAAGGGCAACATCCGGGGCGACATTTACGCTTGCCCCGATGGCATCGCCTTTGACCAGCGCGGCGTGCTGTGGATACAAACCGACACCCATGCCACCCAGATGTACAAAGGCGAGTTGGCCCGCGTGGGCAACAACCAGATGCTGGCCTGCGATCCGGTCACGGGCGAAACTCGCCGCTTTTTGACCGGACCCACCAACTGCGAGGTCACCGGCGTCGACCTGACCCCGGACGGCACCACCATGTTCATCAGCATCCAGCACCCCGGGGAAACACCGAGCGACCGCAGCGATCCGGCCGACCCCGCCAGATACTCCAACTGGCCCGACTACACCCCCGGTGGGCGGCCCCGCTCATCCACGGTGGCCATTCGCAAAAAAGATGGCGGCGTGATCGGCACCTGACCCCTTAGGGCTGTTTGTGGGGGTTCATCGAGGCGCGGGCATCGCCCACAGATCCGGCATGTGCGCCCAAGTCATCAGCTCAGAGGCTTGGTCCAAATCGGCCGAAAGCCATGCGTCGTGCAACGCTGGCGCAATGACCACAGGGGTGCGTTTTTCGTCTCCGGGCTTGTGAAACTGCTTCATCACCGGATGTTCATCTGCATTGACCGTCAGCATGGAAAAACTCACCACCCGCTCCCCTGAAACGGGGTCTGTCCAACGGTCCCAAAGGCAGGCCATGCCAAACGGCTCGCCAGACGCGCGTTCAATCTTCCATCGGACAGCCTTGCCCGATGCGTAACTGGGCTCATAAAAATTGTCGACCAGCACCAAGCCAAACTGTCGCTGCCGCCATGCGGTCCGGTAACTGGGTTTTTCTGCCGCGGTCTCGCTGCGTGCGTTGTAAGTGTGCCGACTGATCTTGTCGTCCTTGGCCCATGCCGGTATCAAACCAAACCGCGCCAAACCACAGGCGACGCGATCGGATTGGTGGCTTTTGACGACCAAGGGGGCCGCGTAGCCGGGAAATGTCTCATCAGGGAAGTCTGAAGGCAGATCAACACCCAAGGTCTCTTTGACCCATTGGGCGCGTTGGGTTGGCGTGAAATTGGTGCACACCTTGAGAGTCTAAAGCGACCTAACGTTCCAAGCTCATCCCCTGAGCACGAGCATCCACTACCATCACAGTATTAATAATTTTGTGAATTTTGGCTATGTATTTGCCGAATCGGCTTGTTTTCTCCCTCATGGCCTTCTTGCTGCTCTGCTCGATGTCCATCGCTGCATGGGCCACGCCACCCAACTCACGCCAGCTCTATGAGCGCATCCGCCCGTCTGTGGTCGAGGTGATCACGCAGAACCGAACCAATTTGGGTGTTTCATCCATGGCCAGCGGCTTTGTGACCCACCGCAAAGACTGGGTCATCACCAATTACCACGCCATCTACGATTCGATTTTTGAACCCGATGAGCATGACCTGCGCATTGTGGCGATGGACCAAGGAAGTCTCAAAGCAGAAATCGTTGCTGTGGACATCCAAAATGACTTGGCCATTTTGAAAATTGAACAAGCACTGCGCGTGCCGCTTTTGCCATTGCGCGAAACGCTGCCCGATCGCGGCGAATCGGGTTACTCGATGGGCAAGCCCGGCAGCTACCAGCACAGCATCGTGACGGGCACCTTCAATGGGGTTAATGACAAAGCTGCTGCACCCTTGATCATTTTCAGCGGACCGATCAATGGCGGCATGAGCGGCGGCCCCACTCTGGACGGGCAAGGTCGTGTGGTGGGCGTCAA
Organism: Limnohabitans sp.; assembly: GCF_040400975.1. GTDB lineage: Bacteria > Pseudomonadota > Gammaproteobacteria > Burkholderiales > Burkholderiaceae_C > Limnohabitans_A. The sequence continues at coordinate 225,265 of NZ_JBBAPF010000002.1, read as the reverse complement.
TGTGGCCACCAGCACGCAGCACCAACTGGTGGGGTTGGCCGTACCTGCTGAAGCTGTTGGGCAACTCATTCGTCGAAGCGCATCGCTGCAGGCACAGCCCAGCCTAGATGAGTTGCGTCAGGACATTGCGCGCCAGGTCAGTGCTTTTAACCAACAAATCGTCAAGAATTTTGACGTCCCCACGCACAGCGTTCGACGCCTGGGGCCTTTCCAAGTGCGCGGTGATTTGTCAACCGAGAGCCCCTGCTCCGCATCGCGCAAAGACACCCCCAACGACCGTTACAAAAGAATTGACCAGCGCTGCGCGTCCTCTTCCAGCTTGTTCATCACAGACCGACAGCAATCGGGCAACATCGTCATGGGCAGTTTTTGGTTCCACAGCGAAAAGCTGTCGGCCACGGGCCTCACACGCTTGATCGAAGACCAGATGACCCAACTGCGCGCAGTCCGTGAAGAAAAAGGACCCTCAACACCCTGGAACTGCACCGAGCAGCGATTGAGAGGTCGTTTTGATTTGCCCATCCAGCTGCACGTCTGCCGACGCGCTGTAGAGCATTTGCCGGGTTTATTCGACTTCAGATTTCGCTACACACCCTTGGTCGCAGGCCCAGATGCATTGTTGGTCACTGGCCGCATGTCTGGCTTCGATGACGCGAGCGCTCGCGCCGTATTGTTCAAAAGCATGAATAGCCTGAGCTTCACCGCAAAGGCCAAACCATGATGCGCCGCACACACCTTTTGGCATTTGCCGCGTTCCTGGCTTGGCTGTTTGCACAGATTGCGCTGTATTGGCCCAGTTACACCAGCGCCACCGACGCCGCCTTCATCACCGAGTTGATGGTGGAAGAAATCGCCACTGTGATGATCTGGATCGCTGTCTGGAGCTGGTTGACATGGGTCGAGCAAGGCCGTACACGGCTGTCAGAGCACACCATGATTGCGTCTGTTGCGTCTTTCATTGACGTCGCCATCCTCAACTTCGGCATACCGTGGATGTTTTTCAATTTCGGCTGGCCCTGGCCTGTTGACATGCACAACATCCCCAAGGCGGCGCTGATCACACTGACTGCGCTTGTGCACCTCCATTGGGTCACGCGCAAAGGCGTTAACCCGCGATTGTTTGCCACATGGCTGGCAGCAAGCGTTATGACCATGAGCCTTGTAGCCGCCCACACCTGGGCCAAAAACAATGACCACGAAGCAGCCGACAAACTGCCTTACTCACCCAACATCTACCCTCCGACCTTCATGGTGAAGCCCGAATACAAGCTGCAGGATGGGCTGGAGCACATGTGGAACAAGCGCTGGGAAACGGAGCGAAGGTAAGGGCCATTTTTTTCAAGGTCAAGGGGCGGTGTCAGGGCTCAGAGCTGAAATACCCTATTTGACCTGCTCCGGATCTTTCATCTCAAGGCAGCAAATTTTTGCTTAGCCGACTCCAGCTCTGGCAACAGTTTTTCCAAGATGCTGGGGATGTCCATCCGACTGGTGGCAACGGACAAACTGATGGCTGCAATCGTTTGATCTTGTCGGTTTTTGATAGGTACAGCAATCGAGCGCAGGCCAAGTTCCAGCTCTTGGTCACACAGGGCGTAACCCTGATGTCTCACCAATTCGATCTGACGCATCACATCCGTCACTTTGGTCAAAGTTTTTGCCGTCAACGCCGGCCGCCGCATTCGATTCAATATAAAGAGCGCCCAGTCTTTGGGGTGCCCTGCCAACAACACACGCCCAGTGGCACTCGCATAGGCGGGCAAACGGGCGCCAGCACTCAAGCCCACTGAAAGGCTTCTGCGGTGGGTCGCTCTGGCAACGAACACCACATCTTGTGCATCCAAGACTGCCATGGACGCTGACTCTTTCGTTCGCTCAGCCGTCATTTCCAAAATCGGTTGAGCCAACCGCGTCAACTCATCGCTGACAACAAATGCAGAGCCCAAGCGCAAGGTGCGTGCCGCCAATTGAAATTGACGCCCTTCCTGCTGGGCATAGCCCAATTTGCAAAGCGTGTGCAAAGAACGGCGCACAGAGGCCTTGGTGTTGCCCGTCACCTCTGCAATCTGAGTGAGAGTGGCAGGCCCGCGCAAATGGCCAAAGGCTTCAATGATGGCCAGCCCCTTTTCCAAGGCAATGACGTAATCCCTGTCGCCGATTGAGTCAGAAGGCTCAGGGCTTGGTTCGATGATGGAGGACAAGAGACATTCCAGAAAGTTCGCACAGCGAACATTATGTTCGTATTCATTGATTAAAGTGAATGCGCTGCATAGACTCGCTCAGCACCGATCCACCCCGCGTTGTGCCCCAGAACCTAAAGAGAAGAGGAAGACATGAACAAGCAACTGAATTTTTCGCGTCGTCACGCATTGGCTTCGTCATTGGCGTTATGCCTCAGCGCATTGCTGCCCTCCTACGCTTTTGCCCAAGCCGACAGCGCCACCAGGCCCTTGCGCTTGGTTGTGCCATTTCCTGCAGGCGGCACAGCAGACGTTCTGCCGCGCATCCTTGCTGAAAAAATGCGTGACGCTTTTCCCGCAGGCATCGTGATTGAAAACCGTACCGGGGCAGGCGGCAATGTGGGTGGTGAATTTGTTGCACGGGCAGAACCAGACGGCAACACTTTGCTCGCTTCCCCTCCCGGGCCGGTAGCGATCAACCACAACCTCTACAAGACCATGTCGTTCGATCCCACCAAGTGGGTGCCCATCACAGTGATCGCCACTGTACCGAACGTTTTGGCGATCTCGAACAAAGTACCAGTCAACAACCTGACTGAATTCATCGCTTACCTGAGAGCCAACCCAGACAAAGTGTCCTACGCGTCTCAAGGCAACGGGTCCACCTCGCACCTGACAGCCAACTTGTTCATGCAGTTGACAGGCACGCGCATGGTCCACATCCCCTACCGCGGGACGGCACCGGCCTTGAATGATCTGGTCAGTGGGCAGGTCGATGTCTTCTTCGACAACATTGCCTCGTCAGCGCAGTTCCATACCGCAAAACGCATCAAGGTTCTGGCCGTGGCCGATACCCGGCGCTCACGCGCCCTACCCGACATCTCCACATTCAGTGAATTGCGTTTACCTGCCATGCAGGCGGTCACATTCTTCAGTGTCGTTGCACCACCCGGCACACCCAGCAGCGTAGCGAGAAGAATCCAAGGCCACCTTGCTGCGGCCATGGCGCTACCCGACGTTCGTGAAAAGTTTGCAGCCCAAGGCGCAGAGCCTGGAGGCCAGACACCGGAGGAAACCGGCGCATTCATCCAAGCCGAATCGGCCAAATGGAAAAATGTGATCAGTACCGCCAACGTGACATTGGATTGATAGCCACCATGCAAGAAACCAAGCCCATTCGATGGCCAGACAACTTAAGCCGCGTTCCTTATGCGGTTTATGCCGACAAGCAAGTCCGGGCATCTGAAGAGCATCAAATTTTCCAGGGCGATACATGGAACTACCTGTGCCTGGATGTCGAATTGGATGAGCCTGGTAAGTACCGAACCACATGCATCGGTGAGACACCCGTGGTTGTGGTCCGGGACAACGATGGTGAGGTCTACGCTTTTGAAAATCGCTGCGCCCACCGGGGCGCGCTGATTGCACTCGAAAAATCAGGCCAAGTCGATAACTTCCAGTGCGTCTACCATGCCTGGACTTACAACCGGCAAGGTGACTTGACAGGCATTGCCTTTGAAAAAGGTGTTCGCGGCCAAGGCGGCATGCCTGAGCATTTCTGCAAGTCCGATCACGGCCCACGCAAATTGCGAGTGGCCGTCTTTTGTGGCTTGGTTTTTGGCAGTTTCAGTGATGATGTGCCGCCAATTGAAGAGTATCTTGGTCCTGAAATTTGCGAAAGGATCGAGCGTGTTTTGCACAAACCGGTGAAAGTCATCGGTCGTTTCACTCAAGCGCTGCCCAACGACTGGAAGCTTTATTGTGAAAACGTGAGAGACAGCTATCACGCCAGCTTGTTGCACATGTTCTTCACTACCTTCGAGATCAATCGCTTGTCTCAAAAAGGCGGTGTCATCGTGGATGAGTCGGGCGGCAACCATGTGAGTTTCTCCATGATTGACCCGGCTGCCAAGGATGCCTCTTACAAAGAGCAAGGCCTGCGCTCGGACCATGATCGGTATCGGCTCAAAGACACCAGCTTGTTGGCTGGCTTCGACGAGTGGCCCGATGGGATCAGCCTGCAAATTTTGTCGGTGTTCCCGGGGTTTGTTTTGCAACAAATTCAAAATTGCCTTGCTGTGCGGCAGTTGCTGCCCAAAGGGCATGACCGCAGTGAGCTCAACTGGGTCTATCTGGGCTTTGTCGACGATACGCCCGAACAACTCAAAGTGCGCCTGAAACAAAGCAACTTGGTGGGGCCCGCCGGATTTATTTCCATGGAAGATGGTGCTGTTGGCGGTTTTGTACAAAGAGGCATTGCTGGCGCACAAGACATGCAAGCGATTGTGGAAATGGGTGGCGAGGTGGTCGCCACTGGTGAAGGACGCGCAACCGAGACCTCTGTTCGCGGTTTTTGGAAAGCCTACCGGCAGCATATGGGTGTGACCGAATGATCGATTTACTGAGCATCATGGCCTTTCATGCGGCCTATGCGAACACCATTGACAGCGACCAGTTGGAATTGTGGCCGGACTTTTTTACGCCAGACACTTTGTACCGTGTCACGCACATCGAAAACGAGCAAGAGGGCCTGCCCGCAGGTATTGTGTGGGCAGACTCCCGCGCCATGCTGGAGGACCGTGTGGCTGCGCTGCGTGAAGCGAACATCTATGAACGCCAGCGATACCGCCACCTGATGGGTATTCCGCTGCTGCTGTCGGCCAACGCTGAAGCAGCGCAAGCCACGACACCCTTTATGGTTGCACGCATCATGGCCACTGGCGAGACCCAACTGTTTGCCACGGGCGTATTTCGTGACCGATTCGTCAAAGTCGAAGACCGCTTGCTTCTGGCGGAAAGGGTGGCCGTCTGCGACAGCACGGTGACCGACACCTTGATGGCTCTGCCCCTGTGATGGCTGGGCTTGACCGTTGCGACTCACGTGTCGCTTTGACTGCAGGCGACCCGAATGGGGTTGGCCCAGAAATAGCGCTCAAGGCTCTGGCCGTTTTGCCACCTGAGCAGCGCAACAGGGTGACCCTGTTTGGACCTGTAGCGGTCTTACAAAAAACAGCAACCTCTTTGCATTTGCAAGATGTGTTGTCGTCCATCACCCTCGTTTCAGCGGGTGAGATGTCGACAGATTTTCACGTTCCAGGCCAAGTGGATCCAGCCGCTGGGCGCAGTGCCATCGAGAGTGCAACGGCTGCCATCCAAGCTTGTCGCCGTGGTGAATTTGACGGTGTCGTTGCGGGCCCTCACCATGAAACCGCCATCGCGCAAGCAGGAATTGCTTTCAGCGGATACCCCAGCCTAGTGGCCAGCGTGTGCGGGCTGACCAGCGACAGCGTCTTTTTGATGCTGGTTGGCGGCGGCTTGCGCATCGTGCACGTCACCTTGCATGAAAGTGTTGAAATCGCCTTGGGAAGAATGCGCACGGAACTGGTGATGGCTGCCACCCAAGCCGGTGTGTTGGCCTGTCAACGCCTGGGGGTCAGTGCCCCACGGGTAGCGCTTTTTGGCATCAACCCGCATGCTTCCGAAGGAACTCTCTTTGGTCAGCATGATGCGGAATGCACAGTTCCTGCCGCACACGCGCTGAATCAATCAGGGCTTAGCGTCAGCGGCCCCATGGGCGCCGATGTCTTGCTGGCCAACCACGCGACAGATCCCCATGATTTGTATGTGGCGATGTTTCACGATCAAGGTCACATCCCCATCAAATTGCTCGCACCGCAAAGCGCCAGTGCTTTTTCCATCGGTGCGGACGTCTTGCTGGCGAGTACCGGGCACGGCAGTGCCATGGACATCGCTGGCACAGGCCAAGCCAAACCCGATGCTTTGCTGCGCAGCTTGCGCATGCTGTTGGGGCTCGCCCCATTGCTGCACAGTCAGGCCTCTGTGTCATGAGCCACATCATTCAAATCGCCGCCTCTGAGGTGAGTTTTCCTTGCGGGTCTGACCAATCTATTTTGGATGCGGCCTTGAAAGCGGGTGTGCAAATTCCCTACTCCTGCAAAAAAGGCGTGTGTGGCAACTGCGCCGCGCACATCGAAAAGGGCGACTTCCAGCGGCTACTCATTTGGCCTGAAGCCCAATTGACGGGGCAAGAACTCCTGTGCCAATGTCGTCCACAAACCGACTTGGTGATCAAACCGCCGCAATGGCACCAATCGCCCCCCGCAGAGACCAAAAAGGTTCAAGTCAAGGTTTACAGGAATGTGGCAGCGGCCCCCGATGTGAACTTATTGCACTTGAGACTTCCTGCTGGTCAGCGGATCAAGTTTCGTGCGGGGCAGTACCTGAACATCGTCTTGCCAGATGGGCAACTCCGCAGTTACTCCATGGCCAACCCACCCCACGAAAGTGATTCCATTCAACTGCATGTGAGGCATGTTGAAGGGGGTCTTTTCAGCCAAATTGCACGCCAATTGATTCCGGGAGATGTCCTGGATGTGGAGTTGGCTTACGGGCAAGTGCAACTTTCTCAGGACGATCAAAGCCACTTGCTTTGTGTCTGTGGTGGAACTGGTTTTGCGCCCGTCAAGTCCTTGCTGGATGACCTGGCCAAACAAAAGTCACAGCGACAGATCACCCTCCTTTGGGGCTCAAAAGACGCAGCAGGACTTTATTTGCTTGAACACATTGCGAAATGGCAAAAAAGCTTGTCTCACTTCAAATTTCAAGCGGTTGTTGAAACTGAAAGTGATGCGCTAAGCCTGGGTGCATTTCATGGTCGGGTAGATGGTGCCATTCTCGCTATGGGGTCAGATTCAAACGTACAAGAGGTCTATTGCTGCGGCAGTCCCAACATGGTTTCGGCTGTGAAAAAGGTTTGCTTGAATGCTTTAGGGCTTCAATCAGAAAATTTTCATGCAGATGTTTTTGTCACGAATCAATCTGCAGGCGCTACTCACCTGTCGTGAGTACGAGCAAAGAAAAAACTCAGCCTTTATTCATCGTCTGAGAATTTTTTATCTGAAAGGCTGCCAAGTCCCTTGAGCCAATCAGGTTTGTTTGGATACTTCTTATCAATCCAAGCCTTTGCCTTCTCATCCCCAAGGGACGCTGCCTTGGCCATCAATTTGGTGGCCTCCGCCATGTCGGTATCCACGCCCTCACCGGCTTCGTAGAGTCTCGCCAACTCCCTCAAGCCGATGGCACTTTCCTGTTTCGCCGATAGCTGTAGCCAATAAAGCGCAATCTCAGCATTTTCTTCAACACCGTGACCGTAGGAAAACAGCATCCCCAAGTAAGCTTGTGAATCCGCGTGCCCTGCGCTGGCGGCCGTCTTGAGCCATTTGGCAGCGGCCGGTATGTCCTCCTCCACTCCCTCGGCCCAGAGGTACGCCAGGCCCAATTTGTGTGCCGCTTTCAACTCCCCCTTTTCAGCTGACATCTTGAAGCACTTGAAAGCCTGCACCAGATCCTTGGCGGTTCCGTGACCGTTCTCGTAGGTCAATGCCAGCAGATAGGTGCCCCAGGCGTCTCCCTGCAGGCTGGACAGATGAAAAAGGTTGTGCGCCTTTTCCTCATCCCGATCCATTATTTCGCCCTTGATGTAGGCGATACCGAGCGAAGACTGGCAATCGGCCATTCCGAGGGATGCCCCTTTTTGTAGCCAGATGAGAACTTCATTTTTCTCAACTTCTGGGCCTCGTCCGTTCTGCAGCGCTTCTGCCAATTTGTTGATGGCGTATTTGTGACCTTGTTGCGCAGACGCGCGCAACCACAACACACCGTCCAACTGGTCTTCGCGACATTTGCCATACCAGGCTTGGTGTTGTCCAAGAATAGATTGGGCGAATGCATCGTTGAGCATCGCAGCCCTTTTCAGATAGTTGATGCCTAGCTCTTCATCTTTTGCAAGCAAGTCTCGGCCCAAAATCACATATGCAGCTTCATTTCCTAGGGCCATGGCTTTATTGAGCCAGTACAGGCTGACTTCATGGTCTTTGGCAACCCCGTGATGTCCATCACGATAAATCTGCCCCAACTGGGTACATGCATAGCTCTCCCCCTTTTGAGCAGCACTTTTGAGCATATCCAGCCAAGGCTCAGCAGCATCTGCGTCATTCAGTTTTTTCAGCCGCTCATGGGCCAGGCTGTACATGGAGAATGGGTCTCCTGACGAGGCCGCTAGTTGCATGTGCTGATCGTAGTTTTCCTTGTCAAAATCTGCCCAAAAGCAGTGCGCCGACAAGTCGCCCATTTCGACCGCAGCTTTTCTAAACAAAGCAATGGCGGCCGGTACATCGTCCTTGGCTGCGCACCTGGCCACATTGATCAGGCATCGTGATGAACCCGCTTCTGCCCCTTTTCGGTACCAAGCCAGTCCCTTGTCGGCGTCAACCGCCACCCCATAGCCGAGGCGATACCAACGTCCAAGGTGGAACATCGCAATGTCATTGCCCTCCTCCGCCATTTCCTCCAAAGCCGCCACCGCCTTGTAAAAGTGCCTCGGCTCATTCTTGTTCGCCCAAAATTTAGATGCGGCCTGAAAGGCTTCCTCTTGTTGACCGGGCCTGTTGAGGGTGTGCCGCAGATAGTCCAGGAAGTCCAGTGCATTTGAACTGCCCTGGATAAGGGACCAGACGATCAGATCAAGTTCCTGATCAGAAGAGACTTTGTTCATGATGAGCTCCAAAGAGGAAATCGTAAATTTCAACAGGCTCATCCGGTGAGCCAGCAGCCAATGATCATCAGGTCCTACAACTCAACGGGGTGCCTCATGTTTCTGTCCCTGGCTTTGCTGCATTTGACACCACCGATTCAGGCGGGTGTTTTATATGCATAACGCTGCGGTTGGCAGTTGAGCTTAGGCTGTCAGGCCTTCAGATTACACTGATCACAATGAGAACAGTAGGCTTTTATGTCCGAGATTGACCGCCTCTACCAATACAAAACCCTGCTCAGCTCACGCCGTGTCATGAGCCGCGAAGACATCCTGCACAAACTGGAAATTTCGCTGGCCACTTTCAAGCGCGACATCGCAAAATTGCGCGATCAGCTGCACACACCGATCGTGTTTGACCGTGACCTCGGCGGCTACCGGCTCGAACAAACCGATAGCACCGAATTGCCAGGCATGTGGTTCAGCCAAGACGAAATGCTCGCCTTACTGACCATTCAGAGCATGATTGTTCAGCTAGAACCCGGTCTGTTAGGTCCCAAGCTCAAACCCTTCCAAAAGCGTCTGGATGACATGCTGGCCAGCCAAGGGCTGGATGCTGCCACCTTGACCCAACGTGTCAGAGCCGTTCATGCGGGCAAACGCCACCTGACCCTGACCAGTTTTGAGACAGTGGCCAAAGCCACCCTAGAGCGCAAACAAGTCCAGATCGAACACCTGAATCGACAAAACGGAGAGCTCTTGATACGCGAGATCTCGCCGCAGCAACTGGTTCATTACCGAGACAACTGGTATGTCGATGCTTGGTGCCATTTGCGCAGTGGGCTCAGAAGCTTTTCGATTGACGCCATCAGCAGTGCCAACTTGCTCAACAAACCAGCCAAAGACATTGATTTGATTTCCATGCGGCAGCAACTCGACGGCGGCTACGGCATCTTTGGTGGCATACCCAAAGACTGGGCCGTGCTGGAGTTTTCACCTGGCAGAGCGCAGTGGGTGCGCCATGAATCCTGGCATCCGCAGCAAGAAGGCACTTTGCACCCGGATGGCAGTTACACACTCAAAGTGCCTTATTCCGATGAACGCGAGCTGCTGGGTGACATTTTGCGTTTTGGCGCAGAGGTCAAAGTGCTTGCGCCGCCATCGCTGCAGCAAAAGCTCAGCAACGAATTGACCAAAGCGCTCAATCAATACAAGGCCTGATTCACCATTCGTCATCCTTACGAAAACCGCCGTAAGTGGTGACAGCCATACCCGGATGACCACTGCCTGCATTAGCGCCCGTATCCACTACTGACATCACCGAACCATCCGATCCGGTGATCAGGTGCCCCTCTTGTCGGTAGACCGTCCCATCATTTCGAAGAAACGTTGAATCATCAATCTTGTTGATGACCTCACCCGTTTCGGTGCTGGCAAGCGAGCTGAAAATATTCCAGAATTTCATAGCTGACTCCACATCATTGAACTGTGCTGGTCTGAACTTCGGCATTCGCGGATTCGAACAGCTGAACCATGTCCGTATCGGTCAGGCAAATGCGCACGGTTTGCAAAAAAGGTGCCAACTCGTCTGAGCGATGGAGCGCCTGACAAATGAGTCGGGCAGCGAGTATGGGTGGGAACTTGAACATTCCCGTGCCGATAGCCGGCATGGCCAAACTACGGATGTCATTGTCATTGGCCAATCGGAGCATCGACTCCAAAGCCATCTGCATGTATTTCTCGGGCTCATCATTGTTGATGTAGTGTGCCGATCGCACATGGATGATCCAAGGGTTGGGCAGTTTGAAGCCCGGTGTTATCAACCCATCTCCCAAGGCCAAAGGTGCGAAAGGCTTGCAGTACTCCTCCAGCTTGGGGCCAGCAGCCATATGGATAGCCCCGGCCACACCAGAGCCCATTCGCAAGTTAGCATTAGCGCTGTTGACCACGGCCTCTATGTCAGCTTGTTTGACGATGTTGCCGACAACGATTTCGATCTTCATGGGTTATCTCCTGTGAACGTTCGAATCCTGAACGTACAGAGGCTCAAGGCGTGAGCCATCTGGGCAGGGCGCCCAGCTTTATTTCGTCAACAACTTTTGCAGGCGCTCTGGCCTTCAATAAAGCGGCTGACCGATTCACACGCATCGCGCATGTGCGTGATGCGAATGCGGTCTTCAGGCAGCATATTGCGGCACTGCCCTTGCGATCACTTGGCTTCGGAAGTAGCGCGACAAATCACCCGGGGTGCGCAAATTCACTTTCTTGCCGATCAGATCGGAAATTTCCGCTTCCATCCGGGTCCGCTCAAAAAGATTGGGGATGTGATTGGGCTCGAATTCGACCAGCAAATCCACATCACTGTCCACGCGTGCCGCGCCCTTCAGCTGAGAGCCGAACAACGACAGTTTGCAAATGTGATGGGCTTGGCAAAATGTTGCCAAAGTGGTTTCGTCAAGCCCCAGTGATAAGTGCATTTCAGCCCTCTTTGTCCTCAAAGCTGCGTCCAGCTTAAGGCAATATCAGAGTTGGCTCATCATCCTTCGCAAGCTGGCGAAGAAAAGCTCCGACTGAAGCCGCTCGCCGTTGGTCTGCTCCGCCACACGTGCTGCCAGTGCGGCGTCCACGGGTTTCAGCGCTACACCGGTCGAAGCCGCCAGCACCTGCGCTTGGCAAGCGCGCTCCAGGTAATAAAGGTCGTCATAGGCATAGTCAACGCGTTCACCGCAGACGATGACGCCGTGGTTACCCAGGAACAACACATCAGCCCCCTGCATGGCATGGGCGATGCGCTCGCCCTCGGTCATGTCCAGGGCCAAGCCGTTGTAGTGCGCATCCACCGCCAGGCGACCATGAAAACGCATCGCGGTCTGCGACAAGGTGGTGTCCAAGGCTCGCGCCGCCGTCAAGGTGAGCGCCGTGGCATGCGGCATGTGGGTGTGCAGCACGACCGATTTGCGCGCAATGCGGTGCACCGCCGCATGGATGAACATGGCCGTGGGCTCCACCGGGTGACGGCCCGCCAGCTGCGCGCCGGCTGCGTTGCACATCACGATGTCGGCCGCTTGAACCTCACTCCAATGCAAACCACGTGGATTCAGCAAAAACCAGTCGTCCCGGCCGGGCACCGCCACGCTGAAGTGATTGCACACGCCCTCGCTCAGGCCTTGATGGGCGGCCGCACGCAATGCCAGCGCCAGATCTTCGCGCAGCGGCAACAGGGCTTCAAAGGTTTCATGGGTTTGCAAGGTGTATCTCCAGATTTCAATGACGGGTTAATCGATTTGTGCAAGTCTAGTCAAAGTGGGCAGTCCATCGCTACTTCATGGCCCTGAAGGCTTGAGTACGCCAAGCTCTGGGAGCGGTTTTGAAAGCGTTTTCAGTCCGCACCCGGCAGTGACATAGACTTTGACCCATGCCCCACAAAACAAAACCCAAAAGCGGATTTTGGAAGCTGGCGATTGCCCTGGCGATCACCAGCTTGCTGGGCTATGGGGTCATCATCGAGCCACGCTGGGTGGTGGTGACCCTATTGCAAAAGCAAGTAGGTTTGAAGGGCGCGACCTTCAAAATTGCTCAGCTGTCAGACCTGCACCTCTCGGGCATGGGGGCGACGGAAGAAGCCGCCTTGCGTCACCTCAAGGCATTGCAACCCGATTTGATATTGCTCACGGGTGATGTGATCGGTGACCGACACGCCTTGCCGGCACTCGAAGACTTTTTAAAAAGCCTGCCAGACGCCATCAAAGTGGCCATCTTGGGCAATTGGGAGCACTGGTCTGGCGTTGACTTGCAGCAGTTGTCTGCGCTGTACAAGCGCCACCAAGTGAGGCTTTTGGTCAATGAATGCATGCCGCTGGTGGTCAATGGCGTGCACCTGAGTTTGGCGGGGTTGGACGATTACACGGCAGGTCAGCCCGATCTGGTGCGCACACTCCAGCAATGCACCCAGGGCGCACCGATCATCATGGCGCAGCACTCACCTGGCATGTTTGACGAAGCACCTTCTCCAGAGTTGGGCCAGATTGCCTATAGCCTGGCAGGCCACACGCATGGAGGCCAAGTGGCCGTGGGTAAACATGCGCTTTTCACGCCCAGAGGCAGTGGGCGGTATGTGGCAGGCAGCTACCCAACAGCTTGGGGTGATTTGTACGTTTCACGCGGCATCGGCACCTCGATGATGCCCCTGCGCATCGGTGCACGGCCCGAGATGGTGTTTCTGGAATTGCGGTGAAGATGGCGTGCACATATTTATTCAACCTTCAACATCCATCCAACCCATGACCAGCATTGCCGGCTACAACATCAGCGCAGCGCCCTGCTGCGGCAAAACTTACCGGACCCTTCGTTACCGGTCTATAAACTTCTCCGCTTGGGAGTATTGGACGGATGGCCACACCGAGGGGGGCTCATGCCGAATGGGTACGGTTTACGCAAGTGCCTTTGCGGCGCTTTTTATCTGCGCAGAGAGATGGTGGATTTGGAGGAGGTGGACGAGACGGAGTTGGACCACCCAAGCCCTGTGCATGCCGACGACTTGCCCCATGCGAAGCTGCGAAAGCCTTGGACGAATACGAAGACATCGACCGAAGCAAAGTCAGCACGCTGCTGGCCGATTTGGTGAAAGACAGGGAAACGGCTCCGGTGCGCTATCGCTTGTGAAAATTCGCGGCGTTAGGCGGATTGGCTGCTATTTTTTCCGCCTGAACACGGAAGGCTCCATGGGCGCGGGGTCTCGCCAAAGTCCCATTCTTTTGTCTCGCGCCTGCGACTCCGATTGTGCGTAGGCCTCACGGTCTTCTGGCGATTGCTCATTTTGATATTGCTTGTAATGCCAGGCCATGCCGCGTTTGACTTGCTCTAAATTGATGTCCACGCCAGCCAGGGTGACCACGCCCACGATGCGGCCATAGCGGTCTTGCTTGGACCACTTCACTTCGACCGATTTACCAAAGACAAGATCAGACAAGGACTCTTTGGCCTTTTGACCATAGGCTTGCGCTCTTTCAGGGGCATCAATTCCGGCCAGTCTGATTTTGTGTTGTGTTTTTTTGGCGTCCAAGACGGTGACCGAGTCGCCGTCGGACACGCCCACCACCCGTCCTTGGATGACGTTGGCAGCCGCCAAGTTGCCAAGAGCAAGGGCAGCGAGCATTGAGAAAATTGACAGAAATAGAATCACATATCGATTTTGTCATTTTTCTACTCAATAGAAAGTAGATGCAACCGAGACCCGCTTATGTAGCGCTGCAACCATCCCAAAGGCTCGGTGGCTCAAAACCTATGCAGCATTTTAAAAAGTATCAAAGTCATCCCCCTTGCCAAATATTGTTAATTTTGTTAATTTTTGATCTGGCTTTCACCCTCGGAACTTCCATGAAAAAATTCACTGCTTTGCTGTCTGTTGCCCTCATGACTTTGAGCGCCCCCTCTTTTGCTGCCACGTGTGAAGCACAGGCTGCAGAGAAAAAACTGGCAGGCGCTGCTAAAAACAGTTTTGTGCAAAAGTGCGAAAAAGACGCTGCAGCGGCCTTGGCCACCGCCACCACCACGTGTGAAGCACAGGCCGCTGAGAAAAAGCTGGCAGGTGCAGCCAAAAACAGTTTCACCAAAAAATGCATCAAGGATGCGACTGGCGGCTGATTTTCTCGGATGCACACGGGCTGATGCGAGGAATCAGATCTACACCAGGCAACGGACACTTTCAGGCCCGTGGCTGATGGTTGAATTCCGGCATACTTTGCAACTCTTTGATCCTCGCAACAACCGCTTCTGCGATGGCGGACCCCCAAAACCATTAACTGGTTTTTAATGACCCGCCCATTTCAAACACTTTGATGAGCCAGCCGCAGACCTCAGCCCCTGTTCCTCAGCCTGCTGCCGATACAGCACAACGCCGCTTGATTCAGGTGCTGTTTGTAGGCGTCTTCATGGCGGCGCTCGATTCGGCCATCGTGGGGCCGGTTCTGCCTGCGTTGCGTGAAGCCTTTGGCATCGACAACCGCACAGCCGGACTGCTCACGACTGTTTTTTCGCTGAGTTCTTTGTGCAGCACGGCGCTGATGGCTTACTTCAGCGACCGCCATGGCCGTCGACCGGTGTATCTGATCAGTGTGGCGCTTTTCGCCATCGGCTCTGTGTGCATCGCCGCTGCACCCGACTTTGACATGCTGCTGGTGGGCCGTGCCATCCAGGGCATCGGCGCAGGCGGCATAGCGCCAGTGGCCAGTGCCGTGATTGGTGATGTGTTCACCGCGGAGCGAAGGGGCCGTATTTTGGGCTTGATTGGTGCTACTCACGGCATGGCTTTTGTGCTTGGGCCACCACTGGCGACCCTGCTCACTTCAACGCTGGGCTGGCGCTGGCTGTTCTTGGTGAACATACCCGTCGCTCTGCTCGTGTTGTGGTGGGGCGCCCGCAGCTTGCCCAATCAGCGCAACAGCTCGGCCCCTGGGCACATTGACTTGGCAGGCATCGTCTGTACCTTGTTGTTTTTGCTGTGCTTGGTGCTGGGCATTTCGCGCCTGGCGGATTCGGCCACCGGGCTGCTGCTGTGGCCTGGTTTTTTAGCTGCCAGTGGGGCACTGCTGGGTGCATTGGTCGTCATTGAAAAACGACAGGCGCACCCCCTGATTCCCATTGACCTGTTGGCAAACCGGCAACTGGCTTGTGCTTATGTGCTGACGCTGGGGGTGGGGTTTTCCATGGGCGGCATTGTCTTTTTGACCTCCATCGCCACGCTGGCCTATGGGGTCAGCGTTGAATCCGCAGGGCTGGCACTGCTGCCTTTGGTGCTGTGCTCCATGGTGGGTTCTATGGCGGCCGGGCGCTTGCTGAACCGGCTGGGCGCTCGAAGCCTGGTGATCTTTGGCTTCACGCTGCTGACGCTGGGCTACCTGCAAAGCGCAGTGCCGCAGACCGGGTTGACCGCGTTTTTGATCGCATCTGTATTGATCGGGATTGGCGTGGGTGTGGTGGTCAGTGGTGCGCTGCGCTCCATTGCGATGGATGAAGCACCGCCTACCCAGCGCGGCACCGCACAGGGCCTGATCACGATTTTGAATGCCGTAGGCACGCTGTTGGCGGTGACCTGCATCAGCGCCATGGCCGACTTTGAAGGTGGCGAGCTGACCGGCTTTAGCCACGCTTACCTGGCCCTGGCCTTGAGCATGCTTTTGATGCTGTGGGTGGCGTTTGGGCTGAAAAAGAAGTCAGCCGAGCCGGCTTAAAAAACGGCGTGTTCGCCTCGATCGGGCGCGCCCTCCCCTTTGACCCAACGGGCATAGGCATCGAACAGCGTTTGTGAACCGTGGGAGGGTGTGGCTTGGGCATCGTAGCGCTGCGCCTGAGTGTCCCACACCAACATGGATTCGGTGGCGTAATACAGCCCAATGCGGGCCAGCTCGGCCTTTTCGGCAGCTGCTGGAATGAGCTTTCCTATCACGCTCAAAACGCCCACGATGACATCCAACAGGCCCACCGGAACGCGCTTGAAACGAGGCGGCTTTCCCAACAATGCAAACAATTGCTCGCCCTGCGCCAGTGGCGTGATGGCAGGCCCCGGCCCACCGATGGGCAAGATCTGGTTGTGCCGCGACACATCATGAAGGCACCCCACCAAAAAATCCGCCAAATCGTCGTCGCTGATGGGTTTGCAGGCGGTCAACTGCCCGTCCCCAAACATCAAAAACGGTTTGCCTTTTTTGACACGGTCGAGCTGGCCCGACAGCGATTTGAAAAAAGCCGTGGGGCGCACGATGGAATAAGTCAGGCCCGATTCGATCAAGGTTTTTTCAAAGGCCAGCTTGGCATGCTGAAACGCCAACAAGGGCTTTTGCACGCAGATGGCCGACAGTTGAACAAAATGTTTCACCCCCGTAGCTTGTGCTGCTTGCAGCGCCCACACATGGGCTTGGTGATCGACCCGCCAAGCGTCTTGGGGTGAGCCCATGCGCGAGGCCATGCAAGAGACCACCGCATCAAAACGGGCGTGCGCCAAATCCGCTTGCTTCCAAAAATCCTCTTCGGTCGCATTGCCCCACATGATCGTGGCCCCAGCCAGACGTTCTGACAGCCCTGTATCGGCTTGCGTTGAACCCACGCCTTGGCGGGGCCTGACCAGACAAACCACCTCGTGGCCACGCCGCAGCAACGCACGTGCAGTGGCCATACCGATGGTGCCCGTCGCCCCGAGCAACAGCACACGCTTGCCATCCCTTGATTCCCAATCCGTCTCTGGAGGTGTGGTGCTGTCTGGGCAAGACAAAGGGCTGGAAAGCATATTGGTGGTCACGCCGGGAATTCCCAAAATATTCAAAAATTCAATGTTACTGTGATTCACTTTCACCCTCCTTGGCCGCTCTGAGGCGCGATATCGAGTCGCCCCATGTGCGCAAGGAAGTGCCCTGAAAATCGGCCGCTTCAGTTATTCCATCAAGTGGAAATGAGGGGGATGACGCAAGGAAATGTGTGCCATAGACTTGGACTGGATAGGCAGACAAAGCAGCACCTGTCAGCGTGCGTAAAAAACCCACAGGCCCTCACTTCGACGGAGACAAACACATGATGTCCTTTTTCAAAAAAAGCCCTGCTTGGCGTCACTGGACCCTGATCATGGCGGTGGGCACGATCGGCGGCTCAGGCGCACTGGCACAAGCCCAAACCTCTGCTGATTTCCCCAACAAACCCGTGCGCATCGTCGTGCCTTTTGCGCCGGGTGGTCCGACCGATTTGATGGCGCGCGCCATCAGCAAAAGCATGGCCTCAACCTTGGGCCAGCCGGTCATCATTGACAACAAACCCGGTGGTGGTGGTGTCATCGGCTTCAGCGAAGTTGCACGCCAGCCGGCCGATGGTCACACGCTGATGTTTCCGTCAATCTTGGCAGTGACCAACCCGGCGTTGATGCCGAACTACCCCTTCGACATCGCACGCGATTTCAGCGCAGTCACCGTGGTGGGTTTTATTCCTCATGCGCTGGTGGTACGGCCGAATTTTCCGGCCAAGAATTTGGCGGAGCTGGTCGCCATGGCCAAAGCCAAACCCAATGACATGGCTTACGGCTCTTCGGGCAATGGCACGTCCGCACACTTGGCGGGGGCCATGTTTGCCTCGCGGGCGGATATACGCGTGACGCATGTGCCCTACCGCGGGGCTGCTCCCGCGCTGCAAGATTTGCTCGGCGGTCAGATTCAATACATGTTTCTCGACATGAGTTCGGCATTGAG
The DNA here is from genome assembly GCF_040400975.1 of Limnohabitans sp. Classification (GTDB taxonomy): domain Bacteria; phylum Pseudomonadota; class Gammaproteobacteria; order Burkholderiales; family Burkholderiaceae_C; genus Limnohabitans_A. The sequence goes on along the minus strand of NZ_JBBAPF010000002.1, from coordinate 207,308 downwards.
TTTGATCCAGTCTGGCAAGTTGCGTGCGCTGGCCGTTGCACCGGCACGCCGATTCCAGGGCTTGCCCGACGTCCCGACTTTGGCTGAGCAGGGCTATCCGGGTTTTGATATTCGCGCTTGGTACGGTTTGTTGGTACGCAGTGGCACCCCGACAGCCACGATTGAGCGCTTGAATGCAGAGGTCAAAACCGCGCTGGACAGTCGCGAGGTGCGCGAACTGTTCAAGGCACAAGGCATCGAACCAGGAGGCATGCCCTCAGCCGAGTTCCAGCAACTGATCAGGACCGACTTGGTACAGTGGAAGCGCACGATCGAGCAACTGGGCATCAAGCTCGAATAAGACGGCAGCACCATGCGCCCATTACGCATTGCCATTCCCGACGACTATCAAAACTGCGTTCGCAGCTTGGCTTGCTTCTCCAAGCTGGCCGCGCATCAGGTGACGGTTTTCAACGACACGGTCCATCACCTTGACGCGCTGGCAGAACGCCTGCAAAACTTTGATGCGCTGGTGTTAACGCGTGAGCGCACCGCCATCAGCGCAGCCTTGCTGGAGCGCTTGCCGCAGCTGCGCGTCATCAGCCAGACCGGCAAGGTGGCCGAGCACATTGACATCGCAGCTTGCACTCAACGCGGCGTGGCCGTAATGGACGGGCGCGGCTCGGGTGCGGCCACGGCGGAGCTGACTTGGGCCTTGGTGTTGGCCAGTCGCCGTTACTTGGTGGACGAAGTCCGTCGTTTGCAGCTGGGCCAATGGCAAGGCCATTTGGGCCAACAACTCAGCGGCCAACGCCTGGGCGTCTGGGGCTACGGCCGCATTGGCAGACAGATCGCTAAATATGGTCGGGCCTTTGGCATGCAAGTCTGGATCTGGAGCCGAGAGGCTTCGCTGGTCGACGCCCGCGCCGATGGATTTGAAGTCGCACCATCGCGGGAGGCCTTTTTTGCCGACAGCCATGTGCTCAGTCTTCATATCCGTCTGAACGCGCAAACTCGCGGACTTGTGACCGCGGCCGATCTCGCACGCATGCGCTCCGATGCCTTGTTCGTCAACACCAGCCGCGCCGAGTTGGTGGCCGAAGGCGCGCTGTTGGCTGCTTTAGAACAAGGCCATCCGGGCTTTGCTGCAGTGGATGTGTATGAGGCCGAGCCAATATTGACTGCACAGCACCCACTGGTGCGGCACCCCAGAGCGCTTTGCACGCCGCATATCGGCTATGTGGAACGCGACAACTACGAGCTTTATTTCGGCACTGCCTTTGATAACCTGAATGCCTTTGCGTCAGGTCAAGCCCAGAATTTGGTCAATCCTGAGGTTCTGAGATGACCACCACCCTCCAACCCATTCATCAGCCATGAAAACACCCCCAAATTCCAGCCCAGTTGTTGTCGTGACCGGAGGCGCTCGCGGTATTGGCCTAGAGATTTGCAACAGCTTCCTCCAACGCGGTTACCGAGTGGCGGCCCTGGACAAAGACAAGGAAACGCTGACCAAGGCACAAGCGCATTTCAACAACCCCGACTTCCTGGCCATTCACTGCGATGTGTCCAAGCCCGCCCAAGTGTCACGCGCTGTCGCGCGAATTGAGAAAAAGTTCGGCCGCATCGATTCACTCGTCAACAACGCGGGCGTCGCCATTTTCAAACCCATCTTGGAAGTGACTTGGCAAGATTGGCGGTACATCATGGTCACCAATTTGGACGGTGCCTTTTGGTGTACGCAGGCTTGTGCCAAGCTCATGCTCAAAAACGGGGGCGGCAGTGTCGTCAACATCGCTTCGATCTCGGGCCTGAGGGCCAGCACCCTGCGGGTGGCCTACGGCACCAGCAAAGCGGCCATCATCCACCTGACCAAACAACAAGCCGCAGAATTGGGGGATGCTGGCATTCGCGTGAACTGTGTCGCGCCAGGGCCCGTGGCCACTGAAATGGCCAAGTTGGTCCACAGCAAGGCCATCATCAAGGACTACCACGACACCATCCCTATGAACCGATATGGCAGCACAGAAGAAATCGCCAACGCAGTGGCCTTTTTGTGCAGCCCTGAGGCCAGCTACATCAATGGTCAAACCATCGCGGTAGACGGTGGGTTTGATGCCGCAGGTGTTGGCTTGCCCACTTTGCGCAAAAGTCGGCAAAGCGCATCCCCGTTGATGCCGAAGTCGAAGCCAAAGTCGAAGCAAAAGCCAAAGTCAATTTGATCAGTGGCGTCGATTTGAAGGGGTGCTTTGACGTGCGGCCGCCAGAAAATCACCCACTTAACGCCAGCCCACTTCAGCGGGTGATCATCACGATCTGATCTGCAGGAACGCTGATTTCCAATTCAACCAATTCACCACCGGTCTGGAGCTTTGGAAAGCCCAAGCCTGCCACATTGAAGCGTCCGGGCTTGGCTGCAGGGACAGGGCCTTTGGACGCAACGCCATCGCCACGTGTTAAGGCTTTGTTGCCGTCGCACACGGACAAAAGAGCCGCTTCAGTCAACTCCACCGCCCGAACCTGAGTCAAGTCAGATTTATTCCTGACCGGCAAGATGCGTCCCGCGCCATCCAAAAGGCGAACGGTTTGAAATTGTGGTGCCCAGCCTGCAGCGTCCATGCGCCCGGCCGTGATGCAGGTCGATGCCTGAACACCATTTGACAAAAGACATGCCAGTGCGGCAGTCCAAAGAAACGGCTTGGCTTGGCATTGGATGGAGAGAAGGTTCATCAGAATTTCCGATCAAAAAAAGATGTGAATCATCCCTTGTGGATGCCTGTTGCATCCAGTCTGGGGCTTGAGCAATAAGGCTCAATAAAATTTAATTTTCCCGAGCACCCTCGGCTTGTCTCCGGGTTGGAAGACTGCGGCCTCACCTTCCTCCAGGAAAATTCTTGCTTCAGAAAGACCCAAGTCACTGCTGAGCACACCTTGGGTGAACGTGACACCATGCCCGACGTACACATTGTTTTTGCCGGATGGGACTTTGTTGAAAAAGCCCTTTGTCGGGATCGATCGCAATGCTCTGTCTAAGTCTGGCTTGAACACGCCGGGCCGAACCACCAACCAATCCGTCGACGAGAATTTGTCAAAAGCCAATTTGGCTGTTTCTTCACACCGACAAAAACTACTGGCGTAAACCTCTCCAATGGGAATGTTGAGTTCTTTGATCCGCTGGCCTATGCGCCTGCTTTGCTCCCGGCCCTCATCGTTGAGCTGTCGCGAACCCGAAGAACAGTCATGGGGCCTTTCCGTGGGCGGATTGAACTTGACGGGGTCCTTGCCAGGCGTGATGGCATGCCTGAAAAAAATGTTCAAACCGCCTTGCTGCAATTTCTCAATCAAGAGTTGATCTTGCGCGTGCGAAAAACTCGTCGAAAGCAACAGGATCCATCCCAGCAAGCCCCAAATTTTTCTATGAAAAAAATGCATGTCTCAAAAAATGAATGATGGATTTTATTTTTGAAGCCAAGCCAAAATTGTCTTCGTGACCGCCTGCGGTTGCTCTCGATGCAAAAAATGACCCGCTTGATCGATCAGTTGAAAGTCATATTCTCCCGTGAAATACTGAGATTGATCCAGCATCAACTCTGCACGCAGATCCTGGGCACCGCACAAAGCGAGTGTGGGCACGCCAATGGGACGCGCCATTTTGATCCTCAAATCAGCATGCTCTGGATTGGTTTTTTCAGGGTCAAACATCGCGCGGTAGTAGCCTAAGGTGGCGGTGAGAACACCGGGTTGAGACAACATGTTTTGATGCTTCGGATGTGCGCTTCGTCTTGGAATCCCTCAACCATCCAGTATGCCCACAGGTAATCCATCAAGGCCATGTCATTTTGCAAGAGGGCTTTTTCAGGCAAATCTTTCAGCTGAAAAAACCACCAATGGAATGAGCGATGGATGTGCTTGGCTTCCAGAATACTGAGCCCGACCTTTTCGGGGTGAGGAACAGCCATCAGAACAGCTCGCTTGAACAATTCGGGATAAGCAGCCTGAACGGATCACGCCTTGTTTGGAGACTGGGCATGGCGAAATATTTTCATCGGACCCGGATCACCCATGCGAAACCAAATGGCCGACAAAACAAGGGCCAGCACCACCATGAGCAAGGCAGCGCCTGAAAGCAGTGCCGTGATTTCTGTGTCTCTTTTTTCCAAAGTGAATTGATTCGACAAGTGCTGATAAACTTTTTTCAAGTCATCCGCAGATCCCGCTTTGAAGTACTCGGCCTCTGTGATCTTGGCGACGGCTTTGAGTGATTCTTCATCGACTTGGGTAAAAAACGACGAGCCCTCAAAGCCTGGGATGAAACCGTTGGGGGTTCCAAATCCAACGGTGTAAACACGAACACCCAAGTCCGCTGCTTTTTGGGCCGCCCACAAGGGGTCGGGGCCCGCGGTTCTGCGGCCATCCGACAACAAGACAATCGCCCCACCTTTGAAGGAGCCAGGGGGCTCAGGCGCTCGCTCTTTTTCAGGTGGCTTGGCATCCAAACTACGGGCACTGTTGTTCTGGCCGCCCCCGGCATCACCACCGAAACCAGTGGGGCTTGAGGGAAAGAGAATTTTTTCCAAATCCAACTTGGCCTCCGGCCGAAGTGTGGCCAAAGCCATCAGCAAACCACTGCCCGTTGCGGTGCCTCTTTGCAATTGAAAACGGTCAATGGCTTCGACCAACTCCTCCCGTTGAGGGGTCACGTGCTGCACAACTTGCGCGTTGGCAGCAAAAGACACGATGCCGACGCGAATATGGGGGGGTAAATCTTGTAAAAAATCTTTGGCCGCCTTTTGCGCCGCTTTGATGCGACTGGGGTCCACATCTTCTGCGAGCATGCTGCGAGAGACGTCCATGGCCATGATGAGGGTCATGTAATCGGCTGGCAAGGTGACCCGCGCCACGGGTCTGGCAGATGCGAACAACAGCAGCCCCATGGCCACAAACAACAACGCTGGCGGAACATGGCGTCGCCATGCGGATGGTGTTTCGATGTTTTGCAAAATCCATGAGACAGCTGAAAAAGAAACCGCCTGTTGCCGTTTTCGCCTCAAAAGCCAAACATACACGCCTGCCATCAGTGGCATCAGCAAAAAAGACCAAAGCATGAAGGGCTGTAAGAATTGCATCTCTATCAGGGTTTAAGCCAGTTTCGCCAATTTACCATTGACGCTTATGCTGTGGGTTATTTATGAAACGAGATGCCGTTTTCAGCAAAAGTCTCCGTCCACGGGGAACTGGATCGCTTGCGTCCGAGTTGAATCATCCAACACCTGACCCATTGGAATCCCCATCCGCATCGAAATCACCCCAAAAACAATACCTTGATACCCAAAAAATCAAAAATCGATCCAATTATTTGGCTGTCTTTTTGTTGGGTGTTCTGGTCAGCTTGTTGTGTGTGGGGCTTTTTTCGAACGCCTTTGAAAGCCGACAGGTCCTGACGCAAAAAGACATTGATGCGGCAGTTTTGCACACGCTTCAATCCAAAGAATTACCTTCTCAAAGCAGCAAAGCAGCCGCTGCCGTTCAAGGCGCCGTGGTCCGTGTTCTGGCTTTTGCCCCAGATCCCAAAAACAAAAATGCCGAGATTGAGAGCGGCGTAGGCACTGGGGTCGTCATCAAAGACGATGGCACGATACTGACCAACTTTCATGTGGTTGCCGGCGCCAAAAAACTGCGTGTCACTTTTTTCGATGGCACTGAAACCGAGGCGATGGTGGTCGGTGTCCAGGCGGACAAAGATTTGGCCGTATTGAAGCCGCAAAGAATTCCAGACGATTTAGAGGCGGCCATTTTGGGCTCCAGTCAACAACTGGTGCCCGGTGATCTCGTGGTTGCAGTCGGCTTTCCCTATGGGATCGGTCCCTCGGTGTCATCGGGTGTGGTGTCTGGCTTGAATCGGCACTTCAAATCACCCGATGGTCAACACATGCTCAAAGGATTGATTCAATTTGACGCAGCAGCCAATCCAGGCAACTCAGGCGGACCCTTGGTCAACACGTCTGGCGAGGTGATTGGCATTGTCACGGCCATCTTGAACCCTACATCGGCGCGCACATTCATTGGGATTGGCTTTGCCACCACCATTGAAAGTGCCGGCAGCGCTGTGGGCCTGCCACCTTTTTGAAACTCAAAGGAACTCATATGGCAAATGCAACTGAGGCTTGGCGCGGTGCCCATCGGTCCACGCACAACACAGACCCTGAGAAAGCTGCGGCCCTGATGCAGCGCTTGTTGTACGAGGTCAAAAGGGTGGTGGTCGGACAAGACGTTTTTTTGGAGCGCGTCCTGATTGCTTTGTTGGCTCAAGGGCATCTGCTCATTGAAGGTGTTCCAGGTCTCGCCAAAACACTGACCGTCAACACATTGGCCAAATCACTCAATGGCAGTTTCAGTCGGATCCAATTTACCCCGGATTTGCTGCCTGCTGATTTGATCGGCACACGCATCTTCAACCAACAGACCAGCGAATTCAGCACCGTGCTGGGTCCCGTCTTTGCTAATCTGTTGTTGGCCGATGAAATCAACCGAGCGCCCGCCAAAGTTCAAAGCGCCTTGCTCGAAGTGATGCAGGAGCGGCAAGTCACGATCGCAGGACAAACGCACCGTGTTCCATCGCCATTTTTGGTCATGGCGACCCAAAATCCGATCGAAACTGAAGGGACCTATCCACTGCCAGAAGCCCAAGTTGACCGCTTCATGATGAAGGTGCTGATTGACTATCCGAACGAGGACGAAGAATTTGTCATCGTTCAAAGGGTCATTGCCGGTGGCGCTAAAGCGTCGGGCGTCGTGAGCCTTGAAGAGCTCCAATCGCTGCAAACACAGTGCCGTCACTGCTATGTGGACCCCAGCCTGGTTCACTATGCGGTCAAACTCGTGTCGGCAACGCGCTTGCCCGAACAATACGGCCTCGGATCGATCAAGGGATTGATCAGCTTTGGTGCCAGTCCCCGGGCCAGCATCGGACTGATCGAAGGTGCACGCGCATTGGCACTGCTTCGCGGTCGTGATTACGCCTTGCCCCAAGACGTGGCCGATTTGGTCCCCGATGTTCTGAGGCATCGCCTGGTTTTATCCTATACCGCATTGGCCGAAGGCAAGACTGCGGACACTTTGATTCAGGATGTGATGCGCGCCGTGCCGATGCCCGACCAGCCTCTGGAAGCGCATGTCCGCTGAGGCCTTACTCCAACATTTGGAGTGGACGGTCATCCGGCGGCTGGACGGCTTGCTCCAAGGCGATCACAGAACATTGTTCAGAGGATCAGGTTTGGAATTAGCGGACCTGCGCGAGTACCAAGCCCATGACGATGTGAGGCACATCGACTGGAATGTGACGGCTCGCATGCAAACACCCTTTGTGCGAGAGCATCAAGAGGATCGAGAAATCCATGCATGGTTCTTGTTGGACTTGAGCGGCTCCATGGACTTTGGCAGCACCGATGTCAGCAAGCGTGATGTGATGCTGCGCTTCGTGGGCGTGATGGCCAAACTGCTCATGAAACGCGGCAATCGAATCGGTGCCTTGGTATTGAACCCTGCGGAACCTGAAGGCTACAAGTACATTCCTGCACGCATGCACAGACGGCACTTGTTGCATTTGTTGCATGTCTTGGAGACATCACCCGTCACCCAACAATCCCATCAAACCCGATTGACGGATTGGCTGCGAAAAGCCAATGGCTTATTGAAACGCAGGTCTAGCGTGTTTGTTGTCTCTGACTTCATGGGGGATTTCAACTGGTCGAACGAGCTGAGCGCACTGGGCCAACGGCACGAAACGGTGGCCGTGCGTTTGTTCGACCCCGCAGAAATCAATCTGCCCAACGCAGGCTTGGTGCTGCTGAAAGACTCAGAAACTTCAGAACAATTGCTGCTGGATACCACCAACAAAAGCTTCAGAACCCATTATGCCCAAACGGTTGGAAAGAGGGAGCAGCAACTGGCGGACTCGTTTGCACACGCAGGTGTCGATGCATTGGAATTGTCAACCGACGAGGATTTGGCAAGTGCGTTGATTCGCTTCTCTGAATTGAGAAAACGGAGAGTTTGGCGTGCCTGATTTCAGCTCGATTTATTTTTTGTGGCCCTTGATGCTGTGGTCAAGCGCACTGGTCCCTGCGCTTGCGCTTGTTTACTCGCTGAAAACGCGCAAGGGGCCTCCCCTCGTTCTGGGCTTGGGTTTGTTGCTGCTGTGCATTTCATTGGCAAGGCCACAAACGGTGCTGATGACCCCAGTGCGTGATGCGACAGTGATGCTGGTCATGGACACATCTGGCAGCATGCGCGCCAAGGATCTTCAACCATCACGCATCGAAGTGGCACAGAAAGCTGCTCAGCAATTCATTGAAGACAAGCCGCGCAGATTGCGCGTGGGCTTGGTGACCGTGGCGGGTACTGCGGCTCTGGCACAAGCGCCGACCGAAGACCGCGATGCTTTGTTGAAAGCGATCGATTACTTGCCGCTGCAATATGGCTCGGCCTTGGGGACCGGCATCTTGGTCTCGCTAGAAGCACTGCTGCCTGGTGCCGGCATTGATGCGCAAAAGATCATCAACGAATCTGCGGAGACCGGTGGCGCGAAAAACCAAACCCAATCAGGCCAGTCCTTAGACGATAAAAAAGCAGCCGCCCATGCGGCAAGCCCATCGACAGGTCAGGGTCGACAGATGGCCATCGTTTTGATGAGCGATGGCCAAAGTAACATGGGGCCAGAGCTGCAGCAAATGGCGGATTTGGCCGCCACACACCAAGTCAAAATCTACACCGTGGGCATCGGTACCACCGAAGGCGATGTGGTGCAAATGCAAGGCCGCAGCATGCGTGTCAAGTTAGAAGATGAGGCACTCAAAAAAGTTTCAGCCATCACACAAGGCGAGTATTTCAAAGCCGACAGTGCCCAAGCCTTGAAGAGCATTTACAACAAGTTAGGCCATCGACTTCGGTTTGAAAAACGCGCCATGAGTGAGATCACGGCGCATCTGTCGATTTTGGGTCTACTCCTTGTGTTGGCAAGCGTGGGGCGCAGCTTTGTCAGGATGGGAAAAATCATATGAGTCCGTTGGTTGATCGTGATCGGGTCAGTATGGCGGGGCTGCGATGAGCGACTCCCTCACATTAAGGGGCCTCAGCCGAGGGGCGCTCGTCCTGGCGGCGGCCACCGTGGTCAATCTGCCGTTTGGCACCGTTTATGCGTTTTCGGTCTTCCTCAAGCCGATGGAGGCGCTGCTCGGTATAGGTCGGGCCGAGATGGCGATTGTGTTTTCCATGGCATCGATCTTTCTCACGATCGGTATGCTCATCGGCCCCGCCCTTTACCGCCGCTTCGCACCTGTGCCCCTGCTGCTGGTTTGCGGCACCCTGAGCGCCTCTGGCCTGCTGATCTGCGCCGCTGCACAGGGCATCGGGCATTTGTTGCTGGGCTACGGCGTTCTGTTCGGACTGGGCGGCGGGGTGGCTTTCATCATGATGCAACAAGGTCTCAATCAGACCATCAGCCCGATGAGCGGGCTGGCCAACGGCTATGTGGTGAGCCTGTATCCCATGGGTGCCATGCTGGGCGCACCGGTCTTTGGCTGGGCCATCGAGGCTTTCAGCCTGCGGGCCACCCTGGCGGGTCTTGCGCTCACGGTGCTGACTTGCTGCGCCATCGCTGCAATGCTTTGGCACCGGGCCCAGGTTCGCATGCAAGATCCTGGCGCGAGTGCGGCCGACAGCGAAGCCCGCCACTGGGGCTTGTTTGCCCGGCTGTTTGCTGTTTTCTTTCTCGCTGCCTCGGCGGGTCTGATGGTGATGAGCCAGGCCGCTGGCATTTTGCAGGCCTATGGTGCCAAAAGCCTGTTTGCGCTGGGTGGCACCACGTTCATCACCGGTGCGATTGCTGCCGCACGGATTGGTGGGGGCGGGCTCATTGACCGTTTCGCGGTGCCTCGCGTGGCCTGCGCAGCCCACCTGATCGCCCTCAGTGGCTCGGGCCTGTTGTTGACCTGGCCGGGGCCGGGCATGGCGGTCCTGTCCATGACCTTGATCGGTTGCGGCTATGGCTTCATTTCGGGTCTCACGGCTGGGGCCATTGCGCGCTACTGGCATCCAAACGCTTTTGGCCGAGTGGCCAGTCAGTTGTACATTGCCTGGTGCATTGCGGCCATCAGTCTGCCGGTGCTGGCGGGCTGGCTGTACGACCAGACTCAGGGCTATGACCAAGCCATGCGCATTGCCGCTGGCGTGAACCTGCTAGGAGCACTGATGGCTTTGAGCTTGCCGGCGACGGCGCGAGCAAAGCTTCAATTCGGCCACAATCCCAGCCTCGATCGACACACCACGCGTTGAGAACACTGTCGCAAAGATGTCTTCGACCTCCGTCCAGGCTTCTGCCAAAGCTGCGACCGCTTGGTCGAAAAATTCCGATTATTCAACCGTAAATGCAACAGTCTGCTGGCTTTGCCTGCCCATTGAATCTGAAATGGACATAGAGAGTTGGTGACGCCCTTTGGGCAATACAGCTTCCTGAATTTTGATGCCTTCTTTTGTCACCTTTGCCACCCCCAGCAATCGCTGTGTGATATCAATGCGAAAAGCGCCATAAAGGATGCGAAAAGTGTCTGGCTTGGGTTCCGATGGTGGGTTGCCCACAAAGCGAACTTCAATGTTGGTGGGCGCTGATATGGCTTTCGAAATATCCGGCGCAATCAATTCAATTTGCAGCGAACCAGGCTGGCCAACACTGCGCGGGGTAATGACTCCACCTGCAGCAATCGAGGCCGCGGCCTCAGCTTCCGTCACCAAAACAAAGGGCTGTGCCGAACATATGGATGCCGTGCATCCCATTGACAACATAAGAGAGAGGAAATTTTTCATTGGATTCATGGCTGCATCACGGTTCTTACTCTGCGATTGTTCCAATCGACCTTGCGACGCACGACGTCACTTAAATCGGTAATTTGCTGCGATGGAGGCCAACGAGTGAGCCCGGAGTTACTGGCCTATCTTGCATACAGTCAAGACATCGCTCCGTTTATAAAAAAAGAAAATAGAAAACGCGCGAAGAAAAAACCAACAACAGAGAAAGATTATGACGCAGGTTTTGAGCATCACAGCCCTCTAAGCCTGGTAGACCTGAGCGCATTTCTTCAAGCCCTAATGTATTCATCAGCCCAACATGGGCTTCGAGTAAAGGGTAAATACCAATGCGGCATAAAACCATGATTCATCAAAAATTACGCAAACAAAGAATAATCTGAGGGTTTAAATAAAGAGCTGGCCCTGCTCAGACTGCATGGCAACACCCAACGCATATCTTAAGGAATTGATCATGAAGTTATCCCGTGTTTTGCTGCCCATCCTGCTGACCAGCTGGCTGAATGTGGCCTGCGCATCCACCACCGCAACCCCTGCCACCAACACCACCAGCCCCAAACCTGCCACAACGGCCTACGAGCCCGTGCGCGGTCAAGCCGGCAAAGATGTGATCTGGATCCCCACCCCGCCAGGTCTGATCGACAAAATGCTCTCTACAGCCAAGGTCACCGATCAAGATCGATTGTTTGATTTGGGAGCAGGCGACGGCATCATCGCCATCACCGCAGCACGCCAATACGGCACCCAAGCAGTGGGTATTGAGTACAACCCCGACATGGCCCAATTTGCTCGACGCAAAGTTGCCGAAGCTGGCGTGACCGACAAAGTGAAGATCATCACAGGGGACATCTTCAAAGAAGACTTCAGCTCTGCCACCGTGGTCACCCTCTACCTGATGCCTCATCTGAACTTGAAGCTTCGCCCTCTCTTGCTCAAGATGAAGCCAGGCACTCGGGTGGTTTCGCATGCCTTCACCATGGGCGACTGGGAGCCCGACGAAACCATGTCTTATCAACACTCACAAGGCTACTTTTGGGTGGTCCCAGCACAAATTGAGGGCAATTGGGTGATGACCGGGATGGATGGCGGACCCATGCGCGTGAGCATGAGTCAATCCTTTCAAAACATTGGCGGGATGCTCACCCGTGGCAGCCAAAACCACGCCATGTTGGGTGCCAGATTGCGTGGCGATGAAGTCAAATTCCAATTCATCACTCAGGACCGCAAGGTGCACGCTTTCTCTGGTCGCGTAGAAGGTCGCCGCATCACGGGCACTGTGGTCTCTGAATACATGCACACACCTGTCGAACTCACCCGTCCTTGAAATGCATTGGGGGTGTTGATGCCGATGCCCCTTTGATCAGTGCGTTCTTCTGAATACGCTGCCGCCAGCAAAGCTGGCTTGTTTGCCCAACTGTTCTTCTATGCGCAGCGCATGATTCCACTTGATCATGCGCTCGCTTCTGGCGAACGATCCGACTTTAAGTTGTCCGACATTCCAGCCAATGGCCAGGTCGACAATGGTGGTGTCTTCGGTTTCACCTGAGCGGGCAGACACGATGGCTGAATAGCCCATCTCTTTGGCCACATTCCAAGCCTTCAAAGTTTCGGTCAGCGTTCCCTGCTGGTTGGGTTTAAGGAGTACCGTATTGGCAGCGCCTATATTGGCGGCCTCTCGGATGAGATTTGCATTGGAGACCAAAAAATCATCGCCCACAATTTGCAGGCGATGGCCAATGGCTTGGGTAAAGCGAGCGAACCCCACAAGATCGTCTTCAGCCAATGGGTCTTCTATGGAGACGATGGGGTACTTCTCAACCCATCCCAGCAGCATTTCAATCAGGCCATCAGAGTCCAGTAAACGAGATTCAAGTCCAAGGCGGTATTGACCTTGTTGTCCAAATTCGGATGCTGCAATGTCCAAAGCAATGGCGACTTGATCGCCAGGAATAAAGCCTGCGCGTTCGATGGCAAGGACAAGCATTTCCAGGGCTTGCTCGTTGCTTGAAAAGTCAGGCCACCACCCCCCTTCGTCCGCAACGCCCAACAATGAGCCGCGTTGCGCCATCAGCAAGCCTGCATGGCGGTAGACTTCAGCCGTCCACTCCAAAGCCTGGGCGAAACTGCTTGCGCCAGGACATACCACCATGAAGTCTTGAACATCCACACGCCTGCCGGCGTGTGCGCCTCCGCCAAAAATTTGTATTTGAGGCATGGGCAAGCGACCCACTTTCCCTTGACCCAGGTAGCGGTACAGGGGCATATCAGAGGCAGCAGCCATGGCATGCGCCGCGGCCATTGAAACGGCCAATGTGGCATTGGCGCCCAATCGTGACTTGTTGACCGTTCCATCCAGGTCAATGAGCGCCTGGTCAAGCGCAGATTGGTTGTCGGCCTTGGTTCCCACAAGTGCCTTAGAAATTTCACCGTTGACATGGCCGACCGCCTGCATCACATCCAGCCCACCAAACCGATCACCCCCATCCCTTAATTCCAGTGCTTCACGCGTGCCTTTGGAGGCGCCAGCTGGCGCAATGGCTCTGCCCATTGCGCCATCGTTGAGTGTGACCTCGGCTTCTACGGTGGGTCGACCACGACTGTCCCAGACGCGTCTTGCAAAGATCGATTGGATGGCAAACGGTGTCATGTCTTAATTTCCTTGGCCCATGCTTGGGCAATTTCTTGCAAATGGTGGGCTGGCTTGATGAGGAAGGCGCTTGCCACGCGTCTGACATGTTCGCGCTGATGTTCTTGCGTCACATATTCGACTGGAGACTTGCCATCCACTCTGGCCAGCAAAAGTCCAGGTAACAGTCGTGCAGCGCGTGCTTCAAGATCGCTGGGCAGTTCCCAATCGACCGATGCCAAGTAGCTGGTCGTCAGAACTTCAAAACAATGTAAAAAATCAGACGATGAGGCAGGTGTCCACAGACACTTGAGCAATAAATGGTTGAGGCAAAAAGCCAAGTCAAATGCAGGGTCACTCCAAGTGGCGCACTCTGCATCCAACAACAAGGGGCCTTGTGGTCCTAACAGGATATTTTTGGGACTGACATCCCCATGCACCAGTGTTTTGGCATTGCGTTGAGTTTGCAATACCAACTCTTCCAGTGCGTGCGCCAGTTGGGGGTGGCGCTCTGCTGTGGCGAGTAAATAGGGTGCCAGTCTGATTTCAAAAAAAATATTGTCAGTTGGAAATTCGCTGGCCAAATGGCTGTTTTTTGCGGCGTAACTGTGAATTTTAGAAAGGACTTGTCCCATCGCGTTAGCAGTCTGCGAATCAGCATTCCCTGCACGCAACTCATGCTTCCAGACACGGTAGTGATCTGGGTCCAGGTATTGCATGACCAAAACCCCCAGTTCAGGAAGTTGGCCTAAAAATTCTGGCGCGCAATCTGCAGAAACTTGATGGGCAATTTGCAACCATCTGGCTTCATAAAGGTTGCGCTCTACAGGCGCGTACCAATCGGCATTCACCCGCAATTTGGACAACGCACGCTTGGCGCAAACAGAACCCTTTTCAGTGTCGATGCGCCAAATATCAGAGGACACACCACCCGTTAAAGGGGCACCCCACAAGAAAGATGCGTTTGAAAGCCCTAGTTCGTTCAATGTCCGAACGAACTCTGAAGGGACTTCGGATTTAGCCATGATGGGTGTAAGTCGATTCAACCAGCTTGACCAATGAAAATAAGGCTTGGTTAACAGGGGTTGCAACGCCTAGCGCTTGCCCACGTCTCACAATGAAACCATTCAAATGGTCGATTTCACTGGGTTTAGAGCGCGCCATATCTTGTGCAGTGGATGATTTTTGACTTCCCATCGTGAGGGCTATTTTTGCGACGGCTTCCAGAGCGACAGACTCCGATAAATGGATGCCATCGGCCAGCGCCACGGCGATGACTTCCTTCACCAAAGCTGTCTGGGTACTGCGAACCGACTCCAAGGCCGCAAGTTTTTCGTATTGAATTTGCGCCAAGCCTGAAATCGCATTGAATGCACAGTTGATCAGCAATTTGGACCACAACTCGGCCATCACATTTTTTGAAATCTGAACCGGAACCTGGGCTGAACCAAATAACTTCACGATTTCTTGAAGCGTTTGTTGCGAATCCTGCAGCCGTGAAGTCTGCATCGTTCCCATCACAAGATCGCCGCGGCCATGGTGCTTCACACAACCCGGGGCAGGCATTTCTGTGGCCACATAGACGACACAGGGAATCACTGCATGGGGAACCTGTTGTGCAATCAGGGCTGAATTCTCCACGCCGTTCTGCAAACTCATGATCAAAGCATGCGGTGCGAGGTGGGGCGCCATTTGACGTGCGACCGAAGCGCTGTCTGTGGATTTGACACAGAACAAAACCAAGTCTGCACTTTGCAAGCTCGATAAATCACTGCTTGCATCGATGTAGACGATCTCTGTTGCAGATGCTGAAGCCAAATCCAATTTCAGACCGTCGCGCTTAGTCGCCTGCACATGTGCGGGGCGTCCGATGAGCGTCACCTTGTGCCCCGCACGGGCCAGCATGGCACCGTAAAAGCTCCCTACGGCGCCTGCACCAACAACGGCAATGTGCTTAAAAGTGGAGATGCTCATGGCGTCAAAAAATCGTAGCGCAGTTCAAGTAGGTATGCACGGTTGAGATGCGCGGAACAGCTGCCATTTGACATAGCTTACGGTGAGTTATTCAGACCACACCTAGCGCTTAATACGTTCATCAATAACCCTCTTGGCAATGATGCTGTAATCATCATCGGAAAATTCATGATTCCACGAAATCAGCCATTCACATGCATTTATAAAATCTTCGATATATTGCCGCTTATCTCCATCAGACTCTAGTTGATCAAAATATGCTCCAACTGCATCCTCTGAAGACCAAATCACATTCATGACTCCATCTACTTTGTCATACATATCACCATCGAAATCGCCACTGTTTATTAGCTCCTGATAATGGTCATATGTTACTTCGAACTTGGCATTTAAATCTTCCATTTGAGACTCCATGGCGTTTAGGAAATCCGACTACATAAAAATTATGACCCAAGTTTTGGTCACCACTGAATCGCCCCGCATTTCAAGGAGCTTTATGGCCACCCAAACTTCCCCACCTGAATTTATCCGGGACAGGGTCTCAACGCCGACACCGTCGGCACCTGTTGGCAGGCCGCATGTTCTCGGGTGGCTTGATTAATTTCAGCAGCTGACGCAATTCGTAGCGCCCACCATGATCAATGTTGAGCAAACCAGAGCTGTGGAGCTTTTCTAACTGACTCAGGTCCTGGGACGAATAACCAGTTTCAGCTCTCCTGGGTTTGTACCTCCAACCAAGTCAATGGCTGGCAATCCCGAAAACTGACTTTTTGCGCCCGTGCCTGCCACAACAAGAACCCTATGGCGTGCGCATCGGTCTCAGGCGAGTAATGATCCATGTACAGCGTGTTGTAGATGTTGAGTGCGATGGAGGCAGGGTACTTCTGTCCGAGCTCGAGTAGCGCCACTTGGCAGTCCTGACCCCGAAGCTCACGAATCGCTAGAAGGATGCTGCGAGCCGCTACGAGGTTGCGGTCTTCAAGTTTTCCATTGATGGTGCCTAGTGCCTTGTCGGCCTCAGGTGTGACGACCGCAGCGAGCAAGCACACCAAGAACAGCTCCTCATCATCAATGCTACCGTAACGATTTAGGTGCCCAAGAAAGTTCATGGAAGTTCGATAGGCTTGACCCCATTGGCCGCTCTCGACCAAGGAACATACGCGGAGTCTGTTTGTAAATATGGTCTTCCACAAGCCCTTATCGTCAAAGTCTTGCATCATGACTTGGGTCGTCTTCTCATACATCTCGATACATTCGAGAAATTGCTTTCGAAACCACTTAAGTTCGCCGCGGGCGAGTTGGGAGAGATCCCACAGAAGGCTTGCAATTTCATCAATGACCTTCCAGTCCTCGACCCTGCTATAGAGTTGCGTCCACCATTCATCGTCCCACAGGTCCAAGAAACATTCGGCTAAGGCGCGCGCGTACCATGCTGGCAAGCAGCCGTAGGATGCCACCACTTCTAA
This sequence comes from Limnohabitans sp., assembly GCF_040400975.1. Classification (GTDB taxonomy): domain Bacteria; phylum Pseudomonadota; class Gammaproteobacteria; order Burkholderiales; family Burkholderiaceae_C; genus Limnohabitans_A. The sequence goes on along the minus strand of NZ_JBBAPF010000002.1, from coordinate 190,403 downwards.
ATATGAAGTTTGAAGGTCGTCCAGTTCTGCGAATGAGTTGTACATCATCACGGCGCTAGGGTCCTCGATACAGGCGAAACGAGTCTCAGACAGAACATCGCCCTCATTCCTAAAGTGCTTCCAATACGCGCGTGCGATACCTAAGCGGGAGTCTGACGGCTTTATGGTTTCATCATGTTGAACTTCAAACGGTAGCCGCGCGAGGAAGGCATCACGAGCAAGCGCGTGCTCGAATCGCCAGTGACCAAAACGTCCTTGCGTGAGGTCCCCATTCAATAGCAACCTAATGTTGACAATGTCCAAGGACGAGATACCCGAGTCGATGTTGGTCTGCACGACAGATAGAATGTCCGTCTGTGCCAGCCCCACATCACTTAATGCGACGCCGCCAATCGCGGTACGCACCAGTGCCTGGCCAAGGACTTCTTCGAGCTTTTTGAATTTTTGCTCGTACAGCCCTTGGACATCATCTGCCAAACCCATAACCGTGTCCCTCAACATGGCAGACACCCTCTCCTCAGGGGAAAGGTGCGGGTAGCGCTGATCGGTCTGTAGATACTCGCTGGCTTCGATCAAGTTCAGCGCATCGGTGGCCAGTGTGAGCCATAACGGATTAGATGAGCCGCGCTTGCCTTCGAGTCCTCTCTTAGAGAGCAACATTTCAATGATCTCGCGGGGCAAGACGCGGTGGTATTTCTGACATAACTTGTCGATGAGATCTTGGGCCTGATGCACTTTCAGACTCTCGAGCATGTAGCACTGGACATCGAAGCGGCGTTGCAATCGTGCTTGGCGCTCACCATTGACCAGGTCGAACAACACCACGGTGACACCCCCGATTGGGGTGGGCGGGATCCAGCTTAAGTATTTCCCCAATGCTGACTCGACCGCTTGTTCGATGCCATCGACAAGAATCATGACCGACTCTTGGCCAGCGGTCTCTTGCAGCAATTGCCAGAATTTTTCTACCAGTGGAAGGTGACTGGTTTTGGTTTTTGTAAGCGATTCGCCTTGAAGCCTGCGCTCGAGAATCGATACCCAACGAGTGAGCATCGCCTCCGTGCTTCCACCCGCGGCTGTGACCCCGAATGTATGTGCTAGAAGTACCCGATCAGGGTGCTGAGTAACAAGCTGATGAGTGAGTGCGAAAACCGTGCTTCGGCCGCTGCCGGGGGCTCCAAGGACCATTGAACACCAGTGGGACCTACTGGCCAGCTTTTCGCTCATAGCCCTTCCCATGACGGCGCGCCGAGAGCGACGCTCCACGAAACGCTCTATTTCATAGCTATCTGCTTGCTCTCGTTCGTTGGAAGGGTCGGTATCTTCGAGCGGGAACGCAACCGTGAACTCTCTCCTGAGATCCTCTTTGACCAACTCGCCAAAGGCTGGGAGGTCGGCGCGACTGTAATGACGCACGCGGTCCGCAAACCTTTCCATGATTAGATCCTTGAGTTGGCGCGTCCTCTCAGATTGCACCAGGTCATCGGCGTCATTGTGAGGATCGTCCTCGCCATCTAAGTGCTGCTCAATATAAAAGTAAGGAATGACCTTATCGCTATTGAATATCCCGTAATCGATCTCAAGATGAGTAACAGACTTTCCCTCAACGTCATGATCTGGGAAACCCATTTCACGAAATACCGCCTTGGCCAGCGGCTGTGGAGGTACCCACCCGTATCTCTTGCCTACCAAAACAATGATGAATGGCTGGCTTCGGGTGATCTCATTGAGGCAGGCCCGCAAAATATGCTTTTCTTTAAGCTCAGCATGCTCGAGGCCCTCGCTATTGACACCCCAGCGCAAATCGATGGGCTCTAAATGCATCCGTCGTTGCGCTAAGAACTCGCCCATCCAAGGAAACACAAAACGCCAGAGATAATCCCTCTCCAGGTGCATGTCTCTGAACGTAGAGGAAATGAATACGGGCTGGTTGCGCCAACTTAATGCTGTCATGCTCCGCTGAAGGTCCTATATGTTTTCATGTCTTTACAATTACGCTTGCATTTTGTAGTCGCTCAAAATTTACCAAAACGATTATTCGCATTTCAGTGATGGCGGACACTAATTCTTGAGCTTGACCATCTCGGCTTACAGCATCTTAAGGTCACTTGACTGAGGTTGTTCTGACTTTTTGAACTTATTGACCCAACCGTACAGAACCCCCTCGGGAATTCCAAGCCGCTTGGCAACATCGGCGACGGCATGACCTTTATCGATGACTTGCTTGACCGTCTCGGACTTGAACTCGGCAGCATATTTCGTTCGATCCATTTGCATGGCTCCTCTTCAGTTTTGACATCATCATTTGTCTACTGATTTGGGGGAATGCCAGTACGACGTTTTCGTAATACTCTGAAGGCATAAAAAAAGCACCAGGATTGCGCCGAGTGCTTGATTTAATTGGGAATTATTGGTGGGCGATGCAAGTTTCGAACTTGCGACCCCTGCAGTGTGAAAACGCCAACATTTCACCTTTTTCCCCTTTAAAAACAACAACTTAGCTGTTTTCGACTGGGTCAAAGTAGTATACTTGTAGTATACCTATGTAATTACAAAGTGATATTAAAATTTCACTTCTGTGACGCCAGCTGTAAACCAGTGTCATTTCTTTTTACGGTGCTAGTTTTTTAAGCACTTGCAGAACGTCCATTGTGGCTCAGAAACGGCTCAATGTATATAAAGTTTCAAGCCCCGGACCGGCAATGTGCATAGAGTTTTGGTTCACACTGGCCAATATATATAAAGTTTTCGCTCAAACACACTCAATGTATATGGAGTTTTGGTTGGCACTGGGCAATGTGAATCGCCCCGGGGCGATTCATAGTGCAGTCATATCCATTACCAACGTAACTCAGGATTCTTAGGTGTTAAGCGAACAGCACCTTGACCTTTGGGCCCGACATGCTTTACTTCGAGTCGATACAGCCTTTTGAATGACTTGAAGAGGCTTGTCTCAATTATCTTTAGGTCTGATGGATTGGCGCATCGGTAGGCATAACTTGCATCAATGTCTGCGTGTCCTCCATCAAACTTAGGCAGGCCTACTTGAGCTGATATAAGTTGGCATCCTGCACTTGGATTGACTACCCATAACAAACCCGCATCTTGTAGTATTTTTCCTGCTGCTTCAAGTGTGGCTTTTTCTTTGTCATTCTTTGGCTTTCTCTCAAAGCCAATAGCTACGTCAAGCGGAAGTTCTAAATTCAAGCTTAAATTTCCTTTATCAACAGCCACATCCAAACGGCCTTCACCATGAACATGTTTTTTTCCATGGGCATGAGCGACTGTACTCAAAACGATCAACACCAAATAAGTCAAAAAAGTTTTTTTCACAAGGTTTCTCCAACCATCAAATTGTTTCAAAGCAAGGTGATGGCAATACCCATCAAAATGCAAAGTGAATGCCACCCGAGCCCCTGAAATTCAAACTTGAGCCTGGGCAACAAATCAGCAATGGCAATGTAGATGAAACTGGCTGCGGCAACGATCACGATATAGGGAATCCACGCTTCAGTGTGCTCCAGTGATAAAAAAGCGACGATGCCGCCAGCCACCGATGCCACGCTGGAGACACCATTCCAAAACAACGCTTTTTTACGCGCCCATCCAGCGGCAAGCAATATTGCAAAATCGCCAGCTTCTTGGGGAATCTCATGAGCAATAACGGCCAGTGTAGTTGCCCATCCTAATGCCGGGTCTGTGAGAAAAGCAGCGGCGATGAGCACGCCATCCGTGAAGTTGTGAAATCCATCACCGATCAAAATTCCCAAGACGCCTGCATCGCCGTGTTGATGCCCTGAGCTGTGCACCTTGAAGCTTTTTTGCAGATGACCTTCGTCAGCATGATGATGCGAGTGACGCCAGATGGTCAGTTTTTCTAAAGCAAAGAAGCCTAAAACGCTGGCCAGTAAAACGGGGAAAACCTCTTGAGGTGTCAATCCAGAACTCAAGGCCTCAGGCAACAAATGCAGCATGGAAGTCGCGAGAAGTACCCCCGTAGAAAAGCTGACCGCATAGGACAACCATTTTTTTGGAAGGCCAGACATCACCAGGAAAGCAGCCAATAAACTCAGCACCCCCCCGAGCAGACAAGCCATCAAAATTTGCAGGATCAACGGCATTTAAATTTCACAATCAATCAGTGAGGACCAGGTTATCAATCAATACTCAGACGGCTGGACGCTTTTGCAAGATAGAACCATTCCTGATCAACCTGTGCGCTAGGGTTTGGGAACACAATCCATCCGTCTTGATCGGCAAATAGCCCTGTGCCATCCTTGCGATGAGCAATCAAGTCGCCCTGCTTGACGACTTCAAAACTTCGCCATTCACGACAAAATTGATCGTCGGGATGCAAACGGTCCACAACGCGATACATATTGATCACTTGGTGAGGACTTCCTGGTTCAGAAGGTGCTCCACTGGATGACATGCCCAGATGCACTAAGGCTTTGCAGATGGCAGCATAGGCAAGCTCTGGCGCTGCAGTGTCTTCGTGCTGACCACATTCCAATGTGATGCCAATGCCGCCCATACGCCTCATGGTTTCAGTTGTACCCATGCCGTAATTGATGTTGGCATCCACGCCACGATCTTGGCGTTCATACACGCCCCTGGCGTAGGTATCCAGCCAGCCTTCGACAAATCGATGAACACCCAAGCTTCGCGCGAAATCTTCTTCTTCATCCGCACGGGCAAACGCCTCCAGCTCACCATCGTTATTGGGCGGTCCAATCATGGCAAAGGGGATGCCCGGCGTGTGAAATGAGTGAAGATCCAAAAGCACATCGTGAGCTGCGAGCATCGGACAAAGCACATTGCAGACGTGGTCTTCAAAGTCCTGTGGCGTTGCAGTGACTTGCATATTCCGATTCAAATTGCGCTGACCCTCACGCCGTCCATTTTGATAGGCAAGCGGATTGGTAATGGGAATCAATGTCAGTGTTCCCCTTTCAATGGGAAGCATTCCTGCTTCTATGTCTTGGCGGATTTTCTGAATAGCAACTGCGCCACAAGTCTCGTTGCCATGCACGGCCCCAAGAACGATCAACTTGGGACCTGTTTGCAAGCCCGCAAATTGGTAAACGGTCAAACTGCTTGGTGTTGTGTTGTCGTTCATTGCCTGCTCGCTTCAAAGTAGCGTGGGATTGGGAGCATCCCCATAAACCGATTTGGGATCAAACGTTTTTGTGTTTTCTGCGAAAGAGAGCTTGCCCGTCTTTAATTCAACGGTACGGTAAAAACAACTGCGGTAGCCAACGTGGCAACTGGCAGGTTCGCTGCGTATTCCGCTTGAGAGTGACACACATAGCCACACCGCATCCTGATCGTCGTCAATGCGCATTTCGACCACGCGCTGCACCAGCCCGCTGGAACTGCCTTTGCGCCACAGCACCTGGCGGCTGCGGCTCCAGTAGTGCGCTTCGCCTGTCAGCAGGGTGAGTTCCAGTGCTTCACGGTTCATATAGCCCAGCATCAGAACCCCCCTTGTCATGGCATCTGTGGTCACGCAGGCAATCAGTCCATCGCGATCGAATTTGGGTGCCAGTTCGAATCCTTCTTCGACCTGCTCGACCGAGATTCTGGACGCAAAGAGCAGGCCTGCTGATCCGGATGTTTCGGCTGTTATGGAGTTACTCATATGGAACCCAATCCAATTTCAGGAATTGACCATGCCACGGCATCATGGGGATGCAAACTCTCCAAATGGCGCACAAAAATCTCGGGGTGCTCATATCCTTGAAGAGAGGCTTTGATACGGCGTGCAGCATCTTCAACAAACATCAGGTTCTGTCCGTTCAAGGCTGCGAATGCCTGCTCATCCGCTCGCTTGACTGCGGTCTGTACTGGGGTTCCCAGCGCTTGCTCAATGCACTCGATCAGTGCCAGCATTCCTAAACTGCTTGAAGCTTCGTTGACATCGACCGTGACATGCGCTTGACTGCGTTGACTGTGTGGCGTTGCTGCACTGGCATTGTGTCGAATCCACTCAGCCACCTGATGCTGGTTCAGCGAAGGTTGCTTTGCAAATTCAGCCAGGAATGCTTGTTCTATCAATTGCCTGGCTAATGCTGCAGAACAAGGACATGTCGACGAGTAACCCACTTTGACTTGCATGCGGCAATGAAATTGACCACTCATCAGTGAGGCCCGGATGGTGATCGGATAAGACTTCCATCCCGCGAGGCCTTCAGTGACCAATGCTGGGCGACGCAGTAGCAAGTTGAAATTCAGTTGGAGCCTGGCATTTTCGCTTTGACAATCCGCGTGACTCTCCATCATGGCTTTCAAAACTTGGTGAATTCCAGCTGCAGTCAAACCCTGTCCGTTCCCCATCGCGTCGAGCAATCTAAACAGCCGTGACATGTGAATGCCTTTGATGTGCGGCGCTGGAAGGTTGACCTGCACATCGGCACAAGCATGCAACTCGCGGCTACACCCAGGCTCATCAACGGTCAGAGGCAAGTCAATACCCTGCATGCCAACCCAGGTGAGTGCACTGTGGCGGGGTGCGCTTTCTGATAATGAAATGTCAGGAAGGAAGCTGGGCTTAGTCGATTGGTTCATGGGTAAGGTTTCAAGGGTGATGTCACCCGATTGGTTTCAATGAAATCGATGGAATACGGGCATGAATTCCTTGTCGAAGACGCTCGGGTCGAAGGTTGCGGCTGAGCAAGCCATCAGCGCTGTTTTGGTGCAACTGAGCACACACCAAAATCTGTTCAGCGCTTGTTTCATCAGCGGCAAGACCCCCAAACATGTAGGTGAATTTTTCATGCGCCTGTAGGGAAACCGTACAGTGCCTGTTGCAACCACTCATACATTCCACAGCACGTATCGGAAAACTCAGCCCATCACGTAAAGCCATGTTTTCTACCGCCTCCAGCAGTGCGCGTCCAGGCCGAGGATGTTCCCGTGGCAAGTCAGCTGGGCGACACAGAACGCAGATCAGTATTTCTGTACTCATGATGTGCTCCTGGTCATCGATTCCCTGGCAGCATCAAGAACGAGCACCAGACGGGCAATCCCTTGGCCGGTGATGCTTGGCGAGCGATGCACAACACCGCCTTCATGCGCCTGCCCCGGCCAGCCGCACCCTTTAAAGAACGCCACATCACCGGTCTTCATGGTCGATGCCCATGGCACTTCATCCTCTGACTTTTCTAAAGTCTGCCTGCTAAAGTCTGAGGGCACCCACATGGTGCCTGGGCCACGATAAGTACATACCATGCGCAGCGGTGTGCAATCACGGTGCCATTTTTTGCACGCATTGTCCGTGATGACGTCCAGACGCAGTTGCACCTTGTCGCAAGCTGCCTGCGTTAAAAAAATTTGGATCAGTTTTGCAATGTCTTCTACGAAATCGTTTCTTGACTGGCCATGCGGCGTGCCACTGGCATCACAGGCAGCTTGCAGCGCAGGGATTGCTTCATCCAAGGAAACTTGAAGGCGGCAACACGGCAGTGTTTGGCTTGGCAACTGCGTTAACCACGCTTGCCAATCATTGCGAACCCCACGCTGCCAGACAGAGATTGCAACGCCCGTTTCAGCGATGGATTGCAATACTGCAGGCTCGACACCGAGCCGAACCTCCTGCGACGCTGTTTGAACGTGCAGATCTTCAAGGCATCCAGCATGGATACTGACGTTCAAGTGAATTTCAGCCGATTCATCGACTTTTTCGACAATGGTTTGTTGGTGGTTTGTCATGTTGTACCTCCACATCAGGGTGATGCAAGCGGGCTGTCACGGGCATGGATCCACCGCTTGACTGACAGGCGCGATGTGACAAGCGATTGATCACGCGTGCGACGTCCAGATCGGCTGCTGTCACTGGGTCCAGAACCGTCAATTGGCGCAAAGCAGAAACCACGCGCCATGCGTCATCTCGGCTAAGTCGGGGCATCGTTTAATTCAGTGCGCGTTGGGCGCTCTGGCGGGCCTTCGTGCACAACTCGAATGAAGGTCTCATCAGCTTCGACCCAGCTTTCGTGCTGAAAAAGACGAAACAGTTCCAGCACAGGTTCGATAACTTCTGTTCGCGGTTGCCGACCGCTATAGGGTCGGTTCAAAACAATGGAAAAGTAGCCGTCTCGACGATAGGGATTACCGCATGGCCCCGAGGTCAAAAACCAAACCGTGTAGTTCAATCCACCTCCTTGGCAACTGACTGGTTCTGCGGAGAACAACACCTTGGTGATAACACTGAGCGACAGGTGGCAATGGTGATCGTGTTGGTCGCCAATTTGCCAGGAAATATGACCCGCCTCCTCATAGCGGTGGATGCCATCAAGCCGCTCTGTCTTGAACTCAATCAAGGTTCTGTCGCGGAAGATGACCAATGAGGCATCACGCAAAGCCAGCGCCTTACGCAGCAAGGGCAGTAGTGGTGGGTCAAAGGGTGCAAGTTCAGGAAGGGCTGGGCTTGAAATGGCGGCAAGGGCTGTGTCCCAATCAACGCCTTCACCATGCCCAACAGCTTTGCCCAAGAGGTTTAACAACTGAGGGCCAATAGGACCAACCTGCACCTCTGGATCAATGCGCACCTCCACCAGATCGGGGCGCTCCCTTGCCTCTTGCACTGCTTGAACGAGGAACTGCAAGGCAATATCTTCGTTTAACTGGTCCTCTGAATAGGGTGTTTCCAGCATCAAGGATACAAGCCAGCGATCTGTCGGTGCACCACCCGCACCCAGGGTGAGCAAGCGCATTTCGAACGAGGGCTTGAAGTTCAGGCAAACGCTGGGAGCAACTGTATAGGCCAGTTTGTGTATTCGGCCAAAATCAACGTGCAAGTGATGCGACTGCCCCTCCAAACGCACTTCCCGAACACCGTTGAAACAACCGTCGTAGATGGCTGGTAACAGTTTGGCTTGACCGTCCGGAATAATCTCTGAAATTGCACCGTCTGACCAACGTCCGCATGCGATGGTGACGTCTTTGCGTTCAAGCCATCGAGACACCGAGTGATGAAAAAACTGCGCTTGAGCCGAAAACGCATCAACCTGAGGGGCAGACGTTTGTTCGCTCATACTGACTGAACCTCGCCTGCCACACACTGCGCCAAACCCTTGAGCAAGACTTCCTTGGGCATGTCTCGACCAATGAAGACCAATTTGCTCTCCCGCGTTTCACCAGGTTTCCAGGCGTTGCCGTAGTCGCTGCCCATGAGCATGTGCACCCCTTGAAGCACCACCCGTTTATTGATGCCCAAGATGTTCAGCACACCTTTGTAGCGCATCAGTTGAGTTCCATAGACCTGCACAATGCTGCCAAGGAAATCTTCGATCCGAACCATGTCAAGCGGGCGTGATTCTCGAAAAACAAATGAACTCACATCGTCGTCGTGCTCATGATCGACATCGGTCAGGAAGTCGGGTTCGATCTCCAGAATGGCGCCGAGGTTAAAGCCACGGATGTCAAGCAAGTCGTTGATGGCAGCCACTCCATGCTGGGCTTCGGCGATTTTTGCGCGGGGGTTCATTTTCACAAGCCGTTGGCGCAACCGTGCAACTTCACTGGGCGTGACGACATCGGTTTTGGTGATCAGGATGCGGTCAGCAAAGCCTACTTGTTCTTGCGCTTCGTGGTGTTCGTCGAGTTGCTGCGGGGCGTGTTTGGCATCTACCATGGTCACGATGGCATCCAACAAATAGTGCTGAACAATGTCTTCGTCAACGAAGAATGTCTGGGCTACGGGTGCGGGGTCTGCAAGCCCGGTGGTTTCGATGATCACGCGGTCAAAATGCAGTGTGCCTGATGACTTCTTTGCATGCAATTCGCCCAGAATGCGCACCAAGTCGCCGCGCACTGTGCAGCAAATGCAACCGTTGTTCATCTCGACGATCTGCTCATCGCCGTCTTGCACCAGCAAGTCGTTGTCGATACCGGCTTCGCCAAACTCGTTTTCGATCACAGCGATGCGGTGACCGTGTTGCTCTTTGAGGATGCGGTTGAGTAAGGTGGTTTTACCGCTTCCCAGGAAGCCGGTGAGGATGGTGACGGGGATCAGCGACATGGTGATTTCCTTTTCAATCTTGCTTCTTGACTCGTGGCAACAATCTGGGCAAGACCGATCGCTTTTCGCAGCTCTGAGGCAACAACTGCTTCTTCATGCAAGCGCCTCAGTTCTTTGCCACTCTGGAAATGGGTCAGGCAGGTCGGTCCAACCTGCGTAGCCCTTTTGGCCCTTGCGTGTCTCGGTGAAGTTCAGATGCATGGCCTTCCAAGCCTGCTCGATGGCTGCACGGTCCATCTGGCGACCAATAAAAACCACTTCATTGAGCCGATCCCCATGTGGCTGCTTCCAGCGCGCATCAATGTCGCGGCGCTCTGCGCTGCCCACAGCAGGCAAACTGCTTCTGGGCGCAGCCGCCCACCAGCGGCCCACGGGCTCATGCGTGGCCGTGTTGCCTGTTCGCGAATAGCTCACAACCCAATCGGGGCGACTGGCCAACCAGACATAGCCCTTGGCCCTGAGAAGTCCCGGCAATGGCAACTCCATGAAGGTAGAGAATCGCCACGGGTGCAGTGGCTCCCGGCTTCTGAGGACAAAACTCTCGATGCCATAGGCTTCGGTCTCTGGCGTATGCCGACCTTCCAATTCGTGCACCCATCCTGGCATCTGACTGGCGCGCTCCATGTCAAAGAGCCCTGTTCCAAGTACCTCTTTGAGCTCAATGCGACCATGGTCTGAAAAGATGATTTTCGCGACCGGATTCAAGGCTTTGACTACGGATACCACTTCATCACGTCGCGTTGCGTCTACTTTATCGATCTTGTTGACCACCACGACATCGGCAAACTCAATCTGTTCAGCCAATAGGGCAGCCAAGGTTCGGGTGTCTTCTGGCCCAGCCGTTTCACCACGCTGCTCCAGCAAATCGGTGCTGCTGTAGTCGGTCAGCAAGTTGAATGCGTCCACCACGGTCACCATGGTGTCAATACTGGCAACTTCGCTCAATGAGTTGCCATCCTTATCAGTGAAGTCAAATGTTGCAGCCACGGGTAGCGGCTCGCCAATGCCAGTGGATTCAATCAGCAAGTAGTCAAACCGGCCTTCAGCTGCCAATTTTCTGACCTCAAGTAACAAGTCCTCGCGCAACGTGCAGCAAATACAACCGTTGCTCATTTCGACCAGTTTTTCATCTGTTCTAGACAAAGCGGCACCCGCATTGTTTGCGGCTTGGTCTACCAGGGCCGCATCAATGTTCACCTCGCTCATGTCATTGACGATGACCGCCACACGCAGCCCCTCACGATTGGCCAATACATGGTTGAGCAATGTGGTCTTACCTGCGCCCAGGAAACCTGAAAGTACGGTCACGGGCAAGCGTGTTGGTTTGGGGGTAGTCATGGACTTGGGGCTTGGGTTAGATATTTCATGCGATTTAATGCTAATGATATTTTATTCGCAATAAGAAATTGGCACAATGCCTTTTCGCTGCCATGATCAGCGTACCTATAAAGCAAACTGATACCAAAATGGAAAGAAAAACTCGGCAATACCAAGCGATCTTCGAGGTAATTGCCCAGGGGCGGCGGCCATCGGGCCTTGGCGCGCATTGGCTGTGGTGGGCGCAAAAGTGTTCGCACTGTTTCCACGGTCGCAGCCTCTCGCCCCCTGACCTACACTGAGGCCATGATCCAAGGCCTCGTTCAACTCTTCCTCTTCCAAGCCCTCGGCGAGCTGCTGTCCAAGTTCGCCCTGCCCTTCATCCCAGGGCCCGTGCTGGGTCTGGTTTTGCTGTTGGCGTTTTTGGCCCTGCGCGGTCATGTGCCTGCGTCCATGGACCTGGTGGGCAGCGGCATTTTGCAGCACCTGGGGCTGTTGTTCATTCCTGCATCGGTGGGTGTGGTGCTGTATTTGCCGGTGTTGCAGGCCAACGCATGGGCCATCACAGCGGCGCTGGTGCTGAGCGTGGTGGCCACGGTGGCGGTGACCGCCTTGGTGCTCAAACTGTTCGCCAAAAAGGACAGCGCGCCATGAACAACACCCTGCCGCCCATCTCGGACATTTGGGTCTATCTCTCGGGCAGCCCGCTGCTGGCTTTGGTGCTCACGCTCAGCGCTTACCTGCTGGGCCTGACCTTGTACGAGCGCAGCCAGCGCAACCCACTGGCCAACCCGGTGCTGATTGCGGTGGTGCTGGTGTGCATCGGCATCAGCGTGATCGACATGCCCTATGCGCAATACTTTGAAGGCGCGCAGTTTGTGCACTTCTTGCTGGGCACGGCCACGGTGTCGCTGGCCATTCCGATTTACAAGGGCTTTGCCTCGCTCAAGGGGCGCATGGGTGTGTTGCTGCTGTCGCTCATGGCGGGCGGCGTGACTTCGGTACTGACGGCGGTGGGCATGGCGCGTTGGCTGGGTGTGGACGAAGCGCTGGTGCGCGGTCTGGTGGCCAAGTCGGTCACCGCACCGATTGCCATGGGCGTTGCCGAGCGGGTGCAAGCCTCACCCACCCTGACCGCCATCTTTGCGGTGGGTACAGGCATCTTGGGCGCGGTGCTTGGCCGCTATGTGCTCGACGCCCTGCGCGTGACGGCCTGGTGGCAACGCGGCTTTGCCCTGGGCGTGGCCGCGCACGGCATTGGTACCTCACGCGCTTTCAGCGTGAACGCCGAGGCTGGTGCCTATGCCAGCTTGGGCATGGGGCTGCATGGCATTGCAGGGGCCATGTTGATCCCGTATGCGGTGGCATGGTGGTTTTAAGATTTGTTTTGAGCTTGGCACAGCAACCGGGTCGGAGGGATACCAAGGCTCGCTGGACTGAGTAGCTGGACTCGTTTCAAAACAAACGTAGCGTTTTTTCCAAGCTGAGCACAGCGCTAGCTGTGTATGCGCAGTGGCAAAAAACAATGCGACATTGACACCACGCAGGCATCATTGTTTAGACATTGAATTAGGCTTGTTTGGCTGTTCCGAAATCTATGAAAAGACATCGAAAAATCTATGAAAAGTAGTAAACCCGGACCATACTACTTTGAACCAAAGAAAAAGCACCTAGAGTTTCCTCTAAGTGCTTGATTTCATTGGGAATTTTGTGGTGGGCGATGCAAGTTTCGAACTTGCGACCCCTGCAGTGTGAAAACGCCAACATTTCACCATTTTCCCGTTTAAAAACAACAACTTAGCTGTTTTCAACAGGGTCAAAGTAGTATACTAGTAGTATACCCATGTAATTATAAAGTGGTATTAAAATACGACTTCTGTGAATCCAGCTGTAAACCAGTGTCATTTCTTTTTACGGTGCTGCTTTTTTAAGCACCTCTCACGATGTCATTGTGGCTCAGAAACGGTTCAATGTATATAGAGTTTTGGTTCGAGCCGGTCAATGTATATACAGTTTTACCAATAAAAATTGTCTACCTTATTGCATCTTGGCTAAAGACCGTAAAGGCGTATGCCCCTGCCATTGATCGCTTTTAAACTAAGCTTATAAAGCTTTTATGCAACCATCTTTTGCGACTGCTATGGTTGAGTAATTGTTGAAAAGCTAGCAGTCAATTAAATATTTTTATTAAAAAAAGATACAAGAAATCTATACGATATTTTATGCACCTTGATCAATGGCGTTACAGCTCTTACCGAAATCTATAGTATTTCTATTTTTCAATGGAAAATATTAAAATTTTTATTCAAGGCAAGATATGTCTCTTACCTCATTAAATGGCAAATGCATTAATAAATTTTTGAAGTAAAAATTGCAACCACACAACTAAAATAAAAAAGAAAAATTATATTTTTAAATATCAAATGAAATCTATTAATGCAACGCTTGTTTACTATAAAACAGAAAAATTTCTTCTGATAGAACGTTTACTTGAAGATAGCGAAAAAGGAACTCCATCATTAACAGCTGCCACAATGGCTGTTATATAGTTTGCTGCCGTTTTCTGACTAACAGTTAGAACTGAAAATGAATGCGACAAATGCCTTCTGTACGCACAGGTTTTAATAGACTTTCCAAAGCGGATGTTTTGACCAATTAAATCTTTTACGCAACTTTCTATCACCAATAGATTATAGTGTCTATTGATTGCCTCTTGAGCGAGCTGTTCAATCGTACTAAATGGATTTTTCATAAAATTCACAAAATTAAGCAACTTCTCTAATTTGATTATAAAGGGGTTAGCACCAGCACCAAATTTACCCAGCTTACCCTTCATTCGGAGCCCGTCCCTAAGACTTTAAACCCGTTCTTCTGCAAGAAATGTTAGCAGCCGATATTGATTCAGTCAAGAGTCGGACACTAGTTTGATTTGGCTTTAGCACCAAAATTATCCATAAAAGTCAACTTGGTTTTGATCGTAAAGCCGATCGTAGTTATCTTCAGTTATGGACGACTGATTTCCGTACTGAAAAAACTCACCGTTTTTTGTTTTAAAGGTTATGGATTTATTTTCAGCAACAAAAGAAATTACAGTAGCAAGAGGCAATGATGATACCAAACTGCCTTGATTAGAACTACTGAAAAACTTAGAAATTCCTTTTTTCTTATTCCAAATTAACAATGATGTTTGAACATCATTTCCATTGTAATTCACTGAGCTAGTTGTATCTCCTTTATTATGGTCAATACAAACAAGTACATCAGCAAGTATTTCAAGATCACCTTGCAATTTAGGATTAAGTTGAAATGCGAAGTATTTGTCACGAATAAAGTCTTGAGATGATGAGTAAACTTTTAAAAAATAATTTAATAACTCTTCATTTTTTTCAATTTCATGCTCCACAAATAGGTAATGATCCAATTCAGAATTAATTTTTCCATTTTTGGAATCGTTATATTTCTTAACTTTCGTTAATGTCTCCTCCAAACCTCGTCTTCTGACAGAAAAATAACAAACTCCGTTGTTCAATATATAATACATTGAACCAAAAGATGATTTCTGAAATGAATTTTTTTTCATGAACTTGAATTTCAAAAGTTTTGAATGTTACAGAAAATAATTTAGGTAAATAAATTAAGCTTTATGACGGCGGCTAGCAAGCGGCACAAAGCAGTATGACTCTTCATGCATGATTTGTTCAGTCTGATTCAATGAATCTTGATTGTGGCTCATCTTTTGACAAACATCATGTTTTCATCTGCCAGCACTCAACTGACAGTTTAACTGTATCATAGGTGCATGGACACCACTTTCACCCTGGACCAACTCAGCGCACTGACCGATTTGCCGCTGCGCACGATCCGTTACTACATACAGCTCGGGCTGGTTGACCGTCATGAGGGCGACCGCAAACACGCTCGCTACACCCAAAAGCACTTGGATCAGGTGCTGAAGGTTCGGGCTATGGCTGATCAGGGCACGCCGCTGGAACGCATCAAGCAACTGATGCATGGCATCGCTACGCCTCCGGCCCCGCCAAAAACTGCTGGAGACATCTCTGTCATCAGTAAGGTATTCATGGCCCCCGGCGTTGAACTGCATTTAGAGCCTCAAATCGCTGGTCTGTCGCCTGAAAAACTCCGTCTATTTGTCCGTTCCGTCCTCACCACCTGGGAAGAAATCAATGCAAGCGAATAAAAAACAAATTGGACTGCACGCCCAGGACATGGAAGCCAACATTGGGTTGGTGTCGGCCCATGTGACTGGACGCCTCAATGGCTTGGTGGCCCAGATCAAGGTTCGCCAGGTTTACAAGAACTGGTCGGATGACAACGTCGAATGCGTCTACACCTTCCCTCTGGGATGGCAAAGCGTCCTTTTGGGCATGCGAGTGGAACTGAACGGCAAAAGCATGACCGGAACCGTCAAGCCCAAGAAAGTGGCTGAAGCGCAATATGAAGAGGCCATCAGCAGCGGTGACTTGCCAGTCATGCTGGAGCGGTCAGGTAAAGACCTGTACACGGCCAATATCGGCAACATACAGACAGGGGATGAGGTGGTCATTGAACTTGACTACGCTCAAATCCTAAAAGCCGAAGATGGTGCGATCCGTTTCAGTCTGCCAACAACCATTGCACCGCGATACGGGGATGCATCGGCTGCGGGCTTGAAGCTGCACCAACAAGCTGAAGCCAATCCACAGGCCGAACATCGGCTGTTTCTGAATCTTGAACTGTCTGAGAACCTGAGCCAAGGCACGGTTTACAGCCCCAGCCATGAAATCCAACTGAGCCCTCAGGGCAATCAATGCAGCTTGAAGTTAGAGGGTGCTGCATGGTTGGATCGTGACTTCGTCTTGGTTATTGACCGTCTTGGCGACATGAACTTCGCAGTCGCAGCTCATGACTCGGCTCGCCCAGGAGAGGCTAAGGTATTGACTGGCGGTGTGTACCGTCCAACCGGCTATGAAAAGCAGCACCCTATCTCTATCAAGGTACTGGTCGACTGCTCTGGATCCATGCAGGGCGACAGCATTGAACAAGCCAAAGACTGCCTCAATTGGCTGTTTGGACAGCTTAACAATACGGACCAAGTCTCGTTTACGCGGTTTGGCAGCAGTGTCCACCACGACCATTCCGAACTTAAGCCTTGCACACTCATTTACCGTCAACTTTTGAAAGCGTCATCGCGTCGCTTGAATGCGGATTTGGGCGGTACCGAAATTGATGACGCGTTGAAAGAGGTCATCGCCATTCAAAGTGGCTCACCCGAAGAATCCAAAAATGCGGTGATCTTATTGATCACTGACGGCGAGGTCTGGAACATTGAAGAAATCATCGCCACAGTGCGCGCCTCTGGGCAACGCATTTATGCCGTGGGCGTGGGCTCAGCGCCATCAGAAAGTCTGCTCAAGGACATGGCAGACGTCACGGGTGGCGCAAGCGAAATGGTGACACCCCGTGAAAGCATGCAAAAAGCCGTCGAGCGCCTGTTGATCCAGATTCGGCAAACGCAGGCCATCGAACAAGAAGTCACTTGCAAAGCGCCTATCGTCTGGCAATCCAAATCAAAGGGCCATGCAGCAGCAGGCAGCTCCTTGATGTCATGGACGCAAATCAATACTCAAGGCAGCCCGCTGGATGAACTGAAAGTGGTCCAGACCGTATATCCCAACGGTGAACCTACCCCCTGCCCCGTGATTTGGGATGAAAGCCTTGACCTCTCTCGCATTGCAGCTGCATTGCGCTTGAATGATTTAACAAAAGCCAAAGAGCGAGAGCGACTCGCTGTCGAATATCAATTGGTCACCAGCGAAACCAATTTAATTCTTGTTCACGAAAGAGCTGAAAACGAGAAAGCAGACGACTTGCCGGAGTTACACCAGGTAAGACCTATGTTGGCTGCCGGATGGAGTGGTAACGGAGCCATTGCGTATTCAAGAAAAGCCCCTTCGCTTCAAGTCATGCGCACTGGTTGTGACAACGTACCCTTCATAGCTGAATCTCGAATCGATATGAGCATGTCAGTTCCGGCCATGTGGCGATCAAATCGGTCACATTCTGCCGCCCGAGTTGATGGGATGGCTAACGCAGGCATGGATGACATTGAGATACCGGCTTTTCTGAGAAAACAAGAGTCGTCCTCCGATTCAAAGCCCGTCAAAACATTCGTACAGAAATTCAAGGACATCGTCAGTACGCCTAATAAACAGCCACAAAGTACTCACACGGTCAAAAAACCACAGGGCACATCAGATGAGCTGAAGGCCATCCTGGCCAGTAAGACCATAACAAACAACCCAGTTCATGAATTGCTGAGCAGCTTCAATCAAGTAGCCCTGACGCACACGAGATTCAGATCTGCACTTGCCGCATGCCTTCGAACGAACCAAGCCAACTACATGGAGTGGTTGATCACAAAGCACATGAAGGCTGCTGGCTCTGGAGCCCCAATTTGGGCGATTTTCATCAGCTGGGCAGCGGAAAACCTATCCGTCGAACTCGATCGGCATGCAGAAAGGATATTGAGAGACTTCCTGTCGCCGATTGACAGCGATCTACAACAGGCGATCTATGCAGAGCTGTCCGAATTAAAACAAGAAGCTGCGGTCTGATTCGCATGAAACTAGACCGCAATCCGGTTTAAAACATCAAGCTTCTGCTCAAGCGTGTAGCCCACCGTGCCGTAGTTATTGAACTCAGATCCACCACTTGAGTGGCCTGTGATGCTCTCGGCCAAACGCGTGGGAATGTCATTACAGGCTTTCATCCTGTCGATCAGGGCATGACGGAACATGTGACTTCTGAAGTCTAGGTCGGCCAGGTATTTGCTCATGATGGCCGAGCAACTGTTGCTGCCATGGTAGTGGGCATACTGCGGCACCAGCCATTCACTACCTTCGCACTTTGCCATCTCCACCAGTCGCTTGGCTGCAAACAGCGACACCCCTACCAACGGTACCGCCCGGATGCTGCTCTTGTTCTTTCGATTGGAAAGTGCATTTTTACGGATCCAAATGTGCGGAATCGGGTGATCAAAAACACAATCCTCAACGCGGGCGTACACAGGTTCAGACAGTCGCAAGCCCGTATTCAACTGGATCAGTCCAATCAATTTGTAGGGCTTGAACCGCGTCATCAACTTTTTTTTGACTGCCAGCAACAAGTCATGGGTAATGACAGGCATTGGCCTGCGCTCGTCCTCGCCGGAAATTTTCAGTGCTCGAAATGGGCTCAATCTGTCGATGTCTAGGCATCTGAATGCCACATTGAGCATGGCGTTCAAGATCGCCGTTTGCTTGCGGACTGTCACAGGTTTCAAACCCAAACTCAGCAAATGGTCACGAAAAATGCATGCATGCACATAACGTAGATCACATAGGTTCAAATCACCCACCAAGGACGAAAAGCGCCTGAAAACATGCAAGACATCGCCCTTGAATTTACGGCCGTCACCTGCATCACTTTCATGGAGGTAAATCGCCACGGCATCCGAAATTTTGGGTTCGGCATGCATTTCTTTGCGGATGAAATAGTTGCCAATGAGCTCTGCAACGAACGACTCATCAAAGTCAACACCCCTTACCCGAACCAACCGCCGCAAGACGGCTTCAGAAGTTGATTTAACAATCTCAAAGTTGCCGTCACTCATGCTCAAAAATAGTCAATTTGCACCCAACAAATTTACTGTCAAAGACGCAGATGGACAACCGGATTTAGACGAATTTTCAGGTCGATCTGGACAGAAAATCCAATAAGTTTCCTGCACCAAATAAGCCCTAAAACACCACTCATATAGGCCTTGGAACCGTGTCGATACCGGAATCCAAATCAGCCGTGTAGCGCTTGTTTTACGCGTTGCAAGATGCCCGATTTAATGAATACCCAATAGAGCCAACAGACTTTGCCCGTGGGTATGCAGAAACCATTTTTGCTATGCCTGTCATCCCCATGACCAAAGATTTTAAAAACGGCCATATTCGGGGCCAAAACCCCGCGTTTTCGGGTCTTTCGACGGTTTATCGTGGCAAGTTGGCCTGGCTTGACCCCATCGCTTGTTGCTGCAATCCATAGGCATCGGCCTGGCTGAAGCTGCTTTGAATGTGTGGGCCTGAGTACTGGCTGTGAGCTGGGCAGTGGTGGGGGTCTGTTGGGGGTCACTACTCTCGCCTGCTGGGGTCCTGGACTTTTGGGTGGGGGTGGTTTCGGGGCTGGTGGTTTTGGCTTGGGGGCTGGTGGCTTTTTCGGAACAATCTTTTTAGGCTTGATCCTCTTAGGCTTGGGGGTGGCTGCAGCTTGCGCCTTGAGCCTTTCCTGCTCCTTGGCCTGGGCCAGCACAGCTGACCAAACGTTGTCTGAAATCAATCGCCAAAGAGCAAGTTGATCGTCCGCACTGACTATTTCGTTAAATCGCATAGTTGCTCTCCTTTCTCTATATTTATTTAGCAAAAAGACGACATCTCGTCCCCTCAATTTCGATCTGCTCATAAATAAAAATATGCGGATCAACGAACTCGTCAAACCTAAGTCTCCAGAGCAATTGAAGCTGGACCACCCAACCTCCTTCCGGCAGGCCATCCAGGGAAGGACTTATGTCTTTCTCCCAGTTCGCAAAGCCTACCTCGCCAATGAGCTGAGTACCGTCCTTCCATTGCACAGCCCAGAAGCCAAAGCCAAGTAACTCCCAGTGCCCGATATAGCGAAGAAGCCTCGCCCAGCACTCCTCCCGCGACGAAGGCTTGCCGTTTCGTCGTTATCGCATGTGGCGACGCATGGCGATCGTCATGCGCGCTGTCGCCCAAGGCCAAAGTTTGACCACCGCAGCGATTGAATCCGGGTTCTCAAGTTCTGCTCATCTGAGCAGTGCTTTCAAAAGCATGTTTGGTTTATCTGCCAGCGAGGTTATAGCCATGGGCGTGGCTCTGGATATTTCCGAAGACCGGGTAGAGGCCTTAGGTTCAATCAAAGTGCAGAAAAAATAGACCAGCGTGGTGCGTGGTTTGAAGCTACCTCTGCTCCTGCCAGGTTGCACAAGAGTGACTTTTCGACCCAAAGCGAACGGTCGGGGCGCTGCCTTGGGTGGCGATGATGCAGCGGTTGCAGACATCGGATCACTGAAGATTTCCCACTGGCGGCCAGAAGCGGCTTTCAGTCAAAGAGATAAGCGGTCGATCAACGTTCTATCTAAGCAGTAGTAGATTTCCCATCTGAAATGTAGCAACTGGAACTAAATAGCATGGGCGCACCCGTTATTGAAACCGACCGACTGATTTTGCGTGCTCATCGTCTCGATGACTTTCCTGCACTGGCAGCCATATGGGCTGACCCAGCAATCGCTCGATTTATTGGTGGGAAACCTACTGCTACTTGAAACCGCGCCCTGAAGCGTGATGGAGACAAGCAGGCCAGTTCGGCTGCTTCGGCCAGTCGCCCAAAAGCGGCAGGTCGTTTTTCTATTTCCAGGACGACCCTTTCGATACGCGCATCGCGTGCCCGCTGGGGCTGTATATCAAACGCCCCAAAGGCGTCGTGGATACCGAATTTTGGGTCCATTTGAAGCAACTGGGCTCGACCTCGATCCAAAGCCTCTTGAGTGAGCGGATGTTGGCGATCGGTGACTGGATCCAAGTAAAGGAAAGCCAAGGGTCCGTCGCTCTTGATGTGATGAAGTGTCTCGGAGGGAATGAGCGCAGACATGCAGGAGCGCCATTCAGACCAGCCGCTTGGCGGCTTGAACGTTCGAAGCGAAAAAGACTCTTTTAGCGCGATCGCGATCGTGGCCGCTGCGTTGCTGTGCGGCTCAAGTTGCAGACCCGGCCCCACGTACATTGCACGAGCTGGCGCGATACAAATCCGAGGCAAGACAGGCGATTCTTGAAAGCACTTGGCTGGGGAAGCAGGCAGGATGTCTGCATCCAAATTGCACTTCATTTTTGTCATGACTAAGCTGCTTGAATACGGTTCCACCATTGCCCTCCTTGTATCTGGGATCATCCACCTGATACCGGTTTATGGTGTTTCAGGCTCGGCTGCGCTGACCCAACTTTATGGCATCGAGGTGGTTGACTCGAATGTCGCCATATTGTTGCAGCATCGAGCCCTGTTGTTTGGCATCTTGGGTCTATTGATGCTACTGGCCATTGCTTTGCCATCTATTCGCATCACTGTGCTGGTTACCGGTTTGCTCAGCGCAGCCAGTTTCATCGTTGTGGCGATGTGGGTTGGAGACTACAACCCTGCAATATCCAGGGTCATAAGGGCTGACGCAGTTGCGTCTGCATTACTGGCGGCAGGTTTATTGACTGAGTGGCATTTTGCTTATGGCACGAGATAATTTAATTGTTTAAAAATTTAATAATCCCAAGGAGAACATATGAAAATCCGAATGGCTCACGAAGATGATTTCGCGCAATGGGTAACCCTTTGGAAGGGTTACCAAGTTTTCTATAAGACCAACATCGCGGAAGCAACGACGGACACAACCTGGTCACGCTTTTTGGATCCTGCAGAACCCATGTATTGCGCAGTCGCAGAGGTTGACGGCAATTTGATTGGAATGGTGCATTACATCTTTCACCGCAGCTGCTGGACTGAAGGGGACTACGTTTACCTGCAAGACCTGTTCGCAGCGCCGGAAATGCGCGGAAAAGGCGTGGGACGCGCATTGATCGAACATGTGTATGCGGTAGCAAAAGCGCAAGGCGGCAGCCGTGTGTGGTGGCTCACGCACGAGACCAACAGCGATGCCATGCACTTGTACGACAAGATTGCCGACAAGAGTGGCTTTATTCAATACAGAAAATTGATGACTTGAACCACCGTAGGCATCTTGATTAGTGGTCTTGGGACCGGACTTGAGAATCAACGAAAGCAAAAGTTGTTTCAGATCCCGCACGATCACGAAGGCTTAATGGGCAAAGACCGTTATTTGGCACCGCCAGACTTTCCAACAAGAAGCGAGCTGCTGCTTTCGGTGCATTGCAGTCATCCCCTAAATCTGATCTCATGAGTTCGAGGGGGAGAGTCACACTGCGCTGTGAAAAGTGTCTAGGAATTTGGGGAAATGCCATTCTTCAATATTGACTCGGCGCATGATCACCCAATGCTCCCCGTCCCAGCAGGCGTAAAGCGATTGCTCAGACAAGGGAAAAATCGCTCCTGGCTCATCCCGTGAGCCCACACATCCACTACCATCCCAGTATTGATAATTTTGTGAGTTTTGGCCATGCATTTGCCGAACAGGCTTGTTTCTCCCTTTTTGGCCATATTGCTTCTGTGCACAATTTCGATCACTGCATTCGCAGCGCCACCCAATTCTCGCCAACTCTACGAGCGCATCCGTCCGTCTGTCGTTGAAGTGGTAACGAAAAATCGGACCAACTTGGGCGTTTCTTCCGTGGCCAGTGGGTTTGTGACCCACCGAAAAGATTGGGTCATCACCAACTACCACGCCATCTCAGATTCCATTTTTGAGCCGGACGATCACACACTGCAAATTGTGTCGATGGATCAAGGCGATCTCAAGGCCGAAATCCTGGCTGTCGACATTCAAAATGATTTGGCCATTTTGAAGGTTGAACAAGCCCTGCGGGTCCCCTTGTTGGAATTGCGTGAGACTTTGCCCGACCGTGGTGAATCGGGCTATTCCATGGGCAAGCCAGGCGGTTATCAACACAGCATCGTGACGGGTACGTTTAACGGCGTCACAGACAAAACCTCAACGCCATTGATCATTTTCAGCGGTGCTATCAATGGCGGTATGAGTGGTGGGCCGACCTTAGACGCAGATGGTCGGGTCATTGGTGTGAATGTGGCCACCAGTACTAAATACCAGTTAGTGGGACTGGCAGTCCCTGCAGAGGCTGTGGGTCAACTGATCCGCAGAAACACTCCTCAAAAGTCACCCAGTTTAGATGACCTACGCAAGGACATTGCACGCCAAGTCAGCGCATTCAATCAACAAATCGTGATGCGGTTTGATCTTCCGACACACAGCGTTCGGCGACTTGGTCCTTTTCAGGTGAGAGGCGATATTTCTAGAGATCAACCCTGCTCTGCCGCTCGTAAAGACACACCGAATGACCACTACAAAAGAGTTGATCAGCGGTGCGACTCCTCATCAAGTTTATACATCTCGGACCAACAGAACGCGGGCCACATCGTTATGGGCAGTTTTTGGTTCAACAGCGAAAAAATGAGCTCACACGGCCTGGCACGATTGGTTGAAGATCAATTAACCCGCCTGCGCAACGTCAAAGATACGATGGTCCTACTGCCTCTTGGAATTGCACGGAGCAACGCCTAAGGGGGCGTTTTGATTTGCCAATTCAACTGCATGCATGCAGACGTGCAGTCGAAAAACTCCCGGGCTTGTTTGACTATCGATTTCGATATACGCCCTTGGTTTCAGGCCAAGATGCATTGCTGGTGGCCATCGGCATGTCTGGCTTTGATGATCAAAGCGCACGCGCCATCTTGCTGAAAAGTATGGACAGCCTGAGCTTTACCCCGAAGGCTAAACCATGATGTCAAGACCTCTCATAGCCGCACCCGCTTTCATCCTGGCTTGGCTGGCAGCTCAACTATGGGTCTATTTGCCAATCTACAGCAGCGCCGCCGATACAGCATTCATCACTAAGCTGATGGTAGAGGAAATCGCCATCTTGGCTTGTTGGATCAGTGCCTGGTCTTGGGTAACTTGGCAAGAACAAGGTCGAACAATGCTTGCTGAACACACCATCATTGCAGCTGGTGCGTCCTTCATAGATGCAGCGGTTCTCAACTACGCCTTGCCGTGGATGTTCTTTAACTTGGGCTGGCCATGGCCCACTGACATACACAACATTCCAAATGCTGTACTAATAACGCTGACCGCATTGATTCACATTCACTTGGCAAGCCGGGTTGGGCTGAATCTGCGCTTGTTTGCAATGTGGCTTGCCGGCAGTGTTTTGGCCATATGCCTAGTGACGGCACACACTTGGGCTAAAAAGAATGATCTGGCTGCGGCTGACAAGTTGCCCTATTCACCCAACATTTAGACGTAAGTCCAATTCAAGCTGCAAGTATCGGCGTTCGTGGTGACAACGATCTCGTTTGGATTGGCCGCGCGGCAAATCATGCAGCAAAGCTCGCTGGAAAGCATGGATACCCAATTTGGATCACAAAGGAAGTTCACGACGTGATCAACGATGAAGTCAAGAAGGACTCAAACACGGGTGCCGCCTGTTGGCATCGAAGCGTATGGACTGAGATGGGCAATCGCATAATCTACGGCACCACTTACTTCTATCAGTTCTAACTATCCGGACTCCGAGCAGCAACATGCATCCGCACCCCAGCCTGCTGAAAGTCCGGGTCGAGGGCTTCGGTCATTCCAAGTCACCCGCGAATGACTTTTATCAGCCTTTAGCGACTGTTTGCGCGCAAAGCCTGCGTAATGCAGTGCTCCTTTGAATAAGGCACCCGTGCGGGCATCAAAAAAGCCCTACAGCGAGTTTTTTCTTGGGTTCGCTGGGCCGAGTAGCAGAACCCGTTTCAAAACAAACGTAGCGTTTTTTTCAAGCTGAGCACAGCGCTAATAGTGTCAGCGAAGAGGCAAAAAGCAAGGCCGCATTGACACCATGTGGGCGTCACTGACAACAGATTGAAATGCGGATGTTTGACTGTTCCAAAATCTATGAAAAGACGTTGAAAAATCTATGAGAAGTAGTAAACCCGGACCATACTACTTTAAACATAAGAAAAAGCACTTAGAGTCTCCTCTAAGTGCTTGATTTCATTGGGAATTTTTGGTGGGCGATAGAAGTTTCGAACTTCTGACCCCTGCAGTGTGAAAACCCCTACATTTCACTTTTTTTCCCTTTAAAAACAACAACTTAGCTGTTTTCAACTAGGTCAAAGTAGTATACTTGTAGCATACCCATGTAATTATAAAGTGATATATAAATATTAATTCTGTGACGCCAGCTGTAAACCAGTGTCATTTCTTTTTACGGTGCTGTTTTTTTAAGCACCTATCACGGTGTCATTGTGGCTCAGAAATGGCTCAATGTATATAGAGTTTTTGCTCGGGCAGGCTCAATGTATATAAAGTTTCGCGCCGCAGACCGCCAATGTATATGGAGTTTTGCAGACCACCACCGCCCTACTCTAAAAGTCAGAACTACACGCCTCGCCCAACAACCATGTCAGCTTAAACCAAGCGTTTGATCGACTGCCCGCGTGATCACTACTTTTCATGAAGTCACGTGCGATGCAGGTGTGCCTTTCATACGCTAAGTTTGGCCTTGAAAAGGCCCAATGTATATAAAGTTTTGTTCATCGAACCCGGAGAGTATCGAACTTCTAAACTGCACCACTGGCCCACATGCAGCCCTACATCCAGGTTGACGACGAGTTTTTCAGAACATATCATGCAGCATGAACGCATGAACCTTAAGGAAACCGCAATGTCCAACACAGCAACTGACAGCAAGATGGTCAAATCCATCGGCGCAAGTGGACAAATCTCTTTAGGCAAAGAGTTCGCGGGAAGACAAGTCCTGATTGAGTCGCCAGCTAAAGGTGTATGGATCATTCGGACTGCCACCATAACCCCCGATCATGAGCCTTGGCCTGAAGAAGAAAAGGCTCAAACTGGACTCAAAAAAGGCCGTACCGGCAAGACACCATCACCCGATCAAACGTCACGAAAAAAATCTCAGGCCTGAGGGCATCCAAGGTTTTTACAAAAATGACATTTGTCCATGGAGCAAGATAAAAATGATTGACCTGTTCGCCGCTTTAGGCTTTCGCTGGAACCGCGAAAAGATTCCTCAGCAGATTCCTACCCACTCGATTGATCGAGTAACTTTTCATTTCCATCGAATGCTCACTACGTATGTTTGGGACGCATCTGTGCTTGAAGGCAATCCCTTTACGTTTCCTGAAGTCAAAACTTTGCTAGAAGGCGTGACGGTCGGTGGCCGGAAAATTTCCGATCAAGAGCAAGTACTGAACTTGGCCGAAAGCTCCAAATACCTACTGTCACTGGTCAAAGCTGGAAAGTTCGAGCTGGACAAAATCACATTCACCCAGCTACATGGACTGGTAGCAAAAAATGAAGCGCTGGAATGGGGACATTTTCGAGGAGAAGGTCTAGAGACTAACTACACACCAGATGTTGGCCTAGGTCCTGAAGGTCGCTACACACCACTACCCACTGTGCCCGGAGCCCCGGAGCTCAACCGTGTTTTTTCCGCAGGCCTGCAAGCGTTAACCAATACAGTCGAAAGTCCATTTGAAAGAGCTGCTGCATTTTTTCTGTTCGGAGCCTTGCAGCAGTTCTTTTTTGACGGCAACAAACGCACATCACGCTTCATGATGAATGGAATTTTAATGTCCTCCGGTATGGATGCCATCAGCATTCCAGCGGCAAAGGCGCAAGACTTTAACGAAAAAATGGTCCGTTTCTACTTGACTAAAGACGCAACTGAAATGATGGAATTTTTAGTTAGCTGTCATCCAGATGCCATCACCATTCAACAAAACAATCCGCAAGTGGATTCATTGCTTTAAATTGAAATACGATTTAAGACTTCTAGCTTTTGTTCAAGCGTATAGCCCACAGTGCCGTAATTATTGAAATCAGAGCCACCACTGGAGTGACCTGTGATGCTCTCGGCCAATCGCGTGGGAATATCGTTACAGGCCTTCATCCTGTCGATCAGGGCATGACGGAACATGTGACTTCTGAAGTCTAGGTCGGCCAGGTATTTGCTCATGATGGCCGAGCAACTGTTGCTGCCATGGTAGTGGGCATACTGCGGCACCAGCCATTCACTACCTTCGCACTTTGCCATCTCCACCAGTCGCTTGGCTGCAAACAGCGACACCCCTACCAACGGTACCGCCCGGATGCTGCTCTTGTTCTTTCGATTGGAAAGTGCATTTTTACGGATCCAAATGTGCGGAATCGGGTGATCAAAAACACAATCCTCAACGCGGGCGTACACAGGTTCAGACAGTCGCAAGCCCGTATTCAACTGGATCAGTCCAATCAATTTGTAGGGCTTGAACCGCGTCATCAACTTTTTTTTGACTGCCAGCAACAAGTCATGGGTAATGACAGGCATTGGCCTGCGCTCGTCCTCGCCGGAAATTTTCAGTGCTCGAAATGGGCTCAATCTGTCGATGTCTAGGCATCTGAATGCCACATTGAGCATGGCGTTCAAGATCGCCGTTTGCTTGCGGACTGTCACAGGTTTCAAACCCAAACTCAGCAAATGGTCACGAAAAATGCATGCATGCACATAACGTAGATCACATAGGTTCAAATCACCCACCAAGGACGAAAAGCGCCTGAAAACATGCAAGACATCGCCCTTGAATTTACGGCCGTCACCTGCATCACTTTCATGGAGGTAAATCGCCATGGCATCCGAAATTTTGGGTTCGACATGCATTTCTTTGCGGATGAAATAGTTGCCAATCAGCTCTGCAACGAACGACTCATCAAAGTCAACACCCCTTACCCTTGCCTGCTGAGGTACTGGACTTTTGGGTGGGGGTGGTTTCGGGGCCGGTGGTTTTGGCTTGGGGGCTGGTGGTTTTTTCGGAACGATCTTTTTAGGCTTGATCCTTTTAGGCTTGGGGGTGGCAGCAATTTGCGCCTTGAGCCTGGCCTGCTCCTTGGCCTGAGCTATCACGGCAGACCAAACGTTGTCTGATATCAATCGCCAAAGAGCAAGTTGATCGTCCGCACTGGCTATTTCGTTAAATCGCATAGTTGCTCTCCTTTCTCTATATTTATTTAGCAAAAAGACGACATCTCGTCCCCTCAATTTCGATCTGCTCATAAATAAAAATATGCGGATCAACGAACTCGTCAAACCTAAGTCTCCAGAGCAATTGAAGCTGGACCAACTTCGCGCCACGAGGGAACGCGCCACCACTGCCGTTCAACAAGAACGGGAACGACAGAGAACACAGCGTGCTCAAAAAGCCCTGCAGTTGTTGACCAAGCCTAAAGCCCCAACAGCCAAAACAACCAAGCCCATTGGCACCATCAAACCAATCGCGCCAATCAAATCAATCTAGTCAAAAGAAAACCGACACTGGAATCCAGTGTCGGCCATTGCTTTAAGCAGTGATCGCTTGCGTGGCGGCTTTAAGTGGCGGGCTTAACCGGCAGCTTCAACTTCCCTTTTTTCACTACGCCCTCCTCTTTGCCAAATGCAGCTTTGACCAAACCACTGACTGCTTCGATGCGTGCATCCAGCTCTCCGGCATCCACAGCAGCACGCAAAACTTCAAGCGTGGTGATAACGCCTGCGATGGTGTCAGTCTCTATGGCGTTCTTACCTTCGACCACATCCAGAGTGCGTGCGCCGTAGCGGACGGTGATGCACATCTTGCCGTTATCTCCAGACCACCACCATGGTTTCAACCGCTTGGGAATTTCTACTCGTCGCATTTCGCCGGTAGCTTCGTCCCGGACTGTTCGAATCTTCACCGGTACAAACTCGGTACCTGACTGAACGGCTTTGGCCATTTGAATTTGCTCGTGCAGCTTGGCGCTGAGCTTTTGCCGTCTTGCATGCGCGGGGCTTGTACCCTGCTGACGCTTGCTGGCGATGAATTTCAATGCATTGAGACCTGACATTTGCTACTCCTTGTGTGTTGCAGGAATAACAAATTTATTGTCAGACCTATGTTCAGAGCAACCTTTTGAATGAATTACCCGACCTTTTGGACGGACTCTGGAATGGCAACTCAAGCAGAACCTGTGATGGTCGGCCAAATAGGTACATAGCCTTTCGCAAGTGCCTCTTCAGCTTCAATCCTTCTCTTGTGCTCCTCTTCCTCTCGCGCAGCGTTCACGGACTTAGGCTCGTAGCGCTGAAGTTGCTCAGGCGTGAGATGCCAATACGGGTTGCCCGTTTGCTCGCGCATCTGCCATTCGATGCTGTCTTTCAAATCTACGCCCAAGCGGGCCTTGAAGAAAATGGCGTCGTGCACGTTGGCAATGGGTGTGCGCCCTTTGGACTGAGCAGCAAACCTCACGATATTCATCACGGCAGTTTCATCATGCTGGTACATGTAAGCCATGACTTTGGACTTGCTCAGTCTTCCGCTGTCCGTATGTAGGAATGACTCTTTGCAGAGCAATGGGTGGTGTTTTTTGAATGCTGCAAACAGATAGTCATCCAGCGTGTTCTGCTCCTTGATGAAGCCTTGGACTGATTGGTCTTTCAGGAAACGCTCTCGGTCATCTGCGTTTTTGATGATGTCGACCAGGGCTGGATTGTTCCAATTGCCCGATGCATCAAGCCAGCCTGTCCCTGCTTGGTGTGCGCCAAAGCTGATGGCCGTGAATGCCTGTTTGAGCAGTGCTGGCTGGAAGTCTTTGGGGACTGGGCTACTGGGCGTGAAAACATAGTGGCGAATGGTCGCCATGAAATCGGCCTTGTGCTCCAGGTACAGAAGTGACCATTTGAAGTGCGCCTTGAGATTCAGTTCCAGACCGTTTTGCTGGAGATAGCTTCGGGCGAAACCCATTTTCCAAGCGATGACGCTGCTGCGGATGTCGTATTCCCAGCAGTTACCCAGCATCGCCCTGCGCAGCTCTTTGTTGACGTTCTGTACGCTGGTGCCTTCGTAATACATGCGGCCAAACGGACTGGGCTTCCTGCGCTGTACAAAGTACCCATTGGTGTGCGTTGCAATGCCGATGATCGTGAGCGCTTGCCTAAGCGCTGCGTCTTTTTTGGCACCGGTGATGTGCTTCGATTCGTTTTCAAGCCAAATGACATACGATTTGACCGAGGGCAGATCAACAGGAATCCAGTCAAACAGTTGCTCGAGTTTTTCGGGACGCCATTCCAGCTTGAACTCTGGATACAGATAGTCGAACAAGGCTGTGTTGCTGAAGTCATCTCCGCTCAAGTAGGCATCGATTTCTTCGTCGGTGGTTGCGTATACCAGTCCACCAGAGACTGTTTTGATGTCATCTTGCAAGGTTGCGAGACTGGACAGTTTGACCTGCGAGTATTTGCCTGTGAATTTCGAGCCTGTCACTACCGTTTGAACGATCTCCAGATTGTGTTCGCGCAGCCATTTGTGGAGGCGAACCTTTTTAGGACCAATTTGCCCGCCCTTGTTGGCAAGGTCACTGGTTGAGATGCTGTAGAAGCCCAGCTTCTTCTCTTCAGGGGTCAGACCACGCAGCAAGGCTGCATTGATCATGGACTCGACCACGCTGATGTATTTATTGAGCGCACGGTAGGCAGCGCCATAGGGCGTTGGGAATGCTCGCTCTAAGGCATCCTCGACTGACTGGTCTACCGTGATTTTGATCATCGTCCGTCCATCTCCTGCTCTCTGAAACCTATGAATTTCAGAGTATTTAGCAGGTTTCTACAGGTTTCGAAGTTTTCGAAAAAAGTCACACGCATATAGTAATTTAGATGATCCATTTCATGAAATAAATGGGACATATGGGAAACCAGTAGGCATGTGTGACCACATGCCGAAGGCGAAGCAGGTCCTTCCTTGTGGGCTGGTCTCGTGCTGCATCCGAACGAGTCTTTTGACCAATAAATACATGATGCACACCTACAAGGCATCAGTCAGGTTTCAGGTCAATGGGCGCAGCCAGGTCGTCAAGACCGAAATTCGAGCACCCAGCGTCCAGGATGCTCGTTGGCTGTTGTGGGCTGTTTACGGTTTTCAGAGCATCCAAAGCGGGCCCACAGCAGCTTGAAACTGCCCTTGGCGTGGGCTGCTCGTTGCGGTTGGCAATCAGCTGGCATCCACGTAAAATTGTTAGCAACGGCCCGAGCCCAAAATGAAACCTTCAGAAGCACTCGCAGCCCATCGCAAAGAAATTCGCGAAATAGTCCTGGCACACAGGGCGGCCAATGCTCGCGTATTTGGTTCTGTTGTGCATGGGTCTGACACAGACGAAAGTGATCTGGACATCCTCGTTGACACAACTCCGGACACCACGCTGTTCGATTTGGGTGCCATCCGCTACAAGCTGCGCAACCTCTTGGGCGTTCAGGTAGATGTTTTGACACCCGGTGCCCTGCCCGACAAGTTCCGCCAAATTGTCATTTCTGAGGCTCGCCCCGTATGAGCCGTGATCCGCTTCGGTTGTCCGACTATCTTTAGAACATTGACAAATGAATCCCGCAGACATTCGGACATCAAGTGATCCGGACTTGGCTGGTTCTTATGCTGCAATGCTTCGCGCCTCTCGCGCAGCAGAAGACCTGGCCATCAGTACTAACACCAGCATCATTGTCTCTATCGATGGCAAAGACGTACGTCTTTCTGCCCAGGACTTGCTAAAAATGCGTGAGCAAGAGACTATCCCAGCGGGTAAATCTACATAACTGCAGGCAACTCTGTCTATGGCATTCAGCATTGACGATCTCGGCGACATTGACCACATCGTTGGACAGTGGTGTCTTGAAAAGGTTCCTCCCGAACTCAAGAAACAAATCGACCACGACTATGAAGTCGATGGCCAGTCTGTGACCATATTTGAAGTTCGACCAGCATGGCGAGGTCATCCAGGCGAAGTTACGCGCCGTGGATTCGCCAAGTTTAGGTATGTCAAATCCAGTGAGCTTTGGCACATCTACTGGATGCGCCAAACAGGAAAGTGGGATTCATACGAACCCGCTTCAGCGGCCTGCAGCCTAGAAGAAGCACTGACGATCATTGACACTGACACCTACGGCTGTTTCTTTGGTTAGCAGCATGCTGATTTTCACTGCGGCGTCAGAATTGCAGCGGGAGCGGACATCAGCTCACAAACAAGATTGCCTGCTGACGGCCAAAAGCGGAAGTACGCTTACCATGTTCAGTATTTTGAACAGCAAAGACACAGATGACTACCCCTGACTCCGAGCCAGAAATCAGCCGAGAGATGTACGATAAGTTGCGAGCCGAGATGCAGACAATGGTGGATGGGCTAGCGGCTCAAATGCCTGGTAAGTCCGGCGCTCGGATGAAGGAAGTGATGGCTTTCCGGACATCGATCACTAGTGAATCTGACCGCGGAGCCGTACTAATGTCTGCGGCCTACCTAGATGACCAGCTGAAAGAACTCTTGAAGGAGAGGCTTGTACAAGATAAGAAAATCAGTAGACGAGCATTCGACTTTAATGGCCCTTTGGGAACATTCTCATCACGAATTGACTTCGCGTACCTCCTCGGGGTTATTCCGAAGAATGCGCGAAGCGATTTGCATATCATTCGGGCCATCCGAAATCAGTTCGCGCACCATGCCGCGCCTTTGAGTTACGAAGATGAGAATGTCCGACCGTTATGCGATAGGCTTGCATTCCATGGTGTGAAGGACGAAGCAACTGGTGGCTCGAAGTTTCGGCGCTCGGTTATGGGTTTGCTCAGCTACATCACTGCAGCCTTTGACAAGATCGCCCATATCGAACCCGCAGCTGATTACGAGATTCCAGATCGTACGGAGGCCTACAAAACAGTTGCCAAGATATTCACGGACATTACGGGGGCTGAATATCCATTGAAACATGAGCACGAGTAGTGATGCCATCCAGCACCATCCGCAGCCGTTCTTGGACAGAGCGCTGATGCTTAACATTAAATCAACCAAGATCCACTAGACACCTCTGAGCCTCAAACCTGAGGCCTAACAGGAGGTGCCATGAGTCACAAGAGGGATTTAACTTCTCAACCAAATTACTCAAGTTCTTTAAGCTGCAAAAGGAAATGCGAGGCATCAGGCATCGCCTGCCTTAGTGAGACATTTTTCTGTTTAAAATTTTCTGCAATATCTTGCCTAATAGCGAAAATTTTTTCCTGCTTAATTCGAGCGCCAAAGATTACTCCAGTTACAGCATCCTTTGGAATCCGAAACAAGCTAGTCGGATAAGGGTCTCCAGGTAGAATTTTATCTGCACTATCTAATGGGCGAACAATCCGCCACTCATTTTCGTAAGCCCAATGCTGACTCTTTACGAGAAAAAGCTCGGATGCACTCATCTCGGATAGCTGCGCACTGGGCCGAGTCTCACGATATTGAACTCTTCGAATATGCCGAAGATCATCTTCCTCTGAAATTGCTTCGTCAAAGTATGGATGACAGGCATCGAACTCTACGACAAAACCTTCGTGGCTAGCACCATAATGAGCCCACATGAGCAGGCTATCAGGAACCTCAGAAAGACAAAACACACCAAGTAGATTGTCGATCTTTCCTGTAAAGAAATTTGCTACGAGTGGAGTAACGGAAGAAATCGCTTCATGAACGCTATCAATTTGATTTCGCATCATGTGATCAGCCAGCGAATAGACCTGGTTAATTGTTATCGTGTGCTTCACATGTGCAGGAAGGGCTTCAAATACTTTCTCAAACTCTTCATTTCCAATTTTTTTATATTTTTGCAGAAAATCACCATCTGGAACAATAGTCGAAATTTCAGGGCGCCCTTCAAAAGGATCATTGAACGATCCAAGCTGACTGTAACGAACCAAGAGATCGTTGAAGAAAGCAGTGCGTTCAGGTGGAAAATATTTGTATAACTTCCGAGGGTGGTCTTTTCTCATGGAATAACGATTTCAATCGTGAATAAAGCTTAGGCAAATTTCTCTCAGGATTGTCCACTATGGGCTGTTGCCGCTTTTGCTGCTTCCAGCTGCGCTTTCACCCATTCTGACGGATAGATTTCAAAGCGGACGTGGCTCCATGATCGCTTCTGGGGGAGGACACAGATGGTCAGCTTTGGGTCGTCGCTGCCAGTCATCAGGCTAAGCTGGATGTCCCCTACCAGCCTTAAGCCGACAGCCTGTCTCGAAAGCCCTCAGACGACAGGCACGTCTTCCCATCGAGCTGAATAATTCGGTGACTTTCGTTCTTGCCGCATCTGCCAGCATTCGTACGCGACTTGCGTGGAAATCTTCACTGCTCCCCGCCATTACCGCTTGTTCAGCGTGTCCAGAGCATGCATCAGACTTGATTGCCTGCTGGCGTAGTCTCCATTAAATCGCCCTGCTGCCTTGTCACAAGACTGAGTTCACTGAGCTTAATCTCCGACTTTTTGTGCTGATAGCTGGGCTTCTCTGCCGCTGTTTAACTTCTTGGGTTGTAGGTGTGGCGACTGATCTTGTCGTCTTTGGCCCATGAGGGAAAGAGGCCGAATTTGACCAGACCGCATGCCACACGGCCTATCTGGTGACTCTTCACGACCAAAGGTGCTGCAACACTAGGCTTCATCGGGGTAGCCCGAGGGCATATCGACACCCAGGTTTTCTTTAACCCATTACGCCCTTTTGGTTGGCGTGAAATTGGCGCACACGCACTGAATTCAAAAATGAGGATGCCGACTGGCCTAACCCATCACTTCCACCGCAGATCAAGTTTTCTGTTGTGCGCGGCACAGTCACGCAGATAAAGATTGATCAGACTCTGGTAAGGAATTCCGACCTGTTCTGAAATACCTTTGAAGTAACCGATAGAGTCTTCGTCTAGCCGAATGGTGATTTGCTTTTTGAGTTGCGCAGCATAGGGATTTTTGCGCGCCTTCGAGAAATCGTATTCTTTTCGCATATGGATCTCCTTAGCGGTATTGCTTGGATTCATGTGAAGATGCTTTTCGGGCAGAAATGATCCGGATCACACCTCCCTCGTCCCTGTAGCAATGGCAGACCAAGATCACTCGAAGAGTGCTGCTGAGACCAAGAAGCACAAACCTGTCTTCATCCTCGGAATGGTCTGGATCATCGATCAGTTTGGCATTCTCATCAAAAAAGACCGTTCGGGCTTCTTCAAACGAAACGCCGTGCTTCTTCTCGTTCGAGGAAGCTTTCTTAGGATCCCATTCAAATCGCAAGGTCATAATTACATTGTAATTTTTTTCGACCTGTTATGCAAGTCAATCATCAGTACTCACTGGGCAGCATGATCACCCAATGTTCACCATCCCAGCATGCATAGAGCGTTTGCTCGGGCAAGGGGAAGTCAGTGAACGGGATCTCTTGACGGGCATGTTCATGACCGTTGCCGTCCTCGTAGACCATGGTGGCTCTGGTGCCTTTCACTGCGACGCGAATCAGCACAAACCAATCCGCTGTACCAATTTCGCTGAGGTGACTGGCCACGGCGTCCATCATCCAAAAGCACTCGGCTTCTTCTGCCAAGTATTTGGTCCCATCGGTCAGCAAGTGCCTTCGGCTTATTCGGTAATAGCGCTCTGTCCCGGTGAAGTTTGACAGCTGGCTTGCATCGAATTTTTTCATCTGTAGTCCTCGTTGTACGACTACAGTTTTGTGTCAGATACGCAGATGGACAACCGATTTCCAGAGACCCGACAAATTGGACGGATACCGAGCGAATTTCACTCTTAGCACTGGAGATTGAGATGCGATACAGATCGCGGTTCAGACCTCACAAACAGATGCACATACGTAAACGCGCAATGCTGCGCACACAAAATTCGCCCGCGTAAAACGCCCTACAGCACAGAAACGCCCGCGTCCGAGTACTCAGGGTGCTGGACTGCTAAAAAAGCGCTTGTAGGGCTTGCTAGATGCCCTGCCCTGCTGGGCACTGAAAGAGTGCGTGCACGGGGCGGAAATCTATGAAAAGTGTGCTTTTACAAGATTTCGCTGGTTGAGCGTTGAAATCATTGAAGAAAATTTCAATGAAAAAGTTATCCACAGGAAGTTCATCCTGAGCCAGATCTAGCCTGAAACCCGCCACTTTGGCAGGACTCCGGTTGTCCAGATAAATATGTGAAAACACAATGCAGTTAACGCAAACACATGATTACAGGAGAACAGAAATGGCACAGGCAAAAACACTGACTAAAGACGAACTGGCACGCGTACTGGACTACATAGACACGCGCCGCTTTTCGCAGCGCAACAGGGCAATGATGTTGCTAACGCACTTGGCAGGTTTGCGCATTGGTGAGGTGGCTTGCTTGCGCTGGAGTGACGTCATCAATATCGATGGCACAGTGAAAGAAGAAATTCGCTTGCTGCCCGACATGACCAAGGGCAGACACGCTCGCACAGTCTTCGTCAACATCAAATTGCGTGAGGAACTACAGGCCTATGCCGCACAGGCCAAGTGTGTGGACAGAAGCTATCCGTTCTTTGCCAGCCAAAAAAGTATCCTCACCGGCTTCAGTGCAAACAGCCTTGCTCAGACCTTTGCGCTGCTGTACTCGGGTGCAGGACTGCAAGGTGCCAGCAGTCACAGCGGGCGAAGGACGTTTTTGACCTCACTGGCCAACAAGGGGACTGCGATTCACATCCTTAAAACTCTGGCTGGCCATCGCAGCATCCAAACCACTGCCGCATATTTGTACAGCAGTCCAAGCCAGTTGAAGGCTGCGGTCGAATTGGCTTAAAGCTCACGGACTCGAATTTTTTCTCTTTGGGGCTCAACCAAGCTCACAGGGTGAGCCTCCACCGCAAGAGTATCAGTGTGTCTACAACACAACCGATGCAGCAATCATGGTCCTGGCTTTTTACCTGGTTTTATTAGCTCCAAACACCCTATCCCCTGCAATGTTTACTCCGGTGCAAAAGTACGTGGCGTTAGAAAAGCAAAAGATGATGCTCTTTGAGTACGGGCAGCCATTCAAGCTGCACAAGCGCAGTCGTGCCGAACTTTATAAGGCAACAGTAGGCCATTGAATAAGCCGAGTTGGGCTACCCGTTTAAACTGGTAAAAATTAGAAACGACCAGAGACATGTCAGAAATCGATCGCCTCTACCAATACAAAACCCTGCTTAGCGGCCGCAGGGCCATGTCGCGTGAAGACATCATGCAAATACTCGAGATCTCGCTGGCCACCTTCAAACGTGACCTAGCGAAGTTGCGGGACCAGTTGCACACCCCCATCGTTTTTGACCGCGATCTGGGTGGCTATCTTCTGGAGCAATCCGACAGCACTGAACTGCCGGGTCTTTGGTTCAGCCAGGACGAAATGCTGGCCCTCATGACCATCCAGAGCATGATCGAGCAACTCGAGCCCGGCCTGCTGGGTCCCAAGCTCAAGCCCTTTCAAAAACGGCTCGACGACATGCTGGCCAGCCAAGGGCTGGATACAGCTACTTTGACCCAGCGTGTGCGGGCTGTGCATGCAGGTAAACGTCGCCTGACCCTGACAAGTTTCGAGACTGTGGTTTTGCGGTCGATGCCGGTGATGCGGGCAATCTCGCGCTGGGGCGTGTTGCGCTCCAGCAGCGTGATGACGGTGGCGCGTTGGTTGGGTTTCAAGACATTCACTCCTTGGCCTTCCTTCGAGGAAGGCCAGAACATGCGTCCTGCCCACAGGTGCCGACGGTGTCGACGTTGAGACCCTGTCCCCGATCAATTCAGGTGGGGGAGTTTGAGGTGGCCATAAGTGGGGGAATTTGGGTGGCCATCAGGGGTTGATGTAGTGCGCCGATCGCACATGGATGATCCAGGGGTTGGGCAGTTTGAATCCCGGAGTGATCAATCCAGCCCCTAAAGCCATGGGCGCAAAGGGCTTGCAATACTCTTCCAGCTTGGGACCGGCAGCCTTGTGGATAGCCCCGGCCACGCCCGAGCCCAAACGCAAATTGGCATTCCCTCGCCGGTGGGAGTGGCCGCTCGCCACTGGAAGCTGTATGGCAGTGCAGCACGTAGCGATCACTCGGCCCGCAGCACCAATCCATAAAATCCGAAGTTTAACTTCCTGTTTTTTAAACTCAAATGTGCTATAGTTTCAGGTAGTTGAACTTCCTGGGATTTCCAATGATTGCGATGCTCCACACTGAACCCACTTCAGTCCACTCACGCCTGCGACAGCTCGGCTTGACCGATTCAGCCTTGCTGCGCGCGGTTATGGCTGGCTACATCGCCAAGACGAACTGCACCGAGAACCACCCCCCGCTGTTTCCGCCGATTGCGGCGTGGAGCGAAGCTGTCCGTACGCTACGTGACGTGCTCAAGCCCGAAGGCTGGACGCGCTTTAATGATCAGAACTCGCCAAAGACCGTGAGCCCAGACGGCTTGATTTCGATCATCGTCTCCACAGGTAATGAGGCAACTGGTATTCCCCATGAGGAACCTGCTACGACATCTTCGAAGGGGCCGAACACCGCGGGTGCAATCGAGATAAACCGCAGCATGCAGTTATACCTGCCAGGCATGGAGCTGCCGGTGCCGCTTCAAGACGAAGACGAGAAGGTGACGACTTGGATCTTGCTGGCACACCACGCCAAGAACGAGTTGCGTGCGGAGTTGTCATTGCCATTGGACGTCGGTAGCGACGGTCGCGTTTCCGTGTGGAAGGAACGGATCATCTTGCGCGCTCAGCCGCTCGACGGAGAGCAGGTGGTGATCACGCCCCCCGTTCAGCCAGACATCGATGTTACTGTTCGGCGTAAGGCATGAGCTACGGTGCAGAGTTCAACCCGCAGCGCCTAGGCCTTGCTCGACGACGTCGAGGTCTCACCAAAAGGAAGTTGGCAGAGCTAATTGGCGCAGACGTGCGGGCGGTAACGGCGTACGAGAGCGGGGAGTACAAGCCTGAAAGAGAACGGCTCCTCGCGTTAGCTGAGCAACTGCAATTCCCAGTGCAGTTTTTTGTTGGCACGGGCGTACATGAGCTGACTCCCGACGTAGTCAGTTTTCGATCGATGTCAAAGATGACCGCCGGTCAACGGGACGCAGCGCTGGGCGCTGGAGCGGTCGCCCTCATGCTGAACGAGTGGATCGAGCAGCGTTTCGAGTTGCCGGTGGCACAGCTGCCCGACCTGAGCCACGAGTCCAGCCCTACTGCGGCGGCAGCTGCACTGCGCCGCATTTGGGGTCTCGGCGAACTGCCGATCAAGAATATGATCCACCTACTGGAAGCGCGTGGCGTGCGGGTGTTCTCGCTGTCGCTAGACACGGCCCATGTAGACGCCTATTCCATGTGGCATGCGTCAACGCCGTTCGTGTTCCTCAACACGATGAAGTCTTGCGAGCGCAGCCGCTTCGATGCAGCCCATGAACTCGGCCACTTGGTACTTCATCGTCACGCTGGCCCGAAGGTCAAAGACGCAGAGCGCCAGGCTAACGAATTCGCTTCGGCGTTTCTCATGCCGGAAGGAAGCGTTTTGGCAAACGCGCCAGTCATGGCTACGGTCGACCAACTAATCTCGCACAAGGTGTTCTGGACAGTCTCTGTCGGAGCGCTTGCCTATAGGCTGAAAGACCTTAAGCTTGTCAACGATTGGCACTACAGAACGCTGTGCATCGAGATGGCGCAACGTGGCTATCAGAAGTCAGAGCCAAATGGCGCCCCCCGGGAGACCTCACAGATATTCCATAAGGTTTTCGCCGCCCTGCGAGAGGATGGCCTGACGCGCGCCAGTATCGCCGATCAACTCGCGGTACACGTCAATGAACTCGACGAATTGGTCTTCGGCTTGGCACTGACCGCGCTGGCAGGTGATGCAAATGCGCCGAGCCGCCCGAGACGGCCAGTGCTGGAAGTGATCGAGGGCGGGCGCGACTAGTCATGCATCATTCGGCACGTGTCGATGCAAATTTCGCCTAACTTCTTCGAGGTCGACCTTCGGCCGCCCGGCTGGCCAGATGACCCAGATCTGCGTCGTGCGGTCGACTGGTTCACTTCGTTTATGTCCGCTGATGAGTGGCGCTCCCGGCGCTTCTCTGCGCTTGAGCGTTTCCTCAACGCAGCAACATGCAGTCTTGCCGAGGATACCGCTGGTGTAGGCCGCTTCTTCTCTGCGGATGACCAGTTCGCCTGGTACCTATTTCTTGGGCAGGCGAACCTTGATCATCCGACCGTCTACGACTTCATGTTTGGTAGCCGTGTGTTGCCTATCCTCAGGTCGATTGGTCGCAGCCTCGACTTGTTGAAAGGGGTCGAAGGCATCGGTAACCGTGTTCAGCGAATGGTCGGCGCGGAGCGCGGGCAGCCAAACGGCGGGCTCTTCGAGCTTCTTGTAGCGGCTGCGTATCGCCGCGAAGGCGCCGAAGTACGATTTCTGCCAGAGCAACCTGGCGTCAGTAAGATGCACGATATGGACATTCTCATTCGAGGGCAGGAGTGGGCCGTCGAGTGCAAGCGCATGGAGCTTGGCGAGTACACCGAGAATGAACGATCTCGTGCGCGCGAGCTCTGGCTTCCTACTGCGCACGAGGTGAAACGTCGAGGGCTAAACGTGCTGGCTAACGTTCAGTTCGCGTCTGAACTAAATGACATCTCTCCAGAGTATCTTGCTCGCCACACGACTCAATGGATGTCTGCCGCCTCTTTTGGGCCTCATCGTTGGGAGGACAAGCACGGATCCGGTTCCATCGGGAAGCTGGACATGAGTCGGCTGAAGGCACTGCTCAAGACCGATGACGTCGCGTTGCACAGTTCCCGGATGATGGAATTGCTGACTGGTGAGTACAAACGGAACGCGAAGGTCATTCAGGTTCTGCTCGCCAGGATGGCGGAAAACCCGCTGTATGTCTCTGAGTGCGACCAAGCAATAGTACTCAACTGGGAAAGTCATAGTCCCGCTGCAATTGACGCAAAAGCCCGAGACATTCTGAAGCGTCTCGCTGATGGCGTGCGCCAGTTACCAGCCGACCGGCCTGGTGTAATTCACATCGGTCTCGAGGCAGTAGATGGTGATGATGTCGAGCGACTCAGATACGACAAGGTGGTCAGAACCATCACTAATTTTGACTCTCAGGGCAAGGAGCTTGCGTACGTTTATGTCCACTGGTTCGCTCCGGAAAGTTCTCCAACCAGGAGCGAAGCCTTTGATGAGACTTGCCATTGGGCTGGGCGACGACCAGGGCACTTTCGGCCGCTTCGCGATGAAATGCTTGTGCTGGCCTCAGACGTTGAAGTTCGAGACGGAGTCCATTGGGACGGTAAGACGCCGCCGGATTAGGGAATTCCCGTTGCGTGTTCTTGGCAAACCGCCAGTTCACCCACGCGCCACACACAAAAATCCTAATGTCTCGGCCGCTACGGCTACATACAGTCATTGGGGACTGCGGCGCCGACTGGATGCAACCAGCCTTTATCGAATGTTTGCGTGCAAAGTCTGCGTAAGGCAGTGCTCTGTTGCAGCTGGCACCCGCGCGGCACTCTAAAAAGCCCTACAACGCGTTTTTTCTGGACTCGCTGAGCTGAGTAGCTAGACCTTAATCAAAACAAACGTAGCGTTTTTTTCAAGCTGACCACAGCGCTAGCTGCGTATGCGCAGAGACAAAAAGCAATGCCGCATTGACACGATACGAGTGACATTGAAAGCAGATTGAATTGGGGGTGTTTGACTGCTCCGAAATCTATGAAAAGACTTCGAAAAATCTATGAGAAGTAGTAAACCCGGACCATACTACTTTGAACTAAAGAAAAAGCACCTAGAGTTTCCTCTAAGTGCTTGATTTCATTGGGAATTTTTTGGTGGGCGATGCAAGTTTCGAACTTGCGACCCCTGCAGTGTGAATGCAGTGCTCTACCCCTGAGCTAATCGCCCTGCGCTGTGTAGCGAAGACCGCGATTATGACATGAAAAAACGCCTGATTTGGCCCCAAAGATGCGAAAAAGCTGGGGCATGTGCGTGCTGATGGCTCAAGCCAATTGCAATTGACGCCATACGGTTTTGCCGCCGCTCGATTTGTCAAGTTGCAGCAAAACCTCCTCATGCGCAGTCAACTCTTGTGCATTCGCTGACAAAACGGGCAAGGCGAACTGACTCAAATCCAAGGGCATGGCCACGGTCTTGGCGTTGCTGGGGGCATCGCCCGCGTCGATCAACAAGGCTTCTTGGCCCCGCGTCATGTTGATGTAAACGTCGGCCAACAACTCGGCATCGAGCAAAGCGCCGTGCAAGGTGCGGCCAGAGTTGTCGACTTCAAGGCGGTCACACAGCGAGTCGAGGCTGTTGCGCTTGCCGGGGAACATTTCCTTGGCCATGGCCAGAGTGTCGATGACGTTGCTGACGTAGGCCTTGAGCGGCTTTTTGCCCGCACGCTCCAGCTCTTTGTTAAGAAAACCCACGTCAAAAGCCGCGTTGTGGATGATCAACTCCGCATCGGCGAGGTACTCGAGGATTTCGTCGGCCAGTTGCGCAAACTTGGGTTTGTCGCGCAAAAATTCGTTGCTGATGCCGTGCACCTTGAGCGCGTCTTCGTGGCTGTCTCGCTCGGGGTTGAAATAGAAATGCAGGTTTTTGCCCGTGAGCTTGCGGGCATACAGCTCCACACAACCGAGCTCGATGATGCGATCACCGCCCTCGGCCGACAGGCCTGTGGTTTCGGTGTCCAGAACGATTTGGCGCATTTTTTCCGCTCTGCCTGTTCAGTGGTTTTCTTTGGCGTGGTTGATGGTGTAGCGCGGGATCTCGATGACCAGATCGCTCTTGGCCACAAAAGCCTGGCAACTCAGGCGCGAGTTGGGCTCAATGCCCCAGGCTCGATCAAGCAGGTCTTCCTCGGTTTCTTCCATCTCATTGAGGCTCTTGAAACCCTCGCGCACCACTACATGGCAGGTGGTGCATGCGGCGCTCATGTCGCAGGCATGTTCGATGTTGATGTGGTTGTCGAGCAATGCTTCGCAAAGGCTGGTGCCTGCAGGCGCAGTGATCTCAGCGCCTTGGGGGCAATATTCGGGGTGGGGCAGTATTTTGATGACGGGCATAGGTGTCTTCTTTCGGGGCCAATCGGCTTTTACAAGGCCTGGATGTTTTGACCGGCCAGGGCTTTCTGGATGCTGTGGTTCATGCGCTCAGCGGCAAAGGCTTCGGTGCCCTTGGCCAATGCCTGGGTGCAGTCTTCCAATGCTTTGGCGTCTTGCTCGGTTTGAACAGCGGCTTGCAAGGTGGCCATCAGGGCGTCGATGCTGGCACGCTCAGCGGCGCTCAGCAATTGACCATCAGCCGCCAAGGCGCTGCGCGTGGCCAGCAGCATGCGGTCGGCGTCGACCCGCGCTTCCACCAAAGCACGGGCTTTCATGTCGGCTTGGGCGGTGGTGAAGCTTTCTTGCAGCATGGTGGCGATCTGGTCGTCGCTCAGGCCATACGAAGGCTTGACGTCGATGCGCGCCTCGACGCCACTGATTTGTTCTTTGGCCCCAACGTTCAGCAAGCCGTCGGCATCGACCGTGAAGGTCACGCGGATGCGGGCCGCGCCAGCGGCCATGGGCGGGATGCCACGCAACTCAAAGCGGGCCAGGCTGCGGCAGTCTTGCACCAGGTCGCGCTCGCCCTGCACCACATGCAGCGCCAGCGCGGTTTGGCCGTCTTGGTAGGTGGTGAAGTCCTGCGCCATGGCAGTGGGGATGGTCTGGTTGCGCGGGATGATGCGCTCAACCAAGCCCCCCATGGTCTCGATGCCCAGAGACAGCGGGATCACGTCGAGCAGCAGCAACTCGCCTGCGGCGTTGTTGCCTGCCAGCTGGTTGGCCTGAATGGCCGCGCCCAAAGCCACGACTTCGTCGGGGTTGAGGTTGTTGAGCGGTGCCTGACCAAAGAAATCGGCTACGGCCTGCTGAATTTGCGGCATGCGGGTGGAGCCGCCCACCATGACCACGCCTTGTACATCGTCTTTGGCCAGTTGCGCATCGCGCAGCGCTTTGCGCACGGCGGTGATGCAGCGGGCTGTCAGGGCCTGGGTGGCTTGTTCGAAATCTGCGCGGCTGAGCTGAGCCGACAAACTGCCGGTGGACAAGGCGGCATTGAGCGTGACTGCATCGGCGCTGCTGAGCGCTTCTTTGGCGGCACGTGCCGCTGCCTTGAGCACGGTTTTGTCTTCGGCCGTGGCCGCCTGCAAGCCGGGCTGCTGGGCCATGGCGAAGTCGGCCAAGGCTTGGTCGTAATCGTCGCCGCCCAAGGCCGAATCGCCACCCGTGGACAGCACCTCAAACACACCTTGCGTCAGGCGCAAGATGGAAATATCGAAAGTGCCACCACCCAAATCGAACACGGCGTAAACGCCTTCGCTCGCGTTGTCCAAACCATAAGCAATGGCCGCTGCGGTGGGTTCGTTGATCAGGCGCAGGACATTCAGGCCGGCCAATTGCGCGGCGTCTTTGGTGGCTTGGCGCTGGGCATCGTCAAAGTAAGCAGGCACGGTGATGACGGCGCCATACAGGTCGTCGTTGAAAGTGTCTTCGGCGCGGTAACGCAGGGTGGCTAGAATTTCGGCGCTCACTTCCACAGGCGATTTGGGGCCTTGCACCGTCTGGATGCTGAGCATGCCACCCTTCGCTGTGCCTTCGCTGGCGACGAACTCATAAGGCAGTTTGCTGCGG
The DNA here is from genome assembly GCF_040400975.1 of Limnohabitans sp. Lineage (GTDB taxonomy): Bacteria > Pseudomonadota > Gammaproteobacteria > Burkholderiales > Burkholderiaceae_C > Limnohabitans_A. Next base: position 145,796 of record NZ_JBBAPF010000002.1, on the reverse strand, counting down.
TCGGCGATGTCTTGCAGGCCACGCCCCATGAAGCGCTTGACCGAGGCGATGGTGTTGACTGGGTCAGATGCGGCAGACTGCACCGCGTCAAAACCGATCTGGCGACCCTGCCCCGGCATGAAGCGCACGACCGAGGGCAGGATCACTCGGCCATCGTCGTCGGGCAAACATTCGGACACGCCGTTGCGCACCGAGGCCACCAGCGAATGCGTGGTGCCCAAATCAATGCCCACCGCGATGCGGCGTTGGTGCGGGTCGGGCGACTGGCCCGGTTCAGAAATCTGCAGTAACGCCATGGTCAATCAGGGGAGGTCAGGTCAATCGGTCAAGTTTAGCGTTCACTTCTTGTGTGAAGCGCTCAATGAACATGAGCGCCCTCACCTGCCCCACAGCTTGCGCGGGGTCTTTGGCCACATCCAGTAAATCGCCCAGCGTTTGCTGCACACGGCGCTGCTCTGCAGCCACTTCGTCGGCCAGGGCCTCCAGGCCGTCGACTGACTCGGTGTCTTCCAGGCTTTCGCGCCATTCCATTTGCTGCATCAGGAATGCTGAGGGCATGGCGGTGTTGTTCTCGGCCTGCACGGGTGCACCTTGCAGCTCGCACAAATAAGCAGCGCGTTTGAGCGGGTCTTTGAGCCGCTGATAGGCCTCGTTGATGCGCACCGACCACTGCATGGCCACGCGCTGAGCAGCGGCACCTTCGGCGGCAAAGCGGTCAGGGTGGGCTTCGCGTTGCAGGGTCTTCCAGCGGGCATCCAGTTGAGCGCGGTCCTGTGCGTATTGCACGGGCACATCAAACAACTCAAAGTCGTTGGCTTGCAGTGAGATCACACGCGAAAACTCACACTCGGCTCACACGCGGAAAGATTCACCGCAACCGCAGCGGTCGCGCTCGTTGGGGTTGTTGAAGCGAAAGCCCTCGTTCAGGCCTTCGCGAACAAAGTCGAGCTCGGTGCCATCGATGTAGGCCAGGCTTTTCGGGTCCACCAACACCTTGACACCGTGGCCTTCAAAGACCACGTCTTCCGGGGCGATCTCGTCCACGTACTCGAGCTTGTAAGCCAAGCCTGAGCAACCCGTGGTCTTGACCCCCAGGCGCACACCGACACCCGAGCCACGTTTGGCCAGGTACCGGTTCACATGCCGCGCAGCAGCGGCTGACAGTGAGATGGCCATGTCAGTTCAGGTGTTTCTTTTTGTAGTCGTCCACGGCTGCCTTGATGGCGTCTTCGGCCAGGATGGAGCAGTGGATCTTGACGGGGGGCAGCGCCAGCTCTTCGGCAATCTGGCTGTTTTTCAAGGCCGCTGCTTCGTCCAGCGTTTTGCCCTTGACCCACTCGGTGACGAGTGAGCTGGATGCGATGGCCGAGCCGCAGCCGTAGGTCTTGAAGCGTGCGTCTTCGATCACACCGGTAGTCGGGTTGACCTTGATTTGCAGCTTCATCACGTCGCCGCAAGCAGGTGCGCCGACCATACCGGTGCCCACGCTGTCGTCGCCCTTGTCGAAGGAACCGACGTTGCGGGGATTTTCGTAGTGGTCAACCACTTTTTCAGAATATGCCATGGTGTTTTCTCCGTATTCAGTTCAATGTCAGCTCAGTGGGCAGCCCACTGGATGGTGCTCAGATCGATGCCATCTTTGTGCATTTCCCACAGGGGGCTCAAGTCGCGCAGCTTGGCCACGTTTTCGCGGATGGTTTTGATCGCGTAGTCGATGTCCTCTTCTGTGGACCAGCGGCCAATCGTCATGCGCAGGCTGCTGTGGGCCAGCTCGTCGCTGCGGCCCAGGGCGCGCAGCACATAGCTGGGCTCCAGGCTGGCCGAGGTGCAGGCCGAGCCAGACGAAACCGCCAGGCCCTTGATGCCCATGATGAGGGATTCGCCTTCGACGAAGTTGAAGCTCATGTTGATGTTGTGCGGCACGCGCTGGGTGGCGTGGCCGTTCAAAAACACCTGTTCCATGTCGCTCAGACCATTGATCAGGCGGTCGTGCAAAGCACGGGCCTTGGCGTTGTCCTGGGCCATTTCCAACTTGGCGATGCGGAAGGCCTCGCCCATGCCCACGCACTGGTGGGTGGGCAAAGTGCCCGAGCGCATGCCGCGCTCATGACCACCACCGTGCATTTGCGCTTCCAGGCGCACGCGGGGCTTGCGGCGCACATACAAAGCGCCAATCCCCTTGGGACCGTAGGTCTTGTGCGAGGCCAGGCTCATCAGGTCGATGGGCAGCTGGGCCATGTCGATCTCGACCTTGCCGGTGGCCTGGGCCGCATCGACGTGGAAGATGATGCCTTTTTCGCGGCACAGATTGCCAATCGCGGTCACATCCTGAATGACGCCGATTTCGTTGTTCACGAACATGACGCTGATGAGGATGGTGTCGGGTCGAATGGCGGCTTTCAAGGCGTCCATGTTCAATAGACCATCGGCCTGTACATCCAAATAAGTCACCTCAAAACCCTGGCGCTCCAGCTCGCGCATGGTGTCGAGCACGGCTTTGTGCTCGGTCTTGACGGTGATCAGGTGCTTGCCGCGTGACTTGTAAAAGTGCGCAGCGCCCTTGATGGCCAGGTTGTTCGATTCAGTAGCCCCGCTGGTCCAGACGATTTCGCGGGAGTCGGCGCCGATCAGGTCAGCCACTTGCTCGCGGGCTTTTTCGACGGCGGCTTCGGCTTCCCAGCCCCAAGCGTGGGTGCGCGAAGCGGGGTTGCCAAAGTGCTCACGCAACCAAGGGACGATGGCGTCCACCACACGTGGGTCGCAAGGGTTGGTGGCACCGTAGTCAAGGTAAATAGGGAAATGGGGTGTGGTCATGGTCTGGTCTTCTAGAAAATCAGGATTTGGCAAACATGTTGCCGAGGTCAAACACCGAATTGGGCACGTTCACGCGGATCGGCTGGCTGATCGGCATGGGGGCAATCGCACGCTTGAGGCTGGGTTTGTTCTCGACCACCAGGCCCTTGGCCAATTGGTCATCCACCAGCTTTTGCAGGGACACCGAATCGAGAAACTCGACCATTTTGGAGTTGAGTGAAGCCCACAGGTCGTGCGTCATGCAGCGACCATCGCCACCGTTGCAGTTTTCTTTGCCGCCGCAGTGGGTGGCGTCAATGGGCTCATCCACCGACAAGATGATGTCGGCCACGGTGATTTCAGTGGATTTTCGGCCCAGGGTGTAACCGCCGCCAGGGCCACGGGTGGACTCGACCAGGTTGTGGCGGCGCAGCTTGCCGAACAACTGCTCTAAATAAGACAGTGAAATCTGTTGGCGCTGGCTGATGGCGGCCAAAGTCACAGGACCGGCGTCTTGGCGCAAAGCCAAATCGATCATGGCGGTGACGGCGAAACGGCCTTTGGTGGTTAAACGCATGGCAGACTCCTGAAGTGTGTGGAAGCTCGGTCTGAGAATCGGCTGAGCGGGTTCCCGACTAAACGAGTCAAGTATACGACATACCCGATCAAATCACTCGGGTTATAGGGTTATGGAGCCAGCGCCTATGGAACCCCAACTCAAGCACGGATCAAAGGCAGGATGTTGTCTCCGCCCGTGGCGCCAAAGGCCTGCTCTTTCAGGATGGTCAGCTGATCACGCACTTGGGCGGCTTTTTCGAACTCCAAGTTGCGGGCGTGTTCCATCATTTGCTTTTCCAGCTGCTTGATGGCCTTGGCGACGTCTTTCTCGCTCATGTCTTCCACCTTGGCCCGCTTTAACGCGGCCTGCTCCAAGCGTTCAGCCTCTTTACCCGACTTTTCGCTGTACACGCCGTCAATCAGGTCCTTGACCTTTTTGACGATGCTCTTGGGCGTGATGCCCAGGGCCTCGTTGTGGGCGAGCTGCTTGATGCGTCGGCGCTCGGTCTCGCCCATGGCTTTTTTCATGGACTCGGTGATGCGGTCGGCGTACAAAATGGCGCGCCCGTTCAGGTTGCGCGCCGCGCGGCCAATGGTCTGGATCAGGCTGCGCTCAGCGCGCAAGAAGCCCTCCTTGTCAGCGTCCAGAATCGCCACGAGCGACACCTCGGGAATGTCCAAGCCCTCTCGCAACAGGTTGATGCCCACCAGCACGTCGAATGCACCCAGGCGCAGGTCACGCAAAATTTCCACCCGCTCCACCGTGTCCACATCGCTGTGCAAATAGCGCACTTTCACACCGTTGTCGCTCAGATAATCGGTCAGCTGCTCGGCCATTCGTTTGGTCAGCGTGGTGATCAGCACGCGCTCTTGCTTGTCCACCCGGATGCGGATTTCTTGCAGCACGTCGTCCACTTGGTGGGTGGCAGGCCTCACCTCGACCTGCGGATCCACCAGACCAGTGGGGCGCACCACCTGTTCGACAACTTTGCCAGCATGCGTTTTTTCGTAATCGGCGGGCGTGGCCGAGACGAAGATGCACTGGCGCATGCGCTTTTCAAACTCTTCAAATTTGAGCGGCCGGTTGTCCAAGGCGCTGGGCAGGCGAAAGCCGTATTCCACCAGCGTGGTTTTGCGGGCCTTGTCGCCGTTGTACATGGCGTTGAGCTGGCCGATCATCTGATGGCTCTCGTCCAGAAACATGATCGCGTCGGGCGGCATGTAGTCGGTCAGCGTGCTGGGTGCATCACCCGGGGCTGCGCCCGACAAATGTCGGGTGTAGTTTTCAATGCCTTTGCAATGGCCCACTTCGGACAGCATCTCAAGGTCAAAGCGGGTGCGCTGCTCCAAACGTTGCGCCTCCACCAACTTGCCCATGCCTACGAGTTCTTTCAAGCGCTGGGCCAGCTCCACCTTGATGGTCTCTACCGCCGCCAAAACCTTGTCACGTGGCGTGACGTAATGGCTGGATGGGTAGACCGTGAAGCGCGGAATTTTCTGGCGGATGCGCCCGGTGAGTGGGTCAAAAAGCTGCAGGCTCTCGATCTCGTCGTCAAACAGCTCAATGCGGATGGCCAGTTCAGAATGCTCGGCCGGGAACACATCGATGGTGTCGCCCCGAACCCGGAACTTACCCCGTGAAAACTCCATGTCGTTGCGCTGGTACTGCATGCGGATCAGCTGGGAGATCACATCGCGCTGGCCCAGCTTGTCGCCGGTGCGCAGCGTCATGATCATGCGGTGGTAGCTCTCGGGCTCGCCGATGCCGTAAATGGCCGACACGGTGGCCACGATCACCACATCGCGCCGCTCCATGATGCTTTTGGTGCATGACAGCCGCATCTGCTCGATGTGTTCGTTGATCGCCGAGTCTTTTTCAATGAACAAATCTCGCTGGGGCACATAGGCCTCGGGCTGGTAGTAGTCGTAGTAGCTGACGAAATACTCGACCGCGTTCTTGGGGAAGAACTCGCGGAACTCGCTGTACAGCTGCGCGGCCAGCGTCTTGTTGGGCGCAAACACAATCGCGGGCCGCCCCAGCTGGGCGATCACATTGGCCATGGTGAAGGTCTTGCCCGAGCCGGTCACGCCCAACAGGGTCTGAAACACCTCGCCGTCACTGACACCCTCGACCAACTGCTCAATCGCTACAGGCTGGTCGCCTGCGGGCGGATAAGGCTGGTAAAGCTCAAACGGCGAACCGGGGTAGCTGACAAAACTTCCTGTAGCGTAGGGATCCGCATCCGGGTTCGCATCTGCGATAGAAATGGGAGACAAGTTGGACATCTTTTCAAATCAGCCGCTGATGAAATCAGCGACAAAGGCCCGTTAAAATCAGGGGAAACCCGAAAGCCTAACCGAGGATCGGGTTTTCTGCCACCCATGAACACAATCCAAGGACTTTCCATGTCTCTGTTTTCCGCCGTCGAAATGGCCCCCCGCGACCCTATTTTGGGTCTGAACGAGCAATTCAATGCCGACACCAACCCCAACAAGGTCAACCTGGGCGTGGGCGTGTATTTCGACGACAACGGCAAACTGCCACTGCTGCAATGCGTGCAAGCGGCCGAAAAAACCATGATGGCCACGCCTTCTGCACGTGGCTACCTGCCGATTGACGGCATCGTGGCCTATGACAACGCTGTCAAAGCGCTGGTGTTTGGTGCCGAATCGGACGTGGTGAAGTCGGGCCGCGTGTCCACCGTGCAGGCCATTGGCGGCACGGGTGGCCTGAAAATCGGCGCCGACTTCCTGAAAAAAGTCAGCCCCAACGCCAAAGTGCTGATCTCTGACCCCAGCTGGGAAAACCACCGCGCCATCTTCGTGAATGCCGGTTTTGAAGTCGGCACTTACGCTTATTACGACGCCGAAAAACGCGGCGTCAACTTTGAAGGCATGCTGGCCAGCCTGAACGCTGCCGCCCCTGGCACCATCGTGGTGCTGCACGCTTGCTGCCACAACCCGACCGGCTACGACATCACCGATGCACAGTGGGCCCAAGTTATTGCCGTAGTGAAAGCCAAGGGCTTGACCGCTTTCCTCGACATGGCTTACCAGGGCTTTGGCCACGGCATTGCCGAAGACGGCGCGGTCATCGCCAAGTTTGTGGCGGCGGGTCTGAACATCTTTGTGTCCACCTCTTTCTCCAAGAGTTTCAGCCTGTACGGCGAGCGCGTGGGCGCCTTGTCGGTGGTGGCCAACGACAAGGAAGAGGCTTCCCGCGTGCTGAGCCAACTCAAAATCGCGATCCGTACCAATTACTCCAACCCACCCATCCACGGCGGTGCGGTGGTGGCGGCCGTGCTGAACAACCCCGAGCTGCGTGCCTTGTGGGAAAAAGAGTTGGGCGAAATGCGCGTGCGCATCAAGGCCATGCGCCAAAAACTGGTGGACAGCCTCAAAGCCGCTGGCGTGCAACAAGACATGTCTTTCATCACCACCCAAATCGGCATGTTCAGCTACTCGGGCCTGACCAAAGACCAAATGGTGCGCCTGCGCAGCGAGTTTGGTGTTTACGGCACCGATACAGGCCGCATGTGCGTGGCGGCGCTCAACAGCAAAAACATCGACTACGTGTGCGCTGCCATCGCCAAAGTCGTCTGATTTGATGTCCATCAAGGCTGACCTTCAGCTTGCGACCGCCCCTGACGGGGCGGTTTCTTTTTGGTCGGTCCGGGATGTGACTGCTGATTAGGGTACGGACTCAAAAAATACCCAAGGGTCTCCTGTAGTATTGCTGCACCGCATCATTTTGTTGCAAGGAAAACTGTCACATGCTTTACCAGATCTTCGAAACGCAACGCTCGATCATGGAACCTTTTTCCGATCTGGCGCAAGCAGCGGCCAAGCTGTACAGCAACCCCTTGAACCCCATGGCGCAAACGCCTTTGGCCCAACGCGTGTCGGCGGGTTACGCCCTGATGCACCGCTTGGGCAAAGACTACGAAAAGCCCGAATTTGGCATCAAGACCGTCAAGGTCAATCGGGTCGATGTGGCCATTCATGAGCGCATCGAGATCGACAAGCCTTTTTGCGAGCTGCGCCGTTTCAAGCGTTTCTCGGACGACGCGGCCACATTGACTCTGCTCAAGTCGCAACCCGTGGTGCTGATCGTGGCGCCTTTGTCGGGCCACTACGCCACCTTGCTGCGCGACACCGTCAAAACCATGCTGCAAGACCACAAGGTCTACATCACCGATTGGAAAAATGCCCGCCTGGTGCCTTTGTCGGACGGTGAGTTCCACCTGGACGACTACATCAATTACGTGCAAGAGTTCATTCGCCACCTGCAAGCCACCTATGGCCATTGCCATGTGGTCAGTGTTTGTCAGCCCACGGTGCCGGTCTTGGCCGCCGTGTCCCTGATGGCCAGCCGTGGCGAGAAGACCCCGCTGACCATGACCATGATGGGCGGCCCCATCGATGCGCGCAAGTCGCCCACCTCGGTCAACAACCTGGCCACCAACAAGAGTTTTGAGTGGTTTGAGAACAACGTGATTTACCGCGTACCGCCGAACTTCCCAGGTGCTGGTCGACGTGTTTATCCCGGCTTTTTGCAATACACCGGCTTCGTGGCCATGAACCCCGACCGCCACGCCAACAGCCACTACGATTACTTCAAAGACCTGATCAAGGGTGACGACGCCAGCGCCGAAGCCCACCGCAAGTTCTACGACGAGTACAACGCCGTTTTGGACATGGACGCCGATTACTACCTGGAGACCATCCAGACGGTGTTCCAAGACTTCAAACTGGTCAACGGCACTTGGGACGTCAAAGGCGTCGACGGCAAAGTCGAGCGCGTGCGCCCTCAAGACATCAAGGGTACGGCCCTGATGACCGTGGAAGGCGAGCTGGACGATATCTCTGGCTCTGGCCAAACCCGTGCTGCACAAGACTTGTGCAGCGGTGTGCCCGCCAGTGAGCGCAAGCACTTGGAGGTGGAGGGTGCGGGTCACTATGGCATCTTCAGTGGCCGCCGCTGGCGCGACATGGTTTACCCACAACTGGTCAAGTTCATCTTGAACCATCCGCCCAAAACGGCCAGCAAAGCGCCCAACAAAGCGCCTGCGATCGTTCAGCCTAAGACTGCAGCAAAAGCCGCGCCGAAAACCGTGACAAAGCCGGTGGCGAAGGCCGCCAACAAGACTGAAACCCAAACGCCGGTTCAAGCCCCGGTCAAAGCCGCCGCGAAATCCAAAGCGACGGTCAAAACCACATGGGTCCAACCCGGCAAAAAAGCTTGAGGCCCATGCCCGCTTTGCCCAGAACAGCGCCTGAGACCCAGGCGCTTTTTATATTGCTGAACGATGCGCTGCCCCAAACGCAGTGCACACGCTGTGGCTTTCCAGATTGCGCTGCCTATGCCCGCGCCATGGCCGAGGGGCAGGCGGCCATCAACCAATGTCCGCCAGGCGGTCAAGCCGGCATTGAACGTCTGGCTGCGATCACCGGTCAGCCGGTGCTGGCGCTCAACCCTGAACACGGCACGGAAGGCCCGCGCCACGTGGCCATCATCGACGAGGCTTGGTGCATTGGCTGCACGCTGTGCATCAAAGCTTGCCCGACCGATGCGATTTTGGGCGCCAACAAACTGATGCACACGGTGATCGAGCCTTGGTGCACGGGCTGCGAGCTGTGCATACCGGTGTGCCCGGTAGACTGCATTGCTCTGGAAAACGTGACGGACACGCGCACCGGCTGGGCAGCATGGTCCGCGCAAGAAGCTCAGACGGCCCTCACACGTTACACGTCACGCCAAAAACGCTTGGTACACGAAGAGGCTGCCCATCAAGCCCGGCTGATCTCCGAGGCCGAGCACACCTTGGCCGACTTGACCGCCCATACCAAGGGCGCAGACAAGCCCCTCGAAGTGGACCGCAAACGCGCCATCATCGAAGCCGCACTGGCCAAAGCAAAAGCCCGCCAGACCGGAGCCTGACGGGCTTTTGAAGAGGCTTGTTGGGGCTGAAGCCACCGACCTACAAAGCGCTGCAGGTCGGACCTTCAGGTCCGACACCACTCAATGCGCGTTGGCCGCCAAAGCAGCAAATGCACCGACCACCTCGGGCGGTGCCTGCACCAACTCGATCAACACGCCCTCGCCGCCAATCGGGAACTCCTCGTTCGCCTTGGGGTGCAAAAACGTGATGTCAAAACCGGCGGCACCCTTGCGGATGCCACCCGGTGCAAAGCGCACGCCCTGAGCTGTGAGCCACTCCACCGCGACCGGTAGGTCGTCGATCCACAAGCCGATGTGGTTAAGGGGTGTGGTGTGCACAGCGGGCTTTTTGTCGGGGTCCAGCGGTTGCATCAAATCGACTTCGACCTTGAACGGGCCAGAACCCATGGCGCAGATGTCTTCGTCCACGTTCTCGCGTTCACTCTTGAAGGTGCCCGTTACCTCGAGACCGAACATATCGACCCAGAGCTTTTGCAGGCGGCTCTTATCGGGTCCGCCAATGGCGATTTGCTGGACGCCCAGCACTTTGAAGGGGCGGTTCATTTATTCGAACTCCACAATCATCTGGTCCACCGTGAGCGACTCGCCTTTGGCGGCCACCACTTTTTTCACCACGCCATCGGCGGCGGCAAACAAGACGTTTTCCATCTTCATGGCTTCGATCACGGCCAGGCGCTCGCCCGCTTGCACTTTTTGACCCGGCGTCACAGACACCTCGACCAACAAACCGGGCATGGGGGACAACACAAATTTGCTCAAATCCGGCGGCGCCTTGTAAGGCATGAGTTTGTGCAGCTCGGCCATGCGAGGCGACATCACCAACGCTTCGATGCGTGTGCCGTTGTGCTGCACTTGCAAAGCCAGGGGATTTTTCAAAGTGCCACGTTCGACCTGAGCGGTGAACGGCTTGCCATTGCAAGTGCCCACAATGCGGATGTCGTTCAAGCGGGAATTGCTGGCAATCGCATAGGTTTTGCCATTCACAGTGATTTGCGCCTCGCCGTGCTTGCCCGAAGACTCAGCAACATGCACTTGGACATAGCGGTTCTTGCCCTCTTTGCCCAATTCCACCACGGCATAGTCTTGGCCCACCTGCACGTCATAGCCTGGCAATTGTCCACTCAAACCCGCTGCACGCTCACGCGACTTGCGGCGTACAAAGGCAGCCAATGCGGCCAAAAAGTCGTGGTCGTCGTGCGGCACGTCCTCTGCACGGAAACCCTGGCTGTACTGCTCGGCGATGAAACCGGTGTTGAAGTCACCCGAGACAAAACGGGGGTGCGCCAACAGGGCCGCTTGGAACGGGATGTTGGAGCTGATGCCGCGGATGACAAAACCGTTCAAGGCCTCACGCATTTTGGCAATCGCCTCATGGCGGTCTTTGCCGTGCACGATCAGCTTGGCGATCATCGAGTCGTAGAACATCGGGATCTCGCCACCGTCCTGCACGCCCGTGTCCACGCGCACGCCATAGAGGTCTTGTGTATTGCCCTGGAACATGGTTTGCTTGGGCGTCTGGAAACGCACCAAACGTCCTGTAGAGGGCAAGAAGTTGCGGAACGGGTCTTCGGCGTTGATGCGGCACTCGATAGACCAGCCGTTGCGTTTCACGTCGGCTTGGCCAAAAGCCAATTTTTCACCTGCAGCGACGCGGATCATCTGCTCCACCAAATCGAGGCCGGTGATGGCTTCGGTCACGGGGTGCTCCACCTGCAGGCGGGTGTTCATCTCCAGGAAATAAAAGCTCTGGTCTTTGCCGACCACAAACTCCACCGTACCGGCCGATTGGTATTTCACCGCCTTGGCCAGTTGCACAGCCTGCTCGCCCATGGCTTTGCGCGTAGCTTCAGAAATGAAAGGTGACGGCGCTTCTTCGATCACTTTTTGGTGGCGGCGCTGAATGGAACACTCGCGCTCGTTCAGGTACACCACGTTGCCATGGCTGTCACCCAAAATCTGGATTTCGATGTGGCGGGGCTCTTCAACAAACTTCTCGATGAACACGCGGTCATCGCCAAAGCTGTTGCGCGCCTCGTTGCGGCACGACGTGAAGCCTTCAAAGGCTTCCTTGTCGTTGAACGCGACGCGCAAACCCTTGCCACCACCACCGGCTGAGGCTTTGATCATGACGGGGTAGCCGATCCCTTTGGCAATCTCGACCGCTTTGTCGGCCGTTTCGATCGCATCGTTCACACCGGGAATGCAGTTCACACCCGCAGCACCCGCCAGCTTTTTGGATTCGATCTTGTCGCCCATGGCGGCAATCGAAAAATGGCGTGGGCCAATGAAGGCAATGCCCTCTTCTTCGCAGCGCTTGGAGAACTCGGCGTTCTCGCTCAGGAAACCGTAACCGGGATGGATGGCCTGGGCACCAGTGGCTTTGGCGGCCGCGATGATTTTGTCGGCCACCAAGTACGACTCACGCGATGGCGCGGGGCCAATCGACACAGCCTCGTCGGCCAGCAGTACGTGGCGCGCTTCTTTGTCGGCTTCAGAATAAACGGCCACGGTTTGGATGCCCATTTTCTGGGCAGTGGTGATGACGCGGCAAGCAATTTCACCACGGTTGGCAATCAAGATTTTGGTAAACATGTTCTTCTTCTCCTTCGGGCTTACAGCGGAATGTTCCCGTGCTTGCGCCAGGGGTTCTCGAGCTTTTTGTCTTTGAGCATGACCAAAGAGCGGCAGATGCGTTTACGGGTTTCGTGCGGCTGAATCACATCGTCGATAAACCCACGTGCACCGGCAACGAAAGGGTTGGCAAAGCGGGCTTTGTATTCGGCTTCCTTGGCAGCCAGCTTTTCAGGGTTACCCTTGTCTTCACGGAAGATGATTTCCACCGCGCCTTTGGCACCCATGACGGCGATTTCGGCATTGGGCCAGGCAAAGTTCACGTCACCGCGCAGGTGCTTGGAAGCCATCACGTCATAAGCGCCGCCATAAGCCTTGCGGGTGATGACGGTGATTTTGGGCACGGTGCACTCGGCGTACGCATAGAGCAGCTTCGCGCCGTGTTTGATGATGCCGCCGTACTCTTGTGAAGTGCCAGGCATGAAACCAGGCACGTCCACAAAGGTGACCACGGGAATGTTGAACGCGTCGCAAAAGCGCACAAAGCGGGCCGCTTTGATGGAGCTCTTGATGTCGAGGCAACCGGCCAGAACCAAAGGCTGGTTGGCCACGATGCCCACGGTTTGACCTTCCATGCGGGCAAAGCCGATCAGGATGTTCTTGGCGTAATCGGGTTGCAACTCAAAGAAGTCACCATCGTCCACGGTTTTGACGATGAGCTCTTTCATGTCATAGGCCTTGTTGGGGTTCTCAGGGACCAAGGTATCGAGACTCATGTCCATTCGACCTGAGGGGTCACCACTGGCGCGCACCGGTGCTTTTTCGCGGTTGTTCAGCGGCAGGTAGTTGTAAAGGCGGCGCAGCATGAGCAGCGCTTCCACATCGTTCTCAAAGGCCATGTCGGCCACGCCGCTCTTGGTGGTGTGCGTCAAAGCGCCGCCCAATTCTTCGGCCGTCACTTCTTCGTGCGTGACGGTCTTGACCACTTCGGGTCCGGTCACAAACATGTAAGACGTGTCCTTGACCATGAAGATGAAATCGGTGAGTGCGGGCGAGTACACCGCTCCACCGGCTGATGGACCCATGATCATGCTGATCTGAGGCACCACGCCGCTGGCCATCACGTTGCGCTGAAACACATCAGCATAACCACCCAGCGAGGCCACGCCCTCTTGAATACGGGCACCGCCCGAGTCGTTCAGGCCGATCACCGGAGCGCCGACCTTCATGGCCTGGTCCATGAGCTTGCAAATTTTCTCGGCGTGCGTTTCAGACAAAGCGCCACCGTAGACGGTGAAGTCTTGGCTGTAAACAAAGACCAAACGGCCATTGATCATGCCGTAGCCTGTCACCACGCCGTCGCCGGGGATCTTGTTGTCCTGCATGCCAAAGTCGGTGCAGCGGTGCTCGACAAACATGTCCCACTCTTCAAAAGTACCCTCGTCGAGCAGCACTTCGATACGCTCACGCGCGGTAAGTTTGCCTTTGGCATGCTGCGCGTCAATGCGCTTTTGCCCGCCGCCCAAGCGGGCCGCAGCGCGCTTTTTTTCCAGTTGTTCAATGATGTCTTGCATGGTGGCTCTCTCTTTTCTTCAGGAAGATGGCAGATTTAACCCTGCGCTTGGTAGGCGCTGAGCAGTTGACGGGCAGCCGTTGACGCGGCAAGCTGACCCGCTGCAACTTGTTGGCTGAGTTGGGGCAGCAGTGTTTGCACACGCGGCTGCGCCCTGAAATTGTGTTTGAGCCCAGCGTCGATGCGCTCCCACATCCACGACAAGGCTTGTTGTTGGCGGCGCAGCACCAAGCGGCCGTTGGTTGTTTGCAAGCCGCGGAATTCACTCACCGCAGCCCAAAAACTGTCCACGCCCTGGCCCAGCAAAGCGCTCAGCTGGACCACCTTGGGATGCCACTGGGTGGTGTCGGCATGCGCATGGCCCGAGCCGCCGTGCATGCCCAAAAGTTGCAAGGCGCTGGTGATTTGAAGCTCGGCGCGGGTGGCTGCAATGGCGTCGATGTCGGCCTTGTTGATGACCACCAGATCGGCGATTTCCATCACGCCTTTTTTGATGGCCTGCAAATCATCGCCCGCATTCGGCAACTGCATGAGCACAAACATGTCAGTCATGTTGGCCACAGCGGTTTCTGACTGGCCCACACCCACCGTCTCGACGATCACCACGTCGTAACCCGCCGTTTCACAAACCAGCATCGATTCCCGGGTTTTTTCGGCCACGCCGCCCAAAGTGCCGCTGCTGGGGCTGGGGCGTATGTAGGCCCGCTCGTGCACGCTGAGCAACTCCATGCGGGTCTTGTCACCCAAGATGGAGCCGCCCGACACGTTGGACGACGGGTCCACCGCCAACACCGCCACGCGGTGGCCTTGGCCCATCAAATACAAACCCAGCGCTTCAATGAAAGTGGACTTGCCCACGCCCGGCACGCCGCTGATGCCCAAGCGGAAAGATTTCCCGGTGTGGGGCAGCATGGCCGTGAGCAACTCGTCGGCCAGCACACGGTGGTCTGCACGCGTAGACTCCAGCAGCGTGATGGCTTTGGCCATGGCGCGTCGCTGCACGGCTGCGTTGCCGTGCAACAAACCGTCCAGCAATTGCACAGGATTCACCCGATCGCCTTTTTGATCTGCTCCAGCACATCCTTGGCGCTGACCGGAATCGGAGTGCCGGGGCCATAGATGCCTTTGACGCCTGCTTCGTAGAGCATGTCGTAGTCCTGACGCGGGATCACGCCGCCCACGAACACGATGATGTCGTCGGCGCCCTGCTTCTTGAGCTCGGCAATGATGGCGGGCACAAGGGTTTTGTGGCCTGCAGCGAGGGTACTCACGCCCACGGCATGGACATCGTTTTCAATGGCTTGGCGGGCGCACTCTTCGGGGGTTTGGAACAACGGACCCATGTCCACGTCAAAGCCCAGGTCGGCAAACGCGGTGGCGACCACTTTGGCGCCCCGGTCATGGCCGTCTTGACCTAGCTTGGAGATCATCACGCGGGGGCGTCGGCCTTGCGCTTCGGCAAAGGCGGCGATGTCGGCCTTGATCTGGTTCCAGTATTCCATGGTGTCTCCCACGTTTTCGCCGTCGTCATAGGCGGCGGCGTACACGCCCGTCACCTTTTGGGTGTCGGCGCGGTGGCGGCCAAAGGCTTTTTCCAGCGAATCGGAAATCTCACCCACCGTGGCGCGCAAGCGCACAGCCTGGATCGACAGGTCGAGCAGGTTGCCCTGTCCGGATTCGGCCGAAGCGGTCAAGGCATCCAGAGCGGCTTGCACCTTGGCGCTGTCGCGGCTGGCGCGGATCTTGGCC
Source organism: Limnohabitans sp. (assembly GCF_040400975.1). Classification (GTDB taxonomy): domain Bacteria; phylum Pseudomonadota; class Gammaproteobacteria; order Burkholderiales; family Burkholderiaceae_C; genus Limnohabitans_A. Next base: position 130,590 of record NZ_JBBAPF010000002.1, on the reverse strand, counting down.
AAGCGCTCGATCTGGCCGTCGCGCACCTTGACGTTGTCAATCGACAGCGTCTCGATCGTGTCTTCTTTGGCCAACTTGTATTTGTTCACGCCCACGATGACGTCTTTGCCAGAGTCGATGCGGGCTTGCTTTTCGGCTGCGGCCGCTTCGATCTTGAGCTTGGCCCAACCACTGCCAACGGCTTTGGTCATGCCACCCATGGCCTCGACTTCTTGGATGATGGCCCAGGCCTTGTCGGCCATCTCTTGCGTCAGGCTCTCCATCATGTAAGAACCGGCCCAAGGGTCGATCACGTTGGTGATGTGGGTTTCTTCCTGGATGATGAGCTGCGTGTTTCGGGCAATGCGCGCACTGAATTCGGTGGGCAAGGCAATCGCTTCGTCAAACGAGTTGGTGTGCAGCGACTGGGTGCCACCAAACACGGCCGCCATGGCCTCAATGGTGGTGCGCACCACGTTGTTGTAGGGGTCTTGCTCGGTGAGTGACCAACCCGAAGTTTGGCTGTGCGTGCGCAGCATGAGGCTCTTGGGGTTTTGGGCGTTGAAGCCCTTCATGATGCGGCACCACAACAGGCGCGCGGCACGCATCTTGGCGATCTCCAGATAGAAGTTCATGCCCACTGCCCAGAAGAAGGACAGGCGACCCGCGAACTCGTCCACGTCCATGCCTTTGGCGATAGCGGTCTTCACATACTCTTTACCGTCGGCCAGGGTGAAGGCCATCTCGAGCGCCTGGTTGGCCCCGGCTTCCTGCATGTGGTAGCCCGAGATCGAGATCGAGTTGAACTTGGGCATGTTCTTGGCCGTGTACTCGATGATGTCGCCGATGATCTTCATCGAGGGCTCGGGCGGGTAAATGTAGGTGTTGCGCACCATGAACTCTTTCAGAATGTCGTTCTGAATCGTTCCGGAGAGTTGCTCCTGCGACACGCCCTGCTCTTCTGCGGCCACCACATAGCCCGCCAGCACCGGCAGCACCGCACCGTTCATGGTCATGGACACGCTGACCTTGTCCAGCGGGATCTGGTCAAACAAAATTTTCATGTCCTCGACAGAATCGATCGCCACACCGGCCTTGCCCACATCGCCCGTCACACGCGGATGGTCGGAGTCGTAACCACGGTGCGTGGCCAAGTCAAAAGCCACCGACACGCCCTGCCCGCCAGCAGCCAAGGCCTTGCGGTAAAACGCGTTGGATTCCTCGGCGGTCGAGAAACCGGCGTACTGGCGGATCGTCCAAGGGCGCACGGCGTACATGGTGGCCTGTGGGCCGCGCAAAAACGGCTCAAAACCTGGCAACGTGTTGGCATAAGGCAGCTTGGCCGTGTCCTCGGCGGTGTAGAGAGGCTTGACGACGATGCCGTCGGGCGTCTTCCAGTTCAACGCGTTCACATCGCCACCGGGAGCAGATTTGACCGCGGCTTTTTGCCAAGCCTCCAAGTTAGAAGCTTTGAATTCAAAGGATTTGGACGTCATGGCGCTGTGCTTTCGGGACAAAAATGGCTGAGACGGATTTTGGCAGCCTGGGACTGCCTACCGGCTTACAAGTACCGTGATTCATAATTATTGATGCAGAATATTTTAACCGGCTTACAATCCCACCACTGAAAATTTTCTTTCGACACCCCAAAAACCGGTTTTTCCGGAAACACAAGCACCATGTCCGCCCTGTCTCTTGCCCCCCGCGCCTTGTACGAAGAAGTGGCCGAATTGTTGCGACAGCGCATCTTTGCGCGCGAGCTGGAGCCGGGCAGCTGGATCGACGAGTTGCGCATTGCCGAGGCGCTGGGCATCAGCCGTACACCGTTGCGCGAAGCACTGAAGGTACTGGCCGCCGAAGGCTTGGTGACCATGAAGGTGCGTCGGGGCGCCTATGTGACCGAGGTCAACGAAAAAGACCTGCGCGATGTTTACCACCTGCTGGCCCTGCTCGAATCCGATGCGGCCCGGGTGGTGGCACAAAACGCCAGCGCCGAGCAGATGGCACAGATCAGCGCGTTGCACGCGGATCTGGAACAGGCCGTGGGCCATCGCGAGCGTTTTTTCGAGATCAACGAAGCTTTTCACATGCTGCTGCTCGAATTGGCAGACAACCGCTGGCGCGACCAAATGGTCGCCGACCTGCGCAAGGTGATGAAGCTCAACCGACACAGCTCATTGTTCAAAGAGGGGCGCATTGAGCAGTCCTTGGCCGAGCACCGGACCATCGTGCAGGCCCTGACCGAACGGCAGCCGGAACAAGCGGCAGAGTGCATGTCGGCCCACTTCATGAACGGCTTACAGGCCGCACAATAAGCGATCAACTTCCACCACGCCTCAACAGCCTGTGGCCAGGGCAGAAGATCAATCCGCCTCTCGCATCGCTTTGCCCAAAGCTTCCGCCCCCTTGGCCAGCAGGGTGTCGGCGGCGTTCAAGCGATCCCGCGCCTCACGGTTCTGGCTGAGCTTGGCCTTGCCCTCGATGCGCTGAATCTCCACCTGAATGCCGACCACCGCCTTGAGCATTTGGGCAATGTAATCGGGCGGCGAATCGCCCATCTTCCAGGGGCGGGGCTCGGAAGCCTCATGTTCACGGGTCAGCCGCGCCACGACGCCACGGACAAACCTTTCCTCGTCCATCACCGTCAGTCGGCCATGGACATGCACAACTTCGTAGTTCCAGGTAGGCACCTGCCGGTGGGTTTCGTGCTTGCTCGGGTACCAATTGGGCGAGATGTAGCTCTCGTTGCCGCGAAAAATCACCAGCACATCAGCACCGTCCTGACATTGTTGCCACACCGGGTTGGCCCGCGCAACATGCGCGGTCAACAACCCATGCGCCCCCTGACTGGCGTCAAACTCAAAGGGAATGTGGTTCGCATCCAAGCCATCGGGCCCTGACGTGACAAGGGCACCCAGCGGATGCTCCCGGATGATCGTGTGGAGTTCTGGCGGATTTTGGATGAGGAAATGGGCGGGGATGTACATCGGATCGGCTCAAATGGGGAATCAGCAGAGGGCACCATCTTGCCATCGAATCTCAGTCAGTCACCACCGCACCCCGGGCCAAAGCGGCACGCGCCAGCTGCCAGACCTCACGCGGCGGCAAGGGCTTGAGTTTGTGATCGCTCCAGACCTGGCGCCACAAACGCCCGCCGCGCTGCCCGTGGTACAGGCCCAGCATGTGCCGCGCGATCGCATACCAAGGGCAGCCGTCTTCGGCAAAGGCGCGCTCCATGTAGGTCACCATGACCTCTTCCACCGCTTCGCGGCTGAGCACGTCATGGGTATCACCGAAAAACGCGGCGTCCCAAGTGCCCAACAGCCAAGGGTTGTAGTAGGCCTCGCGTCCGACCATCACACCGTCGGCGTGCTGCAGATGCTGCGCGATCTCTTCGTTGGTCTTGATGCCGCCGTTCACGGCGATCAGCAGCCCCGGAAAGTCTTTTTTGAGCTGGTAGGCCAGCTCGTAGCGCAGCGGCGGGATTTCGCGATTTTCTTTGGGGCTCAGGCCGTCGAGCCAAGCATTGCGGGCGTGGACGATGAAAACCTTACACCCCGCTTCGCTCACCGTGCCGACAAAGTCGCTCACAAAGTCGTAGCTTTCGATGCGGTCAATGCCAATGCGGTGCTTCACTGTGACCGGCACATCCACCACATCGAGCATGGCTTTCACGCCATCGGCCACGGTGCGCGGCTCGTTCATCAGGCAAGCGCCAAACGCGCCGCGCTGCACACGGTCTGAAGGGCAGCCGCAGTTGAGGTTGATTTCGTCATAACCCCACTCTTGGCCCAGCTTGGCGGCGTGGGACAAATCGGCGGCGTCGCTGCCGCCGAGTTGCAGGGCCACGGGGTGCTCTTCGGCGTTGAAGCGCAGGTGCCGTTGCACACTGCCGTGGCGCAAGGCACCGGTGGTCACCATCTCGGTGTAGAGCAAGGTGTGGCGGGTCAGCAGGCGGTGGAAAAATCGGCAATGCCGGTCAGTCCAGTCCATCATGGGGGCAACTGACAAGCGCCAGCGTTGGGGTTCGGGAAAATGCATGGGGGTTGATTATCCTTGCCTGTCTGCGGCCTTGAAAACAAACCCTAACGACCCATTTCAACAGGGCGTTTAATGAAAGCCGGTCTTGAGCCCGACAATGACCGCTTAAGCTAGGAGAAATCGAGATGGGTGATGCAACGATGTGGTGGGTTTTGGCCGGTGTCTTGGTGGCACTGGAGTTGTTGACCGGCACTTTTTATCTCTTGATGCTGAGCCTGGGGGCCGTGGCTGCAGCCTTGGTGGCCATGGCGGGCCATGGCCTGAGCACCCAACTGGTGGCTGCGGCCATTGTGGGCGGCTTGGGGGCTGTGCTGCTGGGCCAATGGCGCAAGCACCAAACCACCACGCGCCAAGAAGCGCATGACCAGCATCTGGACTTGGGCGCCACGGTACAAGTCGATGCCTGGGATGCCCAAAACACCGCGCAAGTCAAACACCGGGGCGCTGCCTGGACCGCGGTGCTGGCCCCAGGCCAGACCGCCGCACCGGGCGTTTACCGCATTCAGGCCATGGCGGGCAACCGCTTGGTCCTCGAGAAAATCTGAGCACACCGCTCGCAATACCGAAAAGGGAGAGAAACCATGGAAATCGCAGCAGTCCTCGTGATCATCGCGGTCCTGTTCATCGTCAAGACCGTCAAAGTGGTGCCACAACAAGAAGCCTGGGTAGTCGAAAGGCTGGGCAAATTTCACGCCAGCCTGTCCCCGGGCCTGAACTTTGTGGTACCCTTTGTGGACAACGTGATCCAAAAGCACAGCCTGAAAGAAATCCCGCTCGATGTGCCCAGCCAGATTTGCATCACGCGTGACAACACGCAGCTGCAGGTGGACGGTATTTTGTTTTTTCAAGTCACCGATCCGAAACTGGCCAGCTATGGCTCGTCCAACTACATCGTGGCCGTGACCCAGCTGGCTCAAACCAGCCTGCGCAGCGTGATCGGGAAATTGGAGCTGGACAAGACCTTTGAGGAGCGCGACATCATCAACGCTCAGGTGGTGGCCGCCATTGACGAAGCGGCGCTCAATTGGGGCGTGAAGGTGCTGCGTTACGAGATCAAGGACCTGACACCGCCCAAAGAAATTTTGCTGGCCATGCAATCACAAATTACGGCTGAGCGCGAAAAGCGTGCGCTGATCGCCGCCTCCGAAGGCCGCCGTCAAGAGCAGATCAACATCGCCACGGGCGAGCGCGAGGCTTTCATTGCCCGATCAGAGGGTGAAAAGCAAGCCGCCATCAACAAAGCCCAAGGTGACGCCGCCGCCATCACCGAAATGGCCAATGCCACCGCGCAAGCGATTGAGCGGATTGCCACTGCCATCCTCCAGCCCGGGGGCGAACAAGCCGTTCAGCTCAAGGTGGCCGAGCAAGCGGTGCAGGCCTACGCCAAGGTGGCGCAAGATGCCAAGACGACCTTGATCGTGCCGGGCAACATGAGCGAAGTCTCAGGCCTGATCGCTTCGGCCATGCAGATGGTGAGCACTGGCAAACAAACTGGTTGAAGCAGCCCTGCAGACGCAAAAAACCCGCCGTGGCGGGTTTTTTGTGGGAACTGCGGACTTGAATTGCCCAGCCTGGCCTTGCCAAACTGGGCAAAAAACAGACATCAACCCATGTGCAAACCGCCGTTGACAGCGAAGTCAGCGCCGGTGGTGTAACTACCGTCTTCGCTGGCCATCCAGGCAATGATGGAGGCGATTTCGCTGGGCTTGCCCAAGCGCTTGACGGGCACGGTGGCCACGATCTTTTCCAAAACGTCGGGACGGATGGCGTTGACCATGTCGGTGCCGATGTAGCCAGGGCTCACGGTGTTCACGGTCACTCCCTTGGTGGCCAGCTCTTGTGCCAAGGCCATTGAGAAACCGTGCATACCCGCTTTGGCAGCCGAGTAGTTGGTTTGACCGGCTTGGCCTTTTTCGCCGTTCACCGAACTGATGTTGATGATGCGGCCCCAGCCTTTTTCAACCATGTCGGCCACCACCTGTTTGGTCACGTTGAACATGGAGTCCAGGTTGGTGTTCATGACGGCTTGCCAGTCTTCGCGGGTCATCTTCAGGAACATGCGGTCCTTGGTGATACCTGCGTTGTTGACCAAAACGTCGATGGAGCCGTGCTCGGCTTTGGCCTTGGTGAAGGCTTGCACCGTGGAATCCCAATCACCCACGTTGCCCACCGAAGCGTAAAAGGTATAGCCCAGGGCTTTTTGCTCGTCCAGCCATTTGGTGAAGTCACGGGTCGGGCCGCAACCGGCGATGACCTTGAAGCCCTCTTGGTGAAGGCGCTGGCAAATCGCGGTCCCGATGCCGCCCATGCCGCCTGTGACGTACGCTACTTTTTGACTCATGTTTATCTCCTGGTGATGAGTGTGGTGAGATGGTGGAAAACCACCCAAACCCGCATGATCGGCTGCCCTTATACAACTGGACAGTGCGCCGATTCACACAGCCTGAGCGGCTGGTGTTGTTTAAACGCGCTCGATGGCCAGCGACACGCCCATGCCGCCGCCAATGCACAGCGCGGCCAAGCCTTTATTGGCTTGAGTGCGCTGCATTTCGTGCAACAAAGTCACCAAGATTCGGCAACCGGACGCGCCAATCGGGTGACCAATCGCGATCGCGCCGCCATTAACGTTGACCTTGGCCGGATCGATGTCCAGGGCCTGGTTCACCGCACAAGCTTGCGCAGCGAAGGCTTCGTTCAGCTCAAACAGGTCCACGTCTTGGGCTTTCCAGCCGGCGCGGGCCAGTGCTTTTTGCGAAGCCGGCACGGGGCCCATGCCCATGGTGGCCGGGTCCAGACCGCTGGTGCCAAAAGCGGCAATGCGGGCCAGGGGCTTGAGGCCCAAGGCAGCAGCCTTCTTGGCGCTCATGACCATCACGGCAGCAGCGCCGTCGTTGATGCCCGAGGCGTTGCCTGCGGTCACGCTACCGGCCTTGTCAAAGGCGGGACGAAGGCCAGCGAGCACTTCCACGCTGGTTTTCTTGTTAATGAATTCGTCGGTGTTGAACACCAGTGCGTCGCCTTTGCGCTGGGGAATCAGCACGTCGACGATTTCATCCTTGAACTTGCCCGCCTCTTGCGCAGCGGCTGCTTTGCGCTGGCTACCAGCGGCCAGGGCGTCTTGCATGTCACGGGTGATGCCGTATGCTTTGGCCACGTTTTCGGCTGTGATGCCCATGTGGTACTGGTTGTACACGTCCCACAGGCCGTCCACGATCATGGTGTCCGTCATTTTCCAGTCACCCATGCGCTGGCCGTCGCGGCTGGCATTCAAAACATGCGGGCTGGCGCTCATGTTTTCCTGGCCACCGGCGATCACAATTTCGCTGTCGCCCCAAGCCACCGCTTGGGCGGCCAGCATCACGGCTTTGAGGCCCGAGCCGCACACGGCGTTGATGGTCAGGGCGGGCGTTTCCTTGGCCACACCGGCTTTCATCATGGCTTGACGAGCGGGGTTTTGGCCCACACCTGCGGCCAGCACCTGGCCCATGATGACTTCGCCAATGGCGTCTACGGGCAAGCCGCTGCGCTCGAGCAAACCCTTGATGACGATGCTGCCCAGCTCGGTGGCGGGGGTTTTGGCGAGTGTGCCGCCAAATTTGCCCACGGCGGTGCGTGCGGCTGCAACGATGACGATGTCTTCCATTTTTGTCTCCAATAAAAATCTGATCAGGCCTTGGCTTTGACGTAGCGACCTGGGGCCGCTTCGATGGCTTTGAATTGACTTGTTTTGCCGTAGGCCTTGGGAGCTGCAATTTGCTTGCCCGCATGGCCTTTGAGCCAATCCGACCAATCGGTCCACCAGCTGCCGTGGACCTCTTTGGCGCTGGCGATCCAGTCGTTCACATTGGCCGGGAACTTCGTGCCTTCGTTCAGCCAATGGCTGCGCTTTTTGGCCGCGGGCGGGTTGATCACGCCCGCGATGTGGCCCGAGGCCCCCATCACAAAACGCTTTTTGCCCGGCAGCACTTGCGTGCTGGCATAAGCTCCGCCAATCGGCACGATGTGGTCTTCGCGAGAGCCGTAGATGTAGACCGGCATGTCAACCTTGCCCAGATCAATGGCCTCGCCGCAGACCTTGAGCTTGCGGGGTTTGACCAAATTGTTTTCCAAATAGGTGTTGCGCAAGTACCAAGCGTAGAAGGGACCGGGCAAGTTGGTCGAGTCGCTGTTCCAGTAGAGCAAGTCAAAGGGCGGCGGTGTCTCACCCTTGAGGTAGTTGCCCACCACATAGTTCCAGACCAAGTCGTTGGGGCGCAAAAAGCTGAAGGTGGAGGCCAAGTCCTGCCCCTTGAGCAAGCCGCCTTGGCCCATTTGCTGTTCACGGAACTTGACGAAGTTCTCGTCGATGAACACGTCCAAAATGCCCGTGTCGGTGAAATTGATCAGCGTGGTGAGGAAGGTGGCACTGGCCACCGGCTTGTCACCACGCGCCGCCAACACCGCCAAGGCGGTCGACAAAATGGTGCCGCCCACGCAAAAACCTAAAGCATTGATCTTGGGTGCGCCGGTGATGGCCTGCACCGTGTGGATGGCCTTGATGGCCGCATGCTCGATGTAGTCGTCCCAGGTCTTTTGCGCCATGGACTCGTCGGGGTTACGCCAGCTCACCACAAAGGTGCGGTGGCCCTGACTCACGGCATAACGGATCAGCGAGTTTTCAGGTTGCAGGTCCAGGATGTAGAACTTGTTGATGCACGGGGGAACCAGCAAAAACGGCTTTTCATAGACCTTGGCCGTGAGGGGCTTGTATTCGATGAGCTGGAAAAATTCATTCTCGAACACCACCGCGCCTTCAGTGGTGGCCACGTTCTTGCCCACTTCAAACAGGCTCTCGTCAGTCATGGACACATGGCCCTGCTGCATGTCGTGCATCAGGTTTTGCACGCCTTTGGCGATGCTCTCGCCCTGGGTTTCGATGGCTTTCTTTTGCGCTTCAGCATTGAAGGCCAGGAAATTGCTTGGCGCAGCGGCAGCCACCCATTGCTCAACTGCAAAGCGGATGCGGGAGCGGGTTTTTTCATCGGCATCGACCGCATCGGCCAAGCCCATCAGGGTGCGGGCATTGAGCAAGTAAGTGGCTGCGTTAAATGCCGCCACGGGGTTGGAGGCCCAAGCCTCACCCGAAAATCGCCGATCCTTGACTTGTAGGCTGTTGTGCAGGCTCTGGTTCCATAAGTCAGAGGCGTCTTTGAAGTACTGAGCTTGCAGGTCTTGCAGCTTTTGAGGTGAGAACTTGAGCATGGGCGCAGCCTCATGACCTGATTTCAAGCCCCCTAAGTCGATGGTCTGAAAATGCCGCATGGCTTCACCCCAGCTTTTCGTGAGCTGGTTTTGAAAACCTTCACCCATTTGGGACCAAAATTCCGGGGTAGCAGCGCTCATGTCGGGGTCTCCTGAATCCACCTATTTATGAAATCTATGGGACAGAGTATCTTTCAATTTGATGTCACCTAAATTACAACTGGAAAAAAGATGTACTTGATCGTCATTGCTTGGCTATACGTCACTTTGCTGATGGCCTTGGCCGAAGCTTTCAGTTCACAGGGCAGTGTTCTGGGCGCCATCATCACTTTCGTGCTTTACGGCCTGCTGCCCATGGCCTTGGTGGTGTACCTGATGGGAACCCCATTGCGGCGAAAAGCCATTCGAAAATCAGAGCAATTGGCCCGCGAAGAGTTCGTGGCGGCCAAATTGCAAACTGACTCAAGCACCCAGCCAGATGCAAGCGGCCATCCGCCCGCTTTGCCCGAGAGTACGGCTGTCCCTGCGGTGCGAAAAGAAGAATTGCGGCTGTGATGCCGTGCACCAAACGGGTGCACCGTCATTGCCGTGGATGCTGTTCAGCCCCAAGGCTTGCAAACGCAAGCGTGCCAAACCCGCCAAATTGGCCTTGAATTTGCCGTTGGACTGCACTTCAAACAGCGATCGAATCGCCGCCGAACCGTCATCAAAAGCGTGTAGGACATCGGTGCCGACTTCGAAAGCATCAGGTCCGATACAAGGCCCTAACCAAGCCAAGACATTCGATGCATCGCAACCGGCTTGCCTCACGTCGGAGATCAAAGCCTCCAGAACACCATGCCCCTTGGTCCCCGCCAAGCCTCGCCATCCCGCATGGGCTGCGGCCACCCACTGACCAGAGGCATCACTCAAAAGCACTGGCAGACAATCGGCCACCATGATGGTGCAGGCCACCTGGGCATCTTGGGTCCAACAAGCATCGGCAACCCATCCATCAGGGCAAGCACGAGACAGATTGACCGAGGTCACACCGTGCACTTGCTTCAAAAAAACAGGTCGCCGATCCAATAAACGTGCCAAGTGATCCCGGTTGGCCTGAACATCCGCTGGCGCGTCACCCACATGGTCACCCAAGTTCATGCTGTCCCATGGCGCAACGGATACCCCAGACTCACGGTTGGTCATGACCGCGTTGACACGTTGAGGGGCAGGCCAATTCGGTCTCAGCCAACCGGCAGGAAAGTGGTTCATCCGAAAATCATAATGCCAGCACCCCCGAATAATCTGTATTTATTGTGTAATTGATGTATGAGCGAAATTGCCCAAACCGATGCGCCGGAGCTGCCCTGGATTGTCGAGGGGGATGCCTTTCCTTGCGCAGACACGGCATGGGGCCCTACTGCACCGGCGCCGGGCCTGCTGGCTGCCAGCGGTGACTTGTGTGCGGCTCGGCTGATCGAGGCTTACAGCCAAGGCATTTTTCCTTGGTTCAGTGAAGGTCAACCCGTGCTTTGGTGGAGCCCGGACCCCCGCATGGTGTTGATCACCCGTGAATTTAGGGTGCACCGATCCTTGCGCAAATCTTTGCATCGCTGGACGCTGACCCCAGGATTTGAACTGTGCTTTGACCGGGATTTTTCGCAAGTGATCAAAAAGTGCGCCACCTCTGCGCGTGTGGGCCAAAAAGGGACTTGGATCGTCCCCAAGATGGTCGAGGCGTATGAAGAACTACACCGATGTGGGTTGGCGCACAGCAGTGAAGTCTGGCACCAGGGGCAACTGGTGGCCGGGCTTTATTTTGTCAATTTAGGACTTGCTGTGTTTGGTGAGTCCATGTTCACCACCATCACCGACGGCTCCAAAATGGCCTTGGCCAATTTGGTGAGCGTGTGTTTGCAAGAAGGTGTCGATGCCATTGACTGTCAACAAAACACCCGTCATTTGGCATCGCTGGGTGCTCGGGAAGTCCCTCGTTCCCGCTTTCTTTCAGGGGTTCAACAAGCGCTGAATGGTCAGGCTATCCACTGGGGCTCGCAGACTTTGAATTGGCCTGCGCTGCAATCGTTGGAGGGTTTTCAATGACCCATCTCAAAGACCTACCTCTGCAGGCGCTTCAGTTTTACGCCACAGCACCCTATGCCTGCAGTTACCTGCCAGACCGTTCCGCACGCTCTCAAGTGGCCACCCCCAGCCACCTGATCCACAACGAGGTTTACTCCGATTTGGTCTCTCAGGGTTTTCGCCGCAGTGGGCTGTTCACTTACCGACCCTATTGCGATGGATGCCAAGCCTGCCAACCCCTGCGCGTCGCGGTGGCAAAGTTTGTCCCTGACCGCAGTCAACGTCGGGCGCAAACGGCACACCAAGACTTGCGCGTTCGGGTTTTGGACTTGCATTTCAACGAACAGCATTACGCCCTGTACTTGCGCTACCAGAACTCGCGTCATCCAGGCGGGGGCATGGACCAAGACAGCATTGACCAATACAGCCAATTTTTGCTGCAAAGCCGCGTGAACTCCCGTATCGTTGAATTTCGGGAGGCTGGGGAGGATGACCACTTGGGTGCGCTCAAAATGGTCAGCATTGTGGATGTGCTGAACAACGGCTTGTCTGCGGTCTACACCTTTTACGAGCCTGATGACAAAGCCAGCTATGGCACTTTCGGGGTGCTGTGGCAGATCCAACAAGCAGCCCAATTGGGTTTGGACTATGTTTACCTGGGTTATTGGATTGAGGACAGTCCAAAGATGAATTACAAATCCCGTTTCAGACCCTGCGAACTTCTGGTGAAAGGCGTCTGGTCACCCATGGCTTGAAGCCATTCAGTCTCAGCGGCGCTTGCACGTTATTTCACAGTGTAAAATAATCATGCATCTGAAGTCCACGATGAAAAAAGACCCTGCGCTCACGCCCACGCCCACCATTCAGGTGATTGAACGGATGTTCACCCTGATTGACGTCCTAGCGTCCAGAGAAGAGGCCATCTCACTCAAAGAGATCAGCCAAAAGACGGGTCTTCACCCGTCAACAGCGCACCGCATTTTGAACGACTTGGCTTCTGGCCGTTTTGTTGACCGCCCCGAGGCTGGCAGCTACCGCTTGGGCATCCGGTTGCTGGAATTGGGCAATTTGGTCAAAGGCCGTCTGAATGTCAGAGATGCGGCGCTCACGCCCATGCGTGAGTTGCACAAATTGATCCAACAGCCCGTTAACTTGAGCATGCGGCAAGGCGACGAGATCGTGTACATCGAACGCGCCTACAGTGAACGCTCTGGCATGCAAGTGGTCCGCGCCATTGGGGGAAGAGCACCCTTGCACCTGACCTCTGTGGGCAAGCTTTTCTTGGCCGCCGATGACCCCCTGCGCGTGCGATCCTATGCGACCCGCACTGGCCTTTCTGGCCAAACTCGCAACAGCATTACGCAGTTGCAAGTCTTAGAGCGGGAGTTGACTCGCGTCAAGCAATCGGGATTTGCTCTTGACAACGAAGAACTGGAGTTGGGTGTGCGGTGTATCGCAGCGGGCATTTACGACGACCAAGGCAAGCTCTTGGCCGGATTGTCGATCTCTGCTCCTGCCGACAGGCTAGACGAGAGTTGGCTGCTCAAATTACAGGAAACGGCGAAAACGATTTCCAACACATTGGGCCACCCTGGCAGCGACTGACATGGCCTAGCGCCCATGATTGGCAGGCACCTCAGACTTCAGCCCGGCAAGTAGGTGCGTGGCAACGATTGCCCAGAATGCAGAGGTGGTTTGCTTTCCAACCATTGGCGAACACGCTCGGCGTCACCCAAGCGGCTGAGTTTGCCGGCGGAGTCCAAAAAAACCATGATCAATTTGCGGCCTGACACTTGGGTTTGCATCACCAAACACCGTCCGGCCTCAGAGATGTAACCCGTCTTTTGCAAGCCGATGTCCCAGGCCGGATTTTTGACCAAGCGGTTGGTGTTGTTGTATTGCAAAGTGCGACGACCAACTTCAACCTCACGGCCGTGGGAGGTGGATAACTCCCGCAACATGGGCTCTTTGTAGGCTACCGCCACCAACACCGCCAAATCGCCGGCACTCGATTGGTTGCGACTGGACAAGCCGGTGGGCTCGACATAACGCGTGTCTTTCATCCCCAGTTGCTTGGCACGAGAATTCATTTTGTCAACAAAGTTGTCCATGCCACCCGGGAAGGTCCGCCCCAAGGCGTTTGCCGCCCGATTTTCACTGGACATCAATGACAGGTGCATCAGATCGCCACGCGACAGGACCGTGCCCACAGCCAAGCGAGATGAGCTGCCTTTTTCGGTGTCCACATCGTCTTGTGTGATCCTGATCGGCTCGTCCATGGAGAGTTTGGACTCAGCAATGACCAAACCCGTCATCAGCTTGGTCAAAGAAGCAATGGGCAAAACAGCATGGTCATTTTTGCGGTACAAAACTTCGTGGGTATCTTGGTCCACCACCAATGCAACGCTCGAATGCAGGTCCAGTGCGTCCGATGTGGCGTGCAAACCCGCCATTTGGCCGAAAGAGGCACGAACTGGGCGCGCCTGTTGTGCGCTGTGGGCGTTGCTTTGCATGCGCACTTGTTTGACAGCGGATGGCGCGTTCTTGGCCGACTTGTTGGCTGCTGGCGCTTTGGCTCTTTGCACCGAGTTGTTCGCCGCGGCTTTGTTCTTGGCCTTGACTTTTTGTTGGGGGTTGTCCTTCGCCTTGGCCTTGACGGGTTGACCCTTGTTCACCGAAGTCGGCTTGTCTTTTTTCTTGGCCGATTTGTCCGCGGTTTTAGAGGCTGTTTGGCCCGATTGGGCATGCGCCGGAAGGCTTGTCAAACCCAGCGACAAGGCCAGCATCAACAAGAAAGCGCCCAGCTGAGGCTTGTGACGCATTCTTGGAAAATTTGAAAGGAGAGCGGGGTTCAATGGCGCATCCTGTGTGGTCGTTGTGCTGATCAAGCCCTGTAGTGTATACAAATAAAAAAGTCACGCAAGAACAATAACTTGCGTGACTTTATTCAAGCCAGATGGCACTTTAAAAGTACCCATTTACCCTTGTGCTGCGACCCGATCCGCCTTGCTTTGCAGTTTATTCAAGGCGCTCAAATAGGCTTTGGCAGAGGCCACCACAATGTCCGGGTCGGAGCCTACGCCATTGACCACTCGGCCACTGTTTTGGAGGCGAACCGTCACTTCCCCTTGGCTTTCCGTCGAGCCACTGATGGCATTGACCGAATAAAGCACCATTTCAGCACCACTCTTGATCTGCGACTCAATCGCTTTGAGTGAGGCATCGACGGGCCCATTCCCATCGGATTCGCTGCGCACCTCTTTGCCCGCAATGGTGAACACCACCGAAGCGTGTGGCCGCTCGCCGGTCTCACTGTGCTGCGACATGGAGACAAAGCCATACTGCTCTTTTTCAGCGGTCACACTCTCATCGCTGACCAAGGCCAGGATATCTTCGTCAAAGATCTCGCTCTTGCGGTCGGCCAATTCCTTGAACTTGGCAAAGGCGTTGTTGATTTCGGTTTCGCTGTCGAGCGTGACGCCCAAGTCCTGCAAACGCTGTTTGAACGCGTTGCGGCCGCTGAGTTTGCCCAGCACGATCTTGTTGGTGGTCCAGCCCACGTCCTCCGCACGCATGATCTCGTAGGTGTCTCGCGCCTTGAGCACGCCATCTTGGTGTATGCCGGAGGCATGGGCAAAGGCGTTGGCGCCGACCACGGCCTTGTTGGGCTGCACTACAAAACCGGTGGTCTGGCTGACCATGCGGCTGGCGGCCACGATGTGGCTGGTGTCAATGCCAATGTCGAGGCCAAAATAGTCACGCCGCGTTTTGACGGCCATGACCACTTCTTCGAGCGAGCAATTGCCCGCACGCTCGCCCAAACCGTTGATGGTGCACTCGACCTGACGCGCCCCGCCGATCTTCACACCAGCCAGAGAATTGGCCACCGCCATGCCCAAGTCGTTGTGGCAATGCACGGACCAAATCGCCTTGTCCGAGTTGGGAATGCGCTCACGCAAGGTGCGGATGAACTCACCATACAGCTCTGGCACGGCATAACCCACGGTATCGGGCACGTTGATGGTGGTGGCGCCTTCAGCGATCACTGCCTCCAGAATTTGGCATAAAAAGTCCATGTCGCTGCGGTAGCCGTCTTCCGGGCTGAATTCCACATCGGCCACCAAATTGCGGGCAAAGCGCACCGACTGCTTGGCCTGCTCAAACACTTGGTCGGGCGTCATGCGCAACTTTTTTTCCATGTGCAGTGGCGACGTGGCAATGAACGTGTGGATGCGGCCACTGTTGGCACCTTTCAGCGCCTCGGCCGCACGCGCGATGTCGCGATCATTGGCGCGAGAAAGAGAGCAAATAGTGGAATCTTTGATCACGTCGGCGATACTTTTGACAGCCTCGAAATCCCCATTGGAGCTTGCGGCAAAACCGGCTTCGATCACGTCCACGCGCAGACGCTCCAGCTGGCGGGCAATGCGCAGCTTCTCGTCACGTGTCATGGAGGCACCGGGCGACTGTTCGCCATCGCGCAAGGTGGTGTCGAAAATAATCAGTTTGTCAGTCATGTTCACTCCTGGTCAAAAAACCGCAAGTCCAAGCAAAAATGCAAAAGGCCCGATGCGGTTGGCATACGGGCCTTTTGGGAAAATGTTTGCGTGCGCTACACATCCCGCCCGTGGGGCGCTAGCAGTAGTGCAGACAAAATAAATTTCATGGAAAGACTTTAGCACAGTTCAATTCGGGCCTTGTCGTGCACCGGACATCACTGGTGCAGGCCGCGCTCATCGGGTTCGTCGGTGGAGGTGCTAATCATGCTGGTAGGTTGTCCCTTGGCCTTTCGCCAAACATAGATCACATAACCGCTCAGCCCATAGGCCACAAACAAGGCAAACAGCACAATGGGCGGGTCGATATTGACCACTGCGATGCCCAAGGCCACCAAAACCAGTGTGGCAAAAGGCACGCTCTTTTTCATGTGCATGTCCTTGAAACTGTAAAAAGGCACATTGGTCACCATGGTCAGGCCTGCGAACAAGCACACAGCAAACATACCCCAGGACACGGCTTTGGCCGGGACGGCGTTGTCAAACATGATCCAAACAAATCCCATCACCAGGGCCGCGGCTGCGGGCGATGGCAACCCCTGAAAGTAGCGCTTGTCCACCACAGCAGTGTTGACATTAAAACGTGCCAGACGCAATGCGGCACAGGCGCAATAAACGAATGCGGCGATCCAGCCCCAACGCCCGAGTTCCTTCAAGGTCCAGACATAAGCAATCAACGCGGGCGCTGCACCAAAAGACACCATGTCAGACAGTGAATCCATTTGCTCGCCAAACGCGCTTTGGGTGTTGGTCATGCGGGCCACGCGTCCGTCCAGGCTATCAAGCACCATGGCGCTGAAGATGCCCACAGTAGCCAGGTCAAAGCGGCCATTGATGGCCATGACGATGGCATAAAACCCAGCAAAAAGAGCCGCCAAAGTGATCATATTGGGCAGCATGTAGATGCCCTTTGAGGGTTTGCGCACAGGCGCCGGAACCTCAGAGTCTTCTGCGACTTCGTTTGCGTTGGTTTTACTCATCGTCCATTCCTGTTTCAGTTTGTTGGCGCCATCCCTGTCAGTCAAGTTTAAGGCAGACCGAGCGCCCAAGAAAAAGGCCACCGCAGTGGCCTTTTCCAATTTTGCCCAATGGCAGGATCAGTTGCGGGTCTTGTCAACCAGCTTGTTCTTGGCAATCCAAGGCATCATGGCGCGCAGCTGTGCGCCAACGACTTCGATGGAGTGCTCCGAAGTCAAACGGCGGCGGGCCGTCATGCTGGGGTAGTTGGTTTTGCCTTCCAAAATGAACATCTTGGCGTATTCACCCGTCTGGATGCGCTTCAAGGCATTGCGCATGGCGACACGCGACTCCTCGTTGATCACTTCTGGACCTGTCACGTACTCGCCGTACTCGGCGTTGTTCGAGATCGAGTAGTTCATGTTGGCAATGCCGCCTTCATAGATCAGATCCACGATCAGCTTCAACTCGTGTAAGCACTCAAAGTAAGCCATTTCAGGGGCGTAACCGGCTTCCACCAAGGTCTCGTAACCCATCTTGATCAGCTCGACGGCACCACCGCAAAGAACAGCCTGCTCACCGAACAGGTCGGTCTCAGTCTCTTCCTTGAAGTTGGTTTCGATGATGCCGGCCTTGCCGCCACCATTGGCCATGGCGTAGCTCAGGGCCAACGCGCGGGCCTTGCCGCTCTTGTCCTGGTGAATCGCCACCAGGTGGGGCACGCCGCCACCTTGGGTGTAGGTGTTGCGCACGGTGTGGCCTGGGGCCTTGGGGGCAACCATCCACACATCCAAGTCTTCGCGGGGAACGACCTGGTTGTAGTGCACGTTGAAACCATGGGCAAACGCCAGCGAAGCGCCTTGCTTGATGTTGGGGGCCACGTTGTTGGTGTAAACCTCGGCGATTTGCTCGTCGGGCAACAAGATCATGACCACGTCTGCGGTCTTGACCGCATCGTTGACTTCCATCACCGTGAGACCGGCTTTGCCGACTTTGTCCCACGATGCGCCGCCTTTGCGCAGACCGACCACCACTTTGACGCCGCTGTCGTTCAGGTTCTGAGCGTGCGCGTGGCCTTGCGAACCGTAACCAATGATGGCAACGGTCTTGCCCTTGATGACGCTCAAATCACAATCTTTGTCGTAAAAAACTTTCACAGGGTTCTCCTTAGGAATAAAACAGGTTCAAGAGCTGAGTTTAGACGCGCAGGATGCGCTCGCCGCGCCCGATACCGCATGCACCCGTGCGCACGGTCTCCAAGATGGCACTGCGGTCGATCGCCTCCAAAAAGGCGTCGTTCTTCAATTGGTCACCGGTGAGTTCGATCGTGTAGCTCTTGTCGGTGACATCAATCACACGGCCACGGAAGATGTCGGCCATGCGTTTCATTTCTTCGCGTTCCTTACCCACCGCACGCACCTTGACGAGCATCAGCTCGCGCTCGGTGTAAGCGCCTTCGGTCAGGTCGACCACCTTGACCACCTCGATCAGGCGGTTCAGGTGCTTGGTGATTTGTTCAATGACATCGTCAGAGCCCGCGGTCTGGATGGTCATGCGCGACAAACTGGGGTCTTCGGTCGGGGCCACGGTCAAGGACTCGATGTTGTAGCCTCGTGCCGAAAACAGCCCCACCACGCGGGACAAGGCGCCCGCTTCGTTTTCAATCAATACAGCGATGATGTGTTTCATGTGTGATTCCTCTTCTCGCCGCCCTCCCCTGCGCACGGTAATGCGCAGGCTTGGCGGGCAATAGATTCGTCCAGTGGGAAAAATTTAAAGATCTTCAGAACCCATCAGCATCTCGGTGATGCCTTTGCCAGCCTGAACCATGGGGAACACGTTTTCAGTGGGGTCCGTGCGGATATCCAGGAAAACCGTGCGGTCCTTGAGCCTGCGAGCTTCGCGCAAAGCAGGCTCCACGTCCTCAGGCTTTTCCACCAAGATGCCAACGTGGCCATAGGCCTCGGCCAACTTCACGAAGTCGGGTAAAGCATCCATGTAGCTGTGGCTGTAACGACCGGAATAATCAATCTCCTGCCACTGTCGCACCATGCCCAAGTAACCGTTGTTCAGGGCCACGACTTTGATGGGCGTGTTGTACTGCAGGCAGGTTGAGAGCTCCTGAATGCACATTTGCACCGAGCCTTCACCTGTCACGCAATACACCTCGCTGTCGGGCTTGGCCAACTTGATGCCCATAGCGTAAGGAATGCCCACACCCATGGTTCCCAGACCACCGGAGTTGATCCAGCGGCGAGGCTCGTTGAACTTGTAATACTGGGCAGCCCACATCTGGTGTTGGCCCACATCGGAGGTGATGTAAGCGTCAGCGTCCTTGGTCATGTCCCACAAGGTCTCGATGACCTTTTGCGGCTTGATGACCAAGCTGTTGTTGCTGTCGTACTTCATGCAATCACGGCTGCGCCACCCCTCGACTGTCTGCCACCACTGCGCCAGTGCCTGAATGTCGGGCTTGAGGCCGGACTCGCGGATCATGCCCATCAACTCGATCAACACGTCTTTCACATCACCCACGATCGGCACATCCACCTTGACCCGCTTGGAAATGCTGGAAGGATCGATATCGATGTGGATGATTTTGCGTTCGTTTTGCGCGAAATGCTTGGGGTTGCCAATCACGCGGTCGTCAAAACGAGCACCCACGGCCAGCAAAACGTCACAGTTTTGCATGGCGTTGTTGGCTTCGAGCGTGCCGTGCATGCCCAGCATGCCCAGGAACCGACGGTCATTGGCCGGAAACGCGCCCAAACCCATCAAGGTGTTGGTGACCGGGAAGTTCAACATGTCCACCAGTGCGCGCAACTCGGGGCTGGCATTGCTCAGCAACACACCGCCGCCGGTGTAGATGTAAGGGCGCTTGGCCGACATCAACAGCTGCATGGCTTTGCGGATCTGGCCACCGTGGCCCTTGCGCACCGGGTTGTAGGAGCGCATCTCCACCTTGTCGGGGTAGCCGTTGAACATCACTTTGTTGAACGACACATCCTTGGGCACATCCACCACCACAGGGCCAGGGCGGCCTGTGCGGGCAATGTGGAAGGCTTTTTTCATGACCTCGGCCATGTCCTTGGCGTCTTTGACCAAGAAGTTGTGCTTGACGATGGGGCGCGTAATGCCCACGGTGTCGCACTCCTGGAAGGCATCGAGGCCAATGGCCGCAGTGGGCACCTGCCCGCTGATGATGACCATGGGAATACTGTCCATGTAGGCGGTGGCAATGCCGGTCACGGCATTGGTCAGGCCAGGACCCGAAGTGACCAAGGCCACACCGACCTCGCCTGTGGCGCGGGCATAACCGTCTGCGGCGTGCACAGCGGCTTGCTCATGACGCACCAGAACGTGCTGGATAGTTTCTTGCTTGTAAAAAGCGTCGTAGATGTGGAGCACGGCCCCACCAGGGTAGCCCCAGACGAACTGAACGTTTTCGGCCTGGAGCGCTTTGACCAGAATTTCAGCCCCACGCAATTCTTGGCCAGAAGAAGCGACGGACGCAGCGGATGCCATTTCGGCTTTGTTGATTTCCATATATTCAACCTTTGTGAATTTCTCTAACGAAAAACCTTGGGTGCCCCTGGGCGCGACTCTTGTGAAGTGGCTTTGGGACTTGAGACCACAGACATGGGCACCAAACTGTAAAAGTGCCGGACGGTGATCCGTTTGCTTTTTTTCAATTGCAACCTAGGATTATGGCACTGTTAGAAAACTGACCAAGCTTGCCATTTCACGGCCAACGTCTCAGTGCCATAATCTGTGTCGCCTTCGGGTGCTCCTACCCGCACCCCAAAGCACCATCACCACAGGACACAGCATCGCTGTTCAACAAGTTGGCCTCGGATTTAGAACTGTCTGACTTTCTGAAAAGCGCGGAGAAAAAGGCTTTCAAAAGAGCTTATTTCCACGTCCGGGATGAAGAGGCCGCATTGGACATTGTCCAAGACAGCATGATCAAGTTGTGCACCAACTATGCGGACAAGCCTTTGTCCGAGATCCCCCTGCTGTTTCAGAGGATTTTGTCCAACACCGTTCTGGATTGGTTCCGACGTCGAAAGACGCGCAACGCCCTGTTTTCAAACCGGGATGACTTTGAAAACGATGAAAGTCCCGGTCACTTTGAGTCTATTGAGGTCCTTCCGGGGGATACCGACTTACCATCCCAGCAAAGCGCTGAGTCCTTGGTCTCACGCATGCAAACCGTTGTGCAAATTGAAAAGGCCGTCATGAATTTGCCTCCACGTCAACGAGAAGCCTTCCTGCTGCGTTATTGGGAGGAACTGGACGTGTCTGAAACCGCTGCAGTGATGGGTTGCTCTGAGGGCAGCGTCAAAACCCATTGCTCCCGCGCCATTTTGGCACTGAGTAAAACCTTGTCAGACCAGGGCATGAAGCCATGAAAAACCCCATCACCCACACTGCCGACATGGACCTTTGGGGCCACACTTTCACGAAGCAACTCGACTTGGCCACCCAAAACATGGGCCATGACATCTGCGAGCGCTTGCGGATTGCGCGTGTCCGAGCCCTTGAATCCCGCCCCGCCCCCATCCGCCTGATGCGTTATCGAACCGCACTTCAAGCCAATGGTTCGCTGACGGGTCACGGTGAAGGTTTGAACCTGTGGCGCATCCTTGCCTCCGCCTTGCCCTTGGTGGCCTTGGTCATGGGCCTCATTTTGGTGCAAGCCATTCAGCAAGAACTCACCGAATCCGACATCGCCTCCATTGACTCTGCACTTTTGCTGGACGACCTGCCCCCAGACGCCTACACCGACCCGGGCTTTTTGCAATTCCTGAAAGTCCAACTGGTTCAGCCCACCCGAAATGATTGATCAGGGTTTGCACCGGCCGGATACCGCCACAAAGCCGACCGCACCACCGCCCCAAAGAACCCAGCTGATGCTGTTTGGCTGGGTGGCTTGGTGCCTTTTGCTGGCTGGCTTGCCCGCGCTGGCACAAAGCCCTTCGTCGACCTCCCCCGCATCAGCCTCTGTCCCTGCGGCGGAGACAGCCACAGCGGAAACGCTTCCCTCAACATCGTCAGCACCGCGCACAGAAGCCTCTATGGCGGCTGAACAGCGTACAGCACCGGCACCTGAGAAAGCTGCTGAAGAGTCTCGTGCATGGGCCTCCTTGAGCAAGAGACAAAAACAAGCCTTGCTGCCCCTGAACGACAAATGGGATGAGTTGACTCCCCAGCAAAAACAAAAATGGTTGATCTTGGCCAGAGGTTTTTACCAGCTGAGCGACCCTGAACAAGTGATCTTGCATGGACGCATGCGGGAATGGGCTGCACTCAGCCCACGCCAACGCAGCCTTGCACGTTTTAACTTCAATACCACCCAGTCCCTGTCCATTGAAGACAAACGCGCGCAATGGGAGGCCTATCAGCAATTGTCAGAGGCTGAAAAAGACAAACTCAGCACCGGCATCAAGTCCCCTCTGAAAAGTGGTGCACGCAGCACAGCCCCGCCCAACAAGCGTCTGGTGAAACCTCCGCCCATCCCAGCCGAAGGCAATCTCATTTTCCAAACCATCGCGCCCCGCCAGCCGGTCAACCCCAAAACCCTGCTGCCGCAACCCGCTGACGCCAAATCCAAACCTTCATGAGCCCGCGCAAGCCTGACACCCCCACGCCCGACGCCACGGCACCCACACCCCCTCATAGCATCCCCCTTCAGGCCCCCTCTATCAAGCGGCGCATGGCCTGTTGGTTGTACGAAGGCATGCTTCTTTTTGGGGTTGTCTTCATTGCGGGCTATCTGTTCAGCAGCCTGAGTCAGACCCGCCACGCCCTGGACAACCGCCCCGGCTTGCAGGCTTTCCTGTTTTTGATTCTTGGCATTTACTTCACCTGGTTTTGGCACCGGGGCCAGACCCTGGCCATGAAAACCTGGCACGTCAAAGTCGTCAGCGCGCAAGGCCTGCCCCTGAGCCAAAGCCGCGCCCTGCTGCGCTATGTGTTGAGCTGGATGTGGTTTTTGCCCCCCCTGTTGCTGACCATCCCCTTAGGCCTACCTCCCGGCTCGATCGGTCTGCTCATCTTTGTCTGGGTCTTTGTCTGGGCTTGGCTCAGCCGCTTTCATCCCCAGCGCCAGTTCTGGCACGACGCTTGGGCGGGCACACGGCTGGTTTCTGCTGTCTGAACAACCCATGAACCAGCCCCTTTCACCCCCAACCGCACAGCCGGCCTTTTCGGTCTGCGTCTACTGCGGCTCCAAACCCGGCAACCAAGCCGAATTTGCCCAAATTGCGGTGCAAGTAGGCACCTGGATCGGCACGCATGGTGGTCAATTGGTCTATGGTGGCGGGCGCAACGGCCTCATGGGCCTGGTGGCCGAAGCCACCATGGCGGCGGGCGGCACGGTGGTCGGCATCATCCCGACCGCCTTGGTTGAAAAAGAATGGGCGCACCACGGTTGCACCGAGTTGCATGTGGTGGACACCATGCACGAACGCAAACGCCTGATGGCCGACAAAGCCGATGCCTTCTTGGCCCTACCCGGCGGCATCGGCACGTTTGAAGAGCTGTTTGAGGTATGGACCTGGCGTCAACTGGGCTACCACGACAAACCCGTGGGCATCCTCAACAGCTTGGGCTATTACGACAGCTTGATGGCCTTCATTGGCCAAGTGGTTAACCAGGGTTTCATGGCCGACTGGCAAACCGAACTGGTGACACTGGGCACCGAGCCCGAAGCGCTGCTGCAAAGTTTGGTACAAAAAGCGGGCTTTTCACCCCGCGCCAAGGTCGAACTGATTTGATCGACTGACCAAGGCGCGGTGGCTGCACCACCACCCGCCACCTGTGAACCATGCAGGCCTTGGCATCAAGGCCCTGCAATCCCCCATCAAATCGCGGTTTCGTCCTGCTCACCCGTGCGGATGCGCACCACGCGCTCGACCGTAGTCACAAAAATCTTGCCATCACCGATCTTGCCGGTGCGAGCAGCCTTGATGATGGCGTCCACGCAGCTGTCCACATCGTCGTCCTTGACCACCACTTCCACCTTGACTTTGGGCAAAAAGTCGACCACGTACTCGGCACCCCGGTACAGCTCGGTGTGGCCTTTTTGACGGCCAAAACCTTTGACTTCGGTCACCGTGAGGCCCGTCACGCCGCATTCGGCCAAGGCTTCACGGACTTCTTCCAATTTGAAAGGTTTGATGACGGCGGTGATCTGCTTCATGTGAAATGTCCTCGAAAAATAGAGAGCGCCTGGTTTCAGGCCCGAAATTTGTTGGTCATAGGATAACGCCAATCCTTGCCAAAACTGCGGTGCGTCACGCGAATGCCCACGGGCGATTGACGGCGTTTGTACTCGTTGAGCTTGATCAGGCGGGTCACTTTCTCCACATCGGCCCGCTCAAAGCCGTCAGCAATCAACGCCTCCACGCCTTCGTCGTTTTCCATGTAGCGCTGAATGATCGCATCCAGCACCTCATACGCTGGCAAGCTGTCCTGGTCTTTCTGGTCGGGGCGCAACTCGGCGCTGGGCGGCCGGGTGATGATGCGCTCAGGAATCGGCTGACTGCCCGTGCCATAGGGGTCGTTCAGGTTGCGCCAGCGGGCCAGGTCAAACACACGGGTCTTGACCACGTCTTTGATGACCGCAAAACCGCCCGCCATGTCGCCATACAGGGTGCAATAACCCGTGGCCATCTCGCTCTTGTTGCCGGTGGTCAGCACAATGGCCCCGGTTTTGTTGGACAGCGCCATGAGCAGCGTGCCGCGAATGCGGGCCTGGATGTTTTCTTCGGTCGTGTCTTCTTTCAGTCCCTCAAACTGGAGCGACAGCGCCTGCTTGAAGCCATCAAACAGCGGCGCAATCGAGATCTCGTCATACCGCACGCTCAAGCGCTTGACCATGTCGCGCGAATCGATCCAGCTGATGTCGGCCGTGTAGGGCGAGGGCATCATCACCGCGTGGATCTTGTCGGCCCCAATCGCATCCACCGCAATGGCCAACACCAGCGCCGAATCGATGCCGCCCGACAGGCCCAAAATGGCGCCCTTGAAACCGTTCTTGCCCAAATAGTCGCGCACGCCCAGCACCAGCGCATCCCACAACTCGGCATCGGCACTGGCCAAAGGCACCAAGGCATCGGCCGCAGCGGTCAACGTCAAACCCTGCTGGCCAACCGTTGCCTGCACAGCCAAATCGGCCTCGCGAAAGCCCTCGGCCCGCGCCACGGTGTCGCCCTGGGCATTGAGCGCAAACGAGCGCCCTTCAAAAATCACCTCGTCCTGGCCGCCCACCAAGTGGGCGTAAATCAGGGGCAAACCGCAATCGGCCACGCGCTCGCGCATGCGCTGCTCGCGCTCCGGGCCCTTGCCCGCATGAAAAGGCGAAGCGTTCAGCACGGCCAGCATTTGCGCGCCCTCGTCTCGCGCCAGACGAGCCGGTTCGTCAAACCAAGCGTCTTCGCAAATCAACAGACCTACCCGCACGCCCTGGACCTCGAACACGCCCACGCCATGACCGGGGGTGAAGTAACGGTGCTCGTCAAACACCTGGTAGTTGGGCAGCTCGCGCTTGTCGTAAGCGCAGACCACCTGCCCCTCGCAGAGCACGCTCGCGCGGTTGTGGCGGCGCGTGACGGCCACGCTGCGGGTGCGCAGGCCGCCGCCTTCGGGGTGGCCCACCACCACATGCAAACCTTTTAACCCAGCCAGTTCGCGGGCCACTGTTTTCAGGGCATCATCACAGGCATCCATGAAGGCGGGGCGCAGCAACAAATCTTCGGCCGCATAACCGCAAATCGACAGCTCGGGCGTCAACACCAGGCGCGCACCCTCGGCATGCGCCCGGGTGGCGAAATCGATGATCTTGCGGGCATTGCCCGGCATGTCACCGACGACAAAGTTGAGCTGGGCCACACGAATTTGGAGAGTCATACAGGTGCTGGAAAATGTGAGCTTGAATTATGTCACCCGGGTGCAAGACGACCTGGGTGCCATCGCACCTGAAGCCTGGGACGGCTTGCTCGCCCGGCAAGATGCGCCATCCCCCTTCATGCAGCATGCCTATTTGTCGGCCATGCAGACCAGCCAATCGGCCGCGCCCGAGTCCGGCTGGACGCTGCAAGTCATCAGCCTGTGGCGCAGCACCCCGCAAGGCGATGTGTTGGCCGCTGCCTGCCCGCTCTACCTCAAGGCCCATTCGCGCGGTGAATACGTGTTTGACCACGCCTGGGCCGACGCCTACCAGCGCCACGGCCTGGACTATTACCCCAAAGCCCTGGTCGCCCCACCCTTCACCCCGGTGCCTGGCAGCCGCCTGCTGGCCGAATCTGACGACGCCCGCCAAGCCCTGCTGGCCGCCTTGCTGGACATCTGCCAAACCAACAACATCCCCTCGCTGCACATCCTGTTTGGCAGCGCGCAAGACCTGCAGGCCTGCGAACAAGCCGGGCTGCTGCAGCGTGACCAGGTGCAGTTCCACTGGCAAAACCAGGGCTGGCGCGACTTCGATGACTTTTTGGCCAGCCTGACGCAAGAAAAGCGCAAAAAAATCCGGCAAGAACGCCGCAAAGTGGCTGATGCGGGCGTCACGTTTCACGCCGTGCGCGGCCCCGACATGACGGACGCCGACTGGGCCCTGCTGCTGCGTTGCTACCAACAAACCTATTGGGAACACGGCAATGCACCGTATTTGACCCCGGCGTTTTTTGAGTCCATGCGCCGCGACATGGCGGCCAACTGGCTGCTGTTTGTGGCCGAACACGAGGCACAGCCCATAGGCATCAGCCTGATCGGCCTGCACCTGAACGCCCAAGGCCAGCCCGAAGTGGCTTACGGCCGTTACTGGGGCGCGCTGGCCCGGGTGGACTGCCTGCACTTTGAAGCCTGTTATTACCAGCCTATTGATTGGTGCATCCAAAACGGCCTCAAACGCTTTGAAGGCGGCGCACAAGGCGAACACAAAATGGCCCGTGCCCTGCTGCCCACACCCACGCACAGCGCCCACTGGCTGGCGCACCCGTCGTTTTCTGAGGCGGTGGCGAGGTATCTGGAGCGGGAAAAAGCGGGGGTGGAGAACTACCTGGAAGCGCTCAATCAGCACTCGCCGCTGAAAAAGTTGCCATAAATCAGCCGCCATGAAAAAACGCCCGCACGGCGCAGGCACTGCAGGCGTTGGGTGCCACAGCCAGCGCCCAACAAGGTGAACGCTAACCCAGCCGCATCAGGCCTTGGTTTTGTTGTAAGCCGCGATGCCGTCCAAAATTTCCTTGTGCGCGGATTCTTTGCCTTCCCAGCCCAACACCTTGACCCACTTGCCTTTTTCAAGGTCTTTGTAGTGCTCAAAGAAGTGAGCGATCGCGTTGCGGCGCATCGCGTTCACATCTGAGATGTCTTGCCAGTGGTCGTACATCGGCAAAATTTTGCTGGTCGGCACAGCCACCACCTTGCCATCCACACCGGCCTCGTCTTCCATCATCAAAATGCCCAGGGCACGGCAGGGCACCACCACACCGGGGTGCAAGGCGTAAGGGGTGATCACCAACACGTCCACCGGGTCTCCGTCGCCAGACAGGGTTTGGGGCACGTATCCGTAATTGGTGGGGTAGTGCATGGCCGTGGTCATGAAACGGTCCACGAACAAGGCGCCGGTTTCCTTGTCCACTTCGTACTTGATCGGATCGGCGTTCATCGGGATTTCGATGATCACGTTGAAAGTTTCGGGCGCTTGTTTGCCGGGGGTGACGTTGTCGAGGGACATCTTGCAGGTCTCGGGGTGAAAAGTTAATGAAAAACGAAGATCACTAGGGATTAACCCCGATTTTACTTTCACAAGGCTTGCGCAGATCGTGATCCAGCCTCTTTAATGTGCTGTTGGCCAATCGTTCTCCGGTTTCGGTGATCGAGGAAGCAACGCCATGGAGGGGTCTCCAGTGCGTTGCCCCTCTGTTCAGCGACAACCATCGAGGAGTTCAACGATGACAGGAAATTCAGCGCTCATTCTGGCGCTCGTATGTGGTTTGATTGCCGTGGCTTACGGCATTTGGGCCCGAGGGTGGATCCTTTCTCAAGATGCCGGCAATGCCCGGATGCAGGAAATTGCAGCGGCCATTCAGGCCGGTGCGGCGGCCTACTTGGCCCGGCAATACAAAACCATCGCCATCGTCGGCGTGGTGCTGGCCATCCTGATGGCCATCTTTCTGGATGGCATCACCGCCATCGGCTTCGTGATCGGTGCGGTGCTCTCTGGCGCGTGCGGTTTCATCGGCATGAATGTGTCGGTCAAAGCCAACGTGCGCACGGCCCAAGCCGCCACCAAAGGCATTGGCCCGGCGCTGGACGTGGCGTTTCGGGGTGGTGCCATCACCGGCATGCTGGTGGTGGGCTTGGGTTTGTTGGGTGTGTCCGGTTTTTACTGGTTTTTGGTCGGCAACGGCAACCTGACACCCGACAAGAACCTGGCCAATTTGCTCAACCCCCTGATCGGCTTTGCCTTTGGCTCTTCGCTGATCTCAATTTTTGCCCGACTGGGCGGCGGCATTTTCACCAAGGGCGCTGACGTGGGGGCCGACCTGGTGGGCAAAGTGGAAGCCGGCATTCCCGAGGACGATCCACGCAACCCCGCTGTGATTGCCGACAACGTGGGCGACAACGTGGGCGACTGCGCTGGCATGGCCGCCGATCTGTTCGAGACGTATGCCGTGACCTTGATCGCGACCATGGTGCTGGGAGCCTTGCTGATTTCAGCTGCCCCAGGTCAGGCCGTGCTGTACCCGCTGGCCTTGGGCGCGGTGTCCATCATCGCCTCCATCATTGGTTGCTTCTTCGTCAAGGCCTCTCCGGGCATGACCAATGTGATGCCTGCGCTCTACAAAGGCTTGGCTATCTCGGGTGTGCTGTCCTTGATCGCCTTTTACTTTGTCACCACCTGGCTGATACCTGACAACGCCCTGGGCGCTGCGGGCAGCCAAATGAAACTGTTTGGCGCCTGTGCTGTGGGTCTGGTGCTCACGGCCGCCTTGGTCTGGATCACTGAGTTCTACACCGGCACCCAATACGCCCCGGTGCAGCACATTGCGCAAGCCTCGACCACCGGCCACGGCACCAACATCATCGCTGGCCTGGGCGTGTCCATGCGCTCAACGGCTTGGCCTGTGATGTTTGTCTGCCTGGCCATCTGGACCGCGTACGCTCTGGGTGGCCTGTACGGCATTGCCGTGGCGGCTACATCCATGCTGAGCATGGCGGGCATCGTGGTGGCGCTGGACGCTTATGGTCCCATCACCGACAACGCGGGTGGTATTGCAGAAATGGCTGAAATGCCCAGCAGTGTGCGCGACATCACCGACCCGCTGGATGCCGTGGGCAACACCACCAAGGCCGTGACCAAGGGTTACGCCATCGGCTCGGCAGGCCTGGCCTCGCTGGTGCTGTTTGCCGACTACACCCACAAACTGGAGGCCTACGGCAAAGCCATCAGTTTTGACTTGTCCGACCCTCTGGTCATCATTGGTCTGTTCATTGGCGGGCTGATCCCCTACCTGTTCGGGGCCATGGCCATGGAAGCGGTGGGCCGTGCTGCAGGCAGCGTGGTGGTTGAAGTACGTCGCCAGTTCAAGGAGATCCCCGGCATCATGGAAGGCACGGCCAAGCCCGAATACGGCAAGGCTGTGGACATGCTGACCACAGCCGCCATCAAGGAAATGGTCATTCCCAGCCTGTTGCCGGTGGTGGTGCCGGTGCTGGTCGGTTTGATCTTGGGCCCCAAGGCGCTGGGCGGTTTGTTGATGGGTACCATCATCACCGGCCTGTTTGTGGCGATTTCCATGTGTACCGGCGGTGGTGCTTGGGACAACGCCAAGAAATACATCGAAGACGGCCATCACGGCGGCAAGGGCTCAGACGCCCACAAAGCGGCCGTGACCGGTGATACGGTGGGAGACCCTTACAAGGACACCGCTGGCCCGGCGATCAACCCGCTGATCAAGATCATCAACATCGTGGCGCTGCTGATCGTGCCTCTGGTCATGCAGGTTCACGGCACCTGACCCCCTTTGCAAGGTCTGACAGGCCCGCTTCGGCGGGCCTTTTTTTGTACCCGGCTGATCGCACAGATCGATGTCCCGTGGGTGATTTTCAAAATCCTGCCCGGGTTCACAATAGCCCCATGCAAATGAACTTCATCGCCAACCAATCGACCCCTGCCCTGGCCGGCCAAACCATCGACGTGCTCGACCCGTCTGACGGGCAGGTGTTCGATCAGATCCCGCGCAGCCAGGCGGCCGACATCGACCAAGCGGTGCAGGCTGCTCGGGCCGCCTTCAACGGCCCCTGGGGCAAGTTGAGCGCCATGGAGCGTGGTCGCTTGCTCATGAAGCTGTCGCAAAAAGTGAGCGAGCACGCCGCCGAGCTGGCCGCGCTGGAACAGCGCGATTGCGGCAAACCCACCAAACAGGCTGCCGCCGACTCGATAGCTTTGGCGCGGTATTTTGAGTTTTATGCCGGGGCTTGCGACAAGCTGCACGGCGAGACCCTGCCTTATCAAAATGGCTACAGCGTGCTGACCTGGCGCGAGCCGCATGGCGTGACGGGCCATGTGATTCCCTGGAACTACCCGATGCAGATTTTTGGCCGCAGTGTGGGCGGCGCTTTGGCCGCAGGGAATGCCTGCGTGGTCAAACCGGCCGAAGACGCCTGCCTGAGCCTGATCCGGGTGGCGCAGCTGGCCGCCGAGGTGGGCTTTCCGCCGGGGGCCATCAACATCGTCACCGGCTATGGCCACGAAGTGGGCGACGCGCTGGCGCGGCACCCGGGCATTGACCACATCAGTTTCACCGGTAGCCCGCGCGTGGGCACGCTGATCCAACAAGTGGCGGCCGAGCGGCACTGCCCAGTGACCCTGGAGCTGGGCGGCAAGAGCCCTCAGATCATTTTTGACGACGCCGACCTGGACGCAGCCATTCCCGTCGTGGTCAATGCCATCGTGCAGAACTCGGGCCAGACCTGCAGCGCGGGCTCACGTGTCTTAATTCAGCAAGGCATTTACGAGCCGCTGTTGAAACGCCTGGGCGAGGCCTTTGGCCGCTTGCAGGTCGGCTCGGCCGCCATGAACCTGGACTTGGGGCCGCTGATCCGCGCCAGCCAGTTGGCGCGTGTCACCGGCTTTCTGGACCAAGCCCGCGCCGATGGCATCACGGTGGTCGCCCAAGGGCACATTGCGGTGGGCGTGCCTGCGGGTGGCTTTTACCAGGCCCCCACATTGCTGCGCGACGTGCCGGTGATGCACCGACTGGCCCAAGAAGAAGTGTTTGGCCCGGTGCTGTCGGCCATGTCCTTCACCGACGAAGACCACGCGGTCGAATTGGCCAATGCCACCGAGTTCGGCTTGGTCGCCGGTATCTGGACGCGCGACGGTGGGCGGCAATTTCGCATGGCCAAGCGCGTGCGCAGCGGCCAAGTGTTCATCAACAACTACGGCGCAGGCGGCGGTGTGGAACTGCCCTTTGGCGGCGTCAAATCGTCGGGCTACGGCCGCGAAAAAGGGTTTGAAGCCCTGATGGGTTTCACCACCCTGAAAACCGTGGCCATCCAACACGGCTGAAGTGCCCGCATTCGGGCTTGTGTTTCTTGACCATGCTGCCAGCTCGGCGTAATGGCTCGGGCACAATCAACCCCCATGTCTGAACGTGTCATTCCGCTGGTTGACCAGCGCCATCCCAGCTTGCCCTTGCCCCCGCTGCCTGCGGGGCATGACCTGAGCTCATTGCCGTTGGATGGGCTACGCCGCCCGCTGACCGATTTGCGCATCAGCGTGACCGACCGCTGCAACTTCAGGTGCAGTTACTGCATGCCCAAAGAAGTCTTTGACAAAGACTACGCCTACCTGCCTCAAAGCCATTTGCTGAGCTTTGAGGAAATCACCCGCATCGCCAACGTGTTTGTGGGCCGGGGCGTGCGCAAAATTCGCCTGACGGGCGGTGAGCCCCTGCTGCGCAAGAACATCGAAATCCTGATCGAGCAATTGTCCGCGCTGCGCACGCCCGACGGCCAGCCACTGGATTTGACACTGACCACCAACGGTTCGCTGTTGGCGCGCAAGGCTCAAAGCCTCAAAGATGCCGGGCTGCAACGCGTGACAGTGAGCCTAGACGGCCTAGACGACACCGTCTTTCGCCAGATGAACGATGTGGACTTTCCGGTGGCCGATGTGCTGGCCGGGATCGAGGCGGCTAGGGCTGCGGATCTTGGCCCCATCAAGGTCAACATGGTGGTCAAACGCGGCACCAACGAACACGAAATCTTGCCCATGGCGCGGCATTTCCAGGGCACGGGCATTGTTTTGCGCTTCATCGAGTACATGGACGTAGGCGCGACGAACGGCTGGTGCATGGACGAGGTGCTGCCCAGCGCCGAAGTGGTGCGTCGCTTGCATGCCGAGCTGCCCCTGGTGCAACTCGACCCAGCGGCCCCCGGCGAGACCGCCGAGCGCTGGGGCTATGCCAACGCCCAAGGCGAGCACGACCCGTCGCTGGGCGAGATCGGCGTGATCAGCAGCGTGACGCAGGCGTTTTGCGGCGACTGCAACCGCGCCCGTCTGTCGACCGAAGGGCGCTTGTATTTGTGCCTGTTTGCCAGCCAAGGTTATGACCTGCGTCAACTGCTGCGTGACCCGCTGCAATCCGATAACGCACTGGCCCAAACGGTGGACGCCGTCTGGCGCGGGCGGACTGACCAATATTCGGTGCTGCGCAGCCTGCGCGGCCCAGACACCGCCAGCGGCCCCGGCCGCCGGGTGGAAATGAGCTACATCGGAGGCTGAACGCCATGAACCACAACACACCGGGCATCACCGGCCTCATCCTCGCAGGTGGGCGCGGCTCCCGCATGGGCGGCTCCGACAAAGGTCTGCAAAACTTCCACGGTCTGCCCTTGGCCTTGCAAACCTTGATGCGCTTGCAGATACAAAGCCTGCCGCTGCAAGAAGTGATGATCAACGCCAACCGCAACTTGGCAGCCTATGAATCGTTGGGTGTGGCCGTCTGGCCTGACAGCATCGACGGTTTTGCCGGGCCTTTGGCGGGTTTTTTGACGGGCCTTGAACGCTGCGAAACCCCTCTGTTGCTCACCGTGCCTTGCGACTCGCCGCTGTTTCCGCTCGATTTGGTGGAGCGACTGGTGCAAGCTCTGCACGAGCAAGACGCCGACATGGCCATGGCCGCAGCCCCAGAAGGAGATGGCACGGTGCGCCCTCAACCGGTGTTTTGTTTGCTCAAGCTGGATTTGCTTGAAAGTCTGGTCAAGTTCACCCAAAGCGGCGGCCGCAAAATTGATGCTTGGACCGCTCAACACCGCTGCGCCATCGTGCCCTTTGACTTGCCTGGCGACAGCCCGCATGCTTTTTCCAACGCCAACACGTTGGCTGAATTGCAGCAACTCGAGTCTCTTTGAAACCTGACGCACGACAGCGCCGTGCCCCATCGCCATTGCTATAGCCATGACCACCCCAGCCCTGTCCATTGATCAGATCGCCGAACGACTGCAAGGCTACGACCCACAGGCCTTGTCGGCCAGCCAGGTCAACGCGTTTTTGACCCAACTGGTGCAGCCCGTGCGCGAACAAGAAACCGTGCCGCTGATGCAGGCCTACGGCCGCATCCTGGCGCAGGACGTGGTTTCGCCCATCAGTGTGCCGCCGCACGACAACTCGGCCATGGACGGCTACGCCCTACGCGGCGCTGAACTCCTGAGCGACCGCCCCACGCCACTCAAAGTGGTGGGAACAGCATTTGCGGGCGCCGCGTGGCAAGGCACGGTGCAAGCGGGTGAATGCGTGCGCATCATGACCGGGGCCATCATGCCCTCAGGTCTCGACACCGTGGCACCGCAAGAACTGGTGAAGCTTGACGGTGACACCGTGCACATCCCACATGGCTTGCTGCAAGCAGGCGACAACCGCCGCCTTTTAGGCGAAGACCTCATGGCCGGTCAGCCCGCCTTGCGTGCCGGGATGCGACTGACCCCTGCCGCCTGCGGCCTGTTGGCCAGCTTGGGGCTGCCCAGCATCACCGTTTGGCGCAGGCCCAAGGTGGCTTACTTCTCAACCGGCGACGAAATCCTGAGCCTGGGCGAAGTGCCCCGCGAAGGCGCGGTGTACGACAGCAACCGCTACACCGTGGCGGGCCTGGTGCAGGCGCTGGGCTGCGAGTTGATTGACATGGGTGTGGTGCGCGACGATCCAGCGGCTCTGGAGCAGGCCTTTGTCGATTCTGCCGCGCAGGCAGACGCTATCATCACCAGCGGTGGTGTGAGCGTGGGCGAGGCCGACCACACCAAGGCCATGATGAAAAAACTGGGCGATGTGGCGTTTTGGCGCATCGCCATGCGCCCCGGCCGCCCCATGGCGGTGGGCCGCATCACTCAGGGTGAGCGCTCAGCCGTGCTGTTTGGCCTGCCCGGCAACCCGGTGGCGGTGATGGTGACTTTTGCCGCCTTTGTGCGCCCGGCCCTGCAGCAGCTCATGGGTTGGCAAGCGCCTGCCTTGCCCCTGCTCAAAGCCAAAAGCACGGAAGCCCTGCGCAAAAAACCCGGCCGCACCGAATACCAGCGTGGCATTGTCAGCACCAACGCAGCAGGCGAGTTGCAAGTCAGCATCACCGGCAACCAAGGCTCTGGCGTGCTCAGCTCGATGGTGCAAGCCAACGGCCTGATCGTCTTGGGCCACACCCAAGGCAATGTGGCCGTGGGTGACGAGGTGGAGGTCATGATGTTTGACGGGCACCTGTGAGCTTGTATGCCTCAAAGATATGAAAAAAGCGGCCAAGGCCGCTTTTTTTGATTCTGCAAGATGGGCCGATAACAGGCCAAAAAATTCAGTGCGCTGCCGATTCTTTGGGAGAATCATGCGCGACTGATTTGTTGGAGCCTGGCACCGACTTGCGGGCCAATAACGAGTACATGGTGGGCACCACAAAAATGGCCAGTACCGTGCCCAAGCTCATGCCGCCCACAATCACCCAACCGATTTGAGTGCGACTCTCGGCACCCGCACCGGTGGCCAGCGCCAGCGGCACGGCACCCAGCACCATGGCGCCAGTGGTCATCAAGATGGGCCTCAGTCGCTGGGCAGAAGCCTTGATCAAAGCCGCTTGCATGGCCATGCCCTGCTCACGCAACTGGTTGGTGAACTCCACAATCAAAATGCCGTGCTTGGTAATCAATCCCACCAGGGTGATCAAACCGATTTGGGAGTACACATTGAGCGAGCCACCCGTGTACTTGAGCGCCAGCAGCGCACCGATCATGGACAGGGGCACCGACAGCATGATCACAAAAGGATCGATGAAGCTCTCAAACTGCGCAGCCAACACCAAAAAGATGAACAGCAGCGCCAAGACAAACACAATCACCAAAGCCCCTTGCGAGTTTTTGAATTCGCGAGAGGTGCCGTTCAACTCGGTGGTGTAGCCAGGTTTGAGGACCTTGGCCGCGGCGGCATCCATGAAGGTCAGCGCCTCGCCCAGGGAATAATCCGGCGACAGGTTGGCCGTGATGGTCACCGAGCGCCGCTGACCAAAATGGTTCAACTCACGCGGGGCCACACTTTCGCGCACTTTGACCAAGCTGGACAAGGGCACCATTGTGTCGTTGCGGCCCCGAACCTGAATCACGTCGATGTCATCGGGCGTGTTGCGGGCCGAAGGCAGGGTTTGCACAATCACGTCGTACTGTTCGGCATCGCGCTTGTAACGCGTGACGACACGGCCTCCAAGCATGGTTTCAATGGTTCGCGCCACCACATCCACGCTCACGCCCAACTCGGCGGCCTTGGTGCGGTCCACCTCGACACGCAGCTCCGGCTTGTTCAGGCGCAAGTCCACATCGGGCGACAAGATGCCAGGGTTTTTGGCAACTTCATCCATCAACTGACGAGCGATCGCATTCAAATTTTGGTAGCTGTCCGAGGTCTGGATCACAAAATTGAGGGGCCGCTCGCGAAAGCCCTGCCCCAAAGAAGGCGGCGTGATCGGGAAGGCATTGATACCGGGCAAGCCGTTGAATTTGGCACCCAACTCGCGTGCGATTTCAAGCGTGGTGCGTTGACGTTGGTCCCAGTCCACGGCGCGGTACACCACGGTGCCTTGGCCTACGGTGGGGTTGCCCAAGTTGGCAAAAATGCGGTCGAACTCTGGATACGCTTGGCCCATCCTTTCGAGCGATTTAGCGTAGCGATCGGTGTACTCCAGAGTCGAGCCATCCGGGGCGTTGATGGTGGCCAAAATCGTCCCTCGGTCCTCCAAGGGTGACAGCTCTTGCTTCATGGTGGGGTAAATGACGCCAATGCCAATGCCCGAGGCCACCATGACCAACACCACCACCCAACGCGCACGGCTCAAGATCAGGGTCAGCAGGCGCTCATAACCCGAAGACAGACCCGTGAGCCACTTTTCCATAGAGCGGTCGAACCAGCCAGGATTGGGGTTGTGCCTGAGCAATTTGGCGCTGAGCATGGGCGCCAAGGTCAAAGCCACAAAGCCCGAAACCAACACAGCACCCGCCAAAGCCAGCGCAAACTCGCCAAACAACTTGCCAGTGCGTCCTGGCGTGAAAGCCAGAGGCGCGAACACAGCCGCCAAGGTCAAGGTCATGGCAATGACGGCAAAGCTGATTTCACGCACACCTTTGATGGCGGCAGAAAACGGGTCCAAGCCTTCTTCAATGTGCCGGTAAATGTTTTCCAGCACCACAATCGCGTCGTCCACCACCAAACCAATGGCCAAAACCAGCGCCAACAAGGTCAAGGTGTTGATGGTGAAGCCTGCCAAAGCCATCATGGCAAAAGCGCCGATCAAACTGACGGGAATGGTGATGATGGGAATGATCGACGCGCGGAAGGTGCGCAAAAAGACAAAAATCACCAGCGCCACCAAGACCACGGCTTCGAGAATGGTGTTGAACACGCTTTTGATCGACCGGTCAATGAACACCGAGTTGTCGTTGGCAATGTTGATGACCATGTCCCCCGGCAAGTCCGCCTTGAGCTTAGGAATCATCTCGCGCACGCCGGCTGACAACTCCAGGGGGTTGGCAGTGGCTTGACGGATGACGCCTGCTGAGATGGCCGATTGACCGTTCAAACGAACGGTACTGCGGTCACTGGCCGCACCTTCGCGAACTTGGGCCACATCCCGCAGCTTGACCGAAAACCCGTTGACGCTTCGGATCACGATGTCACCGAAT
Organism: Limnohabitans sp.; assembly: GCF_040400975.1. Lineage (GTDB taxonomy): Bacteria > Pseudomonadota > Gammaproteobacteria > Burkholderiales > Burkholderiaceae_C > Limnohabitans_A. Next base: position 93,541 of record NZ_JBBAPF010000002.1, on the reverse strand, counting down.
TGCCCTGCGCGGTTCAGATCGGTTTGCGCAGAAACGCTGAACTCTCGGGTGGACGATTCGATCCGTCCCGCTGGCAGCTCCAAGTTATTGCGCCGTATGGCGTCTTCAACATCTTGCGGCGTCAATTTATAGGACGACAGGCGTGCATGGTCCAAAGACACCAACATGGCGTATTTGCGCTCACCAAAAATCCGCACGTCGGCTACACCCGTCACGGTTTGCAAGCGTGGCTTGACCACACGGTTGACCAAATCGTTGATCTGCAAGGCATTCAGTGTGTCGCTGGAAAATGCCAACCAGATGACAGGGAAAGCGTCAGCCTCCACTTTGGCGATGACGGGCTCTTCCACCGTTTGGGGCAAACGGTTGCGTACACGCGCCGTTCGGTCACGCACTTCAGCGGCCGCCGTGTCGGCGTCTTTTTCGAGGCGAAAACGAACGGTGATTTGGGACTGTTCGGCCCGGCTGATGGAGGTGATGACGTCCACCGCGTCGATGCCGGCAATCGAGTCTTCAAGGGGCTTGGTGACCTGGGATTCGACCACCTCCGCAGAAGCGCCAACATACCGCGTGGTGACCGTGACGGTGGGCTCATCGATCTTGGGGTACTCGCGCAGCGAAAGACTTTTGAAACTGACCGCGCCAATCAGCACGATCAGCAAGGACATGACCACGGCCAGTACGGGCCGCCGGATGGAAACTTCAGCGAGTTGCATCTGCGCCCCTCAGGCAAGGGTTCGGTCCCGCCATGGCAGCGTTATTCGCAGCGGCTGCTCCAGGTTTTCCTGCCGCGGCACCAGGGCGTGGCCCCGATGCACCCGCGCCTTGGGCAGCCGCGGTTGCAGGTCCAACACCCGGGCCAGCTGTGCCAGGACCACCACCTGCTCCGGGACCACCTGCTCCGGGACCACCTGCTCCGGGACCACCTGCTCCGGGACCACCTGTTCCGGGACCACCTGCTCCGGGACCACCGGCACCGGGCGGACCACCTGCGGGTCTGCCCCCACCGGGCTGAGACAAGTCAACCACCCGAACCACCGTGCCATCTTTTTGCAAACGCTGGTGACCGGCTGTGACCACTGTGTCGCCTGCCGACAAACCTTCGAGAATTTCAACCTTCCCCGGCAAACGCAAGCCCACTTTGACAGCCACCCGTTCGGACACTTTGACCTCGGGTTTGTCGCCTGGAACGATCTTGACCACAAAGGTGCGGCCACCCTGCGGAATGATGGCCTCTTCTGGAATGACCAAAGCGTTTTCACGCGAACCGAACACCGCATTGACGCGGGCAAACATGCCCGGGCGCAATTGCTGCTGGCGGTTGTCAATACAACCGCGCACACCCACCGAGCGGCCATTGGCATCGATCAAAGGGTCCACCGCCTGAATGATGGCGCTGAATGGCCTGCCTGGCAGAGCATCAACGGTCAGCTGGGCTTTTTGACCAGCACGGATCTTGGCCTGAAACCGCTCGGGCAGTCTGAAGTCCAGCAACACGGCATCGATGTCCTCGACGTTGACCATGTCTGCGCCGTCTTTCAGGTAATCGCCCACATTGATTTGTTTGAGGCCGGTGATGCCATCAAAAGGCGCCAGTACCTGCAAGCGCTGTAAGGTGGCTTGCGCCAATGAAAGCTTGGCGCGTGACACTTCCAGCGCCGCACTGCTTTCATCCAAAGACCGTTGGCTGATGAAGTTTTGCGCCACCAACTCCTGGTTGCGTTTGTGATTGGCCTCGGCGATCGACAACTCTGCACGGGCCTGGGCCAATTGGGCCTGTGGCAGCTGGTCGTCAAACTGCACCATCAACTGGCCTTTGCGCACGCGTTGGCCATCGTTGAAGAAAATTTGTTTGACGCGTCCGCCAACTTCCGGGCGCAGCATCACCCCTTGTCTCGAACGCAAACTGCCCACGGCTTGGGTCTCGTCCACCAAGGTCATGCTCTCCACCTTGGCCACCTCCACCGAAGTGGGGCGTGCGGGCCCACCACCTGCCGCAGGCCCAGGACCCGAGGGAGCGGACGCCGTCGCTGTCTTGCCAGCTTCAGCATCAGGGGCCTTGTTTTGCCACCACCAAGCCGCGCCGGACGCTATGGCAATGCCCAAAACCGCCAAAACTGTGTATTTCTTTTTGTAAGCCATTCGAATCTCTCTCAAAATGCGTGCTGCAAGACCGTGCCAATGTAACAGCGCAAAGGCAATTTCCCTACAGGCTGTGGGGGATGTTGGGCCGAATGGATGGGCTCGGCTGCGTCGACCGGCCTTCGGCTCAGGCCGTGCTGGATCGGCCCAAAGCCTTGTCTACGCCTTGATTGGCCAAGGCGTCAGCCCGTTCATTGCCAGGATCACCGTTGTGGCCTTTGACCCAGCGCCAATCGATGCGGTGTCCCGAAGAGGACACCACGGCGTCGAGTTTTTGCCACAAATCGGCATTTTTGACCGGTTGCTTGGCTGCGGTGCGCCAGCCCCGCGCTTTCCAACCGTGTATCCACTCGGTGATGCCTTTGCGCACATATTCGCTGTCCAAGTAGAGCGTGACTTGGCAAGGCCGCTTGAGTGCGGACAGGCCTTCAATGACTGCCGTCATTTCCATCCGGTTGTTGGTGGTATTGAGCTCGCCGCCACACAGCTCCTGAACATGCTGGCCTGATTGGAGCCGAACCCCCCACCCCCCCGGGCCGGGATTGCCTTTGCAGGCGCCATCGGTGTAAATTTCAACGGAGGTCAAAGACATCTTTCTCGGTCAAAGGTCGGCTGACCAGGGTGTCAGAACGTGCAACAGGTGCGGCCGAAGCAGCGGGCGATCGTACCGTGCGCCAAGCCTTTGCTGGCAAAAGACGCCCAGCAGGCACGCGCTTGGTGGCCAATAAAAGGTAGACCCCACCAAAAATGGGCCACCAGCGCTCGCCTGCTGTTTCCATCCAACGCCATCGCTGCATCCAAGCCTCGGTGGCCAATGCCGGTGTCCACCCCCCAAAACGGCTGACTTGAACTTCAAACCCCAACAAACGCAGCCAATCGCGCAGGCGCCGGTAGCCAATGAGGGGCTGCGACGTGTTGGACAAGAGGCGGCGTTGGCCAACACGCGATTGACGCCAACCCCAAGCGCTCATGGGGTTCAAGCCCGTGATCAACACGTGTCCCTCGGGAATCAACACCCGCTCGACTTCACGCAAACAGGCGTGCGGGTCGGCCGAACGCTCCAACGTATGGGGCAGCACCACCAGATCCAGGCTGTCGGCCTGCCAAGGCCAAGAGCGGCTGTCCAACCAAACATCGGGGTCGAACTTGGCAGATGGGGCGGCGCCATGCCATTCGAACTCCGCGCAAGCTTGCCAGCGGTGAGGCATGCGGTTTTGGCGCAAGGCTTGCAGCTCGGGCCAGCCCAACTGCACCGCGTGGTAGCCAAAGACGTCGGCCAACAACTGGTCGGCTTGGGCTTGCTCCCAAGCCAACAAGCGAGAAGCCACCGGTTGCCCCAAAGAGGCCAACCAAGCGGTCGTAGGGTCTTGGCTTTCTATAATGAAAGGCTCCATGAAACTCATAGCCCTGCCCGCTTTCGCAGACAACTACATTTGGTTGTTGCACAAAGACCGACACGCCTTGGTGGTCGATCCCGGCGACAGTGCGCCTGTGCTGGCCTGGATGCTAGAACATCCGGGAGTGGAATTGGACACGATTCTAGTCACGCACCACCATGCCGACCACACGGGTGGCTTGGTGGCCTTGGTGGCACAAACGGGTGCACGCGTGCTGGGCCCGGCTTTGGAAAAAATACCGGTGGCCTCGCAAGGCCTTCAGGAAGGCGACCATTTCGATTGGCATGGCTTGGGTTTTGAAACGCTGGAGGTGCCGGGACACACCTTGGGACACCTTGCTTTTTGGGCCCATCCTCAAGGCCAAGACCCGGTTCTTTTTTGTGGCGACACCTTGTTTTCGGGTGGCTGCGGTCGCTTGTTTGAAGGCACACCTGCGCAAATGTTGGACTCACTTGACCGTTTGGCTGCTCTCCCGGGCGACACCCGGGTGTGTTGCGCCCACGAATACACCTTGTCCAATCTGCGGTTCGCACTGACGGTCGAACCCGACAACGCCGCGTTGCAATCTCATTTTTCGTTGTGCACAAAGCAACGCGAACAAAACTTGTCCACACTGCCGGTGGCTCTGCAAACCGAACGTGCCATCAACCCATTCTTGCGCAGCCGTGAGCCTGCTGTTGCCGCAGCCGTGCGCCAGCAAGACCCTTTGGCCATAGACGATGTGAGCACCTTTGCGGCCCTGCGCCAATGGAAAAATATTTTTCAATGAACTTGTTTTCTTTGACTTTGGCCAGCATCACCCGCCTGCACGGGAGTTGGTTGTTGGCTTTGATCCTCAGCGGGTGTGCGACATCCACGCCCACCCCCGAAGTGGTCCACACCCCCGCTCTGCCCACACCCACACCCACAGCTGCGGCAACTGAGCAAACCTCTTCGGCCCCCACTGCGCCTGTTTTGACACCGTCGGCTCCTCCCATTTCTGCGCAACCATCTGATCGCGCTGTCGAACTGAAAGCCAATGCCCTGATGGGACTGCAGGCTCAAACCGACATTTGGGAGCGGATCCGAATGGGTTTTGCCATGCCCGATTTGGACAACGATCTGGTGCGCAACCGCGAAGTTTGGTATGCCAGCCGGCCTGATTATTTTTTGCGCATGACCGAACGCTCAAGGCCCTATATTTTTCACATCGTTGAAGAGCTAGAACGCCGCAAAATGCCCACCGAGCTGGCACTGCTTCCCTTCATTGAGTCGGCCTTCAATCCTCAGGCTGTCTCCAGTGCCAAAGCCGCAGGCATGTGGCAGTTCATGCCGGCTACAGGCAAATACTTCGACCTCAAACAAAATCTGTTCCGAGACGAGCGCCGCGATGTGCTGGAATCCACGCGCGCTGCGCTGGACTACCTGCAAAAACTCTACAACATGTTCGGAGATTGGCACTTGGCCTTGGCGGCTTACAACTGGGGCGAAGGCAGTGTGGGCCGCGCCTTGGCACGCAACCGGGCACAAGGCAAGCCCTTGACCTACAGCGACTTGCGCATGCCGGACGAAACGCGGTTTTATGTGCCCAAGCTGCAGGCGGTGAAAAACATCATTGCCCAGCCTGAGGCGTTCAAAACCGTCTTGCCACTCATTCAAAACCACCCTTTTTTCAAGAGCGTCCCGATCGACAAAGACATCGATGTGGAGATGGCCGCCAAACTGGCCAACGTCAGCTTGAAAGACTTCAAGGCCCTCAACCCGGCCATGAACCGCCCGGTGATTTTGGCGGCAGGTACCCCCCAAATCTTGCTGCCTTGGGACAACGCCACCGTGTTTGAAAACAACCTGCAGTCGCGCGCGGGCACCCGCTTGTCGTCTTGGACCGCCTGGTTGGCGCCTCGCACCATGAAGGCCGAAGATGTCGCCAAAGAGGTGGGCATGTCCGCCGAACAGCTGCGTGCGGTCAATGGCATTCCACCGCGCATGCTGGTCAAGGCGGGCTCCACCTTGCTGGTGCATCGCCCTCACCAAAAAGAAAACAATGTGGCCGAACATCTGGCCGACAACGGGCACTTGCTGTTGGCGCCTGAGGTGGTGTTGCGCAAGGTGTTCATATCGGCGCGTCAAGGCGACACCTTGGCCTTGTTGGCGGCGCGCCATGGTGTGACCGCTGCCAATTTGGCCACCTGGAATGACCTGAATCCCAACGTCAAGTTGACTGCTGGCAAGAAGCTGGTGGTGCTGGTGCCCTCCAAAGAAAGCAAGCGGTTGAGCAAAACAGCCCCAGCAGCTGGCAAAGGCAAAAAACCAAATTCCACCCAAGCCAAAACCGCTGCGAAATCGGCCACCAAAACTGCCCCCAAATCAACACAACGCACAGCCCAGCGCTGAGCCGAACGCCGAAGCTTGGGCGACTTAGCCCCCCATGCGCACCCTAAGCCGCTGGGTATTTTGGGCGCTGTTCGCGAACAGGTTGGTGAATGTGCGCTCGGGTGAAATCCGCGCCTGGGCATTGGTGCCCTTTAAAGCCGCGTGCGCTTGCCAAGCGCGGTGGACCTCCGCGCTTCGAATCAAGCCATCCACTGCGTAAGACTCCCGCAGTTTTTCAAAAGCGCCCAAATAAGCGGCGCGGTCCCATGACCAATGGCTGGGTGGCACGGTCTTCAAAATGTCCGTGAGCCCTGCAGAGGGCAACCACTTCAGCGCCAAAACCACCGCATCTGTCAAAGCTTGCACACGCTCGGGTTGGCGCTGCAAAAAGTCCGCATGTGCAAAAAGACTGGCCCCCGGTACAGCACCCCCCATGACTTGGCGTGTGCCTGCAAGGGTTCGCGTTTCACCCAGCAAACGGATTTCATTTTTTTGCTCCAGCCAGTGCATGATGGGGTCTGGATTGCACAAAGCATCGATGCTCCCGGCACGCAAGGCATCCAACACCCCCGTTGATGTACCGACCTCCACAAAAGCGACTTCATCCGTGGAGAGCCCATGGCGCCTGAGCCACTGACAAGCCATCCAGTGGGTGCTGGAGTCGAGCGCCGATACGCCCAAACGCGCACCACGAATATCGGCGAAAGATTGCCAAGATTTGCCGCCTCGTGTGCTCCCACCTAAACTGACTTGTGGGGTTCGGCACATTTGAACAAAGCTCATGAAAGGCTGCCCTTTTTGATGCAAGCCAAACAAATGTTCATACGCACCTGCCATCACATCGGCTTGGCCATTCAGCACACTTTGCACAGCTTGAGCCCCAGACTCGTGCGTTAGCCATTCAACCTGAATGCCCGACAAGCGAAAGAACCCCATGTGCTCGGCCACCGTCAATGGCAAGTGATAAAGGCTTTGATTCGCTGCCAAAGCCAACCTGATGCGGGCCAAGGGGCGTGCAGACTCGGATGGTGCCGCACGCAGGCCCGACACCGCGGTCAGCGAGCCCATGGCCGCCAACAACAATGAACGACGCGTGCGATGGTCTGGCGACACCTGTGATGCTCCTGTAGTGCGTACTCAGAGCATAGGCAAAGACGATGGTTTTGCCATCGGGACTGTTCCCAAGCGGGTTTTTACGGAGCCTCAGAAATGGCGCTGCAAGTCTTGCGGTCGTCAGGCCCTTGCGCACTGGCGCTGGTGTTCGTTCAGCGCCGGTCGACCAGTGCGTGGGCGATGGTGCCCAGGTCCACGTATTCCAGCTCGCTGCCCGCAGGCACGCCACGGGCTAGGCGCGTCACGCGCAAGCCTTGCTGGCGAATCATTTCCGAGATCACATGGGCGGTGGCTTCACCCTCGGCGGTGAAGTTGGTGGCCAAGATCACCTCGGTCAAGACACCATCGCCCACACGGTGCTTGAGCTTGGCCAGGCCAATGTCGTGCGGGCCGATGCCGTCGAGCGGGCTGAGCTTGCCCATGAGCACAAAGTACAAGCCCCGATAGGTGCCTGTGCGCTCAATGGCCGACTGGTCCGCCGGGGTTTCGATCACACACAGCTGGGTACGGTCGCGGGTGTCGTCCAGACAGGTGTCACACAGCTCGGCCTCGGTGAAGGTATGGCAACACGCGCAATGGCGAATTTTTTGTACCGCATTGTCCAGTGCCGCAGCCAACTGCCGTGCCGTAGCCCGGTCCTTTTGCAGCAGCTGAAAAGCCATGCGCTGGGCCGACTTGATGCCCACCCCCGGCAAACCCTTGAGTGCCTGCACCAAAGTGGCCAGGGCGTGTGTATCGGCCATCTTCAGTCGATCAGAAAGGCAGCTTCATGCCCGGTGGCAAACCGGCGGTGAGCTTGCCCATTTTTTGCTGCGAGACTTCTTCGGCCATGCGCACCGCATCGTTGAAGGCAGCGGCCACCAGGTCTTCCAACATGTCCTTGTCGTCGGTGAGCAAGCTGGGGTCGATGGTCACGCGGCGAACGCTGTGCTTGCAGGTCATCAGCACCTTGACCATGCCGGAGCCGGCTTGGCCTTCCACCTCGACGAAGGCGAGTTCGTCCTGGGCTTTTTTCAGGTTGTCCTGCATGGCTTGCGCTTGTTTCATCAGGCCAGCGAGTTGTCCTTTGTTGAACATGGGGTTTCCTTTGATAGGGATTGAAAAAAAGGATAAAAATCAGATCAGCTGAATGCTGCCAGGCACGATTTTGGCCCCGAAGTCGCGCACCATGGCCTGCACCAAAGGGTCGCTTTCAATGAGCGCCTTGGCGGCAAGCATTTGCTCTGAGGCTTTGACGGCCAGACGCCGGGCAGGGCTGTCGGTCACGGGGCCAATTTCGATGCCCAGCTGAACATCGCCATGGCCTGCGTCCTGCAAAGCCGTTTGCAATCGCTCGCGGCTGGCAGCATGGTTGAGGGTCTCGCGTTCCACGCGAAGTTGCCAATGTCGTGCATCCCGGCCCAACAGTTGGGACTGCAGAGCCAGTTCGCGCACCAAAGCGCTGATGGCATCTTGCGCCATCAGCCCTTGCACCAGCTCAAACCAAACATCGCCTTCAGGCGTAGTCTGCACAGCCGCGGGTGCGGACAGCGTGGGCACATCGGCGCGCAGCGAGGGCATGACCTCGCGCACGGGCAAAGACCGCAAACCGGGCGCTGCAACATGCGCCTGTTCAACAGATACCCCATGCAAAGGCTCGGTCTGTTGGATGGCCCGGGCATCGGCGTAGTCGGTGGTGTCGGGCCAGTCCTCCCATGCGGGCGGCTCGGACAGGATCGGTTCAGGCGGCAAGGCTTGCGCTCGGCTGATGACAGGTTCAGCGAGCGGCTCTGACGGTAGCGACCTGGCCATTGGTGCAGTCATGACTGGAGTCATCTCACAGGGTGCGCTTGCAGCTGGCACTGCTAGGGGTACTGACTTGGCAGCGGCTAGAGCGACAGGCGCTGCAGTATGGACGGCGTCAGGGGTGGCCCGCGGGCTGGTCAGCGGGCTTTTTTTTTCCGCCTTTCCCGTTTGGGGCTTGAAGGCCAACAAGCGCAACAGCACCATGGTCAGGGCCGCGTATTCGTCCGGAGCCAGACCCAGTTCGGTGCGTCCGTGCAAGCACAAACTGTAGAGCAATTGAGTTTCTTCGGCGGGCATCGCCTGAGCCAGATCGGCCAAGCCCAGGGTGTCAGGGTCGTCACCGTCTTGCGCCATGCTGGGCACCATCTGCATCACGGCCATGCGCTGCAGCAGCATGGCCATGTCTTCCAGCGTGGCCGCCGCCGACACGCCTTGCAACCGCAGGGCGTTGACCTGGTTCACCACGGCAGCGCCGTCGCCCTCGGCCAAGGCGCGGATCATGAGCATCACATGGCTGCGGTCCACGCTGCCGAGCATCTGGCGCACACCGGCTTCTTGCAGCTGACCGTTGCCAAAAGCAATGGCTTGGTCGGTCAGGCTGAGGGCATCGCGCATGGAGCCCCGGGCAGCTCGGGCCAGCAGGCGCAAGGCCAATGGCTCGGCGCTCATCTGTTCGGCGGCCAGCACCTGAGTCAGGTGTTCAAACACCGTCTCTGGGGCCATGGGGCGCAGGTTGAACTGCAGGCAGCGCGAGAGCACCGTCACAGGCACTTTTTGCGGGTCGGTCGTGGCCAGCACGAACTTCAAATACTCGGGGGGTTCTTCGAGGGTCTTCAACATCGCGTTGAAAGCATGCCCGGTGAGCATGTGCACCTCGTCGATCATGAAGACCTTGAAGCGCCCCTGCACAGGCTTATAAACCGCCTGCTCGAGCAGGCTTTGCACCTCGTCCACGCCCCGGTTCGAGGCGGCATCCAGCTCGGTGTAGTCCACAAAACGTCCGGCATCAATGTCGCGGCAAGCCTGGCACACCCCACACGGATCGGCGGTGATGCCGCCCTGCCCGTCTGCGCCTTGGCAGTTGAGCGACTTGGCCAAAATGCGTGACACGGTGGTCTTGCCCACGCCGCGGGTGCCGGTGAACAAATAAGCATGGTGCAGGCGTTGCTGCACCAAGGCGTTGGTCAGGGCTTGCACCACGTGCTCTTGCCCCACCATTTCGGTGAAATTGCGGGGGCGGTATTTACGCGCAAGAACGAGGTAAGACATGGGGCTTGATTCTATCGGGCTCCAGAACAGCCCGGCAGAGCTGGCCTAGAGCTCTTCGGACCCGATGGCGAGCCGTGTCTGGCCTCAAAGAAAGGGCGAACAGTCAAAGAGAAAACAGAGTTTGGCGTCGAGACAAGCCCAAGCTCGCCTACAATTCAACCCGACGGGCCTTCCCGCATGGTGAAGCGGCCAACCGGGTCAGGTGGGGAACCAAGCAGCCCTAACTGTGAATCCAGTGCCGGGGTCAAGGCTCGTCACCTTTTTTATCGTTCAAGACCTGCACGGGTCTTATTTCTATAACGACCTAACCCTGCGCATGCTCTGTCCATGCGAGGGTTTTCACCAGCAGATCAAGCCAGGCGACGACCCAAAGTGGCGAAAGAACGCTTTTTGTCGCTGTTGACGCCGATACGGGGAGCCGCGGTGCGAACAGCGCTGGTCAACATGTCAGCCACCAACACGTCTGCACGGGCGTGAGGGCCGTGTCGGTCGGTTTCGAAAGCCAGACGGGTGGTGTTGGCCATTTGAGCGACGAAATTTTGCGGGTAATCCCTGACGGAAAATCCACGCAAGGTCATGACCTTCATGAATGCGTTAGCGGCCTCTTCGATGGCACGCTGGTATTCTTGGCTGGCTTCTGGCGTCATGTCGACCTCTTGGGTTGGATGTATTGATTGACCCACCTTCAACGCAACAGATCCCGCCTTCGCTGACACGATTTGTGTTGGAGTGTTACAAATTTCTCAAAATACTTTGGCCTGCATGCCAACCACTGGCCAAACTGGCCGTCAACAGGTAACCCCCGGTTGGGGCTTCCCAGTCCAACATCTCACCCGCACAGTAGACGCCCGGACGGCAAAGCACCATCAATTCGGGGCTCAAGGCCTCCAAGGCGACGCCTCCTGCCGTGCTGATGGCCTCGGCCACTGGGCGCGCTTGTTTCAAATGCAGCTTTAAATTCTTCAGGGTCAAGGCCAGAGCTTTTGGATCGGCCAATTGCTCGGGGGTACACAGCTCGTGGACCAAGCCCATCTTGACACCATCCAGCCCCAAGCGACTCTTCAAATGGCTCGACAAACTCTTGCTGCCTCGTGGCCAAGCCACCTCGGCAAGCACTTGCTCGGGGGTCTTGTGGGGCAGTAAATCCAACACCAGATGGGCTGCACCTCGGTTCAAGTCTTCACGCAAATGAGCGCCCGCAGCGTAAATCAGGCTGCCCTCTACGCCAGTATCGGTGACCACAAACTCGCCTTGCCTTGAAAACCTAGGCGGTGCATCCATGACTTGATCGTGGCCTGCATCCACCCGCAAAACCACTGATTTCAAAGGGTGCCCCGAAAACTTGGTTCGGAAAAAATCGGTCCACCCCAGGCCCTCGCGGCCCTGCACATCGAAACCACAATTGGCCGCTTGCAAGGGCAACACGGCCACCCCTTGTTCGGCCAAAACCGGGACCCAAGCACCGTCAGAGCCCAAATGCGGCCAACTGGCGCCCCCCAAAGCCAACAAGGTGGCTTGGGCTTGAACCCGGTGAAAGCCGTTCGTGCCCGTCGGCTCGAACACCAAATGATTTTCCGCCCAACCCAGCCAACGGTGCCGCATGTGAAATTGCACCGGCACGCCTGCCTGAGGGTGTCGCAAGCGGTGCAACCAGGCCCTGAGCAAAGGCGCGGCTTTCATTTCTTCCGGAAAGACGCGGCCAGAGGATCCGACAAAGGTCTTGACCCCCAAGCCGTGGGCCCAATCTCTGATCACCTGCGCATCCATGGCATCCAGCCATGAACCCACGGGCGCTTCGCGATGGCCAAAACGTGTCCGAAACAGCTCGCTTGACTCAGCATGCGTCAAATTCAAGCCCCCTTTGCCGGCCAACAAAAATTTACGCCCCACAGAAGGCATGGCATCAAACAAATGCACCGAGACGCCGGCCCGAGACAACACTTCGGCAGCCATCAAGCCTGCGGGGCCTCCCCCCACAATGGCCACATCGACGCACAACAAAGGGGTCTCAACAAAATCGGTGGACAGGTTCGAAAGGGTCATCGGCGTGAAGCTTGACCTCGTCACTGCAAGGAACGAGAGCGGCGGGTTTCTGTCAAAATAGATGCAACTTTAGCCGCATCTGCATTGTTCACAAGGAAAAGGCCATGGCCAGCGATTTGATCAAACACATTACCGACGCCACATTTGAAGCCGACGTGCTTCAGGCCAGTCAACCCGTGGTGGTTGACTTTTGGGCCGAATGGTGCGGCCCCTGCAAAATGATTGCCCCCATCCTCGACGAAGTGGCCACGGCCTACGAGGGCAAATTGCAAATCACCAAAATGAATGTGGACGACAACCGCGACATTCCCGCCAAATTCGGTATCCGCGGCATCCCCACACTCATGATCTTCAAAGGCGGTCAACTATCGGCCACCAAAGTGGGTGCCATGAGCAAGTCCCAATTGACCGCATTCATCGACCAGCAACTGGCTTGATGCGGTCATGCCGTCCGGCTGGACCGGACGGACTCCCCACAACCGGGCTTTGGCGGCCCATTTTTTTGTTTTCGAGGCCGCACGAAAACCTGTCATAATTTCCAGCAGGCAACCCGAACACGGGACAGCGCCAAGACTGCTGGAAGCACAAGCCCCCATCCTCGGGCGGCATCCGGTTCAGAACATTCCACCTGGTTATCTCCTAAAACGGTTCACAACGAACCGATTTGCCACAGGCTCCATCCCATGCATTTGAACGAACTCAAGGCACTTCATGTGTCCGAACTCCTGAAGCAAGCCGACACGCTCGAAATCGAGAACACCGGCCGCATGCGCAAGCAGGAACTGATGTTTGCCATTATCAAAAAACGTGCCAAAGCAGGCGAACAGGTGTTTGCCGATGGCGTGCTGGAAATCTTGCCGGATGGTTTTGGCTTTTTGCGCAGCCCCGACTCCAGTTACACCGCCAGCACCGACGACATCTACATCAGCCCCAGCCAAGTTCGGCGTTTCAATCTGCACACCGGCGACATGATCGAAGGCGAGGTGCGCATCCCCAAAGACGGCGAGCGCTACTTCGCCTTGACCAAGCTCGACCAAGTCAACGGTGACTTGCCAGAGAACAACAAACACAAGGTCATGTTTGAAAACCTGACGCCCCTCTTCCCCAAAGAGCAAATGCGTCTGGAGCGTGACATCAAGGGCGAAGAAAACATCACCGCCCGCGTGATCGACATCATCGCCCCGCTCGGCCGTGGCCAACGCGCCTTGATCGTGGCGCAGCCCAAGTCGGGCAAGACGGTCATGATGCAGCAGATCGCTCACGCCATCACCGCCAACTACCCCGATGTGCACCTGATGGTGTTGCTGGTGGACGAGCGCCCAGAAGAAGTGACCGAAATGCAACGCAGCGTGCGCGGCGAAGTGATCTCCTCCACCTTTGACGAACCCGCTTCGCGCCACGTGCACGTGGCCGAGATGGTGATCGAACGCGCCAAACGCTTGGTGGAATTGAAAAAAGACGTGGTCATCCTGCTGGATTCGATCACCCGCCTGGCCCGCGCCTACAACAACGTGGTGCCTTCTTCGGGCAAAGTGCTGTCTGGCGGTGTGGATGCCAACGCATTACAGCGCCCCAAGCGTTTCTTTGGTGCTGCCCGCAATGTGGAAGAAGGCGGTAGCTTGACCATCATCGCCACGGCACTGGTCGACACCGGCAGCCGCATGGACGAAGTGATCTTTGAAGAGTTCAAGGGAACCGGTAACTGCGAAATTCACCTTGAGCGCCGTTTGTATGAAAAACGCGTCTTCCCGGCGATCAACCTGAACCGCAGCGGCACCCGCCGTGAAGAAATGCTCTTGCAGCCCGAAGTGCTGCAAAAAACCCGCATCCTGCGTCAATTCATGTACAACATGGACGAAATCGAAGAAATGGAGATGGTCTTGAAGAGCATGAAAGCCACCAAGAACAATTCCGAGTTCTTCGACATGATGCGACGCGGCGGCTGATACCCTATAATCCACAGGTTTTGCGGAAAGTGCTCTCAGATAGGCTGCAGAGTGGCTACCGTAGCGAAAGTTAAAGGATTTCCCCATGAAAGACGGCATTCACCCCAACTACCGTGAAGTTTGCTTCCAAGACATGTCCAATGGTTTCAAGTTCGTGACCCGTTCATGCGCCAACACCAAAGAAATGATCAAAATGGAAGACGGCCGCGAGCTGCCTTGGTACAAGCTGGACACAACCAGCGAGTCGCACCCCTTCTACACCGGCACCCAAAAGTCGGTCGACAACATGGGCGGCCGTGTGGAGAAATTCCGCAACCGTTTCGGCAAGGCCACCACCATCGCCAAGTAATTCGCGCATTGGTGTTCCCCGAAAGGGCAGCCCGGGCAACCGGCCTGCCCTTTTTGCATGGTCCCCTGTTACAGACTGCCCTCATCAGCCTGCTTGGTTTTTAAAATAGGCCTCTCAAATACGGCCCCGACCCACTCGATCTCTGCACTGTCCGTGAACCACACCACCCCTGCCATCGTTGCCCAAAGCGCTGTTCGGCGACTGCCCCGTCTGGCCTTGCTGCTGTTGTGTGTGGCCTACGTGCTGGCTGGTTTTTGGGGGCGCGAGCCTTGGAAATCACAAGATCTAGAGGCTCTAGGCTACATGCTGCAGCTGGCCCAGCCAGCTTTAGGCGAAGTTTCCAGCTGGTTCCGGCCCAGCTTGTTGGGTCAACATGACCCACAACTGGCCTTGTTGCCTTACTGGCTGGGCGCAGCGTTTTTGTACGGCGCCCCCGCCGGTTGGGAAGATGTCTTTGCGCGGATTCCTTTCATCGCCATGTTGGCACTGACCCTGGCTGCCACCTGGTATGCCGTCTACGCCTTGGCCCGTAACCCCGCAGCGCAACCCGTGGCCTTTGCATTTGGGGGTGAAGCAAAACCTGCGGACTACGCCCGCGCCTTGGCCGATGGCGGTTTGCTGGCCTTGTTGGCCTGCCTGGGTTTAGCCAGATTGGCACACGAAGCCACCCCGGCACTCAGTCAGCTTTGCTTCGCCTCCCTGATTTTTGTCGGTTTGGCCACACTACCGCGATGGCGTTTGCGCAGCGGGGTGGCTGTCAGCGCTGGCATGCTCGGCCTCACGCTTTCTGGGGCACCCAGCCTTGCACTGTGGCTGGGAATTGGCGGCTCTGTATTGAAAGTACTCGGTCAAAGCGATCCCGCGCAAGCTCGCCTGCGCATGCTCGATTTGGGCTTATTGGCTTTGCTGTGCCTGTTTTGTACCACCACAGCGGGCTATCTGGATCTTTGGCGGTGGCGTATCGAGTCGCACACCTTGTTGGATCTGGGTGCACTGACCAAGCTCATGCTGTGGTTCACATGGCCCGCTTGGCCATTGGCGGCCTGGTCTTTGTGGCGCTGGAGGTCCCAACTCTCGCGCGGCTGGCGCTTTCCGCACTTGGCTTTGCCATTGTGGTTCACCGCGGTCACCGTGGTCGCCACTTGGTTGACCGGCATGTCAGACAGCGCACTTTTGCTGGCCCTGCCGGGAATTGCCGCTTTGGCCGCATTCGCTTTGCCCACTTTGCGACGCAGCTTGGGTGCTCTGATCGACTGGTTCACATTGTTGTTTTTCAGCTTTTGTGCCCTCACCATTTGGGTCATCTGGATCGCCATGCAAACTGGATTTCCAGCCAAGCCTGCGGCCAACGTCGCCAAACTGGCCCCGGGATTTTTGCCAGAGTTTTCCATCATGGCTTTTGGCTTGGCTTTGCTGGCCACCCTGGCATGGGCTTGGTTGGTGAAATGGCGCATCGGCCACCACCGAGCAGCCATCTGGAAAAGCATGGTCTTGCCCGCATCCGGTGCCGTTTTGTGTTGGTTGTTGCTCATGAGCCTCTGGCTTCCATTGCTCAACTTTGCACGCAGCTACGTCACCACGGTTCAAAAAGTACAGATGGTCACGGGGACGGCGTCCTGTTTGCAATATGCCGGCATCACACAAGCCCAAGGCGCAGCACTTTTATTTCATGCGCAAGTCCGACTGCAAGCGGCTCAAAAACCCCACAGTGACTGCCCATGGCTGGTGATGGACGAGCGCAACCTGCCCCTGCTCGAAGACAAACTCAAAGCATGGGGTTGGACCCAAGAAGCCAAAGCACAACGGCTTGGAGACCGCAGCGAAAGCTTGCTGGTTTTTCGTCCGACCCTTGACCCCCTGAGTCAGCCCCCTCTTTCACCCGCGCCCAAGCCCGATTGAGCCATGTCTGAATTGCGCACCATCAGCCGCCATGCAGGCACCGTGCTGGTGGGCCAATTGGCCGTGATGTCTTTTGGCGTCGCGGACACCCTCATCGCGGGCCGCTACAGCCCCCATGCACTGGCGGTGCTGTCCCTGGCATCGTCCATTTACATCAGCATTTATGTCGCGCTCAACGGCATGCTGCAAGCTTTGCTGCCGGTCTGGGCCGAATTGCACGGCGCCAACCGCCCACTCGACATTGGCCGCTCCGTGCGTCAAGCCCTTTACATCGCCTCGGGCGCTGCTGCCCTGGGCATGGCCGGCTTGTTGTTTCCAGACCCTTGGCTGTCCTGGACCCAAGTGCCCCCGGAACTGTGGCCCGATGTTCGCGCCTACTTGCGCGTGTTGGCCGTGGCTTTGGTGCCGTCTTTGCTTTTTCGCATGTACAGCACCCTGAACCAAAGCTTGGGCTACCCCCGTTTGGTGACCTGGTTACAAGCCGGTGCATTGCTGGTCAAGATCCCACTGTCCGTGGTCTTGACATTTGGCATCGGCGATCAGGCAGGCATGGGCGTGGTGGGTTGCGCCTGGGCCACTTTGGCGGTCAACACCCTGATGATGCTGACCGGACTTTGGTTGCTGAAAACCCAAGACATTTACCGTCCCTACCAACTGTGGCGATGGCCAGAAAAAGCGCAATGGCCCGTCATCCGACATTTTTTGCGCATGGGCGTGCCGGCAGGCCTGTCCATCATGGTGGAAGTCACCTCTTTCACGCTGATGGCCTTGTTCATCGCCCGATTGGGCTCGGTCGCCTCGGCCAGCCACCAAATAGCAGCCAGCTTGGCGGCCGTGCTTTACATGGTGCCCCTGGCTTTGGGCATCGCCAGCAGTGCGCGCACCGGGTATTGGTTGGGCGCAGGCGATGCCCGCCGGGCACGCCAAGCAGCCGGCATGGGCATTGGCCTGGCCATTGGCGCTGCGATAAGTTGCGCATCTCTTTTGCTGCTGCTTAGCGACAGCATTGCCCAAGCCTTTACCAACGACCCCTTGGTGGCTCAAGCCGCCGTGGTTTGGTTAGGCTGGGTGGCCCTGTACCACCTGGCCGATGCTGTGCAAGCGGTGTGCGCCTATTTGTTGCGTTGCTACCGCATCACCATCGCACCCTTGCTGATTTACGCAGCATTCTTGTGGGGCCTCGGCCTTTATGGCGGGTACCTTTGGGCCTATGACCACAGCACGCTGAACGGGCTGATCAACTGGACGTCCCGGCCCTCAGTGGATGCCTTTTGGATCAGCAGCAGCTTGGCGCTGGCCGCGGTGTCTTTGATGTTTGCGGCTTTGGTCTGGCGGGTTAGCAGAATTGCCAAAAGCGAACACTCAAACCCCTGATCTAAGCTGCCAAGTGGCTTGCGACAAGGATCGACAGCAAACGCCTCAAATGGATTGACCGGTTTTCAAACCCAGGGCCGCAGAACGAGGCAGCAAGAGATCGCCCTGAAAGACCTCGCTGCGCAAGGACATCATGGGCCAAGCCCGCTCGGTGGCCACTTGCTGGAGCCGGACATCGGCGTCCACCGCCACAGGGTGCATCACCACATCCAGCAGCGGCAAGTCGTTGTGCGAGTCGCTGAAAAACCAGCTTTCGTGCAATTCATTGAGCGAAGAACCCAAGCCTTGAAGCCAGGCTTGAACATGCTGGACTTTGTCCTGACCAAAGCAAGACGTGATGGCATGCGCCACGCCCAAAGCCTGCACAACAGGGTCAACCAGGGGACTTCGGGTGGCACTGACCAACACGGTGGTCAAGCCCCGCTGCGCCAGCTCAGCCAACAAGCGCGGCGCAAGGGGTGCAATGGCCGGTATCAATGTCTCCCGTTCAAACTCAGCCCTGACGGCAGACAAGGTGTCTGGTGCCAAAGAAGCATCCAGCCCAATGCGGAAAGCTTGCAGGGCTGCGAAATCGAGCGCCCCTTGGGCATAGTCCCGCAAGAATTGATCATGAACAAAAGATTGCTCTTCTGAAATCAAATGCTCAGCCCTCAAATGGGCCATCCACAACTGGTTGCTGTCGGCCGCCAGCAAGGTGTGGTCCAAATCCAAAAAAGCGACACGCATCAGCCGTCTCCGTCAGTGGATGACAAAGGGCTTTGTCGACCCCAGCAAAAAGAAGACGGTCCCCAAGAAGACTGAAGCTTCAGCCCATTGCTTTGGCGAATCAGACATGGACCACTCGGCTGGCCGGGAAGATCAACTTGAATGTCGAGCCCTTGCCCAAGTCACTTTCAATGCGCAACTCACCGCCATGCCGCTGCATGACGTGCTTGGCGATGGCCAAACCCAAACCCGTGCCACCTGTCTCTCTCGAGCGGCTCCGGTCAACGCGGTAAAAACGTTCCGACAAACGTGGCAAATGCTCAGCCGCGATGCCAGGGCCCGTGTCTTTGACTGCAAACACCCATCCCTCAGACGTAGAGGACCAACTCAAATGAATAGAGCCGCCCAGTGGGGTGTAACGCACGGCGTTGATCACCAAATTGGAAAGCGCGCTCATCAGCTCAGAACGAGAACCTAACAAATCCACTTCCGGGACCGGGGCCATCACCAAATCATGACCCGCGCCATCACCCATGTTGGCCAAGCCTTCGGACATGGCTTTGGCATCGCCAAACACCTGCGACATCAAAGCAGGCAAAGACACATGCTGGCTCATGCTTGGGGGCAAACTTCCCTCCAATTGAGAAAGCGTCAACAAATCAGCCACCAAATCTTGCATGCGCTCCGACTGCACAGCCATCAAACTCAAATAACGAACACGCTCTTGTTCATCCAGTGGCAGTGTCTGCAGAGTTTCGATAAATCCGCTGAGAACCGTCAGAGGTGTCCTGATCTCATGCGAAACGTTCGCTACAAAATCTCGGCGCATGGCCTCGGCCTGGGCGACAGCGGTGATGTCACGCGTCAACAACAAAGACCGACCATCGCCATACTCATGCAACTGCACCGACAATTTTTGGGCACTGGCCGCCGAACTGGATCGCCCTTCAATGACCGCTTCGCCGGCATGGCTGGCTTGCGAAAAATAACGCGAAAAAACGGGATCACGAACCAAATGAACAATGTGTTGCATCCGGTCTTTGATCGAATCCAATCCCAAGTGTGAAGCTGCCGTTTCATTGCACCATTCAATACGCGCTTCTTCGTCCAGCAAAATCACACCACTGGGGGAAGCCTGAATCGCAGACAAAAAATCTTGCAGCCTTTTTTCATGGACAGTCACCAATTTTTCTTGCTGGCGCAGCATCCGCTGAATGCGCAAAGCCATGTCTCGCCAGACCCCTTGCCAAGGTGGATCCAATCGCAAACTGGGTGCACCGAGCCAACGGTCAAAGCGGTCAACCCGCCATGCCAAAACCAAGGCGTACACACACACGACCAACAAGGCCGCCGAACAAGCCCCCAAAGCACCCCACACATACCAAGCCGGCAATCCGGCCACACCCATTAAAAACAGCAATTCAAACAGCGCAAAAACCATAAACCACCTGGTATCAAGCCGACGGTTTTTGGGTGAAGCGGTAACCCGCACCACGTACCGTCTCAATCATGTTGCCCGCATCGCCCAATGATTCTCGCAAGCGTTTGACATGCACATCAACCGTGCGCTCTTCGATGTACACATGGTCACCCCAAACCTTGTCGAGCAAAGCTCCTCGGCTGTGCACACGCTCAGGGTGACGCATCAAAAAGTGAAGGAGCTTGAATTCGGTGGGTCCAACCTTGAGGGCTTTATCGCCGTGAGAGACACGGTGCGTGTCAGCATCCAATTGCAAATCACCCATCTTCACCACGCCGCCCGCTGCCTCAGGCACACGGCGGCGTAACACCGCCCGAATGCGTGCCAACAACTCACGGGGCGAAAATGGTTTGACGATGTAGTCGTCGGCACCCGCGTCCAAGCCTGCCACACGGTCAGCCTCGTCACCGCGAGCAGTCAGCATCAAAATCGGCACGGCTTTGGTCCGCGCCGAAGCGCGCCAGCGGCGGGCCAAAGTCAAGCCACTTTCCCCGGGCAACATCCAGTCCAGCAAGATGACATCGGGCAAAACCTCGTCCAACTCACGCTGTGCGGTTTCAGCGTCAATGGCCCAAATGGGCTGAAAGCCGTTGTGTCGCAAATTGACGGCAATCAACTCAGCAATGGGCGCTTCGTCTTCAACAATCAAAATGCGCGGTACGGATTTCATTGCACGGCTTTTTCAATGTCGGTGAGGGCCGTGTGCCGAACATCTGCACCCTTGACGACGTAGATCACGAACTCGGCAATGTTTTTGGCGTGGTCACCGATGCGTTCAATGGCTTTGGCCACAAACAACAAATCCAGGCTGGCCGTTATGGTGCGCGGGTCTTCCATCATGTAGGTGACCAGCTTGCGCAAGAAGCCGTTGAACTCGGCATCGATCAAATCGTCTTCTTTCAAAATCACCAGGGCCGTGGACACGTCCAAACGGGCAAAAGCATCCAGCGCTTTGCGCAGCAAACCGGTGGCCAAGTCTGCCGCTATCCGCAGCTCAGACGAAGGCAAATTGCGTGGGCTACCTTGCTCCAAAATCAGCTTGACCATGCGGGCAATGCGCTCTGCCTCGTCACCCGCTCGCTCCAGGTTTCCGGTGATCTTGGAAATCGCCATCAGCAATCTAAGGTCGCGCGCGGTGGGCTGCCGGCGCGCAATGATGGAGGCCAACTCGGCATCGATCTCCATCTCCAAAGCATTGACTTGCTTTTCGGTGGCCACGACTTGGTCAGCCACTTCAGAGCTGAATTGCGCCAAGGCGTAAACAGCATGGCGAGTCTGTGACTCCACCAAACCACCCAGCTCCAAAACGCGAGAAGAAACGCCCGTGAGTTCGGCGTCGAATTGGCTAGAAATGTGCTTGTCCATGTGTCTCTCCTGATCAGCCGAATCGGCCGGTGATGTAGTCTTCGGTTTCTTGCTTGACGGGCTTCATGAAAATCTGTTCGGTCACACCAAACTCCACCAACTCACCCAAATACATGTAAGCGGTGAAGTCGGACACCCGCGCCGCCTGCTGCATGTTGTGGGTCACGATGGCCACGGTGTAGTCCTTCTTCAACTCACTGACCAACTCTTCAACTTTGGCGGTCGAAATCGGGTCCAGCGCCGATGTGGGCTCGTCCAGCAAAATGACCTTGGGTTTGACCGCGACAGACCGTGCAATGCACAGACGCTGCTGCTGCCCCCCCGACAAAGACAAACCGTTTTGGCCCAGTTTGTCTTTGACTTCGTTCCAGATGGCAGCCTTGGACAAGGCCCACTCCACCCGGTCGTCCATGTCCGAGCGGCTCAGGTTTTCATAAAGGCGAACACCGAAAGCGATATTGTCGTAAATGGACATCGGGAACGGTGTGGGCTTTTGGAACACCATGCCGACTTGTGCACGCAACAGATTCAAGTCCTGCTTTTTGTCCAGGATGTTGGTGCCATAAAGGCTGATTTCGCCCTCTGCACGCTGGCCTGGATACAAGCTGTACATGCGGTTGAGGGTGCGCAGCAAAGTCGACTTGCCGCAACCCGAAGGCCCGATGAAGGCAGTCACTTTGTTCTCAGCGATGTTAAGGTTGACGTCTTTCAGACCCTTGAAGGTCCCGTAGAAAAAACTCAGATTGCGAATTTCAATAGCATTCTTGATGGGTGTTGGGGATGTATTGGGCATTGTGAAACCTCGTCTTTCAATCAGGCTTTGACTTTTTCGCGGAAGAACACGCGGGCCAGGATGTTCAGGGCCAACACGGTCAGGGTGATCAGCAAAGCACCGCCCCAAGCCAACTGGATCCAGTTTTCATAGGGGCTCATGGCGAATTGGAAAATCACCACCGGCAAGTTGGCCATCGGCGCGCCCATGTTGGTGCTGTAAAACTGGTTGTTGAGCGCAGTGAACAACAAAGGCGCGGTTTCGCCACTGATGCGGGCGACGGCCAACAACAAGCCGGTGATCACACCGCTTTTGGCTGCGCGCAAGGTCACCATGGTGGAGACCTTCCAACGTGGCGCACCCAAAGCAAAAGCCGCCTCGCGCAAGCTGCCAGGCACCAAACGCAGCATGTTCTCGGTGGTGCGCATGACCACCGGGATCGCGATCAAGGACAGGGCCAAACTGCCGGCATAGCCCGAAAAGTTGCCCACCGTGGCCACCGCGATGGCATAAACAAAAAGGCCCAAGACGATGGATGGGGCAGACAACATGATGTCGGTCACAAAGCGGGTGAACTCGGCCGTCTTGCTGGTGTCGCCATATTCGGTCAGGTAGATGCCCGCCAAAATGCCGATGGGTGTGGACACGGCCACGGCCAAGCCGACAATCATCAAACTGCCCACAATGGCGTTGCGCAAGCCACCGCCCTCAGAGCCGGGCGCTGGGGTGTCGTTGGTGAACAAGGTCAATTCAAGCGCCGCCAGTCCATTGGAAAACAGCACAAACAAGATCCACAACAAGGCCACCAACCCCAAGCTCATGGCGATCATGGACAAGGACAAGCCAATCAAATTGGCGCGCTTGCGACGGCGGTAAAGGGGGGAAGATTGCATCAGCATGGTGTGGCTCGATTCAATGAAGGTGAGGATTCCAGGCAAAAGTCGTGGCGCATCAGTTGCCTTTGGCTTTTTCGGTGCGAATGATCAACCACTTGGCCATGGCCAACACCACAAAAGTGATGCAAAACAAGAGGAAACCCAAAGCGAAGAGGGTGTTGAAGTGCAAGCCTTCGGCCTCGCCAAATTCGTTGGCCAAAACCGAGGCGATCGAAGTGCCCGGAGAAAACAAGGAATTGGGCATGCGGTTGGCATTGCCAATCACAAAAGTCACGGCCATGGTCTCGCCCAGGGCACGACCCAAGCCCAGCATGATGCCGCCGATCACACCGGTTTGGGTATAAGGCAACACCACCTTGCGCACCACCTCCCATGTGGTGCATCCCAAGCCATAAGCCGACTCACGCAAGATGGGGGGCGTGATCTCAAACACATCGCGCATCACGGCCGCCACAAAAGGCAGCACCATGAAAGCCAAAATGATGCCGGCCGCCAAAATGCCCAAACCGTTGGTGGCGCCGCCAAACAACCAACCCACCAAGGGCATGCCGCCCAACACCGACTGCAAAGGTACTTGCAAGAAATCGGCATACACCGGCGCGAACACGAACAGACCAAACATGCCGTAAATGATGGACGGCACAGCCGCCAACAACTCGATGGCCGTGCCCAGTGGGCGGCGCAGCCATACCGGGCAGGTTTCAGTCAGAAAAACCGCAATGCCAAAGGCCAAAGGCACCGCCAACAACATGGCAATACCGGCACTCAGCACCGTACCGACGATCGATATCGCAGCACCAAATTCTTGGTTGATGATGTCCCACTCGACATACCACAAAAAGTGAGCGCCAAATTTGGCGAATGTGGGCCAAGCATTCACAAAAAGAGAAACGATGATGCCCACCAAGGCGATCAACACCAAAAGCGAAAACGACTGGGTGGTCCGGTGAAAAACAAGGTCCTGTAAACGTTGCCTCTTGGCAACAGCTGCCATGTTGGCACTGTGCGCCTCGGATTCAGTCGATGATGTGTGGGTGTTCATGGTCTTATCGGCAGACATACAAAAAATGAACCTGGTCAAAAAAACAAGCCACCGACAACCCTTCAAAGGTGTCGGTGGTCCAGAGTCAGTTCAAACAAGCCTGAATCAACATCACTTGGTGACGATTTGGTTCCAAACACGCTGACGGATCTGATTGGTCAACGCGTCCGGCAGGGGCACGTATTCCAATTCGAGTGCCATTTTTTTGCCGTTCTTGAAAGACCAGTCAAAAAACTTCAACACTTCAGCGGATTGGGCTTTGTCAGCGGGCGTCTTGTACATCAAGATGAACGAAGCTGTGGTGACAGGGTAAGACTTGGCACCAGGCTGGTCCACGATGGACAAGCCCATGCCAGGAACGCTGAACCAATCCGCACCAGCGGCGGCGGCCGCAAAAGTCTCGTCATCCGGCATCACATAGTTGCCGGCCTTGTTTTGCAGGGCCATGACCGCAATGTTGTTGCGCTTGGCATAGGCGTACTCCACGTAACCGATGGAGCCTTTGGTACGGGTGACGTTGGCCGCAACACCTTCGTTGCCCTTGCCACCCACCGATGTGGGCGCTGGCCACTTGACTGCAGCGCCTTTACCCACGGTGTCCAACCAGTCTTTGCTGACGGTGGACAAGTAATCGGTCCAGTTGAAGGTGGTGCCTGAGCCGTCAGCACGGTGCACCACGGTGATCGTCTGATTAGGCAAGGTCTTTCCAGGGTTCAAGGCGGCCAACTTGGGGTCGTTCCACTTGCTGATCTTGCCCATGAACATTTCGGCCAGGACGGGGCCTGTTACACGCAGTTCGCCCTTGCCAAAACCGTCCAGGTTGAAGACAGGTACGGTGCCACCAATGATGGCGGGGAATTGGACCAAGCCGTCTTTGTCCAGGTCAGCGCCAGACAAAGGCGCGTCTGTGGCGCCAAAGGCCACTGTTTTGGCACGAATTTGGCGGATGCCGCCAGAAGAACCGATGGACTGGTAGTTCAAACCAGTGCCTGTTTCTTTTTTGTAGGCTTCAGCCCACTTGGCATAAATGGGGAACGGGAACGTCGCGCCAGCGCCAGTGATATCCGCCGCCCAAGTGGTGGCAGCCACAGCGCTCAGACCGATGGCGGCCACGAGGGATTTAAATTTCAGCATTTCAGCTCCTGTTTCAGGTTCAAAAGAATTCGTGTCAACAACCTGTTGGCTGCTGACTGACCTGACTTTAGCCCCCAATTGTGACAAGTTTGTGTCAAAAAACCCTCCTTCAAATGGCAAATAATGGGTACTCAAAGGGCCTGCTGCAAAAAAAGAGCTTTGCAACCTTGGATTGGCCCTATTGACGTCAAAACCAGAACGCGCTCTCCTCTCAGGGCTTCAACCGCCACAAAGCGCCGTCGGGTGAATCGCTCAAGAGGTAAACCAGGCCATCCGGGCCCACACGCACATCGCGTATGCGGCCCACCTGCTGCATCAGCAAGCGCTCCTCGGTCACAACTTTCTCGCCGTTCAGCACAAGGCGCACCAAGCTCTGCCCACGCAAAGCCCCCAGCAGCAAGCTGCCCCGCCAGGCTGGGAAGGCATTTCCCTCGTAAAACGCCATGCCCGAAGGGGCGATCGAGGGCACCCACACATGCAAGGGCTGCACCATGCCCGCCTGCTGCGTGCCCATACCGATGCGCGTGCCCGTCACGTAGTTGACCCCATAAGTGATGGTGGGCCAGCCGTAGTCGCGCCCGCTGCGAACGATGTTGAGCTCGTCCCCGCCTTGCGGGCCGTGTTCGTGCGTCCACAACTCGCCCGTTTGTGGGTGAATCGCCGCGCCCAGGATGTTGCGGTGGCCCCGGCTGAACACCTCAGGCATCTGCTGAGTTTGCTGCACAAAGGGGTTGCTCGCGGGCACACGGCCATCGTCGTGCAAGCGGATGACCGACCCGGCATGGTCGCGCGGCTTTTGGGCCCGCGCATCGTCGCCCCTGTCGCCCAGGGTCAAAAACACATGGCCTTGGCGGTCAAACGCGATGCGCCCACCAAAATGCCGCCCACCCCGCGAAGCAGGCCGCATGGCAAACAGATTTTGCAAATCCACCAGCCGGTGTCCCTGCAAGCGCGCCCTGACCAAGGCCGTGGCCGATGCACCGCGTGGTCCGTCTTTGGAAGCTTGCGCATAAGCCAAGTAAACCCAGCCATTGCGGGCGTGGTCGGGGTGCACAGCCACGTCAAACAAACCACCCTGCCCGTCCACCACGATGTCGGCAGGTAGACCCTCGATCGGGCGAGAGTCGAGCTGAAAGTCAGGGCTGATTCGGCGCAAGCGCCCTTCGCGCTCGGTGATCAGCATGTCGCCACCCGGCAGCCAGGCCAAAGACCAAGGGTGGCTCAAGCCCTTGACCAGGGTTTGCACTTGAAACGCCACGGGGGCGGGCGCGTTGCGCACCAGGTCTTTGGACTGCGTGGGCAGAGGTTCGGGTGCGCTGGCCCAAGCGGCACACTGCAACAGCATGGCCGCCATGCCGAACCAAGTTGGTGTGTTTTTCATGGCCAAGGCGCCTCCGTCAAAGTATGGAAGAAGCTGGAAATTTTAGTCGGCACCTTGGCGCATAGCCGCGTTGACAAGGAGTAGACAAGCACCAAGATGGCCAGGTTGTTTTCACCCGGTTGCTGGATGCTCAAAAAGCTGGTTGTGGCAGTGCAGCCCAGCTCCGGGCTTTTCAAGTTCATTTGCGCTTCGCTGTCATCCTGTCAACCCGCCCTCAGCTGCCACCCTCCCAAAAAGCAATCAGTCTGCGCTTGGGCCGAACCGATAGCACCCACAACCAAACCAGCGGTGCAAAGCCTCAGTGTCTGAGGCACACCGAACAGACCTAAAGACCGAACGCTACCGACAATAAAAAACATGCAATGCATCGGCATGGCATTTGTCCCATCAGGGCGCTTTTGTCATCAAACTGACACGATGACACCTCACAATTCAATGATTATCGAATTAAAGAAACGGATTCGCCATGAAAGTCGGCATCAACGGTATGGGCCGCATCGGCCGTTTGGCCTTGCGTGCGGCCATGGGCGCAGCCGAGCGCCAGTCAGACGACCCCCGCGCAGGCAACCGCCTGGAGGTGGTGCACCTGAACGAACTCAAAGGTGGCGCGGCAGCCACTGCGCATTTGCTGGCCTTTGACAGCGTGCAGGGCAAGTGGCGCGAGCGCATCGAGGCAGAGGGAGACAGCCAGATCCGCATCGGTGATCGCACTCTGAGCTTTTCGTCACACGCCAACCCGGCGGACATCCCTTGGGGTGACATGGGTGTGGACCTGGTGTTGGAATGCACCGGCAAGTTTTTGACGCCCGAGACGATTCAAGGCCACCTGGATCGGGGTGCCAAGCGCGTCATCGTGGCTGCGCCCATCAAGGTGGGCGGTGTGCTGAACATCGTGGTGGGCATCAACCACACGCTGTACAACCCGGCCAAAGACCGCATCGTCACCGCCGCATCGTGCACCACCAACTGCTTGGCCCCGGTGGTCAAAGTCGTGCACGAAGCCATTGGCATCAAGCACGGCCAGATCACCACCATCCACGACCCCACCAACACCAACTTGGTGGTCGATGCCCCGCACAAAGACCTGCGCCGCGCCCGCAGCGCCATGGTCAGCTTGGCCCCCACCACCACCGGCAGCGCCACGGCGATTGCCCTGATTTACCCCGAACTCAAGGGCAAGCTCAACGGCCACGCCGTGCGTGCCCCGGTGCTCAATGCGTCGCTGACCGACTGCGTGTTCGAGATGAAGCGCGAAACCAGCGCCGAAGAGGTCAACGCCTTGTTTGCAGCGGCCGCGCAAGGCCCGCTGGCGGGCATCTTGGGTTACGAGGAACGCCCCTTGGTGAGTGTGGACTATGCCCGCGACACGCGCAGCGCCATCGTGGACGCGCTGTCGACGATGGTGACCGACGGCACGCTGCTCAAGATTTACGCCTGGTACGACAACGAGATGGGCTACGCCTGCCGCATGGTGGACCTGGCTTGCCACATGAACGAGGTGGGCATCTGAGATGAACGCGGCTGAGCGCCATGACGGCATCGTCACCGCCGCAGAGCGGAACTACGGCATCGTGACCGCCGCCTATTGGGGCTTCACCCTGACCGACGGTGCTTTGCGCATGTTGGTGCTGCTGCACTTTTACAAGCTCGGTTATTCCCCGTTCACGCTGGCCTTTTTGTTCTTGCTCTACGAAGGCGCGGGCGTGTTGGCCAACTTGATTGGCGGCTGGCTGGCCACGCGCTTTGGCATTGCCCGCATGCTCACGGTGGGCCTGACCACACAAATCATCGGCTTTGGTTTGCTGTCGGCCTTGCAGCCAGAGTGGACAGCGGCCATGTCAGTGGCCTGGGTGGTGCTGGCGCAAGGCGTGTGTGGCGTAGCCAAAGACCTCACCAAAACCGCCAGCAAGTCGGCCATCAAGATCACGCAAGCGCAGGCCAAAGACACAGGCAACGGGCAACTCTTCAAATGGGTGGCTTGGTTCACCGGCAGCAAAAACGCCATGAAAGGCTTTGGCTTTTTTATGGGTGGTTTGCTTTTAGAGACGCTGGGTTTTCAGGGCTCGCTGTGGGCCATGTCGGGCCTCTTGGCACTGGTGCTGGTGGGGGTGGTGACGTGCTTGCCGCCCATGATGGGCAAAAGCAAGCCTTCAAGTTCGGCCAAAGAACTGTTTGCCAAAAACCCAGGTATCAACGCGCTGGCCGCAGCCCGCGTGGCTTTGTTTGGGGCGCGTGATGTGTGGTTTGTGGTGGGCGTGCCGGTTTTCTTGTACTCGGTGGGCTGGACCTTCACCATGGTGGGCGGCTTTTTGGCGGCTTGGACGATTGGTTACGGCTTGGTGCAAGCGATGGCGCCACAGATCGTGCGGCGCAGCGCCGATGGCCTGAGCCGCGAAGTGCCAGCGGCCCGCTGGTGGTCGGCGGTGCTGGCCCTCATCCCACTGGGCATTGCCGCGGCCATGGTCCTGCAAGCGCCGCAATTGGAGTGGTGGGTGGTGGGCGGCCTGAGTTTGTTTGGCTTTGCCTTTGCCATCAACTCGTCAGTGCACAGCTACTTGGTGCTGGCCTATGCGGGCTCTGAAAAAGCGGCGGAAGACGTGGGCTTTTATTACGCCGCCAATGCGCTGGGCCGCTTCATGGGCACGCTGCTGTCGGGCCTTCTCTACCAATGGGGCGGGTTGATGTACGCACTCTTGGGCTCGGCCTTGATGCTGCTCTTGTGCTGGCTGGCCACACTGCGATTGCCCATGGGTTTGCTCACCCACACCCCTGAAAAAGAGGCCACACCATGAACCCTGTTTCACTGTTCAGCGTCATGGACGAGGACGTGGCCGTCAAGGCCTTGGCGGCTTTGGCGCAAAGCTCGCGCCTGAAGGTGTTTCGCGCCATCGTGGGCACGGGCCCGGAGGGCATTCAGCCCGGGCAGCTGTCTGCAGCGCTTGATATTCCCGCCAACACGCTGTCGTTTCACCTGAAAGAATTGCACCATGCGGCCTTGGTCAGCGTGCAGCGCGAAGGCCGCTTTTTGCGCTACCGCGCCGACCTGGGTGCCATGCAAAGCCTGATGGACTTTTTGACTGCGCACTGTTGCCAAGGCGTGCCTTGTGGCGACGCCATCAATCTGGCATGTGAAACCGGCCGTTGCTGAATTTTTCACCCTCTCCATGGAGAACTGACCATGTCCAAGTACAACATCCTCTTCATCTGCACGGGCAATTCGTCGCGCAGCATCATGGCCGAGGCCATCATGAACCACTTGGGCCCCAACCGCTTTGTGGCCTACAGTGCTGGCAGCCAGCCGGCTGGGCAGATCAAACAAGGCGCCATCGACTGCTTGACTCGCAACCAACTGAGCACCGAGGGCATGCGCAGCAAATCATGGTCAGAATTTGCGCAGCACGGTGCGCCTGTGATGGATTTTGTGATCACGGTGTGCGACAACGCTGCTGGCGAGGTGTGCCCGGTTTGGCCGGGCCAGCCCATGACCGCGCATTGGGGCGTTGAAGACCCAGGCCGCCACGGTGGATCGGAGACCGAATTGGCCAAATCGTATTGGGACTCCTTCATGAAGTTGCACCGCCGCATTTCGATTTTGCTCAGCTTGCCCATGGACAAGCTGGACCGCTTGGCACTACAGCAAGAACTGCAAAAAATTGGCCTATCCTGAAGCTACCCCACCCGGCTCAGCAAGCGCCGGGCTTTGATTGCTCTTTTGAAAGCCAACACCTCCATGGGTATTTTTGAACGGTTTTTATCTGTCTGGGTGGGTCTTGGCATGCTGGCGGGAATGGGTCTTGGCCTATTGTGGCCTGCGCTATTCCATACCGTGGCCCAACTCGAGTGGGCGCATGTCAACTTGGTTGTAGCGCTGTGCATCTGGGTGATGGTTTTCCCGATGATGGCCCAGATTGATTGGAATTCGGTCAAGGATGTGGGCAAAAAACCCCAAGGCCTGTTGCTCACCTTAGTGATCAACTGGCTCATCAAGCCGTTCACCATGGCGGCCTTGGGTGTGCTTTTCTTCCAGCATATCTTTGCGCCCTGGGTAGACCCCCAATCGGCCAGCGAGTACATTGCCGGCATGATCTTGCTCGGCGTGGCTCCCTGCACAGCCATGGTGTTTGTGTGGAGCCAACTGGTCAAAGGCGATGCTAACTACACCTTGTTGCAGGTCTCCGTGAACGACTTGGTCATGGTGGTGGCCTTTGCGCCCATTGCAGCCTTTTTGCTGGGCGTGACCGATGTGGCCGTGCCTTGGCAAACTTTGTTGCTCTCCACCGTTTTGTATGTGGTTTTGCCTTTGGTGGCCGGATTGCTGTGCCGTCGGATCTGGCTGGCACACGGCGCTGCACGCTTAAGCCAACGTTTGTCTCAACTCAAGCCTTGGTCCGTGGCGGGTCTGATCGCCACTGTGGTGCTGTTGTTTGGCTTTCAGGCCGAAAGGATCATTGAAAAACCCCTGATCATCGTCTTGATTGCGGTGCCCCTGATCATCCAAACCTATGGCATTTTCTTCATCGCATGGTGGGGTGCAAAGTGGTTGAAATTGCCCCACAACGTGGCGGGACCTGCCTGCTTGATCGGCACCTCGAATTTTTTTGAATTGGCTGTGGCGGTGGCCATTTCTTTGTTTGGCCTGAATTCAGGCGCCGCCCTGGCCACAGTCGTCGGGGTTTTGGTTGAAGTGCCGGTCATGTTGTCCCTGGTAGCGCTGGTCAACGCCTGGGCACCCCACAAAGTGGGTGACCCCAGCCGACCTGAAGCCTGAAAAAAGCAGATGCTCGACAGATACCATGCTTGTCATGAATTTTTCATTCTTCCGTCACATAATCTGCACCTTCACTGCCCACCCACACCGCCGTCCATGCAAACCCGTTCCCTCTACGCAGCCATTGACTTGGGCTCCAACAGCTTTCGCCTTGAAATTGGGCAGATGGACCTGGGCCAACTTCGCCGTGTGGAGTACATCAAAGAAACCGTGCGCCAAGGCAACGGCCTGGATGCCGACCGGAACCTGACGCTGGTGGCGATGGAGCGCGGTTGGGAATGCCTGGCCCGTTTTGGCGAACGCATTCGTGGCTTCAAACCCAACCAAGTGCGTGCAGTGGCGACTCAAACCTTGCGCGAAGCACGCAACCGGGATGTGTTTCTGGCCAAGGCCAAACAGATTTTGGGTTTTCCAATTGAAGTCATTGCAGGCCGCGAAGAGGCTCGGCTCATTTATCTGGGGGTGTCCCACCTGTTGCCGCAATCTGACGAACGCCGCTTGGTGGTGGACATTGGTGGGCGCTCCACCGAAATGATCTTAGGCCAGCACGAGACGGCCAGCACCCTCGAGTCTTACCGGGTGGGCAGTGTGGCCTGGTCCATGAAGCATTTTCCAGAGGGTCTTTGGACCGCGTCCAGTTTCAAGGCTGCCGAAATCGCAGCCAAAGCAGTCTTGGATGAGGCCCAAGTTTTGTTCAGCAAGGACCAATGGGACCGCTGTTACGGCTCATCAGGCACGGTGGGCGCGGTTTCGGACATCCTGAGCGCCGCAGGCTGGCCCGAGGGCCAAGTCACACGCGACGGTTTGGCTTGGCTCAAAGAGCGATTGATCAAAGCCCAAAAGATGGACAACCTCCGCTTAGAAGGCATCAAGGAAGACCGCAGACCCGTGATCGGGGGTGGCTTGGCTGTGCTGCAAGCGGTGTTTGACTTGTTGCAGATCAACGAAATGCATGCCGCCCAAGGGGCGCTCAGGCACGGGGCTTTGTACGACTTGATTGACCGTGAGGGCACGCACGATGTGCGCTCTTCCATGGTGGACTCCCTGGCGCAGCGTTTTGGCATAGACAAATTGCAAGCCGATCGCGTGTCGAAGACTGCACAAATGGTTTTGTCGTCGATGCTGGCCAAAACAGGTGTCGAAATGGAAGGCGATCGCCAACGCCTGTTCAAAAAACTGCACTGGGCCTGCCAAGTGCATGAGACGGGCATGCGCATTTCGCACAGCGATTACCATAAGCATGGCGCTTACATTTTGGACAACACCGACCTGCCCGGCTTTACTTTGGACGAGTTGCACCGCTTGAGCCAACTGGTGCTGGGGCACCGTGGCAAATTGCGCAAACTTGAATCGGAATTCGAAGACAGCACTTTTGTGCAGCAACTGATGGCCTTGCGCTTGGCGGTGATTCTTTGCCACGCGCGCCGCGACCCTGATTTGTCTGGCTTGCAATTTGAGTGCAATGCCGCACGCCGAACGGCCCAAGTTCACATCAGTGCCGAATGGGCAGAGCTCTGGCCTCAATCGGCGCATTTGTTGCGCGAAGAAAAGTCGGCTTGGCAAAAAACCGACTGGGCCTTTGGGGTGCACCTGGATTGAGTGTTGGATCACACTTGACCCTGTCAACCTGAGGGTCGGTGTGCTTGTCAATCCATTTTTAACGGTATAAACTGTATACACCGTTAATTTCAAGGCATGTACACCATGGCACAAACCCCCTCGAACGCGGCAGCAAAAAAGCGCCCTGTCACCTAAACCACCAAGCCTGCGGCGGCCCCCAAAGCCGTGAAAGCTGCGCGCAAGTCACCGGCCAAGCCGGCCACCAAGTCCCCCGCCCCATCGACTGCACCTGTTGGCAAAGCGGTCACCCCTCAAGCCCCAACGGTGACGCCCAAAGCCAACACTGCGCCTGCCAAGCCCGCCAAGGAAAAAAAGGTCAAAGTGGTGCGCGACAGTTTCACCCTGCCTAAAACCGAGTTGCTGCAAATTGCCGACATGAAAAAGCGTGCCATGGCACTGGGCGTTGAAGTGAAGAAGAGCGAGTTGATCCGTGCAGGCCTGCAAGCCCTGAGCACGATGACCGATGCGCCTTTCAAGAAAGCGCTGGGCAACGTGCCCACCATCAAAACCGGCAGACCTGCCAAGGGCTGATCGGCTTTAAAGCATTTCGGGGCCAGTCACCGACATCAGCACGGTCTGGCCCTGACCGTCGCGATGACGGTGGCGCAACCACCACACCGAACCTTTGCGAATGGCGCAGGCCTCTTCGGGCATGCCCATCAGCTGCGCCACGACTCCGCCCAAAGCAGGCTGATGGCCTACCAACAGCACGGGGTACTTGGCATCGGGCCAACCCGAGGTTTCCAGAATATCCTGCACCGAGGCACCGGGTGACAAGGCGTCGCGCACTTTGTACTTGCGCTTCAAGGCCTGCACGGTTTGTTCGGCTCTGACAGCGGGGCTGCTCAAAATCCGGGTGCCCTGGGGCAACTGCGCATCCAACCAAACCGACATGCGATCGGCCTGCTTGCGGCCACGCGGTGTCAAGGCCCTGAGCATGTCCTCCTCGCCAGGCTCCGCTTCATGGGCCTCGGCATGTCGCCAAATGATCAAGTCCATGGCGCTCACTTCGGATTCAGGTCAGCGCTGTAACGCTGCATCAAGGCTTGCTGAGCGCCAGGGCCGGGG
Source organism: Limnohabitans sp. (assembly GCF_040400975.1). Lineage (GTDB taxonomy): Bacteria > Pseudomonadota > Gammaproteobacteria > Burkholderiales > Burkholderiaceae_C > Limnohabitans_A. The sequence goes on along the minus strand of NZ_JBBAPF010000002.1, from coordinate 59,641 downwards.
GCCGTCAAACCCACCCGGTGGTATTGCCCGTCTGAAGACAGATCCCAAGCATCTCGCCCATCGTGCAAGTAGGCAATCAGGCATTCGTCAATGATCCGCTGGCGCAATGCCTGGTCTTGCACCGGCCAAGCCAGTTCGATGCGGCGTGTCATGTTGCGGCTCATCCAGTCGGCACTGGAGAGGTAAAGCGATTCTTCTTGGTCGGCGCAAAAGTAAAACACCCGCGAGTGCTCCAAAAATCGTCCGATCACCGAGCGCACCCGGATGTTTTCGCTCATGCCCACCACCCCAGCAGGCAGCATGCAGGCTCCGCGCACAATCAGGTCAATCTTGGCGCCCTTTTGACCCGCTTCCAACAATGCCTCAATCAAAGGCAGATCGGTCAAAGCATTCATCTTGATGACGATGCGGGCAAAAGCGCCACGGGCGGCGGCTTGCCCAACGGCCTTGATGCGTGACAGCATGTCGGCGTGCAACTGAAAGGGCGCCACCAACAGGCGTTTCATTTTGGGCAAACGACTCTGGCTGGCCAAATGGCCAAACAGTTGGTCCATGTCGGCAGTGATGGCGGCATCGGCCGTCAAATAGCTGATGTCGGTGTACAGCGCTGCCGTGCGCCGGTTGTAGTTGCCGGTGGACAAATGACCGTAGCGGCGCAATGTGCGGCCCTCTCGGCGGGTGACCAAGAGCATCTTGGCGTGGGTCTTGAGCCCGACGATGCCATAGACGACCTGGGCCCCAATCGCCTCGAGTTGTTCGGCCCAATTGATGTTGGCTTCTTCGTCGAAGCGGGCTTTGAGCTCCACCACCGCAGTGACTTCTTTGCCTTTGCGCACCGCTTCACGCAGCAAATCCATCATGGTCGTGTCGCTGCCTGCACGGTAGATGGTTTGCTTGATGGCCAAGACATTCGGGTCTTGCACGGCTTCTTTCAAAAAGGACAAGACCCCATCAAAAGTCTCAAAGGGCTGATGGATCATCACATCCCCCTGTTTGAGCCGTGTGAACACCGAACCATGCTGGGGCAGTTGCGCCGGAAAGCTGGCTTTGTAGGGGGGGAACAGCAGTTCGGGCGCATTGACCAGATCAATCAGCTGCATCAAGCGAACCAAATTGACGGGACCATTGACGCGGAAAACAGCGGCTTCGGGCAAACGGAATTCTTTGCGCAAAAACTCCGTCAATCGCGGCGCGCAACTGGCTGACACTTCGAGCCTGACGGCTTGACCGTAGTTGCGGTGCTGCAGACCTTGTCGCAGCGCCATGCGCAAATTGGCTATTTCGTCCTCGTCGACTGACAATTCAGAGTGGCGTGTGACCCGGAACTGAGAGAACTGTCCGACCTCACGCCCCGGAAACAATTCCGACAAATGCGCACGGATCACGCTGGACAACAACACATAGGCTGTGCTGCTGCCACAGACGTTTGCAGGCAAAGGAATCAAGCGCGAGAGAACGCGGGGCACCTTGACAATGGCGATTTCGTTGGAGCGACCAAAAGCGTCTTTGCCCGACAACTGAACGATGAAGTTCAAGGATTTGTTGGCGACCTGGGGAAACGGGTGCGCAGGGTCCAGACTCACAGGCACCAACAAGGGCTGCACTTCACGGTGAAAGTAATTGCGCACCCATTGGCGCTGTTCGGCGTTGCGCTCGCCGTGCGACAAGATGCGGTAACCCTTGCGCTCAAGGGCTGGCAACAAATCGTCGTTGTACAAGTCGTATTGCCGGGCCACCATGGCGTTGGTTTTGTCGGCAATTTCTTGCAGGCTTTGGGGGGTGTAGGGGCCAGACTTCAGGTCTTGCAAGCAGCCCATGACATGGGGCTCAGCCCGAACTTCAAAAAATTCGTCCACGTTGGACGACACGATGCACAAATAACGCAAACGCTCCAAAACAGGCACTTCGGGTCGGTGCGCCCAGTCGAGCACCCGCTCGTTGAAGGCCAATATGCTCAAGTCGCGGTCAAGCAAACCAGCGGGAAGCACATCTGGGATGGGCAGTTGGGTGGAGTTGGCCATGTTTGTCTCGTGAACTTCAAAATATTCTAAAAATTCAACGTGTCAGTTTGATGACAAATCTGTGAGGCAGTGTGTGGCAACTCACACATTGTGATCGTGACTGGTGAATTTTGAATAAAAGCAGCGGTTCAAACCGCGCCAAGCTTTGTTGATCTGTGTGGGCCTGCTGGCTCCCTCATTGGGCAACAGATGCAAAGTGTTTTTTGTAGCGTGCCGGCAAATCAGCAATCCGCATCATCATGGGCAAATCTGCGGTGTTGAAATCCGGATCCCAAGCCGGAGCGCCCATCACTTTGGCACCCAATCGCAGATAACCCTTGATGAGGGCAGGCGGCTCGATCGACAGGTGGTGGTCCAGTTGCTCAACCGGCAGCGCCAAGCGCGGGCGCACATGGAACTGGATGTCGGCCAAATGGGTGTGTCGCAATTGGTGCCAGATGCTGGCGGCCACATCGCCACTGACCACGCCGTTGTGCAGCATGGGGATGCTGGCACAGCCGATCATGGTGTCCAAGCGGTTGCGGTCCATGAATTCAAACAAAGCCCCCCACAAGGCCATGATCACCCCACCATGTCGGTGGTCGACATGCACGCAACTGCGGCCCAACTCGACCATGCGGTTGCGCAAGCCGCGCAAACGGGTCAGGTCAAATTCGGTGTCGCTGTAGGTGCTGCCCGCCCGCTTGGCTTGGACTGGGGTCAACACCCGGTAGGTGCCAATCACTTGGCCTGTGGCCGTATCGCGCACCAACAGGTGCTCGCAATAGTCGTCGAACAAGTCGATGTCGTGGCCTTCGATGGTCTTGGGCAGACGTGCACCGAGCTCGGTGGCGAACACCGAATACCTCAAGCGCTGCGCTTCACGAACCTCGTCTTGATGCTTTGCCCAGCTGACCTCAATGGTGCTTTGCACGCGGCGAGGCAAGAAGTCAGTTTGGGTTTGATTTGATCTCGGATGAAGTGACCCCCTGGGCAAATGGATCGGCAACAAATCAAAAGTGGGATTTGGCAGTTCTTTCATGGCACACGCTCCTTGTCATCAATGGCTTGATGGTGCGTGGTGAACGTGTCAATCCAATGTCTTTACCATGAAAGTTACGTGACACATTGGTCTGCTACCGATTGCATCAAACCCTCCAGCTGATCGAGTGCATCTTGAATCGTGATCTCAAACCAACCGTCTTTTTGGCTCAAGTCATCCCACACCCTGAGCTGAATGGCCTCGGCAAAAAATGCGTGTCGCTCAAAGTCAGCACACTCGTCTTCACTCAAGTGGCCGCCTTGATGGGTCAAACTTTTTAGGCTTTGTGGTGACAGTTTTCGTGCGTAGCTGGGACGCGTGCTGACCAAGTACCGTTTAGCCAACACGTGCAAGCGCACAGGCTCAGAAACGGCCAAACCAAATAAGGGCTCTAAAAGCTTTGAACCCAAAGCAGCGTGACCCTTGACAGCCGCATCGGTCACCGGAGCACCAGGGTGCGCCCACAAGTGGCCTATGTCGTGCAGCCAACTGGCCAACTGCAATTCCAAGCTGGCACCCGACTTTTCTGCCAAGCGGCCACATTGCCAAGCGTGGGCCAAATGGGTCACGTGTTCACCCGAGTGGATGCGGTGAGAGGCCTGTTGGTAGAGAGCGATGATGTGTGCGCTGCTGAAATGCATCGGCGCATTCTGGGTCTTTCAGATGTCAAATGGATGACAGATGGCCCGGATGATTCTGGGTTTTATGCCATCGACTTGCGGTAAGGTGTGTTTTTTATCGAGGTGCATCCATGATCTTAGAACTCGCAGATTTCCGCATCCATCCCGGTCAACAGGCCGCGTTTGAAAAAGCCATCGAACTGGGCCTGAGCACCGTGGCTTGCAAAGCCAAGGGTTACCGGGGTGCCAAGGTCAACCGTTGCATCGAAAACCCCGAGCGCTTTGTGCTGCAAATCTTCTGGGACAAGTTAGAAGACCACACTGTGGGCTTTCGCGAGTCAGCCCTTTTCACCGAATGGCGCGCCATCGTCGGCCCATTCTTCGCGGCACCGCCCCATGTTGAGCACTTTGAATTGACCTACGCCTCCTCTTGAGTGCACGCTCAGTCCGTTTGGTGGCCTTGGACCAAACGCGACAAAAGCTGCACAAACTGGCTTTGCTCTTGTGGGGTCAGCGGGCTCAAAATTTTTTCTTGAATGCGCGCCACGTCGGCCTGAACCAGGCCCAGTGCCTGCACACCGGCAGGGGTGACGACCAACAGTTTTCGCCTCCGATCGTTGGGGTCGGCTTGTCGCACCACCCAGCCTTTGGCCTCCAAGCGTCCAATGACAGATCCCGATGTGGCCGGGTCAAATGCCACGCGCTTGGCCAAACTCACTTGGTCGATGCCGGGGCTGCCCAGCAAGGCATTCAAGATCGCAAACTGCACCGGTGTGATGTCTGCACTGCTCAACTGTTCCGCGAATATGGACACTGCAATTTGTTGGGCACGACGAATCAAATGTCCGGGGGTGGCCTGAAGATCAATACTTTTGACTGGGTTCATAAGTTACCGTGGTGACTTGGGGGCCTGTTGTGTTTCTAAAGTTCGGATTAACATCAAATCTCCATTTATTGAAAGCACGCCATGAGCTTTGTGTTCCCTCCCTCGCCTGTTGTTTCCGTCCCTGTTTTGGGCCAACCAGAGCGTTTTCCGGTTCACAGCATTTACTGTGTTGGGCGTAATTATGAAGAGCACGCCAAAGAGATGGGCTTTACCGGTCGGGAGCCGCCCTTCTTTTTCCTCAAGCCCACCGACAGCCTGGTGGTGGTTGAAGCAGGCCAGACCGGCACCATGCCCTACCCGAGCCTGACCCAGAACCTGCACCATGAGATTGAACTGGTGGTGGCGATTGGCAAAGGCGGGCGCAACATTTCGGCCGCCAATTCGATCCAGCACATTTATGGTTACGCCGTGGGCTTGGACATGACGCGCCGCGACTTGCAAAACGAGATGAAGAAGCAAGGTCGTCCTTGGTGCATTGGCAAGGCATTTGACCACTCGGGCCCCATTGGCCCCATCACACCGATTGGCCAAACAAACGATATCAACAACGCCGAAATCAGCCTGCAAGTCAATGGCGCTGACCGCCAGCGCAGCAACATCGCCAAGCTCATTTGGAACGTGGCCGAAACCATCGAGCACCTGTCGGCCGCCTGGGAACTGCAGCCCGGCGACCTGATTTACACCGGCACGCCCGAAGGCGTGGCGGCTGTTGTGTCCGGTGACACCTTGGTCGGTGAGGTGGCGGGCCTGAGCCGCTTGCAAGTGCAGATCCGCTGACAGCCTGGGCGGTCAGCGCCCCATCACCATGGGGATCTGCCGCTCACTCAATGAAAAAAAGTGCAAGAAATTCAAACAAAAAAGGGTTTCTACCTATCATTTTGAATATTGATGCAACATAATGCATATTCACACAAACTAAGACGCCTACTCCAGCGCAACGGATCACGCGATGGATATTTGGATTGATTAACCGACCGCTCGGTTGGTTTATGATTTTGTTTTTCAACCCATGATGGAGACAAGTCGATGAAAAAATTTTTGCAACGAACAGCCTTGGCCGCAGGCCTGATGGCTGTGGGGTTTGGCGTCCACGCCCAAACCATCACGCTCAAAGTGCATCACTTTTTGGGCCCACAGTCCATTCAACACACCACCATGCTGGGCGACTGGTGCAAGAACATTGCACGTGACTCCAACAACCGCCTGCAATGCCAAATCTTCCCTGCCATGCAATTGGGCGGCACCCCACCGCAGCTGTATGACCAGGCCAAGGATGGCGTGGCCGATGTGGTTTGGCATGTGGCCGGTTCATCGGCAGGTCGCTTCCCTAAAACACAGGTGTTTGAGTTGCCTTTCACCATGACCAACGCCGCAGCGACCAGCCGCGCCGCTTGGGACTTTGTGCAAAAGCACGCCATGGATGAACACAAGGATGTCAAGCTGTTGGCCGTTCATGTGCACGGCCCGGGTGTGATATTCACCAAGGACAAGCAAGTCACCAAAATGGAAGACTTCAAGGGTCTGAAATTGCGTGCACCTACAGCCAACGTCACCCGAATGCTGGCCAAGTTGGGCGCCACCCCCGTGGGTATGCCCGTGCCCCAAGTGCCTGAAGCCCTGTCAAAAGGTGTCATCGATGGCGCTGTGATTCCCTACGAAGTCGCTCCCGGTTTGAAGGTGCATGAACTGACCAAGTTCGCGGCAGAAACCGACAAGAGCTACCCGGCTTTGTACACCACCGTGTTTGTCATGCCCATGAACAAGGCCAAGTACGACTCACTGCCCGCCGACTTGAAGGCCGTCATCGACAAGAACTCTGGTCGCGAACTGTCGGCATTCTTGGGAGCGACCCAAGCCGGCAACGACGTGCCTGGCCGCAAGGTGTTTGAAGAAACCAAAACACAAACCATCACGGTGATCCCGCCCGCCGAACTGGCACGCTGGAAGAAGGCCACCGACGAGCAGGACGACGAGTGGGTCCAGTCCATGAACAAACGCGGCCTCAATGGCGCGGCTTTGCTCAAGGACGCTCAAGACCTGATCAAGCAATACACCAAGTAAGCCATTGATGACATCAACCTGAGCAGCCCTTGTGGACTGCTCAGGTTTTTTTATAGGCATCTCAAAAGCGGACGCATTCAGCGGCGGGTCTCTTCAGTTCCCATCTCACTTTCATCAACACCCTTCAAACGCCATGATGTTCTCAAATCCACTGGAGCGGATTGCCCGTCTCTGCAGCATATTGGGCGGGTTGATCCTGATTGGACTGATGCTGATGACCTGCTACAGCCTGATCGGACGCAATTTTTTCAACTCGGCCGTGATTGGCGACTTTGAATTGACGGGTGTGGGTGTCGGCGCGGCGATTGCCCTGTTCATGCCACTTTGCCAGCTCAAGCATGAAAACATCATCGTGGATTTTTTCACGGCCAAGTGCAGCAGGCAGTTCAACTTCAAACTGGACCGACTGGGTGACCTGTTGATGATGGTGATTTTTTCCCTGCTTGCATGGCGTTGCGGTGCTGCGGCCATCAAAGCCAAGGAAAACATGGGCGCGTCCATGCTGCTGGAATTTCCAGACTGGATTGTGTTGACCAGCATGTGCATTCCGTTCGGCATCACGGCAGTGATTGCCGCGACGCAAGTGATCTCTAAATTTGACAACAACAAGGTTGCACCATGACCCCGATTGCCCTGGCTTCGATGATTTTCGGGATCATGCTGTTGCTGATGGTGGTCCGCGTGCCCATTGCGGGCGCCATGTTCTTGGCAGGCACCTCTGGATTCATCCTGCAAACAGGTTTTCCAACCTATTTGAACTTTCTCAACAACCTGGCTTTTGCCCGACTGGCCAACTACGACTTGTCGGTCATTCCTCTTTTCATCTTGATGGGGCACTTTGCCACCCAAGGCGGCATCAGCAAGGCCTTGTTCCAGTTTGCCGCAGCCGTCATGGGCCGCTTCAAGGGCGGTTTGGCCATGGGTGCTGTGCTCGCATGCGGAGCGTTTGGCGCCATTTGTGGCTCCTCTGTGGCCACCGCAGCAACCATCACGGGCGTGGCTCTGCCCGAAATGAAACGCCATGGCTACTCGGGTCGCCTGTCCACCGGTACGCTGGCCGCTGGCGGCACATTGGGCATCCTGATCCCGCCTTCGGTGCCGCTGGTCATTTACGCCATCATGACCGAACAGAACATCGCCAAATTGTTTGCTGCCGCCATGGTGCCCGGCCTGATTGCGATGGTGGGCTACATGATCGCCATCGCCATTTATGTGCGCCTCGTACCGGGTCAAGCCCCCGACCAGGAAGAACGTGAACAACTCACCTTCGAAGCACTCAAAGGCATTTTGCCCATCGCCTTCATTTTCATTCTGGTCTTTGGCGGCATCTATGCAGGCTTTTTCACCCCGACTGAAGGGGCTGCAGTGGGAGCGGCATCCACCTTTTTGGCAGCCATGCTCAAGCGTGAGCTGAACTGGGACAAGTTCCTGCATTGCTTCCATACCACTGCCATCAGCTCAGCGATGATCTTCATGATCTTCATGGGGGCCGATGTCATGAACGCCGCCCTGGCTCGCACACAAGTGCCGGCCCAGCTCGCCGAAATGGTGGTGGCCATGAATTTGGCCCCCTTGCTCGTGGTGGCTGGGATTTTGATGCTTTATGTGGTGCTGGGTGCGGTGATGGATGAACTGTCCATGCTGCTTCTGACCATCCCGATCTTCTTCCCGATCATCATGAAGCTGGACTTCGGCATGACGCCTGAATACACCGCGATCTGGTTCGGCATCATGGTGCTGATGACGGTGGGTTTTGGCATGCTGGCACCGCCCGTTGGACTCAACGTCTATGTGGTCAATGGCATGGCCAAAGACGTGCCGCTGAGCGAGAGCTACAAGGGCATCATGCCTTTCCTGATCAGCGACACGGTGCGCACCCTGTTGCTGCTGTTCTTTCCCGGCATCTCGCTCTTCCTGATCCAATACCTGACCTGACGGGCCACACCAACCTGACAAGCCTCAGAGGCTGCTCTGGGAGCGAGCCGATTGACTTACCCCAAGCCAACTCCTGGAGGCACAGCGGGCATCAGACATAACGGTTATAGCGCTCCGAAAAGTGATCAGCCCAGGTGCATACCGCGAACATCACTGCGAAAGAACTGGGATAAGCAAGTTGTTTGGCAAGATTGGCAAAGTAGGGAGTGTTGCCATTTTTCCCAAAAGCAATTGACAACAGGATTTCAAATGGCGCTACTCGATGAACAACTTGTTGAAGAATGGTTAAACAGACAGAACTTTTTCACGATGCGTGGAATCAAGTCAGGCAATGATGAAATCGATCTGCTGGCAATTCGACCAACACCCGAAGGAATCGACTACTGGCATGTTGAAGTTCAAATTAGTTATCGACCAATTGGCTACATTGGTGGCGACAAAAGCGCTCGAAGACGCGATCAAAACGAACTTCGGCTGGGTGTTGAGCAATGGGTGGCGAAGAAGTTCACAAGCCCCAAAAAAGTAAAACGGCGCAACGAAATCCTTCCAAATGCCAATTGGAAAAAGTTCCTTGTTCATGGCGTATTGAAAGACGATGCTGAACTAACGATCTTGTCGCAATGCGGTGTTGAACTCATTCCATACAAGAAAGTCCTTGAGGACTTGTGCTCTGACAAGATGGGGAAAAGCTCATCTGCCGCCAGCGGCATCATTGAAATGGTGAACTTCCTGAAGAGCTCGGAAGACATGAAGAATCGATCACGCACAGGGGCAATCACATGATGGATGGCCAATACGAGTCCGACCTTTTGCGAAGAGGCAAAGAGTTTGTCTACGAGCAATGGCGGAAGTTGCTATGTATTTTCATTGTCGGGTATGACATCAACACAAACCGATTTACACCCAAACAAGTGTCATCGGAACAGATCTTGAATTTTGCCGCTATGCGAATGAAGATTTGACCAAATGGGGTGAAAAGCAAATGTGACTCTTTGTCGCATTGCGTAGCATCACAAAAGAAAACAGCCTCCGATCGCAGGGATGTGTCTGCCGGTTACCCACGCCCAGAGGCTTTTTTCATGGGGAACTGGTTAGACTCTGACCTTGAACCACGTCCATCACCCCGCTCCTCCATCTCACCCATGATGTTTGACCGCACCATTCGACATTGCCGCCAATGTGGCGCTCTGGTTGCTCGTCGCCTGCCCGACGACGGGGACACCAAGCTGCGCGCCATTTGCACCGTCTGCCACACCGTTCATTACGAAAACCCCCTGAACGTGGTGGGCACGGTGCCGCATTGGGGCGAGCAGGTGCTGCTGTGCAAGCGCAACATCGAGCCACGCAAAGGAAAATGGACCTTGCCCGCAGGCTTCATGGAGTTGGGCGAATCCACCTCAGAGGGTGCAGCCCGCGAGACCACCGAAGAGGCGGGTGCGCAGTTCATCATGGAAGACTTGCTGACGGTGATGAGCGTGCCGCGTGTGGGCCAGGTGCACCTGTATTACCGGGCGCGCTTGACCAGTGATGTGTTCGATCCCGGCCACGAAACCATGGAAGCGCGGCTGTTCACAGAAGCAGAGATCCCTTGGGACGAATTGGCTTTTCGCACCGTCAAGGAAACGCTGGAGCACTACTTTGCCGACCGCCGTGCAGGCCAGTTTGGCACACACGCGTTCGACATTGCCTGAGCGCTGCGAAGATCAGATGTCAATCGCCGAAGCCGACCCGGCCTGCTTGCGCAGCTCAAACTTCTGAATCTTGCCCGTGCTGGTTTTGGGCAACTCCCCAAACACCACGGCACGCGGCACCTTGAAGCCAGCCAAATGCTGTTTGCAATGCGCCACGATCTGCTCGGCGGTGACTTGGACGTCGGCTTTCAACTCCACAAAAGCACACGGTGTCTCACCCCAACGCTCATCAGGCTTGGCCACCACAGCGGCGGCCAGCACAGCGGGGTGGCGGTACAGCACGTCTTCGACCTCAATCGATGAAATGTTCTCGCCGCCCGAGATGATGATGTCCTTGCTCCGGTCCTTGATCTTGAAATAACCATCGGGGTACTGCACCGCCAAATCGCCGCTGTGGAACCACCCGCCCGCAAAGGCCTCTTGTGTGGCCTTGGGGTTTTTCAGGTAACCCTTCATGGTGATGTTGCCCTTGAACATGATCTCGCCCATGGTTTCGCCATCTTGTGGCACGGGCTGCATGGTTTCAGGGTCCAGCACGCGCACATCGCGTTGCAGGTGGTAACGCACGCCCTGACGGGCATTCAGCCTGGCGCGATCGCCAATGTCTAACGCATCCCACTCGGGGTGTTTGGGGCACACCGTGGCCGGGCCGTAGACCTCGGTCAGGCCGTACACATGGGTCAGGTCAAAACCCATCTGCTCCATACCCTCGATCATCGAGGCCGGGGGCGCTGCGCCCGCCACCATGGCCTTGATACCCGCAGGCACCCCTGCCTTCATGGCCGTCGGGGCATTGACCAGCAGGCCGTGCACGATGGGTGCGCCGCAGTAATGCGTGACACCGTGATTGCGCATGGCGTCGAACATGGCCTGTGCGTCCACCTTGCGCATACACACGTTCACGCCCGCACGCGCTGCCACCGTCCACGGAAAGCACCAGCCGTTGCAATGGAACATGGGCAGCGTCCACATGTAGACCGCGTGCTTGGGCATGTCCCATTCCAGAATGTTCGAGATCGCGTTCGTCGCCGCCCCCCGGTGGTGGTAGACCACGCCCTTGGGGTTGCCCGTGGTGCCGCTGGTGTAGTTCAGGGCAATCGCGTCCCACTCGTTGGCGGGCAGGCTCCAGGCAAAGTGGGCGTCTCCGCTGGCCACAAAGGATTCATAAGTCATCGAACCCAGTTTTTCGGTCGGTCCGGTGTAAAGCGCGTCCTCCACGTCAATCACCAGCACAGGCCTTGAGGACTGGCGCAGCGCCAGCGCTTTTTTCATCACCCCCGCAAATTCTGGGTCTACGATCACCGCCTTGGCCTCGCCGTGGTCCAGCATGAAGGCCACCGTCTCCGGGTCCAGTCGGGTATTCAGGGCATTGAGCACCGCTCCGGCCATGGGAATGCCAAAGTGCGCCTCCACCATGGGCGGCGTGTTGGGCAGCATCACCGCCACTGTGTCGTTTTTGCCAATTCCCGCTTGCGCCAGCGCACTGGCAAGCTGGCGGGTGCGGCGGTAGGTGCTGGCCCAGTCCTGGCGCAAATCGCCGTGCACGATGGCCAGGCGATGGGGGTACACCTCGGCCGTGCGCTCGATGAAGCTCAGCGGCGAAATCGGCGCGTGGTTGGCAGGGGTTTGGGGCAAGTCTTGGTCAAAGATGCTGACTTTGGTTTCACTCATGGTGGCATTCCGTTTGGGCTTGAAGGCGTATGGTGCTGAGTTTGCCTGACCCCGAGCTGAAATCCATGCTGGTTTGCCCCGAAACAAGCCCAAGCTGGCCTTTCTTATCGGTGAAAATACCCCGATGGCCATCCCCCAGTCTTTCATCCAGGAGTTGCTGTCCCGCGTCGACGTGGTCGACATCGTGGGCAAGTACGTGCAGCTCAAGAAAGGCGGTGCCAATTTCATGGGCTTGTGCCCTTTTCACGGCGAGAAATCCCCCAGCTTCAGTGTCAGCCCCACCAAGCAGTTTTTTCATTGCTTTGGCTGCGGCAAGAATGGCAATGCCATCGGCTTTTTGATGGAACACGCGGGCATGACCTTCATCGAGGCGGTGAAGGACTTGGCCCAACAAACCGGCATGGTGGTGCCCGAAGAACAACAATCACCCGAAGACCGCGCCAAAGCGGCAGCCCAAAAAGCCAAGCAAGACAGCCTGAGCGATGTGCTGGAAAAAGCCGGAGACGCTTACCGCGAGCAGCTCAAAATCACGCCACGGGCGGTGGAGTATCTCAAGCGCCGGGGCCTGTCAGGCCAAATAGCCAAGCGCTTTGGCCTGGGCTATGCGCCCGAAGGCTGGCGCAGTCTGGCCAGCATCTTCCCCCAATACGACGACCCGCTCTTGGCCGAGTCGGGCCTGGTGATCGTCAACGAAGAAGACGACAAGCGCTACGACCGTTTTCGGGACCGGATCATGTTCCCGATCCGCAACATCAAAGGCGAATGCATCGGCTTTGGCGGGCGAGTGATCGGCAGCGGCACACCCAAATACCTGAACTCCCCAGAAACCCCGGTGTTCCACAAAGGCCGCGAGTTGTATGGCCTCTATGAAGCACGCGAAGCCCTGCACAGCGCAGGCTACGTGCTGGTGACCGAAGGCTATATGGACGTGGTGGCCCTGGCGCAGCTGGGCTTTGCCAACGCCGTGGCCACGCTGGGCACGGCCTGCACACCCGACCATGTGCAAAAGCTGTTCCGCTTCACCGACTCGGTGGTCTTCAGTTTTGACGGTGACGGCGCTGGCCGCCGCGCTGCCCGCAAGGCGCTTGATGGTGCCCTGCCCTACGCCACCGATGTGCGCAGCATCAAGTTTTTGTTTTTGCCGGCCGAGCACGACCCCGACAGCTATGTGCGCGAGTTTGGCCAAGAGGCTTTTGCCGAGCAGATCAAGCAGGCCATGCCGCTGTCGCGCTTTTTGATCGAAGCAGCCAGCGCCGACTGCGACCTGCAAACCGCTGAGGGCCGCGCCCGTTTGTCGAGTCAAGCGCGCCCGCTTTGGCAGCTGCTGCCCGACGGTGCACTCAAGCAGCAATTGCTGTCAGAGTTGGCCCAACTCATCCAACTGGAAACCGCGGGCCTTGAAAAACTCTGGGGTCAGCAAGCGGCCAGCGATCAGCGTTATGCGCCCGCAGCGCGTGGGCCGGGTGCTGGTGCAGCCCCAGCGCCCCAAATGGCCGCCAATGCCGCTTTCAGCCGTGCCGCCAATCCTTCTGGGAATAACGATCATCAATTTGAGCCCAGTTATGGCGCCCCGCCCGGCTGGACAATCGATAGCGGCTTTGCCCCAAGCCCACCCATATTTGAGAACACCTACAAAGCAGGAGCCAACAACTGGCCACGCAAAAATCCCAGCTGGACACCGGGCAGCAAGTTCGGCAACAGCAAGTACAAGCGTGATGCCGCACCCGTGTTCACGGGTCCGCGCACCGTGCCCGCCAGCCGGGCTGACCATGCAGCCCGCGTGCTGCTGGGCAACATGGCGCTGTGGGAGACCCTGAGCGGCGAAGACCATGCCATGCTGTGCGCACTGCCTGCACCGCACGGGCCTTTGTTTGCTTGGCTCGAATCGCAATTCCACGAACAGGGGGCCTTGGGTTGGTCTGCTTTGCGCGAGCACATGCTGGGCCAACCGTTTGCCGAAGATGCCCAACGGTGGGTGGCGCAAGACAAGATGAACGCGGTGGCTGGCAGTGAAGAAGCCACCCCACCCGATCTGCAAGAAGCCCGACAAGAGCTACGTCGCTTGCTGAACATGCTCATGGTGGACCACTTGCAACAGCTCAAAAACGAAGCCTTGGCCCAACACCAAAGTGGCCAAGACCCCGAGGCACTGGCCCGTTACAGCAGCCTCGACAAACGCTGGCGCGAACTCAAAGCCGCTGCGGCCGTGGTGTCACTGGATTGAGGCTCATTTGCCCACCAGCTGGTTGAATTTATCAGCTTCGAAAATTTCACGGGCTGCACCCACTCCGGGCACTGGCATCTGTTGTTGTGCACACAACTGCTCCAAAGCCTTCCAGATCAAAGAAATTTGCGCCTCTTGGCCGGCCGCGTTGTCGATCAGACCACGCAAAGCCTGACTGACCGGGTCGTCGTCTTGGGTGATGCCATAGGCACTGAACTTGCGATCGGTGCCCGACACATCCGCACTTTCGCCTTGTTTGGAAGGGATGATGCGGGCCGGAATACCCACCGCCGTGGCACCGGCAGGCACCGGTTTGATCACCACTGCATTGCTGCCGATCTTGGCTCCATCGCCCACCTCAAAGCCGCCCAGCACCTTGGCCCCGGCACTGACCACCACATCTTTGCCCAAGGTGGGGTGGCGTTTGGCACCTTTGTACAGCGAGGTGCCGCCCAAGGTCACGCCCTGGTAAATCGTGCAACCGTCGCCAATCTCGGCGGTTTCACCCACCACCACGCCCATGGCATGGTCAAAAAACACCCGTTCGCCGATCTTGGCACCCGGGTGTATTTCGATCCCCGTCAAGCCGCGCGAGACGTGTGAAATGAAACGACCCAGCCACTTGAAGCCATGGTTCCAGCACCAATGGGCCCGACGGTGCAGCACCAAGGCGTGCAGCCCGGGGTAGCAGGTCAGCACCTCCCAAGCGGTGCGGGCGGCCGGGTCCCGGTCAAGAATGCATTGGATGTCGGAGCGAAGGCGAGAAAACATAGGCCCTGAGTCTATCGCTTGACTTGTTTGTTTGCGTCCGTCGCTTGAATCATGGCTTTAGCTACCCCGCGCAAGATATGGATTTCCTCAGGGCTGAGGTCGGCGCGGTTGAACAGTTGATTAAGCCGCGGCATGAGCTTTTTGGGCGCAGCCGGGTCCAAAAAGCCAATGTCGGTCAACGCCTGCTCCCAATGCGTGAGCATGCCCGCCACTTGTTGCGCATCGGCCTTGTCTGCGGGCGGTACCGCGTCCTGTACCGGGAAGCCACCCAAAGCCACCCGCCAGTCGTAAGCGATGACCTGAATCGCCGAGCCCAGATTGAGCGAGCCAAATTGGGGATGCGTCGGGATCGACAGCGCCACATGGCAGCGGTAAACGTCTTCGTTCTTCATGCCAAAGCGCTCTGAACCGAACAAGAAGGCCACGCTCTGTTCGGGATCACCGGGCCGGGTCAGCTCGGCAAAGTGATCACGGGGCGAACGGGTCGGCGGCCCAAAGTCGCGCGGGGTCATGGCCGTGGCACACAAATGGGTCACACCCTCCAAGGCTTCCTCCAGCGTGTCCACTACGCGGGCCTTGGCCAGCACGTCGTTGGCCCCGCTGGCCCGCTGGATGGTTTCTTCCTTGCGCAGCACATTGGGCCAGCGCGGTTTGACCAAGACCAGATCGTCAAAACCCATGACTTTAAGAGCCCGGGCGGCAGCGCCCACATTGCCGGCATGGCTGGTTTCTATCAAGATGAATCGCGTTTGCATGCCCCGATTGTCCACGCTGGAGCTTGGCAAACCGTCAGCGCATCAGCGCTTCATGACGCCAAAACGACGGACACCCTGGCTTTTCATGAGAAAATGCCGGCTTCGCCGCCGCGATCGTGCGTAGGCCTGTTCAGTTCTTCACACAATTCATGTCGTCCAATCTCCACCCCATGCTCAATGTGGCCGTCAAGGCTGCACGCGCCGCTGGCGCCATCATCAACCGCGCAGCGCTCGACGTTGAAGCGGTTCGCATCTCCCAAAAGCAGGTCAACGACTTCGTCACCGAAGTTGACCATGCCAGCGAAAAAATCATCATCGAGACCTTGCTGACCGCCTACCCCGACCACGGCATCTTGGCCGAGGAATCGGGCACGGAGCATGGCAACTCGGCCTCAGACCACATCTGGATCATTGACCCTCTGGACGGCACGACCAACTTCATCCACGGCTTTCCTGTTTATTGCGTGAGCATTGCCCTGCAAGTGCGCGGCAAGATCGAGCAAGCTGTCATTTACGACCCCACCCGCAACGACCTGTTCACCGCCACCAAAGGCCGTGGTGCCTTCATGAACGACCGCCGCCTGCGCGTGAGCAAGCGCATCCGCCTGCCGGAATGCATCATTTCCACAGGCTTTCCCTTCCGCAAAGGCGACAACTTCAACCAGTACCTGCGCATGATGGGCGACGTGATGCAACGCACCGCTGGCCTGCGACGCCCAGGCTCTGCCGCACTCGATTTGGCCTACGTGGCAGCGGGTTTTACCGACGGTTTCTTTGAAACCGGTTTGTCCCCCTGGGACGTGGCCGCAGGTTCCTTGTTGGTGACCGAAGCCGGTGGCCTGATCGGCAACTTCACCGGCGAGTCCGACTTTCTGGAACAAAAAGAATGCCTGGCCGGTGCACCCCGCATTTACGGCCAGTTGGTCACCCTCTTGGGCAAGTACAGCAAGTTCGCCAGTGCGGGTGACAAGGCCAATGTCCGCACCGCCGTGGACGCCCTGAGCCGCGAGCGCACACCCGACACGCACAACCCAGAGACAGCGCCCACCGATCAAGGTACACAGGCCCAAGATGAGCGCAAGGGCGCGCCTTTTTAAGCCACCCACCTGAGCGCATCAATGCCCAAAAAAGCACCCCATGAGGGGTGCTTTTTTGAGCCATCATGGCGCAGAAAAAAGAGAACCATCGCCTTCGTCGAGTGTTGGGGGCAGGCGAACCGCCAAGACCTTGTCAATGGCACGGCCGTCCATGTCCACGATTTCCAGCTTCCAGCCTTCCCACACCACTGCGTCTGCCACCTTGGGCAAGGTACCGGTCAGCAGCATGATCATGCCGCTCAGGGTGTGGTAACGGCCACGCTCTTCTTCGGGCACCTGTTCCAGGCCTAAACGGTCTTTAAGTTCAGGAACTGGAATGTGGCCGTCGAGCAGCCAACTGCCATCGTCACGCTGCACCGCCCAAGATGTTTCGGGGTCACGCGGCTGGAACTCACCCGTGATTGCCTCGATCAAGTCCTGCAGCGTGATGATGCCCTGCACCTCACCGTACTCGTCAATCACAAAGGCCATGTGCACATCGGACAGTCTGAAGTTGTCCAGCAACTCCATGCCGGTGATGGTCTCGGGCACATACAAAGGCGCTTGCAAACCCTGCTCTTGCAAGGATTGCGGATGCGAAGGGTCTTTCAGGGCGCGGGCCAGCCACTGGCGGGCGTTGATCACGCCCAAGATGTTTTCAATGCCGCCTTGCACCACCGGAAAACGGGCGTGGTCCGAGTCTTCGATCAGGCGCAAGCTCTCTTCAAACGGGTCGTCCACATCGAGGCAAACAATGTCGGCACGCGGCACCATGAGCGATCCGATCTGGCGGTCGTCCAATCGGAACACATTGCGCACCATGGTGTGTTCGTGCGACTCGATCACGCCAGCCGAAGTACCCTCCACCAGCATGGCGTGGATTTCTTCTTCGGTCACGGGCGTGCCCTTGGTCTCCTTCACGCCCATCAGGCGCAACAAGGCGCGGGTCGATGCCGACAACAAAATCACAAACGGCTTGGTGGCCAGCGCCAGCAGATTGATGGGCCGAGCCACCAAGCGGGCAAAGGTTTCGGGATAAGACTGGCCAATGCGCTTGGGCACCAACTCGCCCGCCACGATCGAGAAATAAGTGATGGTCAAAACCACCAAGGCGGTGGCACCAAAACTGGCATAAGCCTGAGGAACACCCAAGCTCACCAGCCAATGCGACAAGGGCTCTGCCAATGCGGCTTCCCCCACGATACCGTTCAAAACACCGATCGAGGTGATGCCAATCTGAATGGTGGACAAAAATCGAGTCGGGTCTTCGCCCAATTTGACAGCTGCTGCGGCGCCGCTGTCGCCCTCATCAATCAACTTCTGGAGTCTTGCTTTTCTGGCGGTGACCAGCGCAATCTCAGACATGGCAAACAAGCCGTTCAGAAAGATGAGGGCAAAAAGTATCGCTATTTCCATACAAGGGGCTCGCTGGAGCCCTGAGAGTTTCGTTGCCGCGATTGTAAAGAAGCCCGCACCTCACTCCCACTAAAATCAAGCTTTGCTTTCCAAACCTACGCCCGAATCCGGTGACTTTTGCACAAGTCAGCCCCGTTCTTGATGCCCAACGACATGCCCCAAGCCCCCAGCCCCGCTGACTACGCTGGCCACACGCCCATGATGGCCCAGTACTTGGGCATCAAGGCGGCGTTTCCAGACACGCTGGTGTTCTACCGCATGGGCGACTTTTACGAGCTGTTCTTTGGCGACGCCGAAAAAGCCGCAGGCCTGCTCGACATCACCTTGACGCGCCGGGGCCAGTCGGCTGGGGAACCGGTGCTCATGGCGGGCGTACCATTTCATTCGGTCGAGACGTATTTGGCCCGGCTCATCAAGCTGGGTGAGTCGGTGGCCATTTGCGAGCAAGTGGGCGATGTGGCCACGTCCAAAGGCCCAGTCGAGCGCAAAGTGGTGCGCGTGGTCACCCCCGGCACGCTCACGGATACCGAGCTGCTGTCCGACAAAAGCGAAGCCATCTTGCTGGCCGTGCACCAAGCGGGCAAAAACCGCTGCGGCCTGGCGTGGCTGAGCGTGACCCAAGGCGTGGTGCACCTGGCCGAATGCGCACAGGACGAGCTGGCCGACTGGATCGACCGCATCGCGCCCAGCGAACTGCTGGCCAGCGCGGGCATGACGCCCACCTTTGAACAAAAATTGCGCGGCCTCAAAACCACGGGCCGGGGCGGCTGGTCTTTTGCGATGCGGCCGGATTTCCAGTTTGACGCGGGTCTGGGCCAGCGCAAGCTGCTGGAACAACTGCAAGCCGCGTCGCTGGCCGCCTGGAGCGCCGATGCGCTGGCTGACGCGCATGCCGCTGCCGCTGCCCTGCTCACCTATGCCGAACACACCCAGGGCCGCAGCCTGCCGCATGTACAGCGGGTGCAAGTGCAGCGCTCGGACGCGCTGATTGACCTGCCTGCCAGCACCCGCCGCAACCTGGAGCTGACGCAAACCCTGCGCGGTGAAAGCGCTTCGGATTCACCCACGCTGTTTGCCCTGCTCGACTCCTGCATGACCGGCATGGGCAGCCGTTTGCTCAAAAGCTGGCTGCTCAGCCCACCACGCGACCGCCAAGTCGCCCTGGACCGCCTCCAAGCCCAAGCCGTGTTGCGCGGCGACAGCGGCGCAGGCCCTTGGAGCAGCCTGCGCGAACAACTCAAAGGCGCCAGCGATGTGGAGCGCATCACCGCCCGCTCCGCGCTGCGCCAAGTGCGCCCGCGCGAACTGGTGGCCCTGCGTCATGCACTGGCGCGTGCGGCTGCGCTGTCGGTACAACTGCAAGCCCTGAACCCCGAGCCCGGCAGTTTGCTGACCGACATGGCCCGCTGTCTCACCCCCCCCACGCATTGCGCCGATCTGCTGCAAATGGCCTTGCTCGAAGAACCAGCCGCATTGGTGCGTGACGGCGGCGTGATCGCCGATGGCCTGGATGCCGAGCTGGACGAGCTGCGCGGCATACAGACCAATTGCGACGCGTTCTTGCTCGACCTCGAGACCCGAGAAAAAGCGCGCACCGGCATTGCCAACCTGCGCGTGCAGTTCAACAAAGTGCACGGCTTTTACATCGAGGTCACACAGGGTCAACTCGACAAAGTGCCCGACGACTACCGCCGTCGCCAGACTCTGAAAAACGCCGAGCGCTTCATCACACCCGAGCTCAAAACCTTTGAAGACAAAGCCTTGTCGGCCCAAGAACGCGCCTTGGCCCGCGAAAAGTGGCTGTACGAAGGCCTGCTCGACCAGCTGCAGCCCTTTGTGCCCGCGCTCACATCACTGGCACAAGCCATGGCTTCGCTCGACGTCTTGTGCGCCCTGACAGAACGTTCGCTCACCCTCAACTGGTGCGCCCCCGAATTCACCAAAGAGCCTTGCATCGAAATCCGCCAAGGCCGCCACCCGGTGGTCGAGGCGCGCCTGGCCCAGATGTCGGGCGCCAGCTTCATCGCCAACGACACGCTGATGGGCACCAAACAGAGATTGCAAATCATCACCGGCCCCAACATGGGCGGCAAATCGACTTACATGCGCCAAGTAGCGCTGATCGTGTTGCTGGCCAGCATCGGCAGCCATGTGCCCGCCAGCCGCTGCCGTCTGGGGCCCATCGACGCGATCCACACCCGCATCGGTGCGGCCGACGACCTGGCCAACGCCCAATCCACCTTCATGCTCGAGATGACCGAGGCCGCCCAAATCTTGCACAGCGCCACGCCACACAGCCTGGTTCTGATGGACGAAATCGGGCGCGGCACCTCCACCTTTGACGGCCTGGCTCTCGCCAGCGGCATCGCCACGCACCTGCACAACAAAACGCAAGCCTTTGCGCTGTTTGCCACGCACTACTTCGAACTGACCGAGTTCCCGGCCACGCACACCGCCGCCGTCAACATGCATGTGAGTGCTGCCGAGTCCGGCGCGTCGATTGTGTTTTTGCACGAACTGCAAGCCGGCCCGGCCAGCAAAAGTTATGGCGTGCAAGTGGCGCGACTGGCGGGCATGCCTGCGGCTGTGCTGAACCATGCTCGGCATGCGCTCAGCGCCCTGGAGGCCGGGGCCACCGAAAGCCGCCAACAAGTGGACCTGTTCGCCGCCCCGCCCGAGTCCGAAGCCACAGGCCCCAGCCCCATCGAAGTGGCTTTGGCCCAAATCAACCCCGACGCGCTCAGCCCCCGCGAAGCGCTCGACGCCCTCTATGCCCTGCAGCGCCTGCTGCCTAAAAGTTAAAGAGCCCCCACATGACCTATTGCGTTGCCGTCAAAACTCGCGCCGGACTGGTGTTCTTGTCCGACTCCCGCACCAACGCGGGCTTGGACCAGATCAGCACCTTCCGCAAAATGATCGTCTATGAAAAAGCGGGCGACCGTTTCATGACCTTGTTGTCGGCGGGCAACCTGAGCATCTCGCAGTCGGTGCGCGAAGTGCTGCAAATCGAAAAACTGGTTGAGCCCGGTCAGGACGAACCCCTGACCATCTGGAACGCCAAAAGCATGTTCGACGCCACCCGTGTGCTGGGCGCAGCTGTGCGCCGGGTCTACGAGCGCGATGCTGCTGCGCTGCGCGCCTCGGGTGTGGAGTTCAACGTGTCCATGATTTTTGGCGGCCAAATCGGCGGCGAAGGCATGCGCCTGTTCCAGGTGTATTCACCCGGCAACTTCATCGAGGCGACAGACGAGACGCCCTACTTCCAGATTGGCGAGTCCAAATACGGCAAACCTGTGTTGGACCGCGTCATCACCCCCAACACCCCGCTGGACGAAGCGGCCAAATGCGCGCTGGTGTCGATGGACTCGACCCTCAAGTCCAACCTGTCGGTAGGCCTGCCGCTGGACATGGTGGTCTACCAAGCGGGCAGCTTGCAAACCGACCGCATCATGTGCATCGATGAGCACAACCCCTATTTCAAAATGCTGCGCACGAGCTGGGGCGACAAGCTGCGCCAAATGTTCGACAGCATCGAAGACCCGATGTGGAACGGCGGTGCTACCGAGATTCCGCTCATGGTGGGGGCACAACGCAACGCCTTGCTCAAGAAAATCACCACCCCTGAAGAGAAGCTGATCTGATGGCCGCACGCATCATCTTCTCGCACGGCAACAGCTTTCCGGCCAGCACTTATCGCGTGATCTTTGACAGCCTGCGCCAGCGGGGCTTTCAGGTCGATGCCATCGAAAAATTTGGACATGACCCGCAATACCCGGTCACCAACAACTGGCCCCACTTGGTGCAGCAACTGGCCGACTTTGCCAAGGCGCTGCAAGGCGACGGAGAACCCGCATTCCTGGTCGGCCACTCGCTGGGCGGCATCTTGAGCCTGATGTGCGCCGCCCGCCACCCTGAGCTGGCGCGCGGTGTGCTCATGATCGATTCGCCCGTGCTGGGCGGCTGGCGGGCCACCACCCTGGGCTTGGCCAAACGCACCGCTTTGGTGGGCTCGGTGTCGCCAGGCCGCATCAGCCAAAAGCGCCGCCACCACTGGCCCGATGCCCAAGCCGCGATGGAAAGCTTTGCGCACAAAAGATCATTTGCCCGCTGGGACCCGCAAGTCCTGCAGGACTACATTGACCACGGCACACACGACGAGGGCGGCCAACGCGTCTTGAGTTTTGACCGCGACATTGAAACCGCCATTTACAACAGCTTGCCGCACAAACTCGACAGCTTGCTCAAGCGTCAACCGCTCAAATGTCCGGTGGCTTTTATAGGCGGCACCCACTCGGCCGAAATGCGCCAAGCCGGTGTGGATTTGACCCACAAAGTGGTGAAAGGCCGCATCATGATGATTGACGGCTCCCACCTGTTCCCCATGGAGAAACCGCTGGCCACGGCTGCTGCCATTGAGGCCAGTTTGCGCAATCTTGGCGTCTGAAATCCATAGGCTGCTCGCTTTTCTGAGCATGCCCAAAGGGCTGCTTGGCCGTGTCGGCCTCTGTGGCTTCCCCTGAACCTCAGTTGCCCGTGAATTGCGGTGCGCGTTTCTCCAAGAAATGCGCCACCCCCTCACGGAAGTCGTCACTCGCGAAACTGAGGGCCATCTCCACGTTGGCCTGGCGGTTGTTTTCTGCCAGCGTCTGAAACGGCGCGTCGTACTGCTGACGCTTGATCACCGCCATAGAGCGGGGCGACACCTTGTCCACCAAGTCACGCGCATAGGCATAGGTGGCCTCGGCCAAAGCGTCGGGCGCAAACACCTTGTTGACCAAACCCATGGCCTGCGCTTCAGGGGCCAACACTTTGCGGGCCGACAGCAGCAAGTCCATCGCGTTGGCGTGGCCCACGATGCGGGGCAGCATCCAGCTCAAGCCGTGCTCGGCAATCAAGCCCCGCCTTGAAAACGCGGTGGTGAACACCGCGTTGTCAGCCGCAAAACGAATATCGCAATACAAGGCATGCACCAGCCCAATCCCTGCGGTTGCGCCGTTCAGCATGCCAATCACCGGTTTGGGGATCGCCGGGTAATACCCATAGCGCGTCTGGTAGTCGAGCCGCTGGTTCACATCGAAAGGTTTTGTCCAGGTCGTCGCCGTGATGTCGCTCGGGTCCAGGTCCTTGAGCAAATCCATGTCGGCACCCGCGCAAAAGCCGCGCCCTGCACCCGTGAGCACGATGGCGCGCACACTCTCGTCTGCAGCGGCAGCGTCCATAGCCTGGCGCACCTCGCGCTCCATGACGTGCGTCCAGGCGTTGAGCTTATCCGGCCGGTTCAAGGTGATGGTCGCGATGCGGTGCTCGACGTTGTAGAGGATGTCTTGGTAACTCATGGCCAGGCCTTTCGAAAAAGCATTAAACAACTCACACCGTGCGCTTGCCACGGGCCAAAAACGCTTGGGTGGCGGGCTGGTCGAGCAGCTGCTGGCTCCAGCGCTTGAGCACCTTTTCCAGGCGCGGCGCGGCCACCCCCAGCTGCACCATGGCCACGCCGCCATTGACCGATTCGCTGTAATCGCAAATCAGCCCGTCACGCAGGGCAAAGCGGCTGATGCCGTCGATCACCACCTGCCGCCCCGCAAACTCGGGCACCTTCGAAGTGAAGCTCGAAAAAGACAGCGCATAGGCCAACTGCCCATTGCACACGGGCTCGAACATCTCCCAGCGGTAATCCGGCCCGGCATCGCGATGAAACAAGTCGTTCATCATGTGGGCAATGTCGGCGCGGCCCGTGTGGTCTCCGTAGATGTAGTCGTGGTAAATGCCATCTGGCGTGAAACACTGCGCAAAGGCCTCGCCATCGCCCGCTTCGGCGGCGGCCGAAAACCGCTTGAGTAATTCTTCAAACGCGGCTTGTTGCATGGTCTTGTCTCCTCTTTTTTTTAAATCAATCGGTCAAGGGCTCAGGCAATCGCTTGAGTGTGCGCACCTTGGAAGCGCTGATGATGATGGCCTGCAGCCCAAAGCCCAGCACCACACACCACAAGCTCACCGACACCGGAAAGCTCACCCCCACCACACCGCCCAGCGCCGCACCCAGCGGACGCGCCCCCGTGCTGGCCACGATGTTGATCGACGTGACCCGCCCGATCATGGCCCGAGGCGTGACGGTTTGGCGCAAGGTGGTCGAGGTGATGGTCCAAATGATCGGCCCCGCCCCAAAGAAAAAATAAGACAGCGCCGCCAACCAGCCATGCGGCCAAAACAAGGTCAGCGCCATCGTGACCGCCGCCAGCACAGAGAAATAAGGCCCCAACAAAATCGCCTGCCCAAACGGCAGCGCCCGCACTACACGCGGTGCCAGCAATGCGCCCACGATCATGCCCACGCCATACAAAGCCAGCGTCACGCCCACACCACTCGCATCCAGCCCCAGGTCGTGGATGGCATAGGGCACATAAGCCGCTTGCAGCATGAACCAAGAAATGTTCCAGGCAATCGAGCAAAACATCATGGACCTGAGCAAATCGCTCTGCCACACCCACTTGGCACCGTCTTGCAACTCCAGCAAAGGGTGACGTGCAGGGATGGCGGCGCGTTCAGGCTCGCAGATGCCACGCAGGCACAACACCGCTGCCACCGACAACATGCCCGACAGCACAAACGCCGCCGACGCTCCGGTCCAAGCGATCAAGGCCCCAGCCAATGCCGGGCCTGCCGCAAACGCCGCGCTGCGTGCCAACTCCAAGCGCCCATTGGCCTGCGCCAGACCCTCCACGGGCACCAGTGCGGGCACCAGCGAAGGCGCCGCCACACTGAAGGCCACCGTGCCCACCGCCGCGATGAAACCAATGATGGCCAAAGCCGCAATCGACACATTCCCCGTGACGATCAGCGCCAGCAACAACAACAATGCCAAGGCCCGCAGCATCTCGGCCAGCGCCATCAAGCGCGTGCGCGAAGTGCGGTCGGCCAGCACGCCCAGCGGCGTGGACAGCAGCAAAAACGGCAACGATTGGATGGAGGCCAGCAAACCAATTTCACCGGGCCCGGCCTTGAGCAAGAGCACCGCCACGATGGGCACAGCGGCCAGGCTCAGCTGCTCGGCCGACTGGGCTAGCAAATTGGACCAAGCCAGACGGCGAAAAGATGCGGATAGGTTGTCAGACATGCAGGGGTCTGTGAACAAACGCATCCCCACGATGCGTCAAACAAGGGGCTTCCATTCTGGGCGTGGCCCAAAGCCCAGCATGTCGCCTAGGTGCACCCGATCAAGCCGCCCAGCTCACCAACCCAAAGTAGCTGGTGCCCAGCACCACCAGACCGAACACGATCCGGTACCAGGCAAACACCTCGAAGCTGTTGGTCGAGATGAACTTGAGCAGCCAGCGCACACACACCCAAGCGCTCAAAAATGAGAACAGCAGACCCACTGCAAACATCGGCGCATCGGCCATGCTCAGCAGAGCTCGGTCTTTGTAAAGGCTGTAGGCCCCCGCGCCTATCAGCGTGGGAATAGCCAAGTAAAACGAGAAGTCGGTGGCCGCCTTGCGCGACATGCCCAGCAGCATGCCGCCAATGATGGTCGCGCCGCTGCGGCTGGTGCCCGGAATCATGGCCACGCATTGCACTAAACCCACCTTGAGCGCGTCTTGCCAACGCATGTCTTCCACTTGGCCAATGCGCACAGCGCGGGCCTGTCTGCGCTCGGCCCACAAAATGATGAAGCCACCCACGATGAAACTGGTGGCCACCACCTCGGGCGTGAACAGGTTCGCCTTGATGGCCTTGCCAAACAGCAAGCCCAGGATGACAGCAGGCACAAAGGCGATGAACACATTGAGGGCAAAGCGCTGGGCATCCGCGCTGTGCGGCAAAGCGCGCACCGTGCTGCTGATCTTTTGCCAATACACAATGATCACGGCCAGGATGGCCCCGGTCTGGATGGCGATGTCGAACACCTTGGCCTTGTCGTCGTCAAAGCCCATCAAAGCCCCGGCCAAAATCAAATGCCCGGTGGAAGAGATCGGCAAGAACTCGGTCAAACCCTCGACCACGCCCATCACGGCGGCTTTCAGCAACAACATCAGATCCACAAACGCTCCTCGAAATCAGGCTGAATTATCGCTGCTGGACAAGGTACCAAAATCAACGGTTCAATAACGCCTTACCAAGCTGTGTCACAGTGCGGTTCAAACAAAAATTCTCCCGTCCTCACGATGCAACTGACACACACCATCGCCGTGCACATGACCTTGGCCTTGAGCGCCACAGTCTTGGGGCCTTGGGCCCTTTGGGCCCGCATGGGCCGGATCACACGACCACGTCTTCACCGGGCCTTGGGTTACGCCTGGGTCACCTGCATGCTGGGCGCCGCACTCTCGGGTTTGTTCATCCGGGACTTCAATCTGCCCAATATCTGGGGCTACACCCCGATTCACCTGCTCATTCCTCTGACCTTGATCAGCCTGTACCGGGC
Source organism: Limnohabitans sp. (assembly GCF_040400975.1). GTDB lineage: Bacteria > Pseudomonadota > Gammaproteobacteria > Burkholderiales > Burkholderiaceae_C > Limnohabitans_A. Next base: position 33,071 of record NZ_JBBAPF010000002.1, on the reverse strand, counting down.
GTTTCGCTATCTGGCTGATGGCAACATTGCAGGTCATCGGCAAACCATGCAGTGGCTTTATGGCATGGCGTGTGTGGTCACAGGTGCATTCACTTTATTGCCTGGACGTTTGTTGGGCCAATGGCTTTGGTCTGGCGCTGCGGGTTAAAGCATGCCCACACCCTCCATCCACAAAACCGCCCGCCTCGGCGCCTTGGCCATCGCAGCCGTGTGGCTGGCTGTGGCCGGGGTGCTGTATCTGGTGTTTGATCGCATGGAGCAAAAGCGCCACGCCAGCCTCAAACCCTATGCGCTCAGCTCGGGCGATCTGGTCATTCCGCGCCAGCGGGACGGGCATTTTCATGTGGAGGGTGAAGTCAACCGCCAGCCCGTGCGCTTTTTGGTGGACACCGGGGCCAGCCATGTGAGCGTGAGCCAGGCGCTGGCTACTCAGGCCGGGCTGCCTGCGGGCCAAAACATCACTTTGCACACTGCCAACGGCCAGCGCCCGGGCCAACTGGTACGCAGCGTGCCTGTGCGGGCAGGGCATCTGGTGCTCAACGATGCCAGCGTCACCGTGGGTCTGACGGGCATGCCGCAAGAACAAGCGCTGCTGGGCCAGGCCTTTTTGAAACACTTTGACGTGGAAATCAGGCGCGACGAGATGGTACTGCGTCAGCGGCGCTGAACCCTTTCGGACTCAAGGCCTCAGGCTGGGGCGCCATCAGTGCCGAACATCACCACGATGATCTCAACCACCACGCCTGTGGCCATCACCATGGTGGTGACGGTGCTTGCGCTCATGACCCCAATGGCGCTCGTGCCCATGCCCCCAGCCATGAACAGGCGCAGACACACGGGGCGAGTAGAGCACCCGAGGGGGTGGTGGGGTGTAAATCACCCGGGGCGGCGGGCCATAAATCACCGGGCCGGGCACCCCTATCTGGGTGTACACCGGGAAATGACCGATGCGCGAGTGCACCGACACAGACGGTTCAACCGCCAAGGGATGGGCACAACCCACCTGGGTCAGACCCAAGCCCAGCAAGCCGAGCAGCGCGATGGCTCTGGAAAATGACAGTTTGAACGAACTCATGACGATGATCCTTTGGTGACGTTGGCTTTTCTTGAAAGCAGGCTCTCTACATGCTTAGCGCGCCAGACTGGTCGTTGGTGCACCGCCAGCGCTTGACAGTCGTGTCCATTCGTAACAGACCCGGACAGCTCAGGCCTGCGCCAGCCCCTAAAATCAAGCGCTATGACCTCCCCCACCGACAAAGTCTCTGAAGCCGACCACAAGGTCAGCAACTTCCTGCGCCAGATCATCGAAAAAGACATCGAGCAAGGCACCTACGCCAGCCGCCGCTGGGCCGGCAGCCCGGGCGACGCCGCGCACCACGCCAAGGGCCAGCCCGACCCGGCCAAGATCCGCACCCGCTTTCCGCCCGAACCCAACGGCTACCTGCACGTGGGCCACGCCAAAAGCATCTGCATCAACTTTGGCCTCGCCCAAGAGTACGGCGGCGTGTGCCACCTGCGCTTTGACGACACCAACCCCGAAAAAGAAGACCAAGAGTACGTCAACAGCATCATCGACGCCGTGAAGTGGCTGGGCTTTGACTGGACCCAACTCGGCCAGGCCGCTGGCTCTGCCGCGCCCTACCAAGCCAGCGACTACTTCGACTTCATGTACCGCGCCGCCGAGGCCTTGATTGAAGCCGGCCACGCCTATGTGGACGAGCAAAGCGCGGAAGACATGCGCGCCAACCGGGGCGACTTCGGCAAGCCCGGTGTGGACAGCCCTTTCCGCACCCGCACCGTGGCAGAAAACCTGGCGCGCTTCCGCGAAATGCGCGACGGCAAGCTCGACGACGGCGCCGCCGTGCTGCGCGCCAAGATCGACATGGCTTCGCCCAACATCAATATGCGCGACCCGGCCATCTACCGCATCCGCCGCGCCACCCACCACCACACGGGCGACACCTGGTGCATCTACCCAATGTACACCTTTGCCCACCCCATCGAAGACGCGCTGGAGCAAATCACCCACAGCATCTGCACGCTGGAGTTTGAAGACCAGCGCCCGTTTTACGACTGGCTGATGGAGCGCCTGTGCGAATGCAAGCTGCTGGCCGCTCCCAGCCCCAAACAATACGAATTTGCTCGCCTGAATCTGACCTATGTGATCACCAGCAAACGCAAGTTGGCGCAACTGGTCAATGAAGGCAAAGTCAGCGGCTGGGACGACCCCCGCATGCCGACCATCGTGGGCCTGCGCCGCCGGGGCTACACGCCCGAGAGCCTGCGCCTGTTTGCCGACCGCATTGGCGTGACCAAGAGCGACAGCTGGATCGACTACAGCACGCTCGAAGGCTGCCTGCGCGAAGACCTGGAAACCAAAGCCCACCGCGGCATGGCCGTGCTCGACCCCGTCAAACTGGTGCTGAGCAACTGGGCCGAGGTGTTTGGTAGCGACGGCTACACCGAGGCCTGCACCCAACCCGCCCTGCCCCACAGCGCGGTGGCCGAAGGCCAAACGCCCCCAGCCGACCGTGTTTTCAAAATAGGCAAAGAGGTGTGGATCGAGCGCGAAGACTTTGAAGAAGTGCCACCCAAGGGCTACAAACGCTTGTTCCCCGGCAACGTGGTGCGCCTGAAGGGTGGCTACGTGATCGAATGCACGGGCTGCGCACGCGACACGGCGGACAACGTGCTTGAGGTGCACGCCAAAGTGATCCCCGGCACCAAGAGCGGCACCCGCGGCGCCGACAGCGTCAAAGCCAAAGCCGCCATCACCTGGGTGAGCGTGGCCGACGGCGTGAAGGCCGAGGTTCGCCTGTACGACCGCCTGTTTGCAGAAGCGCACCCCGATGCGGGCGGCAAAGACTTCTTGCAATCGCTCAACCCGGACAGCTTGAAGGTCGTGACGGCCTACGTGGAGCCGTCATTGGCCGGGGCGCAGCCGGACCAGAAGTTCCAGTTTGAGCGCTTTGGGTATTTTGTGGCGGATCGCTTGGATCATGTGGCGGGCGCCAAGCCGGTGTTTAACCGGGTGACGGGCTTGAAGGATTCTTGGGGAAAGTAAGTCCACGGTTTTTACCCATGCCAACACACATCACCACCCTAGAAGCCCTGCGCGAGCTGTACGGCCCTGCCCGTGAGCGTGCACTCAAAAAAGAAATCCCAGCGCTGGACACGCATGCCACGCGCTTCGTTGGCTTGTCGCCGTTTGTGGTGCTGGCCAGCAGCGATGCGGGTGGGCACATGGACGCTTCGCCGCGCGGGGGTGAGCCGGGCTTCGTCAAGGTGCCCGACGCGCACACCTTGCTGCTGCCGGATGCACCGGGCAACAACCGGCTGGACACGCTGGATAACATCATCGCCACCGGGCGGCTGGGCTTGTTGTTCATGGTGCCGGGCTTTGACGAGACCTTGCGCGTCAATGGCCGCGCCGTGTTGTCCACCGACCCGGCCGATCTGGCGTTGTGCGCCGATGCGCGGCGTGCGCCCGTTGTGGTCATTCGTGTGACGGTGGAGTCGGTGTATTTGCACTGCGCCAAGGCCTTCATGCGCTCGCAACTGTGGGACGCCTCTCGCCAAGTCGACCGCGCACAGATGCCCAACATGACCGAGATGCTGCGCGACCAGATCAAAGCCTTCAAAGGCGAAGAGATCGAAGCCGAAACCCACGCCCAGCTGATGGCGCGTTACCGGCAAACGCTCTAAGGCCCGCCCGGCGGCGGCACATCGTGCCCCAACATCCGCTGCCCCAGCCATGTCAAACCTGCCCCCACATCCATGCGGCGGCTTTGCTGCTGCGCCACGGGATGGGTCTGGCCTGCTTGCAGCGGTGGGCCAATGTCAAAAGAAAACACATAGGCGGGCTCTTGCCCCATGCGCAAGTCGGTGATCACCAAGCGCCCGTTGACATCAGCCACCTTGTAAAACCCGTCTGTGAACCTTGCCAGCCGCTGTAACTGGGGGTGGTCGGCGTTTTGCGCGGCCAAGGCGGCACCGCGCTCGTGGGCCACAAATCGCATGGCACGACCACCGTCCATCAGCGCGTAAAAACCTTCATGCAAGCGCTCGCCATCGATCACCACCACGCGCCAGACCAAGGTGCTCAAGGGAGCGGGTGTGACCAAGAGTTGCTGGCTGGGCAAGCCTTGCGCCTCAAGCGACTGGCGGGCGTGTTGCGTCACGCCCCATTGCACCAGCGCACTCCACGCCAAATAAACGGTGCTGAAAGCCAGCGCCCAGCCATTGATGGCCAATGCCCGCCCCACTGTTTTGACGCGCAGGGCCGCGATCACCCCCGCCAGCAAGGGCAGTGAATACACCGGGTCAATGATGAACATGCTGCCCAGCCCATAGGCCTCGTCGGTGAAAGGCTGGAACACTTGCGTGCCGTAAATCGTCATCAAGTCCAGCAAGGGGTGCGTGACCAACGCCAGCCACAGCGCCCACCACCAACGGCCATACAAACGGGCTTGGTTGTGGATGCGGCTCACCACCCAGGCCATGGGGAACGCAAAGAGCGTGAGCAAAAGCAAGGCATGGCTTTCCGCGCGGTGGCGGATCATGTTCAAGATCGGGTCGCCGTGGTCCAGCAGCACATCCAGATCGGGCAGCAAACCCGCCACACCGCCCCAAAGCGCCGACTTCCACAGCGCCGTGCGCCGCCCCATGACGGCCACGCCGATCGAGGCGCCCAAAAGAACTTGTGTGACGGAATCCATGGATATTTTTGGAAATTTGACGCAGGTCAACACGATAGCGGTTTTGACAAGGCCTGCAGCCCAGCAGGTCGATGCGCGCCAGCATCGCCAAAAGGTTGATGCACATCAGACACATAGGCGCAGGGGAGGCCTACAAGGGAAGGTTCCACACCATAGGAGACAAAAATGAAACAAGATATCCATGTCAACGCCGCCCCCTTGTTGGGCCCCGTGCCCAGCACTTTGCTGATCTCGCTGGTGGCCCGTGCGCGGGGGTCTTCCCTTTACCCGTGGCTGGACCCTGGCGACACGCAGGCCCAGCAGATGCTGCAAAACATGGGGAGCCAAGCCTTGGCCGTTTTACAAGACCACCCTTCGGTGCTGAACGTGTTGTGGCGAACCCAGCTGATCAAACAAATTGGTGCCGCATTTTTTACCCACTACCCACAAGCGCATGGCGTCAACCTGGGGGCCGGCCTGTCGGATTATTTTCAGTGGCTCAACAACGGCCAAAACCACTGGCTGGATGTGGACCTGGAGGATGTGGTGATCCTGCGCCATGCGCTGCTGCCATGGCATTCCGAGGCGGCCCACGATGGCAGCGTGGACCTGACCCAGCCCGGCTGGTGGCAGCAATTGCCGTTGAACGATGACGACAAACACAAGCCCTTGCTGCTGGTGTGCGAGGGAGTGCTGATGTACCTGACCCCCACACAAGTCAAGGCTGTGATTCGCGAGATTGGTGACAACGCACCCGAAGGCTCCGAGCTGGTCTGCGACTTCATGACCCCGCTGGGCATCGGGCATGCCGACCTGGCCCCCAGCGTGGCGAGCACAGGGGCCGAGTTTTTGTGGGGTGCGCACAATGCCCTGGAAGTGGCCCGCTTGCACCCCCGGCTGGAGCTGCTGTCGCAGCACACAGTGGCCGAAGCCTATGGCTGGGCGTCTTGCTGGACAGAAATGTGCATGACCCCGTGGACAGGTGGCCCCATGTATGGCGTGGCCCACCTGCAACTGAGCGAGCCCTGAACGGCGATGCCCCCAATGCACGAACGCCCTCGGCTTGGCGGGATAATGCGCGCTGTTTGATTGTTTGTTTCTTTTAGATCTCCAGCCATGTCTTCAACCGCCGCCCTTTCTGCCGCTCCCGTTAACCTGCCTGCCGCAATGGTCTGGACCGATTCGCTCAACACGGGCGACGCTCGCATGGACGACACGCACCACGAGTTCATGGCCATGGTCAACCAGATTCTGGCCACGCCCGAAGAAGAGCAACTGCCCGTCTACCAAGCGTTTTTGAAGCACACCGTGGAGCACTTTGCCCAAGAAGAGCGCTGGATGCTGGCCACTGGTTTCTCGGCCGATAACTGCCACGCCGAACACCACGCCACGATCTCGGAGACCATGCGCGTGGTCGAAGCCCATTACCTGGACACCGACAAACAAATCATCACCCGCATGGCCGAAGCCTTGATCGAATGGTTTCCTGGCCACGCCGCCAGCATGGATGCAGGCTTGGCCGCGCACCTCAAGTCAGTGGGTTTTGACAGCGTGACCGAAACCCTGGCCGACCCCTCAGCCATCAAAAATGTGACCATGTCGGGCTGCGGCAGCGTCAGCTGCAGTTAAAGCGCCTCTACAAACACGAACACCCCACAACAGACCTGAGCACCTGAAATGGAGCTTGGCTGATGTGGCTACAGCCACATCAGCCAAGCGTTTGAAAATGACGATGACCCTCAGTCGATTTTGATGTTGGCCGCTTTGATGACTTGGGCCCATTTGTCGATTTCAGCCCTCTGAAAGCTCAGCACCTGCTCAGGCGTCATGACCGATGGCTGCATGCCTAAGCCCTTGATGCGTTCTTGCATCTCGGCAGATTGAATGATCTTGAGGATCTCGGCGTGCAACCTGTCCACAATGGCTTTGGGCGTACCCGCTGGCGCAAACAAAGCTTGCCAGGACACCACTTCAAAGCCTTGCGTACCGGGCCAACCCGATTCGGCCACGGTGGGCACATCGGTGATGGTGTCCGTCAGGCGTCTTGATGAAGTCACTGCCAGAGCCCGCAACTTGCCACTTTGAATGTGGGCCCCGGCCACCACCGTGGTGTCGAACATGAAGTCAACTTGTCCGGCCATCACATCCTGGATCGCGGGTGCACTGCCTTTGTAGGGGACATGGGTGAACTTCACATCGCCTCTGAACGCCAACAACTCTTGCGCCAAATGCTGCGAGGTGCCGTTGCCCGCCGATGCACCCGTCAGCTTGCCCGGATTGGCCTTGGCCGCTGTCATCAAATCACGCAGCGTTTTGTAGGGGCTGTTGGCGGGCACCACCAACACCACAGGGTTGGTGCCATACAGATAAACCGGCGTGAAAGACTTGATCGGGTCGTAGCCCAGTTTGGGGTACAGGCTCACATTGATCGCGTGCGAGCTGATGGTGCCGCCCAACAAATGGTGGCCATCTGCGGGGGCGCGGGCCGCCACTTCCGAACCCACACTGCCGCCTGCGCCGCCTCTGTTTTCAATCACCAAGGTGGTGCCCAGCGCAGGACCCAATTTTTGCGAAACCAGTCGCGCCAAGATGTCGGTCGTCCCACCCGCGGGGAAAGCCACCAAGTAATTGATCGGTTTGGACGGCCAAGGCGCTGCTTGGCTGAAGGCTGTTGGGGCCATCAGGCCAGCGGCACAAGCCACAGAGGTTTGCAAAAAATGTCGACGTTGGGTCATGGGGGTCTCCTGGTTGATGTCTTAGGTGATGGGGGCCGGGTTGAACAGCACCAAAGCGTTGTGCAGCTTCCAATGCTCGGCCCAGGTCTTGCGGCCGCTGGCCACATCCAGCAGCATGCGAAAAAGCTCCCAACCGGCTTCTTCGATGGTGATCTCACCATCGGCAATGCGGCCAGCGTTCATGTCCATCAGGTCGTGCCAGCGGCGGGCCAGGTCGGTGCGCGTGGCCACCTTGACCACAGGACAAGCCTGCAAACCATAGGGGGTGCCGCGTCCGGTGGTGAACACATGCAGGTTCATGCCGGCCGCCAGTTGCAAGGTGCCGCAAATGAAGTCGCTCGCGGGGGTTGCGGCAAAGACCAAGCCCTTTTGATCGGCCTTGAGCTTGTCGCCCGGCGCCAGCACACTGGCAATCGCCGAGCTGCCGCTTTTGATGATGGAGCCCATGGCTTTTTCGGCGATGTTGGACAAGCCCCCTGCCTTGTTACCGGGCGTGGTGTTGGCGGTGCGGTCCACCCGGCCGCGTTCCAAATACTGGTCGTACCAGCCCAGCTCCCGAACAATGTCTTGGGCCACTTGGGGCGTGGCAGCACGGCTGGTGAGTTGCTCCACCGCATCGCGCACCTCGGTGTTTTCCGAAAACATCACGGTCCCGCCAGAGCGCACCACCAAATCGGCCATGAATCCCACCGCCGGGTTGGCCGTGACGCCCGAAAACGCATCGCTGCCACCACACTGCACGCCCACCACCAGCGCGCTCGCTGGCACGGTCTGGCGACGGCGTGCGTTCAGGCGTTCCAAGTGTGGACGGGCGCTTTGCACGATGTGGTCGATCATGGACATGAAGCCCACATGCGCATCATCTTGCAGGCACACCAAGTCTGGCCCTTGGTCTTTCTCTCGCCCATCATGAATCGGGAAGCTGCCCGGTGGCAGCAATCGCTCGGGTTGCAGCTTTTCGCAGCCCAAGCTCACCACCATCACCTCGCCGCCAAAGTTGGGGTTCAGGCTGATGTGGCGCAAGGTGCGGATCGGAATTTCAGCGCCCGGCGCGTCAATCGCCACGCCACAGCCATAGCTGTGCTCCAAGCCCACCACACCATCGACATTGGGAAACAGCGGCAACAACTCGCGCTCAATGCGCTCCACCGCGATCTTGACCACACCCGCCACACATTGCACCGTGGTGGTCAGCGCAAGCAAGTTGCGGGTGCCCACCGAGCCGTCGGCATTCACATAACCCTCGAAGCTGTAACCCTCCAGCGCTTCCTGCGGCGCGGGCTTGACGGTCGCCATGGGCAGGCCCTGCAGTTCTCGCGCAGGCGGGATGTCGAGCAAACGTTCGTGCACCCAACTGCCTGCGGGGATGTCTTGCCGCGCATAGCCCACGGGCACGTTGTAGCGCATGACTGCTTGGCCCTTGACCACATCTACCAAAGCCACCTTATGACCTTGTGGCACTTTGTCCAACAGGACCAAGCCCGAATCCAGCAAAGTGCCAGCAAGCAAACCGCCATTGTTCACAACGATGGCCACGTTATCTGCTGTGTGCATTCGCACCACACGCGGCGTCTCAGAGGCTGCGTTGTTGTTCATGCCAAGACCTCCACCCAGTTGGGGCCTTGCCCCACGGGAAGGCGTTGCTGCAAGCGCAATTGACCTGTGGCCGTGTCAATGACAAAGCAACTCAAATGGTGCGACAACTGGCCAACCACCAGCAAATACCGTCCAGAGGGATCGATCGCAAAACCTCTGGGTTGGGTTTCAACTTGCGTGTGCGCCTGCAAACTCAGTCGACCGCTGGCTGCATCCACCGTCAAATGCGCCAAGGTGCTGGAGGTGCGCTCGCTGGCATACAAATAACGGCCACAGGGGGTCAGGTGCAAGTCGGCTGCCCAAGGCTTGCCCGCAAAGCATGGCGGCAAAATGCTCACCGTCTGAACGTGTTCCAAACTGCCCGTGCTGGCATGCCAGACCAAGACGTCCACCGTGCCATCCAGCTCGTTGAGCAGGTAAACAAAGCGACCGGCCGAATCAAACCGGAAATGACGGGGACCTGCCCCAGAACGGGCGGTCCATGAAGTCTGCCGACTCAAGTGACCTGTCTCGGCACTCCAAGCAAACACCATCAACTCCGCGCCCCCCAAGCTGGTAGCAAGCACATAACGATTGCAAGGCGAAGGCATGATCGCGTGGGCGTTCAGACCTGTTGGCACCAATTGCTGAACAGGGCCCACCCCATCCGGGCCCACCGGGCTGACCGTAAGTTGCGCCCCCTGGTAAGAAGCCGCCAGCAGATAACGGCCCGTGTGGTCGGTGCTGACATAAGCCATGCTGGCGGGCAAAGCGGCCTCGGCCATGACAGACAGGTCACGCGTGAACGGATCAATGGCCAGTGTGACCACCGACAAAGGATCGCTGCGCCGGGCCACATAAAGTTGGGTCTTGTCGGGGCTGATCGCCATGGGCATCAGGTTGCCACCCAGCTGCAAAGTGCTCTGAGCGGTCAAATGGGCACGGCCATCCATTCGCAACACCGACACCTCGCCACTGTCGGCGTTGGAGACATAGACATGCGCCGTATCAGCCGCTTGTTGCATGAATCACAAGCCCATGGTGCGTGGCAACCACAAGGACAACCAAGGCAAATAAGTCACCATCAGGAGCACCACAAACAGTGCCCCAAAAAACGGCATCATGGCTTTGGTCACTTCACCGATGCGCAATTTGGCCACCGCACTGCCGACAAACAAAACAGCACCTACCGGTGGCGTGATCAGACCGATCCCCAAATTGACCATCATGATCATGCCGAAGTGCACCGGATCAACACCCAAAAGTTTGACCACAGGCAGCAAGATCGGCGTCAAGATCAAGATCAAGGGTGACATGTCCATCAAGGTGCCCAAGACCAACAACAAAATATTGATCATGGCCAAAATCACGTATTTGTTGTCGGACAGATCCGTCAAGAGCGCCGTCACCTTCATCGGGATTTGCATCAAGGTCATGATGTAACCAAATGCGGCGGCAAAACCAATCAGGATCATCACAATGGTGACGGTCTTCACGGTGCGGTGCACCAGCTTAGGCAAGTCGCGCCACTTGTAATCGCGGTAGATGAACATGGTCACAAAAAACGCCCAGACCACCGCAATCGATGCAGACTCATTGGCGGTGAACACCCCCGACAAAATGCCGCCCAAGATGATCACCATGGTCATGAGGCCCCACAGTGCTTCGGCACAAATTTTCAGGGCCTGACGCAGAGGGATGACCTCACCTTTGGGGTAGCCATGTTTGTGGGCTTTGTACAGGCACAAAACAGCCAAAGTCAGACCCATCAGCAAACCTGGCAAGACGCCCGCCATGAACAGGGCGGCAATCGACACCGACCCCCCAGCCGCCAGCGAGTACAAAACGGCGTTGTGACTGGGTGGAATCAAAATGGCCTGCACCGAACCACTGACGGTGACCGCAGCGGCAAATGGGCGCGGATAGCCTTTTTTAACCATCTCCGGAATCAACACTGTGCCAACTGAAGCGGTATCGGCCACCGCTGAACCCGAAATGGCTCCAAAAAAAGTGGATGCCAAAATATTCACCAAGGACAAACCGCCCCGAATAAAACCCACCAAGACCCCGGCAAACGCCACCAGTCGGCGGGCCATACCCCCCTCGGCCATGATGGCTCCGGCCAACACAAAAAACGGAATCGCCAGCAGTGAAAATTTGTTCACGCCAGCGGCGATCTGGATCATCACGGCGTCCAGTGGAATATCAATCCACAAGGCGCCAATCAAGGCAGCCAAACCCAAGGCATAGGCAATAGGCACGCCGATCAACATCAGTCCAAAAAAACTGCCGATCAAAACAAACGCATCCATCAGTGCGCTCCCTCGGTCTGGACTTGGTCTTCTTCATAACGCATCAAATGACGGCTCTCTTGTGGGCCAATGATGCGGCGCTCCAGCACAAACAAAAACGTGATGGCCGAACCGATAGGCAGCGCCAGGTACGTCACGCCCACCGGCAGCCAGCTCAGCTCACTGATGCTTTGACCCATCGTGTTCATGCACAGGCGGATGCCATACCAGGTCACAAAACCACTGACCAACAACATGAGAGCATCGACCACCCAAGCCGATAACTGCCGCAAAACGGGTGGCATCACCTCCGTCAGCATGGAAACAGCGATGTGGGCATTGGCCCGAAATGCCGCTGCGCCGCCGATGAAGGTGAACATCATCATGAACAAAATCGCAATGGGCTCAGGCCATTGAGATCCTGTACCCAACACATAGCGCGAAAAAACGCCCCAGGGAATGATCAGGGACATGCACACAATCGCTGCACCTGCTACCCAGATACACGCCAGGTACACGGCGTCCAACACCCTGACACACAGATTTTTCATAAGGTCCTTCATGCAAACAACCCCGGCAAGTGCCAGGGTTGTTGTAAATGACTTGGCCAGCAGTCCTGGGTTGCGGCCAAGTACTCTTTACCTGACAGCAGCGATACGCCGCATCAAGTCGGCGTAAGGTGCACCGTATTTGGCACGCACCGGAGCTGTGGCATCAAAAAACGGTTTGTTGTCGATGTTGATGAACTCCACCCCTTCGGCCCGGAGCTTCACAACCGACTCCTCCACGGCCTTGTCCCACAGCACACGTTGTTCCATTTGCGCTTCACGGCCGAGCCTTTTGACCAGCGCCTGATCAGCCGCACTGAGCTTGTCCCACGTCACTTTAGACATGACCAGGATTTCAGGAATGATCAGGTGATTGGTCTGCGTATAGAACTTGGCGCCAGCCTTGAAGTGATTGGCCGTCAACAAGCTGGGTGGATTGTTCTCGGCACCGTCCACCACACCCGTTTGAATGGCAGAGAACACTTCGCCGAAACCCATAGAGATGCCGTTGCCACCCATGGCATTCATGGTGTCGACAAACAAGGGGTTACCCATCATGCGGATTTTTTGGCCCTTCAGGTCTTCAGGCTTGCGCACCGGTTTTTTGGTGTAAAGACTGCGTGAACCGCCATCCATCCAAGCCAATCCCACCAACCTGGCGGAAGAGGCCGAAATTTTGTCCAGCAATTCCTGACCGATGGGGCCGTCGATCACGGCGCGCATGTGCGGGATGTCACGGAACACAAAGGGCATGTTGAAAACGTTCACCTCTGGCACCACCGGACCGACCGGGCCCAGCGATGTGCGCAATATTTGAATCGCACCGACCTGGGTCTGCTCGATCATTTCTTTTTCACCGCCAAGCACACTGCCAGGGAACATCTGGAACTTGAAGCGCCCGTTGGTGGCGGCCTCCATTTTCTTGGCCATGCTCTCTACCGCCACCACCGTCGGGTAGCCTGGAGGGTGCACATCGGCTGCCTTGAGCACCGTTTGTGCGGAGGCCATGCATGCCACTGCCGATAAAGCCGTGGCCAAAACAGTTTGAATCCAAATTCTGCGTTCAATCATTTGTCATGTCTCCTCTGCGATGTATCGCCAGATCTTGTTGGTAAGTTTGATCAATGAAACGACTGGCCCAATATCGCGCTGAATCTGCTACATTCAATTCAACACATCATCAGTTGTCGTACATCCATGTTAGCACTGCCTCCTGTCTTCTCACCCATGGTTTACCCCAATGCTTGAACCCCGCCGCAAGACCAGAACCCTGTCCGCCGAACTGGCCGACACGCTCGGCCAACGCATTCGCAATCAGGAATACCCCCCCGGCACCAAGCTGCCCAAAGAAATGGACATCATGAACGAATTCGGCGTCAGCCGCACCGTTGTTCGTGAAGCCATTTCACATTTGCAGGCGGCAGGCATGGCAGAAACACGGCATGGCATTGGCACTTTTGCGTTGCTGCCAGAAGACAACGGATTGTTCAGGGTGCACCCCGACCAAATCAGCACTTTGCGGGACACGATTGCCCTGCTCGAGTTGCGCATTGGCCTGGAAACCGAAGCAGCGGCACTGGCCGCGACGCGCCGCACGGAGGAGAATCTGGCCAAAATGCAGCTGGCACTGACCGCATTCAAAGCTTCCATTGAGGCGGGACAAAATGCCGTGCAGGCCGACTTTCAGTTCCACACAGAAATCGCTTTGGCCACGCAGAACAACCACTTCATCCAGTTCATGGCCTTGCTCGGTGAGCGGGTGATTCCGCGATCACGCCTGAGCCCATCTAACGACCTCACACCCGCAAGGCAAGCCTACTTGCAGCGTGTTCATCTTGAACATGAAAGCATTTTCAACGCCATCCTGCACCAGGACGTGGATGCAGCACGAGCAGCCACCAGAACACACCTGTCGAACAGCCGCGAACGTCTGCGCATGGGAGAAATCAATGCCAAGTGAACGTCTCCAAAAGGATCATTCAGGGTAAACCCACCCTATTGAATGCAAAGCAAGTTGTATGATGTCATCTGACTGAACTCTTGGATGCGTCATACGATGGTCAAGCCCCACACCATACCCACTGTTGCCCGCATGCAGGTGATTCCCGTGGCGGGCCACGACGGCATGCTGCTCAACCTGAGCGGCGCGCACGGTCCGTTTTTCACCCGCAACATCGTCATCCTGACCGACTCATCGGGCCACACAGGTCTGGGCGAAGTGCCCGGTGGCGAAAAAATCCGCCAGACCCTCGAAGACGCCCGCCCCCTGATCGAAGGGCAGTCCGTGGGGGACTACAACCGCCTGCTCAATGCCATGCGCCAGCAATTTGCCGACCGCGACAGCGGCGGCCGGGGCCAGCAAACCTTTGACCTGCGGATCACCATCCATGCCGTCACCGCCGTCGAAAGCGCCCTGCTGGATTTGCTGGGCCAGCACCTGAACGTGCCCGTGTGCGCCCTGCTGGGCCAAGGCCAGCAGCGCACGCGTGTGCAAATGCTGGGCTATCTGTTTTATGTGGGTGACCGCAACCAAACAGACCTCGCGTACAAGAGCGAGCCAGACCAGGCCGACGACTGGCTGCGCCTGCGCCACGAAAAAGCCATGACCGCCGAGGCTGTGGTGCGCCTGGCCGAAGCGGCGCAGGCCCGTTACGGCTTTCAGGACTTCAAACTCAAGGGTGGCGTGTTGCGTGGTGAAGAAGAAGTCGAAGCCATCGTGGCTTTGCATGAACGCTTTCCCAAGGCGCGCATCACCCTCGACCCCAACGGCGGCTGGTTGCTCAAGGACGCCATTCGCCTCTTGCGCGACCACCGCAGCACCATGGCCTATGCCGAAGACCCCTGCGGAGCCGAAGGCGTGTTCTCGGGCCGCGAGGTCATGGCTGAATTCCGACGCGCCACGGGCTTGCTGACGGCAACCAACATGGTGGCCACCGACTGGCGCGAGATGGCCCACAGCATCCAACTGCAGTCGGTCGACATCCCGCTGGCCGACCCGCATTTCTGGACGCTGCAAGGCTCGGTGCGCGTGGCGCAGTTGTGTCAGATGTACGACTTGACTTGGGGCTCGCACTCCAACAACCATTTCGACATTTCTCTGGCGATGTTCACCCAGTGCGCTGCGGCAGCACCCGGCAAAGTAACGGCGATTGACACGCACTGGATTTGGCAAGACGGCCAGTTCCTCACCAAAGACCCGCTGCAAATCAAGGACGGTTACGTCGATGTGCCCGCCAAACCCGGCTTGGGCATCGAGGTGGACATGGACGCGGTGATACAAGCGAACCAGCTCTACCAACAACACGGCCTGGGTGCACGTGATGACGCCATCGCCATGCAATACCTGATCCCCGGTTGGAAATTCAACAACAAAATGCCTTGCATGGTGCGCTGAGCACCCGGGCGATTCACCTCAAAGGAAACACCATGAAACTCGGATTCATTGGCTTGGGCATCATGGGCGTGCCCATGGCCGGCCACTTGCTCGCGGGCGGCCACGAAGTCTTTGCTTTTTCGCGCAGCGGCGTGCCTGCTGCCGTGCTCGAACAAGGCGCCAAAGCCTGCGCCAGCCCGACCGAAGTTGCACGAAAAGCCGACATCATTTTCACCATGGTGCCCGACACCCCGCATGTAGAAGGCGTGCTGTTTGGCGAGCAAGGTGTGGCCAAAGGCCTCAGCACAGGCAAGACCGTGGTGGACATGAGCTCCATCTCGCCCATTGCCACCAAAGCATTCGCAGCCAAGATCAACGCACTGGGCTGCGAGTATCTGGATGCCCCGGTGTCCGGCGGCGAAGTCGGTGCCAAAGCCGCCAGCCTGACCATCATGGTCGGCGGCAGCGAGTCGACCTTCAACAAGGTGCAGCCGCTGTTTGCGCTGATGGGCAAGAACATCACCCTGATCGGTGACAACGGCAGCGGCCAGACCTGCAAAGTGGCCAACCAGATCATCGTGGCGCTCAACATCGAGGCCGTGGGCGAAGCCCTGCTCTTCGCGGCCAAAGCCGGTGCCGACCCGGCCAAAGTGCGCCAAGCCCTGATGGGGGGCTTGGCCACCAGCCGCATTTTGGAGTTGCATGGCGAGCGCATGATCAAGCGCACCTTCAACCCGGGCTTCCGCATCGAGTTGCACCAGAAAGACCTGAACCTGGCGTTGGAAGGCGCCAAGGCCATGGGCCTGAGCCTGCCCAACACGGCCAACGCTCAGCAACTGATGAACACCTGCGTGGCGCACGGCGGCGCAGCTTGGGACCACTCCGGCATCGTGCGTGCACTGGAGATCGCGGCCAATTTCCAGGTTGCAGGCAACTGAACATCCCCATTCCTCTAAAGAGAAAAACACTATGGACATGCCCATCAACCATTTCAAACACGCCATCCAGTCCGGCCAAAAGCAAATTGGCCTGTGGTCGCACCTGTGCAGCAACATCAGCACCGAAATTTTGGCGCATTGCGGTTTTGACTGGCTGCTGCTGGACATGGAGCACTCCCCGAACGACCTCACGGAAATTGTGGCGCAATTGCAAGCCATGAAAGGCAGCCCCACCACGCCAATAGTGCGCCCACCGTGGAACGACATGGTGACCTTCAAGCGCTTGCTCGATGTCGGCGTGCAAACCCTGTTGGTGCCCTACATCCAGAACGAAGAAGAAGCCCAACAAGCGGTTTCCTACACCCGTTACCCGCCCCACGGCGTGCGCGGTTATGCAGGTGCGCCCCGCGCCAGCCACTATGGCCGGGTGAAGGGCTATGCCCAGCACAGCAGTGAAGAAATCTGCGTCTTGCTGCAGGTCGAAACCGTGCTGGGCCTGCAAAACATCGAAGCCATTGCCAACGTGGACGGCGTGGACGGCGTGTTCATCGGCCCCGGCGACTTGTCGGCGGCTTTGGGGCACTTGGGCAACCCCAAGCACCCCGAGGTGCTCAAGGTCATTGACGAGTCCATCGCACGCATCCGCGCCTGCGGCAAAGCGGCGGGCATCTTGACGGGCGACGAAGCCCTGGCCAAACACTATGTCGAGCAAGGCTGCCTGTTTGTGGCTGTGGGTGCCGACCAAAACGTGCTGCGCGACAGCGCCGCGGCCTTGGCTGGCCGATTCAAATCCTGAACAGGACACAAAACATGCTAAACACCCCCGCTTCCGTCATCCGATTCCCCCGCTTGTTGCTCACGGGCGCGGGCGGCAACTTAGGGCAAGTGTTGCGCCCTCGCCTGAGAGCCTACTGCGATGTGCTGCGCGTCAGCCACCGCCGTGAGCTCGACCCTGCAACAGCCGGAGAGGAAGTCCAACTCGCCGCCTTGGAAGACAAGGACCAGATGATGGCCTTGCTCGACGGCGTGAACGCCGTGGTGCACATGGGCGGCGTCTCGACCGAGCAGCCTTGGGACCCGATTTTGGCGGGCAACATCGTGGGCATGGTCAACCTGTACGAAGCCGCACGCCTGAAAGGCGTCAAGCGCATCGTGTTTGCCAGCTCCAATCATGTGACGGGTTTTTACAGGCAGGATGAAGTCGTCAACACCCGCATGCCTCCCAAGCCCGATGGCTTTTATGGCCTGTCCAAAGCGTTTGGCGAAGACCTGGCCCAGCTGTATTGGGACCGTTGGGGCATCGAAACCGTGAGCCTGCGCATTGGCTCGTCGTTTACAGAGCCGCGCGACCGCCGCATGCTGGCCACCTACCTCAGCTACGACGACCTGGAGCGCTTGGTGGTGGCCGCCCTCACGGCCCCCATCGTCGGGCACAGCATCATCTATGGCATGTCGGACAACCAGACCACATGGTGGGACAACACGCACGCCAAACACATCGGTTACCGGCCGCTGGATTCGTCCGATGTATTCCGCCCTGTCGTCGAAGCCCGCCAGCAAACCATCGACCAGCATGATCCAGCCGCCATTTACCAAGGCGGAGCCTTCGTCAAGGCCACGCCACACGGTTAAGCACACGCCCCCCAGCCTGCTCTGGGGGGCGAATACCCAGTAGCCCCACAATAAATTTCAAAGGGGCTGTCTCAAGTTTCACAGCGACCGGCAAGGCCTGCGGCTACGATGGGCGACTTTCAAAAATCGCTCTACCCCCAGCAGGAGACAAAAATGCCCGTTATCACCAACATCGAAGACCTGCGCGTTCTGGCCGAAAAGCGCGTGCCGCGCATGTTTTATGACTACGCCGACAGCGGCTCCTGGACCGAGGGTACTTACCGCGCCAACGAAAGCGACTTCCACAAGATCAAGCTGCGCCAGCGCGTGGCTGTGAACATGGAAAACCGCACCACCGCCACCCAAATGGTCGGCATCGACACCAAGATGCCCGTGTGCATCGCCCCCGTGGGTCTCACGGGCATGCAGCACGCCGACGGCGAAATGCACGCGGCCATGGCGGCAAAGAAGTTCGGCATCCCCTTCACCTTGTCGACCATGAGCATCTGCTCGATTGAAGACATCGCAGCGCACACCCAAGCGCCGTTTTGGTTTCAGCTTTATATGATGCGCGACCGCGAGGCCATGGCCCGCATGATCGACCGCTGCAAAGCCGCCAACGTGAGCGCCATGGTGCTCACACTCGACTTGCAGGTGATCGGCCAACGCCACAAAGACCTGAAAAACGGCCTGACCGCGCCCCCCCGCCCCACCATCGCCAACATCATCAACCTGATGACCAAGCCGCGCTGGTGCCTGGGCATGGCCGGCACCAAACGCCACACCTTTGGCAACCTGGTGGGCCACGTCAAAGCCGTGAGCAACATGAAGTCGCTGGCCTCGTGGACCAACGAGCAGTTTGACCCGACGCTGAACTGGGAAGACATCGCCTGGGTCAAAAAGCAATGGGGCGGCAAGCTGATCTTGAAGGGCATCATGGACGTGGAAGACGCCAAGTTGGCCGTGGCCAGCGGTGCCGACGCGATTGTGGTCAGCAACCACGGCGGCCGCCAACTCGACGGCGCACCCAGCAGCATCGAAGCCCTGCCAGCCATCGTGGCGGCAGTGGGCAATCAGATTGAAGTCTGGATGGACGGCGGCATTCGCAGCGGCCAAGACGTTTTGAAAGCCTGGGCACTGGGGGCAAAAGGCACGATGATTGGCCGCGCCATGGCCTATGGTCTGGGCGCCATGGGCGAAGAAGGCGTGACCAAGGCCCTGCAAATCATCCACAAAGAGTTGGACGTGACGATGGCCTTTTGCGGCCACACCAACATCCAGAACGTCAACACCAACATCTTGCTGCCGGGCACCTTTCCGAAGGCTTGAATGAGGGCTTCAGGGCCTGTCACCCACGCTATGCTTGCTGGGTGACCACCGCCCCTATTGCTCACCCCGTGCGCCGCATTGCCCACCTCGACATGGACGCGTTTTACGCGTCTTGCGAGTTGCTGCGCTACCCGCAGCTCAAGGGCCTGCCCGTGGTCATTGGCGGCGGCAGGCGAAAAGAAGACGACCTGCTGGGCAAGCTCCAAGCGGCCTACCCCGATGGCGAGTGGACCGAAGAGACGTTTGTCGAACGGCTGGACCGCATTCCGGTGGACTTTTTTCCGCGCATTGAGGGCTACACCGGGCGCGGCGTGATCACCACCGCCACCTATGCGGCGCGGCAGTTCGGCATTGGCTCGGCCATGGGCTTGATGAAAGCTGCCAAGCTGTGCCCACAGGCCATCTTGTTGCCGGTGGACTTTGAGCGCTACAGGCACTTTTCGCGCACCTTCAAAAGCACCATCACCGACATCGCCCCGGTCATGCAGGACCGGGGCGTGGACGAGGTCTACATCGACTTCACCGAGGTGCCCGGCGGCCAGCGTGAAGGCGGGCGCGTGCTGGCCCGGCTGATCCAGAAAAGCATTTTTGAAGCCACTGGGCTCACCTGCTCGGTAGGCGTGGCGCCCAACAAGCTGATCGCCAAAATGGCCAGCGAGTTCAACAAACCCAATGGCATATCCATCGTGCACGAGGCCGACCTGCAAACCCACATCTGGCCGCTGGCCTGCCGCAAGATCAACGGTGTGGGCCCCAAGGCCGATGAAAAGCTCAAGGGCTTTGGCATCCACACGATTGGCGATTTGGCGGCGCGTGAGCTGCCTTGGCTGATTGAAAACTTTGGCAAAAGCTATGGCGCATGGCTTCACGAAGCGGCTTGGGGGCGTGATGACCGTCCGGTGGAAACTGAGAGCGAACCCGTGAGCATGAGCCGCGAAACCACCTTTGAGCGCGACCTGCACGCGGTACGCGACCGCGCCGAGTTGGGTGCTGTGTTCACCCGGCTGTGCCAGCAGGTGGCGGCCGATCTGCAACGCAAAGGCTACGAAGGCAAAACCATCGGCATCAAGCTGCGGTACGACAACTTCCAGGCCGTGACACGCGACCAGACCCTGACCGAATACACCGCCGATGCCAAACAAATTCGGCAAATCGCGGGACAGTGCCTCAAACGCGTTGACCTGTCACGCCGCATACGGCTGCTGGGCGTACGGGTAGGGTCGCTGGTCAAAGCGGGGACAGCGCCTGCACCTTTGGCCTCTTACAGTGAAGCATCTGCCAACCCACCACCCCAAGTGAATGACCATGGACAAACTGAGCTGCTTTTCTTTGACGACTGAGGGCCACGTTGCCCACCTGGTGATGAACCGCCCCGAGGCGATGAACACCATGCACCCCACCTTTTGGCGCGAGCTGCACGAGGTGCTGACCGACATCCACAAAGCAGGCACCGCCCGGGCGCTGGTGATCTCGAGCACGGGCAAACATTTCAGCGCGGGCATGGACCTGCAAACCTTTGGCAGCGCCATCCAGATGGACGACAGCAGCGCCGAAGGCCGCGCGGCCGTGTACGACCTGCTGACCGACATGCAGCACACCTTCACCCTGCTCGAAGAACTGCGCATCCCGGTGATCGCGGCCATTCACGGCGGCTGCATTGGCGGCGCGGTGGACATGGTGACCGCCTGCTGCATGCGTTATGCCTCGGCCGATGCGTTCTTCTGCATCCAGGAAATCAACATCGGCATGGTGGCCGACGTGGGCACCTTGCAACGCCTGCCCAAGTTGCTGCCCATGGCGCTCGTCAAAGAACTGGCCTACACAGGCCGCCGCCTGAGCGCCGACAAAGCGCTGGCCCACGGCCTGGTGAACGAGGTGCTGCCCATCCACGAAGCCACCGTGGCCGCCGCCCTGCAAGCGGCCAAAGAGATCGCCAGCAAACCGCCCGTGGCCATCTGGGGCACCAAGCAAGTGCTGCACTACGCCCGCGACCACAGCACCGAAGACAGCCTGCGCCACATGGGCTGGCTGCAAGGCGCGATCTGGAGCAACGCCAATGTGCGCGAAGCCATCAGCGCCATGCAACAAAAACGCGAAGCCAAGTTTGCGCCGCTGCCAGCGCTCAAGGGGTTTCGGGAATTTGGTTGAGGGCTTAGCCAAGCCCCGTGCAAAGAATTGGATTACAACGGGGCAAACGGATTGAAAACCTCAAACCCCAGCGCCTGAAAGTCCGCCACATTCCTTGTTGCCACAGTCAGTCCATGCACTTTCGCCGTGGCGGCAATCATGGCGTCTTCGTAGAGCGTGTCTGACTTTCGGTGCATCAACTTTGCCCAAGCCGTGAAGGCTGCGGCGTCCATGGGTAAGACGTTGTACGCGCCTGCCACCAAGGCCAGCCAGTCTTCAATTTGCTGGGCCTTGGCTGGGTCTTGTTCTCGGGTCAGCTCAATGCCCGCTTGGATTTCCCCCAGCGTGACCGCCGACACGTAAAGCTGAGCGTCATCCAGCGATTCCAGCCAAGCCAGAACACTCCCATGCGGACGGGGCCTGCGCAACTCAGACACCACGTTGGTGTCCAGCATATAGCGCTGCGTCACAGCATCGGCTCCACTGGTCGACGTTTGGCTTGACCTCGCGGCAGTACGATCAAGTCGGTGCGGGCTTGGTCTGAGAGCAAAAGTTGCTTGAGCGATGGCCGAGCTGCCGACTGCATGCGCCGCCACTCCTGCACGGGCACCAGCACGGCGGCCTCAGTGCCGCGCCGGGTGACCATTTGCGGCCCCTCGACCAGACACGCATCCAAAAACTCACTGAACCGCGCTTTCGCGTCTTGTACTGGCCATGTATGCATCTCAGCCCCCTTAAACTAGTCAGCCATCTAGTCTGCTCATATTTTGTACCCCTGTCAAGGCAAACAGCGGTTGGCCATCCTTGGGCACTGGCACACTGGAGTCCAAACAAGTCTCAAACCCATGAAAATCTTCCACAACACCCGCCACGCCGAGCACGCAGGCCGCCAGGAAATGTTCCGGGGCCGCTTGGTTGATTGCCACGAGGTGCCGCAGCGCTTACAGCATGTGCTGGACGAACTGGCACGGCGGCCTGTGGGCACCTTGGTGCAGCCCGCAGCCGACCTGCCACTGGACGCCGCCTTGCGCCAAGTGCACAGCGCCGACTATCTGGACTTCTTGGCCCATGCTTGGCGCGACTGGGTGGCGCTGGACCCGGCCAATGCGGCGGTGGACGCACTGCCCTCGGTCTGGCCGCTGGCCGCCCGGCACGGCTTTCGCACCGATGTGCCGCCGCTCAACTTTGCGGCGAGGCTGGGGCAATACGCGTTTGACTCGGGCACGCCCTTGATGGCAGGCAGTTGGTCTGCCGCCCGCGAGGGCGCGGCCTGTGCGTTGGCCGCCGCGCAAGCGGTGCTGGGTGGCGAGCGTTTTGCCATGGCCCTGACCCGCCCACCGGGCCACCATGCAGGCCCCAACTACATGGGCGGTTATTGCTTCATCAACAACGCCGCCGTGGCCGCGCAGGCCCTGCGCGACGGCGGGCTGCAGCGCGTTGCCGTGCTGGATGTGGACTACCACCACGGCAACGGCACGCAAACCATCTTTTATGAGCGCAGCGACGTGTTCACCGCGTCCATCCACGGCGATCCGCGCACCGAGTACCCCTTCTTTTTGGGCCATGCCGACGAGCGCGGCGCGGGGGCTGCTGAGGGCTTCAACCTGAACCTGCCCCTGCCACGCGACACCGGGTTTGAAGCATGGTGGGCAACGCTGCAAACCGCCATACAAACCGAGGTGGCTACGCTGCGGCAGATTTGGGCGTGAACACGGTGAATGTGCTCGAAGGGCTGGGCAGCTGAACTGGCGTTCAGATTCTCCTTGGGTCTTGCAGTGCCATCGCGCCAATGAAGCCAATTTCCATGTGAGCTGATTAGCTAAACCCTCTTTTGTATCGACTCATAAATTTCAACGCTTGTCACCACGCCCAACGCTTCCTAAACTGACTGGAAAAAAAGGGAGGCACAGATGATGACCAAGTTAAGTAACACAAGTGTTACCATTGAGCCATGAAGCGCCGGCTCGAAGAATACGTCCGGGAGGATGGCAGCAACCCTTACCAAAAGTGGTTCAACGGATTGGATGCACAAGCGGCGGCCAAAGTCACTGTCGCCAAGGCCCGCCTGGAATTGGGGAACACCTCCAACTTGGAGTGGTTCAGAGGTATTGGTGAATACAAGATCGATTGGGGTCCGGGGTTCCGGATCTATCTGGCCAAAGAAGGTGATGCCTTGATCATTTTGTTCGGTGGCAGCACCAAGAAAGACCAGCAAAAGGCAATTGATCAGGCGGTCGTCCTGCATGATGAATACAAAGCCAGAAAGAAGGCCTTGGCAGTCAACAAAAAAGGAAAGTCAACATGACCTTGACGCGTGATTTCAGGCAAACCGTAGTCGAACGCGTGCAGCGTGATCCGGCTTTTGCCAAAGCATTGCTCGACGAAGCGGCCACGCTGTTTTTGAGCGGTGAGCCCGATTCGGCGCGATTGATCCTGCGCGATTTGGTCAACGCCACGGTGGGGTTTGAAGGCTTGGCCGAACTGACACAAAAACCCAGCAAGAGCCTGCACCGCATGCTTTCACCCAAAGGCAATCCCAGCATGGACAACCTGGCTGCCATCTTCGACGCCATCAGAAATTGGCTCAAAGTGACTTTCGATGTCCGCGTGGTCGAGTTGGCTTAAACCCAAAAAATGACCTGATAAGCACTCCGCAGGCCAGTGTCCAACTGGCCGCCTTTGATCCAGCCCCCCGCCACAGACCCTTTAGTTACACCCTCCGCACTCTTCAAGCCAAAAAACAGAGAACTTTCCATTAACATCCAAGCTCACTTTGTGAGCACCAAATGGGTCTTAATTGGAACGAAATCAAATCCAGGGCATTGCTTTTCAGCAAAACCTGGGCCGACGCCTGCAACGAAGACAGCCAGGCCAAGCCCTTTTGGATCGACTTCTTTGAAATCTTTGGCATCACCAACAAACGCGTTGCCACCTTTGAGCTTTACGTCAAAAAGCTGGGCGGCCAGCGGGGCTTCATGGACCTGTTTTGGCCCGGCATGCTGCTGGTCGAGCACAAGTCTCGCGGCGAAGACTTAGACGACGCTTTAGACCAAGCCCTGGGCTACCTGCACAACCTGCCCGAGCGCGACCTGCCCCAGCTGGTGGTGGTGTGCGACTTTGCCCGCTTTCGGGTGTGCCGACTGGCCTCAGGCAAGACCCACGAGACGGTCGAGTTTGAGCTCAAGCACCTGCACAAACACGTCAAGCTCTTTGGCCTGCTGGCGGGCTACAAGGTGCAAGACATACGTTCGGAAGACCCGGTCAACATCAAGGCCGCCGAACGCATGGGCCGCCTGCACGACGCCCTGAAAGCCAGCGGCTACAGCGGCCACGCGCTCGAGGTGCTGCTGGTGCGCCTGCTGTTTTGTTTGTTTGCCGACGACACGGGCATCTTTCAGCCCGCGCAATCGTTCAGAGACTTTGTCGAAGAACGCACCGCGCCCGACGGCTCGGACCTGGGGCCGCGCCTGGGGCAACTGTTTCAGGTGCTCAACACACACGAAAGCCAGCGCAGCAAAAACATCGACGAACAGCTGGGCCAGTTTGCCTACATCAACGGCCGCCTGTTTGAAGAAACCCTGCCCATGGCCGACTTCAGCACCGCCATGCGCGAAGCCCTGCTGGACGCCTGCGCGCTCGACTGGTCGGCCATCAGCCCAGCGATTTTTGGCAGCCTGTTCCAAAGCATCATGGACGAGAAGGCCCGCCGCAACCTGGGCGCGCACTACACGTCTGAGGCCAACATCCTCAAGCTGATCAAGCCCCTGTTTCTGGACGAACTGCACGCCGAGTTTGAGAGGGTGAAAGGCCACCGCAACAAGCTCTTTGAGTTTCACAAAAAGCTGCGCCAGCAAACGTTTTTTGACCCGGCCTGTGGGTGCGGCAATTTCTTGGTCATCAGCTACCGCGAACTGCGCGAGCTGGAGCTGAAGGTGCTGCGGGCCGACCACGAACTGAGCGCCCACAAAGGTCAGCTGACGGTGGACGTGCACGGCCTGATCGGCGTGAACGTGGACCAATTCTTTGGCATCGAGATCGAAGAGTTTCCGGCGCAAATTGCCCAAGTGGCCCTGTGGCTGGTGGACCACCAAATGAACCTGCGCGTGAGCGTGGAGTTTGGCCTGTACTTTGCCCGCATCCCGCTCAAAAGCTCACCGCAAATACGCCACGCCAACGCGCTGCGGCTGGACTGGAACGAGGTGCTGCCTGCGGAGCGGTGCAGTTATGTGTTGGGCAATCCGCCGTTCTTGGGATACAGCTACCAAAGCAAAGACCAAAAAGAAGATCTGGCTGCCGTGATGCACGGCATACACGGCGCGGGAGTTTTGGATTTTGTTTGTGGCTGGTACATCTTGGCCGCAAGGTATTGCCAAGGGAGTCAAACGCATGCTGCGTTTGTCTCGACCAACAGCATCACTCAAGGCGAACACGTGGCCGTGCTTTGGGGCGAGATGCAGCGCCTCGGCATGCACATCCACTTTGCCCACCGCACGTTCCAGTGGAGCAATGAAGCCAAAGGCAATGCTGCCGTGCATTGCGTAATCGTGGGTTTTGGCGCCGAAGACCAAGCCGTCAAAACCATTTACGAATACGAAGACATCAAGGGACTACCGCTTGCCGTCCCGGTGAAAAACATCAACCCGTATCTCGTAGATGCCCCGACAGTTTTCTTAGAAAAGCAGCGTTCACCACTTTTCACATCATCACAAATGACAAGAGGCAGCTCCCCAGTGGATGGCGGTAACTTGTTGATGAGCGATGCAGAAAAAGAAGCGCTCCTCGCTGTTGAACCCAAAGCAGCCAAATGGATTCGCCCGTATTTGATGGGCGATGAATTCATCAACAACATTGGCCGTTGGTGTTTGTGGCTGGTCAACATCCCACCAGCGGAACTTCGCGCCATGCCCCATGTTCTCAAGCGTGTTGAAGGTGTACGCGCCATGCGCGAAGCGAGCACCAAAGCCGCAACCGTGGCATTGGCCAGCACACCAACCCTGTTCGGTGAAATTCGCCAACCCAAATCAAAACGCTATTTGGCGATTCCAAAGGTTTCTTCCGAACGCCGCCAATTCATCCCCATCGGCTATCTGGACAGTGACGTCATCTGCGGCGACAAAATTTTCTTTGTCGACGACGCCTCACTGTTCACCTTTGGAGTGCTCACCAGCACGATGCACAACGCTTGGATGCGACAGACTTGTGGTCGTTTGGAAAGTCGATACAGCTACTCCAACACCATCGTCTACAACAACTACCCCTGGCCCGGCTTCGCTGGCGAGCCACTCAGCGACAAACACCGCACCGCCATCGAACAAGCCGCCCAATGCGTGCTCGACGCCCGTGCCCAATTCACAAGCTCGTCACTGGCCGACCTCTACGACCCGCTGACCATGCCCCCGGCCCTGCTCAAGGCACACCAAAAACTAGACACCGCCGTAGACGCCGCATACCAACCCAGCGGCGGCAAAAAGTCCTACACCTCCGACGCCGAACGCGTGGCCTTCCTGTTCGAGCTGTACCAGCGCATCACCAGCTTGCTGCCTGTGCCAGCAGCCAAGAAAACACCTAAATCCAAAGCCACAGAAAGATGATGAGCATATTGACCAAGAAAATTCACTGTGAAGATGCACACGACTACTTCAAGCAAGTCGAGCAAATGGGAATACGGAGCTGGGTTTACCGAGGCCACTCGCGCTTCGCTGACGATGGACCCAATAACTGGAAGCTGGAATCAAGCCTTGATCGTTTCCTTCGAAATCATCAAGGCAAAGCGATCCGCTCTTCAAGTCGGTATCCCAGAGAGCGCTCTCTGATTAATCGATTTCGCGGAGCTGCGCACATTCATCTTGGTCATCTTCCCGACGCAAGCGATAAGCTTACGTGGCTGGCGTTGATGCAGCATTACGGAAGCCCTACGCGGCTATTGGACTTCACATTCAATCCAGCTACTGCACTCTATTTTGCTTTGCGTGAATCCGGCAAGGGTCAGGGGCCGTACAGCATTCACGCGCTCCACTTAGATAGTGTTCGTGGACGAGCAAAAGCAGCACGCGAAAAGCTACCGCAGTATGCAAACAAAGCCCCGCCTTTCAACCCCAAAACAGAGGAATATGGAATTGGCACCGAAGCCGCAGCTGTTGATTTTGTGGGCTTCTTTGACGGCACCAAACTCAATCCAAGGCAGGAGGCCCAAGACGGCTTGTTTATGGTGCCGAGCCGCATCGACTTGGATATCGAAGATTGGCTGCAAAAGAATCTTGTTCCGGTGAAGACCATAAAACCACACAACACGCCCTGGGTCGAATTTGTCTTTGATAACGAAAAGGATAGCTATTACAAGGTAGTCAAGCAACTTGTACAGGCAGGGACAACGGCAAAGCGCTTATTTCCGGGACTTGAAGGAATCAGCGAGTCAATGAAGTATTCATGGCTCGAAGTCGCCAAGAATCTTGAACCGTTTGATCAATGATGTTGGCATCTATCTTTCATTGTCCCAGCGGCACATGCCTGCAAAGCGTGGACGAATCACCCACCAGCAGCAACTTGCGCCGAGCGCAGGTCATGCCCACGTTCATGCGGCGTATGTCGGACAGGAAGCCGATCTCGCCTTGGGGGTTGCTGCGCGTCAAGGTGATGGCAATGATGTCGCGCTCTTGGCCCTGAAACGAATCGACGGTGCCCACGCTGAGCCTGCGTTGCAGCAGCAGGTCGTTCAGCACGGCGCTGTCTTCGATGGCGTCTTTTAAATAGTTGATTTGGGCGCGGTACGGCGCGATCACGCCAATGGTCAGCGGGCGCTGGTCTGGTTCGGCGGGTTCGCCTGGTTCCGACAGTTGGGCCAGCAGCTGCGCCAGTCGCTACAGCAGCAAGTGGGCTTTTTCGGGGTTGGCCGTTGGTCGGCTTTCGGGAACAGCCAAAATTCACCTTTTGGTCGAACGAAAGTAGTGCATGGGCGTTTGTTGGTGTTGTCGTTTACCTGATGCAGTTAAAACACCCATTCAGAACTGGACTCGCTTACAGTTGCAAGGCTCAACAAACAATACAGATCACACCACACCTTTAACTACGCTCTATGAGATTTCTCAACCTACTTCTTCGTCACTTTTATTCGGCTGAAGTGACCACATCAGAAAGACAGCTGAGAAAAGACTTTGGCGAGTTTCCGCCAAAGCCACTGAGTGGTAAAGGCCTGACGGGCGAATTCACCACAATTAGGGTCCGTGGTATCGGTGAGCATATTCATAACGTGGTCATGACGAAGCGGATCGCGGAAGGTGCTGAAGACGAAGATTCACTGTCGACAACCATTAAAAATCTTATGCCTGATGACATTGCGAATTTGAAGCGCTATGTTGGAAGCAAGGGAATTGGCAGTAAAGCACTAATGTGGATTGCGTTGGGGGCGATATTTTTGGCAAGTACGCTTAGGCTTATTCGTATGGGCCCACAAGCAGCGACTTCACTTGGCTTCTTCGCGCCTTTACGAAAAGATGAATACGAGATAGTTATCAAGACCGGAAGGGTTGCTAAAAAACAGCTGAACGCAGCTTCAATGATCTCGCACGAGCACATCCACTTGCTACAGCACAAAGAGGAGCACATCACTAGCTACAGCCGTTTTGTAACTTGGTCAGATGACCAACTGTTTACCGAATCAGCCCGGTCGAACGCGATGCTCCCTCACCTCAAATACATTCTTGAAAGGCATGAGGTTGAGGCACGGTTGCACGAACTGGTGGTGTCTTTCTACCGCATCCACAAAAATTTGCCGCTCAGCTTTCCAAGCTTTTTGGCATTACTCGCAGCCAGTAAACAGCTAGGCTGGCTTGTGACCGGATTGCTGACATTAGCGCATATTGAAATTGACCCACCATTCATTGAGTTCGATGAGAGAGACAAGATGCAGGCTAGAGATCTCGAGATGGTTTTGCTCAGCATGCCTGACGAGCTAGTTGTTCGATTCATCACCGAAGTACTGCCTGTCATGTACGGCAACTTGCTCAAGTACTACGGTGATGATGCTGTAAGTCAGAATTTTCAGTCCAAAATTTCAAGACCAAACTTCTACGATCAACTTTACTCTTTGCCGCCAAGTTTCTCTTTTGAAACCGGTTCCGTTTGAAAGCAAAAATGGTATCGATGATCCTAAGATTGAAAAAATCTTTGTGATTTCGCCACAAGTATGAACATTATTAGCACTTGGGTAAGTTCAACGTCCACAACCGCATTCTGTAACTTCTGAGCAATGGCAAAAATTTATCCTGATCTTGCAAACATTAACAGACTGACAGTGCCACCCACCGACGGCGAACGTCATTTGCTCATGGTCTTAAAGGACATGCTCGATGACTCTTACGATATTTACTTTAACCCATACCTCGACGGCGATCGGCCCGACATCATCGTGCTTAAACCTGGGTGCGGCGCATTGATTATTGAAGTCAAAGATTGGAATCTTAATAATCATCGGGTCGACATCAATAGTCGATGGTTCTATGATGACAAGGTAATTCGCTCGCCACAGCAACAGGCGTTCCGTTACAAGGAAAATCTTTTCAACTTGCACCTCCCAGTTCTTGGACTTCAACACCTCAATAATCGTAACTTCTACAAACTAATCACGGTCGGTGTTTACTTCCACTGTGCAACCCGAGATCAGCTCAAGTTCCTATACAGCACTGCACTTGATGAGGTTCGTGACCGGGTCCTGAAGCTAAATAAAGATAGACTGCATATTGGACAAATGCAATATGACAAACAAATGGATTGGTGCGACCGCGCACGCTACAAGTTGGACCGTGACCTGGCTATGTCATGGGGTGTAGATAATCTCATCAGGAAAATTCGTTTGCTCGACAAATTAAATGCGAGCATTCTGTTCACCCCTGAAATTCAAGAGGATTTTGAGCGAAGACTGCGCCCCCCCGTGCATACCCAGCAACAAGGAATCGTATTACCATTCGACGCAAAGCAGCTGGCTCTTACCGAAAGCCAGCCAGGCTTTGCAAAGGTCAAAGGAGTGGCAGGCTGCGGCAAAACTACCGTCCTTGCGCAACGGGCAATCAATGCCCACAAGCGCCATCAGGGCCAGGTCCTGATACTGACTTACAACATCACTCTGCGTCACTACATTCGGGACACAAT
This sequence comes from Limnohabitans sp., assembly GCF_040400975.1. GTDB lineage: Bacteria > Pseudomonadota > Gammaproteobacteria > Burkholderiales > Burkholderiaceae_C > Limnohabitans_A. The sequence goes on along the minus strand of NZ_JBBAPF010000002.1, from coordinate 2,703 downwards.
TAGTCGCCTTCGCGGCGGCGATCAAGATCGCTACGAAATAATCAACTACCACGCCTTTATCAGTAGCCAGTTGAACAACTGCGGTATCGAGCTGTCCTCAAAACTTGAAAATCTCTCCGATTCCCGACGTGCCGACCTAGACTTTGTATACGGCATGAAGAGTCTGTTTGCTGGCGTCGAAACCGAAAAGTACCGAACGATTCTTATCGACGAAGTTCAGGATTACTTACCCGACTGGATTAAGCTAGTTCGTGATTTCTTCTTAGCTGACGATGGCGAGATGGTGATGTTCGGCGATCAGTCTCAAAACATCTACAACCGATCAAATGACAGCCGCGAATCCCCGATCGTTCTTGGTTTCGGTAGTTGGATCAAACTTAAAAAATCCTATCGCTCCGATGGCGACTCGCCACTACTCCAGTTGTTCAATCGCTTCCAGAGGAGGCATCTTATCGAGAAGTACCCAGACTTAGATTTTGTCGAAGAAAAGTCTACCCAGACCAGCATGAATCTAGACCTTCTGATATACGAAACCTATGGCAAGGCATTCGACCCAGTAAGCATCATCCAGAAGATTCAACGGTACATCAGTAAATTCCAGCTCCATCCAAACGACATCGCTATCGTTAGTTCAAAAGTCGAATGGCTTATGCCATTGAATGAGGCGCTGAAACAGACTGAAAAAACAAAAGTCATGTTTGAAGACGCGTCGGAACTTGATTTACTTTCAGGAATTGCCGAGAGAGGCTCACTGCAGTTTCAAGAAGGGATCAAAACGATCAGGCGGCGAAAGAAGGCATTCTTTATGCAGAATTCTGGCCTCATCAAGCTATCTACAACCCATAGCTTCAAAGGGCTCGAGGCCCAAACTGTGTTTTGCATTATTGCGCCTGAAGATGATGCGGAGATGGTTTACACAGGGATTACACGCACTCGAAGGAATTTAGTGATATTTGACTCTTCTGCGAGCAGGTTCTGCTCCTTCTTCAAGGAACATCTTGCTAGTGAGATATAAATCAAGTTATTGATGCAGGCATCAGCGTTCAGGAAGAACGTTCAATTCACTAGATTCCAGCACAAACTGCAACAAAGCGTGGCGGAATCGCCCACCGATAATGGCTTGCGCAGGGCGCGGGGCATGCCCACATTCATGCGGCGGATGTCAGACAGGAAGCCGATCTCGCCTTGGGGGTTGCTGCGCGTCAAGGTGATGGCAATGATGTCGCGCTCTTGGCCCTGAAACGAATCGACGGTGCCCACGCTGCGCCTGCGTTGCAGCAGCTGGTCACGCAGCCGTCAAAGGCTCCATGCGCACCACGGCACGCGCTCCCACGGCGCTGGCAAAGCGTTGGACTGTTCGCATGGATGGCGTGCCCCTGCCACTTTCGATGCGTGCCACCACGCTTTGAGTCGTGCCCATTCGCGCGGCCACATCGCCTTGCGTCAGGCCCGCTTTCATACGCGCTGCAATCAGTTCACGGGCCAGCTCAAACTCCGGTGCTTGTGCGTCATAGGCTTGGCGAACGGCGGGGTTGGCCAGCAGTTGGGCTTTCACGTCTTTCAGGCTTTTCACGTCGATTCCTCCAGGCGTTTCAATGCGGTTTCAATCGCGCTTCGTGGTGTGGTCTGTGTCTTTTTCACAAACACATGCAGCACCAGCAAAGTGCGCCCCTGAACGGCGGCGTAAACGGCACGGGCAATGCCATCGCGGCCCGTCATGCGCATTTCCCACAGCTTGCTTTCCAATGGCCGTATGTGCGGCAAGCCCACACGCTGCGGTCCTAGCTCTTCCAGCATTTCACCGATGTGCAAAAACCGGGCTTGCATGTCGGCGGGGATGGTCTGCAATTCACGCTCTGCCAGTGGATGCAGGGTCACAGTCCACTGGAGTTCGAGTATAGCCTTTTTGCTATCTTTGGCTTTTTCATGCAGCTCCCCTAGGTCTCGCTTTATCCATGCCGTGTCAGCATGCAGTCATTTTTTATGCATTAGCTTAGCGTGACAACCTCCGCAATGGCAATGCCCGATTCACGTCTGTTTGCCCATCTCATGCGCACCACGACACACGCACCCACAGCGCGGGCATTGCGCTAGACCGTTCGCTGAAGTACAGACTTTGGAGGGCTGACAACGCAGACTGCATGCAAACCTTGGCTTGAGGCCAGGCCCCAGGTGCCGTACTCTGCGGCACTGTCAGCGCACTGCCCATGGGGCCAGGTCCCGCCGTCATGGTGTCAACGCCAACAAATAGGAATTTGCATGCAAGCTCGTCACACCCCGCTCAAGCTGACCAGCGCCAGCCTGGAGGAACTTGTTGGGTTGCACGCCCGGCCCTGTCTGTCTCTGTACATGGGCACCCACCGCAGTCACCCCGATAACCAGCAAGACCCGATCCGTTTTCGCCATCTGGTTGGCGCACTGAAGACATCTCTGCACCACCAAGCGCCCGATGCACTGCGCGCCCTCATTGCGCCATTTGAGGCTTTGGAAAACGACCACGCCTTTTGGGAGCACACGCTCGACGGGCTGGTGGTGATGGGGGCGACTGATTTTTTCCGCATCTACGTGTTGCCCAGACCGGTGGCCGACTTGGCGGTGGTGGCCGACAGCTTTCACACCCAAGCTTTGCGACAATTTTTGCAATCGGTTGAGCGTTACCAAGTCTTGGCTTTGAGCTTGAACAAGGTGCAACTGTTCGAAGGC
>NZ_JBBAPF010000001.1:0-378515 GCF_040400975.1 Limnohabitans sp. | reverse complement strand
ACGACGTGTTGGACGACCTGGGCACGTTGGTTGAGAAGTTAGGCGGCCAAGTGCACGTTCTGGCGGCCGAACGCATGCCCACAACCACGGGGGTTGCAGCAAGTTATCGCCACTGAAGCCGCCAAGCCCCCTCACCATGGCATTCGTGGATGGTTTTTCCAATCAGTTCACGGGCCCGCTCAAACTCGGACGCTTGACCATCGTCAAAAACTTATCGAGGTCAGATTTTGAAGATGCCGCATGGCTTGACCGTTAACCTACCTGCCAAATAAACCTACTTGGTTATAATTTGCCATGGAGAAAAGTACCCCTCACTGCAAGCTGGCCGTTGTCCAGGCGCTGGTCGAGGGTGGTCATGTCAGGGCGACAGCGAGCGCGTTCAATGGGGCTCTTGAGATGGGCATCAGCGACTTGGCCGGAATGTGTGCTGTCGTTATGTCTCTGACTTCTGCCAACTTCTACAAGAGCATGACGACCCATGCGGATCACCGGATTTGGCAGGACGTGTACCACGCCAAGACCTCCAGCGGCGCTGAGGTGTATCTCAAGCTGACTGTCATCGACGACGTTTTGATTGTTTCATTCAAGGAGCTGTGACCATGAAATGCCCATGCTGTGGAGCGGCTGAACTGATCCACGATACCCGCGACATGCCCTATGTCTACAAGGGCGAAAGCACCACCATTCCCGACGTGACCGGTGATTTCTGTCCTGCCTGCGGTGAAGTCGTTTTGAGCCGCGAACACGGCGACCGATACAGCGAGTTGCTTGGGGTGCATCAAAGGCAAGTGAATGCTGCTTATGTTGACCCCAGCTACATTGCCAAAGTCCGCAAGAAGCTCGACCTGGATCAGCGTGAAGCTGCCGATATTTTTGGCGGTGGTGTGAATGCGTTTTCTCGTTACGAGAACGGCAAGACCAAACCGCCGCTGGCTTTGGTCAAGTTGCTCAAGGTGCTGGATCGCCACCCCGATTTGCTGAGCGAGGTCAGAGCTGCGTAAAGCCCTCCATTGATCTGGCAGAGGATTTGCGCAATGGTGGATTGGCGCAGCACCTCACAGATCAGGATGTTGGCATCCTGAACGATCGCTCAATCACTCATGTTGCTTTGAATTTGGGCTTCGCAATCGCCCACCCGGTAGCGCCAGAATCCTCCGTGCGGTCCGACCAATGCCTTGCCCGTGCTGCGGGGGTTTTCCTGTCCGGCAATACGCTCGTCCATAAAGTCAACGATGCGCCGCGCCATCTGTTTGTCGAGCTTGCGCAGCTGGCCTTTGGCCGTTTCGGCGTATTCAATTGTCCAGGCCAAGGTCTCGTCTCACATCGGCAGCGGAATGGACCTGTTCCTTCCCTTGACGGACACGCGCAAGCACATCGGCAGCGAGGTAGTAGTCTTCCATTTCTTGGATGCCCTGCTCGATGATTTCGCGCAGGTAAAAAGCCTTGGTGCGCCCAGTTTGGGATGCGAGATAGTCAAGCCTTTGCTCGGTCTCTGGAGCAAGACGAATTGAAGTTGCCATATCAAATCCTCCAATGAATACATGTATTCAATGTATCACAAGGAGCTTATCTTGGCCACCTCATGCGCTGAGCGGTAGCCCCCCCCCCACGCCCTTCACATACGCCAACAACTCCACAAAAAACGGATGGCGACAAAGCGTGGACGAATCGCCCACCAGCAACAACTTGCGCCGTGCGCGGGTCATGCCCACGTTCATGCGGCGGATGTCGGACAGGAAGCCGATCTCGCCTTGGGGGTTGCTGCGCGTCAAGGTGATGGCAATGATGTCGCGCTCTTGGCCCTGAAACGAATCGACGGTGCCCACGCTGAGCCTGCGTTGCAGCAGCAAGTCGTTCAGCACGGCGCTGTCTTCGATGGCGTCTTTCAAATAGTTGATTTGGGCGCGGTATGGTGCAATGACGCCGATGGTCAGCGGGCGCTGATCTGGGTCGGTGGGTTCGCCTGGTTCCGACAGTTTGGCCAGCAGCTGCGCCAGGCGCTCCAGTAGCAAGTGGACTTCTTCGGGGTTGGCGGTTGAACGGCTTTCGGGAATGGCCAGTTCTTCATAGCCGCAGCCTGCCGTGTCGATGAATTCCACGGGCAGGTCGGGCGAAAAACGTGGGTCATTAAAGCGCGTGTCGTAAGCGGCCAAGTCAGCATGGCGCACGCTGGCGTGCGGCACCAGCTGGCCGCCATAAAACTTCTCGGAGCTGAAGCCCATGATGTGCGCGTGCATGCGGTATTGCACCTTCAGCATGCGGGCCGTGCCCGGTTGGCGCTGGATGCACTTTTCAAACAGGGTTTCGCGCAGGCCTTCGCGGGCGGCTTTTTCGCTTTTGACGGTGGGTGGCAGCTGGTGGTGGTCGCCCGCCAACACCAGGCGCTGGCCCTTGGCAATCGGAATCCAGCAACCCGGCTCAAGGGCCTGGGCGGCTTCGTCGATGAAGACGGTCTCAAAGCCCAGGTGGCGAATGGCGCGGTGGCTGGCACCCACCAGCGTGCTGGTGATGACTTGCACCGATTCGAGCACGTCTTCGGTCATGAAGCGCTCCAAATCGTCGGCGGCTTGGCGCAGCGTGCGGGCTTCTTCCTTTAGCCATAGGCGGCGCTGTCGTTCCTCAAAACCAAAGTTGCGAACGCGTTCACTGGCAGCTTCTCGGTGCTGTTCAGCGGTTTGGCGCATCGCATGCATCTTGGCGTAGCTGGCGTGGGCCATCACCCCAGCATCCAACGTGTGTTTGAGCAGCAGTTCGGATACGCGGCTGGGGTTGCCCAGGCGGATCACATTCACACCGCGCTCGGCCAGCCTTTCGGTCAGCAGGTCCACGGCGGTATTCGAGGGGGCGCACACCAGCACGCGCCGCTCGCGGCGAATGGTTTCCAAAATGGCTTGCACCAGCGTGGTGGTTTTGCCCGTGCCGGGCGGGCCGTGGATGATGGCCACGTCTTGCGCCGTGACCACATGGCGCACAGCGGCCAGCTGCGAGTCGTTGAGCGCACTGGGGTAAAACAGGTCGTCGGCTTGGGACTCGCGAAAGCGGGCTGCCTGAGCACCCAGCAGCACGTCGCGCAGTTCGGCCAGGCGGTTGCCGTGGGCGACCATGACCGCGCTCAGGGCCTGGTTCATCTCGCGGTAGCTGACCTCGTCAAAGGTCAGGTCAATGCCTAGGGTGCTGCCGTCCCGCACCCAGTCGGGCAGCGCTTCTTTGGTGGTGGCCACCAGCAGCTTGTTGCGCCGCACGCGGGTCACCACGCCGCTGACCACGGGCCGGTCAGGCCCAGAGTAGCCGGGCGCACTGCTGAACAGCGCAGCCGCCGCCCCCACTTGGAACAAATGCAGGTCTTGCCGATGCGCCGGGCGCTCCAGCTCCAGCACCACCTTGCCCCCAAAACCAATGTCTTCTTGGGTGATGGTGACGGGGTACCAAGTCAGGCCACGCCGACGGCGCTCTTTGATGCTGGCACTGGCGTTTTTGAGCTTGAACTGCGCCTGGTCTTCCTGTTGCTCCAGCCGCATGAGGGCACGCACATGGCGTAACTCGTGTTCAACAGAAAGATGTGCAGTGGGGGTGGGGTCTTGGTCGGCCAAAAGGGAACGCAAAGGGAAAAAAGGGTGGACGCGACTCTAACCCAATGGGATGGTCTTTAACTCTGCACCTTGTGCGTGACGAATTTCACAAGGCCCTCACTGGCTTCTTCGATCAAATCCAGCACATGCTCAAAGCCCTGGTCTCCACCGTAGTAAGGGTCGGGGATGACCGAGGCCTGTGTGGTGAGCAAAAACTCCGCCAAGCCCCGGATCTTGTGTTGGTGCTGCGCGGGGCATCTTTCTTCCAAAAGGGCGCGGTTGTCCCAATCCATGGTCAAGAGCAAATCAAAGGTTTCAAAGTCTCTGTCCACCACAGGCCTGGCCCTCAGGTGCGCCAGCTCGTAGCCTCTTTTGAGGGCATGCTTTTGGCTGCGTTCATCGGGTGGTGCGTCGGGGTGAAAGTTGTGTGTGCCTGCCGAATCCACTTGGACTTTGTGCAAAAGGTTTTGCTCAGCCAGCCGTTTGAAGAAAACCGCTTCGGCTGTGGGGCTTCGGCAGATGTTGCCCATGCAGACAAACAGGATTTTGTAAGCAGTTTCGTTCATGTCGTACCGGGTGCTGGGTGGGTGGGGTCAAAAACTTGACCAAAGCAATCGCGGGAAACTCGGATCATCCACTCTGTTTGACATCGCCCGCCTGGGCAGAAGCAGGCAAGCCAAAGACCCGGTCGAAGCACCAAGTGAACGCGATGGCATAAAAGAAAAAGAACGCCAGCAGGCCCAAGTTGGCCAGCAAGGCGGCGGTGAGCGAAATGTCCAGCCACAGCGACATGACGGGCAAAAGAATGATGACCAAGCCGCCTTCAAAACCCGCCCCATGGGCCAGCCGCCTGACAAAGGAGCGGCCACGCACCGATTGGCGCGACTCCCAGCGCTCAAAGAGCCAGTTGAAGACGTAGTTCCACGTCAGTGCAATGCTCGACAAAACGACCGCCAGGCCCAATGTGGAGGCGGGCGACTTGTCAAAGGCCAGGCTCAACACAGGCCCGACCACGGCGATGGCAATGGCCTCGTACAACAAGGCTTGCGCAACGCGTCGGGTGGTGGGGGTCATGTTGGGGATCGCATTGAATGCGCTCACTGCCGCGCCGTGCGCACATTGGGCGGCAATGCACCCGGTGCGCTGGTGCGCCAGGGGTTGATGTCCAGCCCACCACGGCGGGTGTAGCGGGCATACACCGTGAGCTTGGTGGGTTTGCAGCGCGTCCAGATGTCCATGAAGATGCGCTCGACGCATTGCTCATGGAACTCGTTGTGGTTGCGAAAGCTCACGATGTATTGCAGCAAACCCGCTTGCTCGATCTGCGGGCCGCTGTAGGTGATTTGCACGCTGCCCCAGTCGGGCTGGCCCGTGACCAGGCAATTGCTTTTGAGCAAGTGGCTGATCAGGGTTTCACTGACCGGCTGCTCGTCTTGCTTGGCCGTGAGCAAGTCGGGCGCGGGCTGGTAGCGGCTGCACTCGATGTCCATGCGGTCGAGGTTCAGGCCGTCGAGCTCGTGCACGGGCTCGGCGTCAAACTGTTCTTGCAAAAGCAGCTTCACGCCCACGCTGGCCTGCATCGCGCCGCCGTGCCATATGGCCGCGCTGATGTCGCGGCGGATCATGTCGCGCACCACGTCGGCACTGTCCAGCCGGGTGTTGTTGAAGCTATTCAGATACAGCTTGAAGGACTTGCTCTCCACAATGTGCGTGCTTTCGGCCGGCACGGTGATGTGCGCCAGTGCGATCTGCGGTTTACCTTTGGTGTTGAGCCACGACAGCTCAAACGCGGTCCACAAGTCAGCCCCAAAAAACACGGGCTGCCCGGTGACGCCGATCTCGGCCCGCTTGGTGGCGCGGGGGATGGGGAACAGCAAGCTGGCGTCGTACTGGTCGACGTAGGCGCTGGACTTGCCGAGTTGGGATTGTTCTGGGGAGTTCATGCTCATGCTCGCACCTTGCGACGGAACACCAAACGGTCGGGTTCAGAAACGGCCGGGTCGTAGCCATAGCCTTCCAGGTCAAAACCCAGCAGGCCTTCGGGGTGGCTGATGCGGTTTTGAATGGCATAGCGGGCCATCAAGCCCCGCGCCCGTTTGGCGTTGAAGCTGATGATTTTGTATTTGCCGCCTTTGAAGTCTTCGAACACGCACTCGATCACGCGGGCCTTGAGGGTTTTGCGGTCGACCGACTTGAAATACTCTTGCGAGGCCAGGTTGACGATGACCGGAGTTTTGTCTTGGGCCAGCTGGGCGTTCAGGTGCTCGGCAATTTGCGGCCCCCAAAACTTGTACAGGTTGCTGCCCTTGTCGGTCTGCAGCGTGGTGCCCATCTCAAGACGGTAGGGCTGCATCCAGTCCAGCGGGCGCAGCACGCCGTACAGGCCACTCAAAATGCCCACATGGTTTTGCGCCCAGTCCAAGTCTTGCGCTGACAGGGTCTTGGCGTCCAGGCCTTCGTACACGTCGCCATTGAAGGCCAGCACGGCCTGCTTGGAATTTTTGGCGGTGAACTTCGGCGCCCAGGCTTCGTAGCGGGCCACGTTCAGGACCGACAGCGCGTCCGACAAGTCCATCAACTCGGCGATTTGCTGAGGCGACTTTTGGCGCAGCACCTCAATGAGGGCCTGCGATTGCGGCACAAACTGCGGCAGCGTGTGCGGCACGCCCGCAGCGGGGGTTTCGTAGTCCAGAGATTTGGCGGGTGACAATAAGAACAACATGCTCGACATCCTTTACCTGGACGATTATCTCGCCATCGTGCACAAGCCTGCGGGCTGGCTGGTGCATCGCACCCCGCTGGACAAGGGCGAAACCCGCTTTGTGCTGCAAACCCTGCGCGACCAGATCGGGCAGCATGTCTGGCCCGTGCACCGGCTCGACAAAGGCACCAGCGGCGTGCTGGTGTTTGCGCTGAGCGCCGAGGTGGCGCGCACGCTGGGCCTAGCTTTTGAGACCGGAGAGGGTCTGCACAAAATCTACCGCGCCGTGGTGCGTGGCTGGCCCGCCGACGAGGGCCTGATCGACCACCCCTTGAAGCGCATGCCCGATGACATGCGGTCTGAACGCGAAGAAATCCAGCCAGCCCAAACCCGTTACAGCACCTTGCGCCGGGGCGCGCTGCCCATTGCGCAAGGCGAATTCACGAGCCTGCGCTGGGCCGAGGTGGCACTGCAACCCATGACCGGCCGCCGCCACCAACTGCGCCGCCACATGAAGCACATCGCCCACCCGATATTGGGTGACGCCACGCACGGCAAAGGTCCCCTCAACCGCGCGGTGGCAGATTTGATCGGGTTGCAACGGCTGTGGCTGCATGCGCAAAGCCTGCAGCTGAACCACCCTGTCTCTGGCCAGCCGCTGGTCATCGATGCGCCATTGCCTGATGAATGGACACTTTGGGACGCATTTCGAAAATGTCCGAGTGCGGGCAGTGATTGATGTCACGCAGAGGATAAGCCTTGCCTCTTGATCTGCCTAAGATCGCACGTCTTGCGTTGGGATTGCTCCGCAAATCTCCCTGCCAAGCTGGCTAAGCCAGCGCCATTCTTGCCACCACCCACCTTCCCCCACACCATGAGTTTGCTGTTCACCCCCTTCACCTTCAATGCGCCCTCTGGCCCCCTCACCCTGCCCAACCGCATCGTGGTCGCCCCCATGTGCCAATACTCGGCCGACAACGGCCAAGCCACCGACTGGCACCTGACGCACTGGACCAACTTGCTCAACAGCGGCGCGGGCCTGTTCACCATCGAGGCCACGGCCGTGTCGGCGGTGGGTCGCATCAGCCCTGGCTGCTTGGGCCTGTGGGACGACGCCACGCAAGCGGCGCTGGGTGACAAACTGCACCGTGCCCGCCACTTGGCGCCAGCCATGCCCGTGTGCATCCAGATCGGCCATGCAGGCCGCAAGGCATCGAGCGCAGCCCCTTGGGACGGCGGCATGCTGATCGCCCCCGAAAACGGTGGCTGGCAGCCCGTGGCCCCCAGCGCCCTGCCCCACCTGCCCAATGAAGCGGCCCCCACAGAGATGAGTCTGGCCGACATCGCACAACTCAAGGCCGACTTTGTCAACACCGCCCGCCGCAGCCACGAACTGGGCATTGAGGCCATCGAGTTGCACGCCGCGCACGGTTATTTGCTGCACGAGTTTTTGTCGCCTTTGTCCAACCAGCGTACCGACGTGTATGGCGGCTCGTTTGAAAACCGCATTCGCTTGCCAATGGAAGTCTTCAAAGCCGTGCGCGAGGCCTTTGGTGGCACGTTGGGCATGCGCATTTCGGGCACCGACTGGGTGGACGGCGGCTGGACGGTCGAAGAAACCGCCGAACTGTCCGTGCAGCTCAAGCAAGCCGGGGCGCAGTTTGTACACATTTCGTCGGGCGGTGTTTCGCCTTTACAAAAAATCGTCTTAGGGCCGGAGTACCAAGTTCACTTGGCCAAAGCCGTGAAAGCCGCTTCTGACCTGACCACCATCGCCGTGGGCCTGATCACAGAGCCTGCCCAGGCCGAAGCGGTGCTGCAGCGCGGCGACGCCGACTTGGTGGCGCTGGCCCGTTCTTTCTTGTACAAGCCGCGCTGGGGCTGGGAAGCGGCGGTGGCGCTGGGCGGCACGGTCGACTCACAACACCAGTACTGGCGCAGCTTGCCCCGCGAAGCCAAAAACATTTTCAACGACTCAAAAATTGGCATGCGTTGATTTTTAAAACCCACCGACAAAGAGAGACAAACATGACAACTCGTCGCCAATTTTCCAAACTGCTGGCCCTGGCCAGCCTGTGCGCCCCCTTGGCTTTGATGGCCCAGGCCTTCCCCAGCAAGCAGATCACCCTGGTGGTGCCTGTGCCACCAGGCGGCTTGGTCGACACATCGGCCCGCTTGATCTCGGAGCCTTTGGGCCGTTTGATCGGCCAATCGGTCGTGATTGACAACAAGGGCGGTGCCAGCGGCAACTTGGCTTACCAACAAGTGGCGCGCAGCCCCAAAGATGGCCACACTTTGTTGGTGTCGTACTCGGGTTACCACATTGCCAACCCCATCCTCATGAGCAAACTGCCATGGGAGTTGAAAGATTTGACACCCGTGGGCCTGATCACTGTGGCCACCAACGTGGTGGCGGTGCACCCTTCGGTGCCTGCCAACAACATGCGTGATTTCATCGCGTTTTTGAAGCAAAACCCGGGCAAGCTGAACTACGCGTCTCAAGGCAATGGTTCGGTCTCTCACATCGGCACCGAAATCTTCAAGCAGCAAACGGCCGTGGATTTGGTGCATGTGCCTTACAAGGGTTCGGGCCAAGCCATTGCCGACGTGTTGGCGGGCCAGGTGCAGGTGTTCATGACGACACCGCCCTCGGTGATGCAACACATCCAGGCGGGCAAGCTCAAGGCGCTGGCGGTCACAGGCAAAAAACGCCACCCCGGCATGCCCCAAGTGCCCACCATGGCAGAGGCGGGTTACCCCAATATTGACCTGGAAGCTTGGGTGGCCCTGTACGCTCCAGCGGGCACGCCCACAGCCACCGTGAACCAATTGGCCGATGCCGTCAAACGCAGCTTGGACTTGCCCGAGAGCAAGCAGCGGGCCGACCAAGCGGGCATTGAGGTGCGCTTTCTCGCCCCCGCCGACATGACCAAACTGCTGGACCGCGAAATCGCAGACTGGACCCAGGCCATCAAGACCGCCAACATCAAGTTGGACTGAAAAAAAGCCCCGAAAGTTCGGGGCTAAAAGTTTGGTAGGTCGGTGGCTTCAGCCCCGACACTGCGGGCTGTGACGTAGGCTGCATGTCAAGGCTAAAGCCACCGACCTACGGGATACCGGTGACCAAGATTCAAACTTCAGCGTGCCGGATCAAGAAGCAGCAATCAGCTGCTTGGCCAGCGCATGCAAACGCGTGCCGGATCGGGTCAAATCGGTGACAATGCTGAAGTGGTTGAGACCTGCCAAGTCTTCGCAAACGGGCACGGTCTTGGGGCCCCAAGCTTGGTGAATCAAACGGTTGTGGCGCAAAAACTCGGGGCTCTCGTCACCCCCAGCCACGGTGTACAAAACGCCTTGACGTGGGCGCTGCCATTTGGCGGGGCTGGCCATGCGCACATGGGTCGGGGTGATGCGCAGGTCGGCCTGCACAAACGGCGTTTTGCGAATGGGATCCAAGTCAAACAGGCCCGAGATAGACAGGGCTTTGCGCACCAGGCCAGCGGGCAAATCGCGGCCAACTTTTTTCCAGTCGCAGCCAAGCAACATGGCCGCCAAATGACCCCCTGCTGAATGGCCCATCACGCTGATGTTCTTGCGGTCACCACCGTGCTCGGCAATGTGCCGCCAGACCCAAGCGGTGGCCTTGGCCATCTGCAAACCGATGTCGGGGATGGTGACGGGATGCTCGAGCGTACCGGGGCACAAGGCGTAATTGACCACCACCACACAGGCCCCGATGTCGCGCAAGGCTGGGGCCACAAAAGAGTGGTCTGATTTGTCGAGGCTGCGCCAGTAGCCGCCGTGGATGAAGATGACCACGGGCGCGTTGGCGTCTTGGGCAGGGAAGATGTCCAGCGTCTCGCCGGGGCCGTCGCCATAGGGCAAGTCAAGTGTTGACTTCAGTTGGGCGCGGGCGCTTGCCGATGCGTTTTGCCAATGGGCAAAGTGGTCAGCAAAGTCGGGCACCAAGGCCCGGTTGTTGTACATGCGATCGTGCCATTCGGCATTTTTGACGGCCATGCGGGTCTCCTTGAGATCAGATTTTCATTTCCAGACGCAACTGCACATTGCGCCAGTTGCGGTCGGTGGTGCGCGAGGACTCTTTGTAGGTGCCGTTGTCAAAGGTGCTGGCCGTGATGTAGTCGCGCGGCTGCAAATTGCTGACCGTCAGACGGATGGCGCTGGCGGGCGAAATGCGCCACAACCCATAAACATCGGCCACCCGTTTGACGCCTTGGTAAAAGAACTGCTGCTCGGTGCGGCGCGTGTCGTAGTCGGGGTTCCAATTGAGGTTGCCGCCCAAGGTCAGAGGAATGCGGCGAATGCGGTAATCGGCGCCCAAATTGGCCGTCATGTCAGGCTGTTGGTCCAGCCGGTTGTTGGGGCCGGGCACTTGCCTGACTTTGGAGCTGAAGAAGCTGACGTTGCTGCGGATGTCGATGGGCAAAGCATCGGTAATGGCTTGGTTGAGCCGGAACTTCGCTTCCAATTCCAGGCCTTGGGTCGATGCATCGCCAATGTTGATGGGGGAAGACACCCAACGGGCTTGATTCGGTGCCCAAAACAACCCCGTTTGCTCGCTCACGGTGTAACGAATCAGGTCGCTGATTTCACGGCGAAAGACGTTGGCACTGAGCACGCCGCCACCGGTCAGGTAGCGCTCAAAAGCCACATCGATGCCCGTGGCCATCTCAGGCCTGAGGTCTGGGTTGCCAATGCGGTCAGGACGGGTGGGTCGGCTGACCTCTTCACCCGAACTCACGGGACGGGCCATGAGGTTGTGCAAAGTGGGAGTGCGGTAGCTGCGGGTTAAGCTCATGCGCACCTGGTCGCGCTTGGCGGGGTCGGGTTTCCACAAGGCATGCAGCAAAGGGGTCCAAACAGAACTGGTGTTGGATTTCAGGCCCGAGGTGTCGGTCGCCTCGGTCGTGATGGCCTCGTAGCGCAGGCCGGTGTGGGCAGACCAATGGCGGTTGATTTTGAACTCGTCTTGCGCATAGGCGGCCCAGCGCATGGTGCGGGCCGTCAAATCGCCCGCGTTGTCATCGAGCAAGCCCCGGGCCTCTTCCACCCGGCGCACGCCTTCCAGTTCCAAGCCACTGACCACTTGGTGGCCGTTGTCCATGGCACGGGTCCACTTGCTGCTCAGGCTGCCGGAGCGATCGACAAAGTTTTGGAATTGCGTGGTGTTTCGTAACAAAGGGGGCGAGGCGCTGGGCGTGGTCAGGGTTTGGTCCAGACGCAGGTCGTACTCTGAGTGGCCCACACCGAAGCGCACTTCCAAGCGGTCATCGGCCGACAGGCGCTGGGCCCATTGACCGTTGAGACGCGCCATGGCAAAACGGCTTTGGTTCAGGGTTCGGGCCGCTTCAGAAGCCACAGCACCGGTGTCCAGTCGATCGGCTTGGATCAGGCCATTGCCCGTGAAATCCGAATACACCACAAAAGGGGTCAAGGTCAGGGTCTTGCCTTGTTCGCCCCGCCATTGCAGGCGCGCGTTGGCGTGCATGGCTTGGCGATGCCCCAGCGACTCGTTGTTGCGCGTGCTGTTGCCCAACACATTGGAGGAGATCACCGAGCTGCTCGAATCAGGTCTGTATTGGTCGGTCACCGACATGGTGAGCGTGCCCGTCAGGGGCTGGATGTTGAGGTTGTGCACCCAATTGAGCAAGGTGGAATCGTGGCCGTACTCGCGCGAGCGGGTGATTTTCAAATCATCGGGGTTGGCCTTTTGGCCTTCGCGCAACACGATGTTGATGGTGCCCGCAATGGCGCGAGCGCCTGTTTCTGCCGTGGGTGCCCGCAAAATTTCGATGCGCTCGACCTGTTCAGGCAACAAGCTGTCGATGGAAAAGCCTGGCGGCAAGCGCTCACCGTCAAGCAAGATTTGTGTGAAACCACCGCCCAGGCCGCGCATGCGGATCGCACCACCACGGCCGGGAGCGCCCTGCACCGTCACGCCGGGCAGGCGTTTGAGCACTTCGCCCAAATTGGCATCGCCTTGTTTTTGGATTTCTTCTCGGCCAATGACAATTTTGGCCACCGAGGACTCTCGACGCGTTTCGGTGTCGTTGTTGCGGTTGCCCCGCACCTCCACCTGGCCCAGATCGGTGGCCGTGGCGGCCCCTGCGGGAAGGTTGGCGTTTTGCGCCAAGGCAAGCCCAGGAAGAACGGCAAAGCCTGCCATGGCCCATTGGAGGGCCATCACAAGCGGTTTCAGACAGTGGTTTGTAGAGCGGTGCATGCTGCGATTTTGACAGGGGCCTGCGACTGTGGCGTGTCGCCCCCGTATAACCCAGCCCGCTCAGTGATCAATCGCCCGACTTGAACAAAGCGGCCACTTTGCGTTTGGGCTTGATGTTGGCTGAAATCGACGACCTGGCTGACCTGGGCGTGCTGGGCTCCCAACTCGGGGGCGTGTCTGCAGCCGCTGGCTCGTAAGGCTTTTGGAAAAACGGATCACGGTTGATCGGCGCTGGGCGGAATCCGCCGCGTCGCTCATTCGGTGCGTCCAAAGCATCTCGGGGGTCGTGCTCCCGGCGACGGCCTTCAGAGGCGCGTGAGCGAGGGCGGTCTTCTGGCCGTTCGCCCCACTTTTCTGGCGGTGGACCTGCGGGACGGGTGTCCAGCTGCAGGGTTTCGACCTCCAGCTTTTTCTTGATCAGCTTTTCAATGTCACCCACCAAACGCGTGTCCGACGGGCTGACCAAGGTGACGGCCAAACCCGAAGCCCCGGCGCGGCCTGTGCGGCCAATGCGGTGCACATAGTCTTCGGCGTTGAAAGGCACGTCAAAGTTGA
This sequence comes from Limnohabitans sp., assembly GCF_040400975.1. GTDB lineage: Bacteria > Pseudomonadota > Gammaproteobacteria > Burkholderiales > Burkholderiaceae_C > Limnohabitans_A. Next base: position 365,446 of record NZ_JBBAPF010000001.1, on the reverse strand, counting down.
ACACCGCTGGCACGTCCTTGATGTCCAGACCGCGCGCGGCCACATCGGTACACACCAGCAAATCGACTTCGCCTTTCTTGAAGGCCTCTAAGGCTTTCAGGCGCTCGTCCTGGCTTTTGTCGCCATGCAAAGCGGCAGTGCGCAAGCCTTCGCGCTCCAAAGAACGGGCCAAGCGGCCGCAGCCGAGCTTGCTGTTCACAAAAATAAAGGCTTGCTTGATGCCCCGGTCGTCGAGCACTTTGCGGATCACGCGGCGCTTGTCGTCGTCTTGTGCGGCGTAAAAACGCTGCTCTACCGTCGAAGCGGTTTCGTTGGGACGGGCCACCTCGATGGTGATCGGGTTTTGCAGGTAGCTGCCGGCCAGACGCTTGATCTCGGGCGAGAACGTGGCCGAGAAGAGCAGCGTGGTGCGCTGCTTGGGCAAAAAGCTCAGGATGCGCTGCAAGTCGGGCAAGAAGCCGATGTCCAGCATGCGGTCGGCTTCGTCCAGCACCACATATTCGACCTGGTTGAGCACCGCATTTTTGGCCTCGATGTGGTCCAGCAAACGGCCTGGAGTGGCCACCAGCACCTCGACGCCTTGTTTCAGCTCCAGGGTCTGGGGCTTCATGTCCATGCCACCAAACACCACTGCGCTGCGCAGCTGGGTGTACTTGGCGTACATCTTGATTTGTTGAGCGACCTGGTCGGCCAGCTCACGTGTGGGCAAGAGCACCAAGGCGCGCACCGGGTGACGGGCGGGTGAGGTGGAGGGGTTTTCGTGCTTGAGCAGGCGCTGCAGCAAAGGCAGCGAAAACGCTGCGGTTTTGCCAGTGCCCGTTTGGGCTGCGCCCATGACATCCTGGCCTGTCAATACCACCGGAATGGCTTGGGCCTGGATAGGGGTCATGGATTCGTAGCCCATTTCGGCCACGGCTCGTGCCAGCGTCGGGGCCAGCGATAAATTGGAAAAAGAGTCGGTCATTAACCCGGTATTGTCGCATTTTGGGCTGAAGGGCCCAAAACAGGGTTTGACCCTCAGGTTTTGGGCAGCGTGACGCCGACTTGGCCCTGGTACTTGCCGCCCCGGTCCTTGTAGCTGGTCTCGCACACCTCGTCGCTCTCCAAGAAGAGCACCTGCGCGCAGCCTTCACCCGCGTAAATTTTGGCGGGCAGTGGCGTGGTGTTGCTGAACTCCAGCGTCACATAGCCTTCCCACTCGGGCTCAAACGGTGTGACGTTGACGATGATGCCGCAACGGGCGTAAGTGCTTTTGCCCAGGCAAATGGTCAGCACATTGCGGGGAATGCGGAAATATTCGACCGTGCGGGCCAGCGCAAAACTGTTGGGCGGGATGATGCAAACGTCGCCTTCGATGTCCACAAAACTGCGTTCATCAAAGTTCTTGGGGTCCACCACGGTGCTGTAGATGTTGGTGAACACTTTGAATTCAGGTGCGCAGCGGATGTCATAGCCGTAGCTGCTGGTGCCATAACTGACGATTTTCTGGCCAGCCGCGTTTTGGCGAATTTGGCCGGGCTCAAACGGCTCAATCATGCCGTGCTGTTCGGCCATGCGGCGGATCCATTTGTCGCTTTTGATGCTCATGTTTCAACCTTGGTGATTTGCCCGCATTTTAGAGCCCGATGCGCCAACCTGGTCATCGCACACAGACAGACCCTTCGACGCCCTGGCCTTGTGGCGCCCCCAGAGCAAGCCTGTGGACTTGGGTCGCGCACTGGACAAGAAGGCGCCCGGACGGATTGAATAACGTATACGATATCCAAAAACCTCACCCCACACCATGCTGCCTTGGATCAACGCCGACTCCTCTGATCGCCTCAAAACGATGCGAGACACTTCGCTGGCCAAGTTGGTTCGCGAGGACTTGCTGGAACACATCCTGAATGGGGACATCAAGCCCGGCGACCGCATCAGCGAGCCCGATGTGGCCAGCCGTCTTCAGGTGTCACGCGTGCCCGTGCGAGAGGCCTTGCGAGAGTTAGAAAGCTCCGGGTTGGTGGTCTCACGCAAACATGCGGGTGTGTTTGTCCGTGCCATCGAAGCCAAGGAAGTGCAGGACTTGTACGAAATCCGCAGTGTTCTGGACAGTTTTGCAGGCGCCAAAGCCGCCCAGTTGGCCACAGAACCCAGGCAGGAATTGGCCCAGGCCTTGGAGGCGTCGATCGCGGTGATGCAAGCCGCCCAAAAACAAGCCAATTTGGCCGCTTACTACTCCGAAAACCTGCACTTTCATTGGTTGATTGTGCAAGCGGCACACAACGAACAGCTGAGTCACACCTACCAAGAAGTGGTGCAAAAACTGCATTTGGCCCGCTTGCAAAGCTTGTCGCACGTGGCGGGCATGAAAACGTCGATCGCTGAACACCAAAGCATCACCCAGGCCATCGCCCAAGGCGATTCACAGCGCACCAAAGACATGCTGGCCACGCACGTGAGCAGCGCTTATGCCCGTTTGAAACAAAGCATGCCGACAGCCAGCATGCCAACCATCACCAACCCGAAGGAGACAACATGAAACGACGTACCCTGATCCAAGCAGCCCCTTTGCTGATGAGCCTGCCGGGCTTGGCCAGCGCGCAAGCGGCTTACCCGAATCGCCCCATCAAATACATCGTACCCGTGGCAGCGGGTGGCGGCTCCGACATGATTGGCCGCCAAGTTTGTGAGCGCCTGAGCAAAGTGCTTGGCCAAAGCATCGTGGTGGAAAACCACGGCGGCGGCGGCGGCGTGATCGCCTCGCAAATGACCACCAAAGCCGCACCCGATGGTTACACCTTGATGCAAGGCTATGTCGCGACGCACGGCACAGCGCCCGCCACCCGCAAACTCAACTACGACCCGATCAAAGACTTCACGCCCCTGGGCATGATCGGCACCACCCCCAATGTGCTGGTGGTCAACGCGAATACGCCCGTTAAGGACGTCAAGGAGTTCATCCAGTACGTCAAGAAAAATCCCGGCAAGTTCTCCTACGGCTCGGCTGGCGCAGGCTCCTTGACCCATTTAACGGCCGAGTTGTTCAAACTCCAAACCGGCGCTTTCATGGTGCACATCCCCTATCGCGGCATTGCACCCGCCACCACCGACCTCATCGCTGGGCAAACCCAAGCGATGTTCCCTGGACTGGCGGCCGCTTTGCCGCACATCCGCAGCGGACGCGTGCGTGCATTGGCCGTGACGGGCAACCAACGCCACCCGGCTCTCAAAGATGTGCCCACCATGGAAGAGGCCGGCCTCAAAGGCTTCGATGCCCAGCAGTGGTATGGCGTGGTAGGCCCGGCCGGCATGCCTGCGCCCATCGTCAAACAAATCAACGACGCCATCGCCCAGGTGCTGGCACAACCCGATTTCCGGGACAAGCTCAGCGCCGAAGCCGTGGAGCTGACACCCATGACCCCCAACCAATTCCTCGATTACATGAAGCGCGATTTGGCCCGCTGGACCGAACTGGCCCGCGAACGCAAGATCAACCTGGACGCCTGATTTTTTTGAAACCCTGACTGGACTGCATATGACGATCAATACCGCGGTGGCCGCTGACCACAACGCGCCCCCCATCACCGCCGAACTCGCCAAGTTCGTGGCCGAACACCCCTCCAAAGGCTGGAGCGATGCGGTGGAACACGAAGCGCACCGCACCTTCTTGAACTGGCTGGGCTGCGCCATCGGTGCGGCGAAACACGAGGCCGTGGAGTCGGCCTTGGCTGCTGTGAACATGCTGGCTCCCGCGCAACAAGCCACCATCGCCGGCCGTGCCGAACGCGTGGACATGGCCAATGCGGCCTTGCTCAACGGCATCTCTTCGCACACCTTTGACTTTGACGACACCCACCTCAAAACCATCATCCACCCTGCAGGCCCCGTGGCCTCGGCGGTGATGGCTTTGGCCGAAACCCAAAACAGCTCAGGCCGTCAGGTCATGGACGCGCTGGTGCTGGGCATTGACGTGGCTTGCCGCATGGGCAATCTTGTTTACCCACAACACTACGACCGCGGTTGGCACATCACGGGCTCGACAGGCACCTTGGGTGCGGCTGCCGCGTGTGCACGTTTGCTGGGCCTCAATGCACAGCAAACAGCCATGGCTTTGGGCATTGGGGCTTCGCAGCCCGTGGGCCTGCGCGAGCAGTTTGGCACCATGACCAAGCCCTTTCACCCCGGTGGCGCGGCCCGCGCTGGCTTGATGTCGGCCCTCATGGCCAAGCATGGCTTCACGTCCAGCGCCCGTGCGCTGGAAGCGCCGCGTGGCTGGGCACAAGTCTTGTCCACCAAATACGACTGGCGCGAGGCGCAAGACGAATTGGGCCAGCGTTTTGAAATCAGCTTCAACGCCTACAAGCCCTTTGCCTGCGGCATCGTGATCCACCCCAGCATCGACGCGTGTGCCCAACTGCGCGCGCAAGGCGTCAAAGCGGAAGAAGTCAAGAGCATCGAGCTGCGCGTGCACCCGTTGGTGCTGGAGCTGACCGGCAAGAAGACACCCCAAGACGGCTTGCAAGGCAAGTTCAGCGTGTACCACGGCTGTGCGGTGGGCCTGATCTTTGGGCGTGCGGGCGAAGAGGAGTTTTCAGACCACATCGTGCGTCGCGAAGACGTGGTGAGCCTGCGCGACAAGGTGCAAGCGGTGGTGGACACCTCGGTGCGCGAAGAAAGCGTCTACGTCACCGCCCACCTGAACGATGGCCGCAGCGTGAAGGTGCATGTGGAACACGCCATTGGCTCTTTGCAAAAGCCCATGACCGATGCCGACTTGGAAGGCAAGTTCCACGATCTGTCTGATCCGATTTTGGGTGCCGAGCGTGTCAACGCCATTTTGAAGAGCTGCTGGAATTTGGGCCAAGCGCCCAATCTGCAAAGCTTGCTGGCCTTGCTCAAGCCCTGAGTTGATCAGCGCTCAACAAAAAGCCGAGGCCTTACAGCCTCGGCTTTTTTCATTCAGCGTCACTGGGGTCTTGGCCCAGCCAGGCTTGAAAGCCTCAGCGCGTCACACGACCCTGCACGCCCTGCACCAGGTAATTCATGTTCAAGATCTGAACATCGCTCAGGCTTTGGCCCGCAGGTACCACCAGCTTGCCCTCGTTGTCGGTGATAGGGCCTGCGAAGGGCAGCAACTTGCCCGTGCCAACCAGCCTTTGCTTGGCCAGCACTTCGTCCTGAACGGGCTTGGGCACTTTGGGGCCGAATTCGCCCACTCGGATCATCCCGTCCTTGATGCCGCCCCACACATTGCCCGAAGTCCAGGTGCCGGACAAAGCAGCCCTGACACGTGAGGTGTAGTAGTCGCCCCACTGGTGCGTCACCGCGATGATCTGCGCGTCAGGCCCAACTTTGCGCATGTCAGAGTGGTAGGCCACGGCCAACTTGCCGCGCTCTTGCGCCGCCGCCATGACGGCAGTGGAGCCGGTGTGGAACGCGATCACGTCCACATCTTGGTTGAACAAGGCCATGGCCGCTTCGCGCTCTTTGGGTGGGTCAAACCAAGCGTTGAGCCAGAGCACCTTGACGGTGGCTTGAGGGTTGACCGAGCGCATGCCCAATGTGAAAGCGTTGATGCCTTGCAAGACCTCGGGTATCGGAAAACCGGCCACATAACCCGCCACGTTCGTTTGGCTCATGCGCCCAGCGGCGATGCCCGCCAGATAGCGGCCCTCGTAATAGCGGGCATTCGACGCGGCCACGTTGGGCGCGGTTTTGAAACCGGTGACCGACTCGAACTTCACGTTCGGAAAATCTCTGGCTACCCGCAGTGTGGGCTCCATGTAGCCAAAACTGGGTGTGAAGATGATCTGGTGGCCCTGGCTAGCGAGGTCGCGGATCACGCGCTCAGCGTCTGCACCTTCGGGCACATCGGCCACAAAGGTGGTCTTGACCTGATCGCCCAAAGCCCGCTCAACCGCCTTGCGGCCCTCGTCGTGCTGGCGCGTCCAGCCCGCTTCGGTGATGGGCGAGACATAGACAAAACCGGCCTTGATGGGGGCGGTGGATTTGGCTGGCGCTGTGGTGGAAGTTTGTGCCTGAACGGCAGATGATAAACAACAGGCGGCCACGAGCGTGGCTGCGAGGTTTTTATACATGGTAGTCCTCTACATGGCCCCGGGAATGGAACAAAACAAAGCCCGCCGGGGCGGCGGGCTTCGGGGTGGGATTCTAACTGCAGCCTAATCCCCATAGAACGTCTGGATTGCGTTCAGTACAAAAACACCAAGTCATGACCACCCGGTCAATCCCTCGCATCAAGCCCTTGGCATCCTGCCTGTTCTCAAAGCATGCGCCCAGTCATGCCGCAGGCGTTGTTCTGCCAAAAGTGCCATGGATTCGTGGTCATAAGGCACGCTGATCAACTCGCAACGCCATCGCCCATCCGATTTTTCGAGCACCGCATAACGGGCATCAGGGCTGCCGTTTTCAATGCGATGAAAGGAACTGAAGGGATGCGGGTGGTCGTCTTCAAAGGCAGGCAAACCGACACTGCCCGGGTTGACGATCAGCAAATCAGAACCGCAACGCACAGACCTTGGCACATGGCTGTGGCCACAGGCCAGCAAAGTGATGTGCCCTGGAACAAGTCCTGCCAATCGTTCTTCAATCTCTGCCAAGCTGGCCAGACGGGCCGATTCACCCACAGGGGTTTCCAGCAAATACTCGACATCGCTGCGAGGACTGCCATGGCACAGAGCGACATCGTCACCCAAATGCTGGGGCCACATTTGTGCTTGGTGCAAACGGGCGTCACACGGATCCGCGTGTTCCGCCAACCAATGGCGGGTCATGGGATTCAATTGCTTGGACGTGAAAGCATCGGATGAATTTTGACGCTCGATGGGCACACGCAACACCTGCCGTTCATGGTTACCTGCGACGTGCAACCAAGGCAAATTTTTCAGCCGGTCTGCGGTCTCAAGGGGCAGCAATGGGCCACTCAAGCTGTCACCCAAATTCACCACACACTGAATTTTTCGATGACTCATGTCGGCAATCACGGCCTCCAAAGCAGCCAAATTGCCATGAATATCTGAAACAAATGCCAAACGCATCATGAGCCTCGCTGGTGTTGTCAATCTTGCTCCGCAAACCCCTGAAAGCAAATCTTGAGTTCATGCATCCAGCGGTGCTTGTCTGCCTCGGGCGCAAAGCTGGCCTCGATGCTGTTGGCGGCCAGCTTGTAGGCTTGTTGGGCGCTCAGGTGCAGCGCGGCAAAGGTCTGCACATAGTTGTCGTTCAAGTAGCCGCCAAAGTAAGCAGGGTCGTCCGAGTTGATGGTGACGCACAGCCCGGCGTCCAGCATCTGGCCCAGGTTGTGGTCGGCCAGATTTTTGAACACGCACAGCTTGAGATTGGACAGCGGGCACACGGTGAGCGGCATGTGGCTGTTGGCCAAGCGTTGCATCAGCGCGGCATCGTGGATGGCTTGCACGCCGTGGTCGATGCGCTCCACTTTCAACACATCGAGTGCGCTCCAGATGTAAGCGGGCGGGCCTTCCTCGCCCGCATGGGCCACGACGTGCAGGCCCCGCTCGCGGGCGCGGGCAAAGGCGCGGGCAAACTTTTCGGGCGGGTGGCCCAGCTCGCTGGAGTCCAGCCCCACACCGATGAAGTGTTCGCGCCAGGGCAAGGCTTCTTCCAGCGTAGCCAGCGCGTCGTCTTCGGACAGGTGGCGCAAGAAGCACAAGATCAAATCGGCGCTGATGCCCAACTGCGTCTGCGCGTCTTGGCAGGCGCGGTGCAGGCCTTCGATGACCGCGCCCAAGGGCACGCCCCGTGCAGTGTGGGTTTGCGGGTCAAAAAACAGCTCAGCCCGCACGACGTGGTCGGCAGCGGCTTTTTGAAAATACGCCCAGGCCATGTCGTAAAAGTCCTGCTCGTGCAGCAACACGCTGGCCCCGGCGTAATACAAGTCCAAGAAGCTTTGCAGGTTGGTGAAGGCATAGGCACTGCGCAAGGCGGCCACATCGGCATAGGGCAGCTGCACGCCGTTGCGCTGGGCCAGGGCAAAGATCAGTTCGGGCTCCAATGAGCCTTCGATGTGGATGTGCAACTCAGCCTTGGGCATGGCGCGCAGCAACTCAGGCAAGCGCGCGGAAGGGATGGCGTGGACTTTGAACATCGTCAATCCTTGAAAAATTGGGACCGAATGATAGCTTCATCCAGCCGATCAAAGCGTGTGTTGTGCCGTTCGGTCAAAGGCCCATGACCGGGCATCACTTGGCCTTCAGGCCCGTAGCCGACGGCCTTGAATTTCCAATGGCCACCGACCCATTTGAAGTTGCCCACGTGCAAGCCCGAAGGGTCGTGTAATGCGCAGGAGGCTTCGGTCAACAGTGTCAAAAGGCTGGTGGACATGTAGCGCTTTCGGGGAGCATGAGCACTCAAACCAACTTGTCCACGGCACGTGAAAAGCTGACCTTCTTTTGGCTGAAGGCCTCGTGTTGCTCCTCCACTTTGTCCAGCTCATACAGGTAATTGACCATCAGGCCACCTGACTGCTGCAGCCCCTTTTTGGACAGGTCAGCGGCCCAATTGATTTGGTGCAAGGTCGCGCCATTGCTGAGGTGGAACTTGCCCACCGCATCGCCCCGGGCTTCGGGCGTTTTGTGCATGAGGTATAGCGCGCACAGACGCATGAGCGCGGTTTTTTCCACCTCATCGCAGCGATCGGGGTGCCAGCCCGCCTTCAGGCGTTCGGCCCAACTCAGGCCACCCAGCAACAAGGTTTTTTGGGCTTCTTGCCATTTGCGCGAATGCACAGCGCTGAGCTTGTCTTCGGGCAGGGGCGCACCCGAGTCGAGCCAGGCACTGAAGCCAGGAATGGGCGAAAGGGTGCAAAAGGTTTTGAGAGAGGGCATCTCTTCGATCAGTTTTTGCGCCACGCGCTTGATCAAAAAATTGCCCAAAGACACGCCTTTGAGGCCCGGCTGGCAATTGCTGATGGAGTAAAAAATCGCCGATTTGAAACTCTTGGCTTCGCCCACAGGTGCTTGCTTGTTGATCAGTCCTGCGATGTCTTTGGCAATGCCCGGCACCAGCGCCACCTCCACAAAAATCAAAGGCTCCCCCGGCAACTGGGGGTGAAAAAATGCAAAGCAACGGCGGTCCGGCTGCAAGCGACGGCGCAAGTCGTCCCAGCCATCGATGGCGTGCACCGATTCATGCTCAATGATTTTTTCGAGCAACTGCGCGGGCGAATTCCAGGTGATTTGGTGCAGCTCCAAAAAGCCGGGGTTGAACCAAGAGCTGAGCAAATGGTGCATGTCCGCGTCGGTGGCCCGAAAGGCGGGATGGTCCTTCAGGTACGACAACAGCGTCTGGCGCATCTTCAAAATCGTGGCGGTCCCGGCAGGCGCCCGGTTGACCCGGCGCAGCAGCTCTTGCCGAGGCGGCTCCACGGTCTGGAACAAATGGATGAGGCTGGCTTCATTGCGCTCGGTGTTGTAGCGGTTGGCGGCATCCATCACCATCGCCGGGTCTGGATTGAACTCGTTGGACAAGTGGTGAAAAAAGTCTGTTTGACTGCGCTTGTCCAGATGCTCGTAGTTGTCAATCAACTTGATGGCCATGCTTTGCGCATTGGCCTCACCCCGGGCGCTCAAGAGCTTTTTGGTCGCTTGCTTGGCGGCGTCGAGTTTTTTGTTTTGAATGAAGCGTTCCAGCATGGTGCCCTCTTGGGAAGCATTGTTCTGTCCAATGTGGCCAGAAACCAAAACTCAGCTTACACGGTCACCGAAGTCCTTGGGGGAAATGGCGCACATGCACTGCCGATCAGGTTTTTTGAAAATCAGCCCGCTCCATCCACCATGACACCGCGAACCCGGCCACCAGGCCCCAAAAAGCTGCGCCGATGTTGAACAGCCCAATGTCGGCCACCGTGACCAGCAAACTCACCAATGCGCCGAGTGAGAACTTGCCTGCACCAAACGAAGCCACAAACGCGCCCTGCAGCACGCGCAGCATGGCCAAGCCACCCAGCACCATGATGAACTCTTTAGGGGCCGCCAGCATCAGTCCGGTGAAGGTGGGCGCCATCAGGCCAAACAACAGCGCCAGCACGCCAAACATCAAGGCACCTGTGTAGTGGCGCGGTTTTTCGCCCGACGAAGTGAGCAAGCCGTTGGTTGGACCGGTCAAGCAAGTGCTGACAGCACCGAACACCGCACTGACGGCTGCACCCACACCACAGGCCACAGCGATCATGTTGACAGGGGGCTCATGTCCTGCGCTTTTGAGCACCGCAACGCCCTGCCCGTTTTGCACCACCAACACCGTGATGGCCAAGGGCACCACCAGCTCCAACATGGCGGCAAAGGACCACACCGGGGCCTGAATCACCGGTTGTGCCAAGGCCAGTTGGCCGACGGCAGCGCCATCCAAGCGGCCTGACAGCACCACCGCCAAAGCCCCCACCAGCAAAGCGCCAATGACGGGTGGCAGGCGCTTGCCCCAATCGGCCTTTGCCGACAGCAACAAAAACACAGCCACCATCGGGGCTGCGATGGCCACATCGCTTTCCAAAGCCCGCACGATGTCCAGACCAAAACGCAAGAAGACACCCGCCACCATGCCCATGACGATGGGCATGGGCAGGGCTGCCATGACGCGCTTGACCCAGCCGCTCAAACCCAGCACCAGCACCAAGGCACTGGTCAGGTAAAACGCCCCGATCACCTCGGCAAAACTCAGGTGCTGCAAGGCTGGCCCCACCAGCACAGTGCCGGGAATCGTCCAGCCAAAAGCCAAGGGCGTGGTGTAGCGCCAGCTCATCAACAAGGTGACCAAGCCATTGACAAAGAAAACACCGAACACCCAAGACGCCAATTCTTCAGGTGACAAGCCACCCCGCGTGCCGACCGACAAAATGACGGCCACTGGCCCGGTGGCCGCAAAAATAAAACCGATCAGCCCATTGGCGGCATAGGTGCTGCCAAAGTCCGACAGGATTTGCCGCCAGCTTCTGCGAGCGACGGCAGGGTATTCCATGTGTTTGAACACAACAAAGGCCTCTGAGAGAACGACACACCTTCAGGGTATCAAAAAAACCGCACAGGACTCCGTCTTCATCGTTCCAAAAAACACTTTTAAAACCATAAAAAAGCCGCCCGTTTTGCAACGGGCGGCTGGTCAGATCAGATCACAGTGAAGGGATCAGATCACTTCTTGCCAGGGATCTTGCCTTCCACGCCCTTGACGTAGAACATCACGCCGCCCAGGTACTTGTCGTCAGCCACCGCATCCTTGGCCAACATTTCCTTGCCGGACTGGTCCACGATCGGGCCTTTCCAGATGTGGAAGCTGCCGTCTTTCAGGCCAGCCTTGATCTCGGCGATGCGCTTTTTAGTGTCTTCTGGCACGTCAGCGGCCACGTTGACCATCTCGATCGCGCCTTCTTTCACGCCCCACCAGCTGGTGCCGGTGCTCCACTTGCCTTCGAGGGCTTCACCCACGGCCTTGACGTAGTAAGGACCCCAGTTGATCACAGCCGAACCCAGGTGAGCCTTGGGGCCGTAGGCGGTCATGTCGGAATCCCAACCAAAGGCACGCTTGCCCATTTTTTCAGCGGTTTGCAGCACAGCCGACGAATCGGTGTTTTGCATCAGCACGTCAGCGCCAGCGTTGATCAGCGAGGTGGCGGCTTCAGATTCTTTCGGTGGGTTGAACCACTCGTTGACCCAGACCACTTTGGTCTTGATCTTGGGGTTCACCGACTGCGCACCCATGGTGTAGCTGTTGATGTTGCGGATCACCTCAGGAATTGGGATCGAGGCGACCACACCCAGGGTGTTGGTCTTGGTCATCTTGCCTGCAATCACACCCGCCATGTACGCGCCTTCGTAGGTGCGGCTGTCGTAGGTGCGCATGTTTTCGGCGGTTTTGTAGCCGGTGGCGTGCTCAAACTTGATGCCTTTGTTGTCAGCGGCGACTTTGAGCATGGGCTCCATGTAGCCGAATGTGGTGCCAAAGATCAGCTTGTTGCCTTGGGCCGCCATGTCGCGGATCACGCGCTCGGCGTCAGCGCTTTCTGGCACTTTTTCAACGAAAGTGGTGACCACTTTGTCGCCGAAAGCTTTTTCGATTTCTTTGCGGCCGTTGTCGTGCGCAAAGGTCCAACCGCCATCGCCCACAGGGCCGACATAGGCAAACGCGATCTTCAGGGGCTCGGGCTTGGCAACCGCAGCTGGGGCAGCGGCCTTGGGCGCCTCTTCTTTTTTGCCACAACCGACCAATGCGGCGGCTGCCACAGCGGTCAGGGCCACCATCTTGACGATGGAGCGCTTGGAGATGTCTGTCATGTCAGTTCCTTTAAACAGGGTTACAGGGGTTGGAGAAAACGCAGATTATGAACCGGGGTAAAAGGGCTTACCCAAAGACGCCGGCATGTTGACCCGAATCCAAGTAGGGTTACGTGAGATCAGGGCCAGCACCACAATGGTGGCAATGTAAGGCAGCGCCGACAGCAACTGACTGGGCACCTCAACGCCCATGCCTTGCAAATGGAACTGCAGCATGGTCACGCCGCCAAACAGGTAGGCACCCAGCAAGACGCGTGCCGGACGCCAAGTGGCAAAAGTGGTCAGGGCCAAAGCAATCCAGCCTTTGCCCGCCACCATGCCTTCGACCCACAAGGGCGTGTAGCTCACAGAGATGTAAGCCCCCGCCAGCCCGCACAAAGCGCCGCCCGCCACCACCGCCGCCAGGCGAATGAGGCGCACTGGATAGCCCAATGCGTGTGCAGAAGCCGGTGATTCACCCACCGCCCGAAGCACCAAACCGGTGCGGCTTCGGTACAGGAACCAGATCAGTGCCAAAACCAACAAGATGGCGCCGTACACCAAGGGGTGCTGTTTGAAGAAAGCGGGGCCCAGCAAAGGAATGTCGGCCAGAAAGGGGATCTCGTAGTTCGGCCGCTCTGGCAACTTCTCTTGGACATAGCCAATGCCCACAAAGGCAGAAAAGCCCACCCCAAACAGACTCAGCGCCAGCCCGGTGGCGTACTGGTTGGTGTTGAGCCAAATCACCAGTACACCGAAGATGGCGGCCAGCAACGCACCCGCACCCATGCCCGCTGCAAAGCCCAGCCAGTCGTTGCCGGTGTGCACCACACAGGCAAAGCCCGCAATGGCCGCGCACAGCATCATGCCCTCGGCCCCCAGGTTGACCACGCCGGCCTTTTCATTGATCAGCAAGCCCAAAGCGGCGATGGCCAGCACCGTACCCGCGTTCAGGGTGGCTGCGATCAGCAATGCATACGACTCCATCACACGCCTCCTTTCTTGGCAGCAACCCAGCGCAAGCGGTAGGCCACCAAGGTGTCACACGCCAACAGGCAAAACAGCAGCAAACCCTGGAACACACCCGTGATCGACTTGGGCAGGCCCAAGCGCGATTGCGCCAACTCGCCGCCGATGTAGAACATGCTCATCAGCACGGCTGACAGCACCATGCCTGCTGGATGCAAGCGCCCGACAAAGGCCACAATGATGGCGGCAAAACCATAGCCCGCAGGCACGTAAGGCGTGAGCTGCCCGATGGGCCCGGCCACCTCCAAAGCGCCCGCCAGACCCGCCGCCCCGCCCGAGACCAAGAGCGCCACCCACAGCGCCTTGCGCGAAGAAAAGCCGGCATAACGTGCTGCATCCGGGGCCAAGCCACCCACTTGCTGGGCAAATCCCGCCCGGGTGCGGAACAGAAAAATCCACAACAAAACCGCACTCACCAACGCCAAAAGCAAGCCAATGCTTGCGCGGGAACCGTCCATCAAACGCGGAATTTGCGTCACTGACGCAAAAGTTTTGGACTGGGGAAAATTAAACCCATCTGGATCTTTCCAGGGTCCGAATACCAAGTAGTTCAGAACCATGACCGCCACGTACACCAGCATCAGGCTGACCAAAATCTCGTTGGCATTGAAGCGGTCACGCAAAAAACCCGTGATGCCCGCCCAAAACATACCGCCCAAAACACCTGCCAAAAGCACCGCCAGCACGATCCAGCGGCCCGTGTCTTTGTCCGCTAACAAGGCCACGCCCCCTGCACACACCGCGCCCATGACAAACTGCCCCTCGGCACCAATGTTCCAGACATTGGACCTGAAGCACACGGCCAAACCCAAGGCGATGATCAACAGCGGCGTGGCTTTGACCATCAACTCGCCTATGGCGTAGGTGGTTTTAATGGGCTCCCAAAAGAACATTTGCAAACCGCGCATAGGATCTTTGCCAAGCGCCATGAACAGCGCCACACCCAAGAGCACCGTGATCACCAGCGCCAGAACAGGCGAGGCATAGGTCCACAGACGCGAAGCCTGGGGCCGCAATTCAAGCTTGAGCATGCTGAGCCTCCTGGTCTTGACTTGTGGTCTCAGGCCACAAGCCACTCATCCAATCGCCGATCAGTGCCACCGTGGCCTCGGTCCGCGCCACCGAAGGCGACAAGCGCCCCTTGGCGATCACATGCAAACGGTCAGACAACTCGAACAATTCTTCCAACTCCTCAGACACCACCAGCACCGCGCAACCCGCGTCGCGCAGCGCCAAGATTTCGGCGCGGATCTGGGCCGCCGCGCCCACGTCCACGCCCCAGGTGGGTTGCGAGACGATGAGCAGTTTTGGGGCCGCACTGATCTCGCGCCCCACAATGAACTTTTGCAAATTTCCGCCCGACAGCGACTGCGCTGCGGCGTCCGGTCCAGAGGCCTTGACCTTGAAGCGGTCGATGATGCCGCGCGCCTGATCGGCCAACGCCCCCATGCGCACCCAGCCGCCCGCACCCACGGACTCGCTTCGCGTGAGCAACAGGTTTTGCGACAGGCTCAGGGATGGCACAGCCCCCCGACCGAGCCGCTCTTCGGGCACAAAGTGCAGGCCCATTTGCCTGCGCGGCATCGGCCCCCAAGCCGCCACCGGCTGACCCAACAAACGCACACTGGCTGCGCCGCACTGCTCGCCTGCGCGGGTGTCTTCACCCGACAAGGCCCACATCAACTCCTTTTGGCCATTGCCTGACACGCCGGCCAGACCCACCACCTCGCCCGCACGCACCTGCAAACTGATGCCGTCCAGGTCCACACCAAACGGGTCTTGCCGCGTGAGACTCAGGCCCTTGACCGACAAGACCACGTCGCCAGGCGCACGCGCCACATGCTGCAAGGCCGGGGGCTCGGCCCCGATCATCAAACGGCTGAGCGAGGCGTTGGACTCTTCACGCGGATCGCACACACCCGTGAGCTTGCCGCCGCGCAACACCGTGCAAACACTGCACAGTGCCCGAATTTCATGCAGCTTGTGCGAGATGTACAAAATGCTCACGCCCTGGCTGACCAATTGGTGCAGCACCACAAAGAGTTTCTCCACCGCCTGCGGTGTCAGCACCGAAGTGGGCTCATCCAAAATCAAGAGCTTGGGCTCGGTCAGCAAGGCGCGGATGATCTCCACCCGCTGCATCTCGCCCACGCTCAGGGTGTGCACCGGGCGTTCGGGTTCGAGGTCCAGGCCGTACTCGTTGGCCTTGGCCACGATGCGCTCGGTCACTTCGGCCAGGCTGAGCGACTTGTCCAGCCCCAGCCAGACGTTTTCGGCCACGGTCAGCGTGTCAAACAAGCTGAAGTGCTGGAACACCATGCTGATGCCCAGCTTGCGCGCTTCTTGCGGGTTGCGGATGTTGACGGGCTGACCGTTGAACACCACCTGGCCTTCGTCGGGTTTGACCGAGCCGTAGATGATTTTCATCAGGGTGGACTTGCCCGCGCCGTTTTCGCCCAGCACGGCATGGGCCTGGCCGGGCATCACGGTCAGCGACACGTCCTGATTGGCCACCACGCCCGGGTAGCGCTTGGTGATGCCTTGCAAAGACAAGAGGGGTGTGGTCATGTCGGGTTCAAGGGGTTCGGATGAGGTAACTGGGCTGCGCTGATTTTCACCTGTTCGCGCAGCCACCGGGCTGCAGCCGATGCATGGCTGCGCTCGTGCCAAAGTTGGTAATACACCATCTTGGGAAAAGCCACTGGACAGGGCAGCAAGCTCAAGCCGCGGGGCGCATCGGGGCCTTGCATAAAGCGTTGGCAATACTGCCGCCCCGTGGTCAGGACTAGCAAACTCGATGCCACCATGCGTGGCATCAAACCAAAGTGGGCACAGCGCGCCGAAACATTGCGCACCAGCCCCAACTGGTCCAGGTGTTCGTCGATCACCCCGCGCCACCCTGGGTAAGCGGGCGTGGGCGCAATGTGCTCGCAGGCCAGCCAGTCGTCCTGCGTCCAGCCCCGGCGCACCGCCGGGTGCTTGCTGCTGACCAGGCAGGCCACCTCGTCTTCAAACAGCTGAGCGCGGTGAAGTTCTTCGCTGGGCTGAGCCCAGTTGCCAATCACCACGTCGATCAGGCCTTGGCCCAGGTCGTGCGCGTATTGGGCCTGGGCCGACAAGGCATGCACCTCGACCCGGCAATGGGGCGCCAGCGCCTTGACGCGGGCCATGACAGACGGCAAGAACAAAGGGTCCAGCGTATCGCTGGCCGCGATGCGAAAAGTCTCATGCGCTTGGGCAGGCTCAAACACCCGGGCCGGAGTAAACAGACCTTCGGCCGCCTGCAGGATCTGCGAGACGGGGGCCAGCATCTTCAGGCCCTCATCGGTGGGCACCATGCCGGTGCCTGAGCGCACCAAAATCGGGTCGCCCGTCAACTCGCGCAGGCGTTTGAGCGCCACGGACACGGCAGGCTGCTGCTGGCCCAAGCGCATGGCGGTTTTGGAGACACTGCGTTCGGTGAGCAAGGTGTGAAGGGTGCGAATGAGTTGAAGGTCGATCTTGTCGAAAAGATGCGGCTGCTTCATGTTGGATTTCAGATAAGCGTTATGGCATCAGACCCATAGGTGAACCCCGGGTTTATCCTAGGATCAGAGGATCCTGAAAAGTGATTTGCCATGTCAAAAACGCTTGTCTCCTCTCTGAAATCTGCGCCGCTTGTGTCCAGTCCATTGCGGTTCTGGCATCGCGGTCAATTGATGAACCCGGGCAATGTACCACCAGACCGAACCCTGCTCGACCTCCTGCGCGAGGACCTGCGCCTGACGGCCACCAAAGAGGGCTGCGCTGCGGGCGACTGCGGGGCCTGCACCGTGGTGGTGGCCGAAGCGGTGGATGGGCGTTTGCAATACCGCGCCGTCAACAGCTGCATCAAACCCGCCCACGCCATCGACGGCCTGGCCCTGTGGACCGCCGCCGATCTGGCCCAGAGCGACGGCAAGCTGCACCCGGTGCAGCAGGCCATGGTCGCGTGCCACGGCTCGCAATGCGGCTTTTGCACACCGGGTTTTGTGATGAGCCTGTTTGCGCTCTACCAGCGCACCGTGGCCCAAGGCCAGGCCGCGGACAAGCACAGCGCCCATGAAGCCCTGTCGGGCAACTTGTGCCGCTGCACTGGCTACCGGCCCATCGTGCAAGCCGCTTGCAGCCTCCAGGCCGATGCCGCGCAGGCCGTGGATGAACAACCCATCGTGGCGGCGCTGCAAAAGCTCGCGACCACCGAAAAAACCGGCGGCAACTACCTGCGCCCCAACACCCTGAGGGCTTTGCTGCAAGCCCGCGCCCAGCACCCCCAAGCGCAGCTGATCGCCGGGGCCACCGACGCCGGGCTGTGGATCACGCAAGGCCTGCGCCGCCTGCCGCAAATCATCGACCTGACCCGCGTGGCCGAGCTGCGCCGGGTGGAGCGTTACCCGCAGCACATCGCGATCGGTGCTGCCGTGAATTTGCAAGACGCGTTTGAGGCGCTGGCCGCCGACCGACCGGTGATCGCGCCCTTTGGCGAGCGCTTTGCGGGCTGGCCGGTGCGCCAGTCTGGCACGCTGGGCGGCAACGTGGCCAACGGCTCGCCGATTGGCGACAGCATGCCGCTCTTGATCGCGCTGGGCGCACAGGTGGTGCTGATGGCTTGGAGAAAAGGACGCGCTGTGCACCGCCATGTGCAACTGGACCGGTTCTACACCGGCTACCGACAAAGCCTGCTGGCCCCGGACGAGGTCTTGGCTTGGGTGGTGGTGCCCCGCCCTGCCCCGGGCGAATGGCTGGGCGCTTACAAGGTGTCAAAACGTCAAGAAGACGACATCTCGGCCGTGTGTCTGGCTTTGCAACTGCAGGTGAATGCGGGGCGCATCACCGCCGCCCGCATCGGCGCGGGTGGGGTGGCCGCCACGCCTGCGCGTGCCGTAAAGACCGAGGCCACGCTGATCGGCCAGCCTTGGAAAGAAGCCACTTTACAAGCCGCACAGACCGCCATTGCGGATGAGTTTTCGCCGCTCAGCGATTTGCGCGCCAGCGCCGATTACCGCCGAACCATCTTGGGCCAACTGCTGCGCCGCGCTTGGTTGGAGAGCACCGGCCAAGCCACGGTTCGCTTGGAGGACCTCGCATGAACACGAATGCCCCAACCGCCAGCACCCACCGCTTCCACGAAAGCGCCAACGCGCAGGTGCAAGGCCGCGCCAGCTACATCGACGACCTGCCACTGGTCGAAGGCACGCTGCACGCCGCGCCCTTGATGAGCCCCTTGGCCAACGCGCAACTGATCGCCATGGACCTGGAGGCGGTGCTGGCAGCGCCAGGTGTGGTGGGCACGGTCACCGCGCAAGACATCCCGGGTGACCCGCTGCTGGCCACCTTTGTGCACGACGAGCCCATTTTTGCCGGGCCACAACTCATGCATGTGGGCCAGGTGATGGGCTTGGTGCTGGGGGACAGCCACACCCAAGCGCGCCACGCCGCCCGCCAGATGCGTCTGCAAACCACACAAGCCACTCCCCTGCTGCACGCCCGCGAGGCCATGCAAGCGGGCAGCTTTGTGCTGCCCAAGGTCACGGTGCAACGCGGTGACGCCACCGCGGCCTTGAACGCCGCACCCCACCAATTGCAAGGCTCGCTGGAGATCGGCGGGCAAGAACACTTTTATTTGGAAAGCCAGATCGCTTACGCCATCCCGCAAGAGAACGGCCACTGGCTGATCCACAGCGGCACGCAGCACCCGGGCGAGGTGCAGCATTGGGTGGCGCATGCGTTGCACATCCCGCTGTCACAGGTGCGCGTGGTGTGCCGGCGCATGGGTGGGGGCTTTGGCGGCAAAGAAACGCAGGCCGGGCACTTGGCCGTGTGGGCGGCGCTCGCCGCGCACAAATTCGGCCGCCCGGTCAAGATGCGGCTGGACCGGGGTGACGACATCCTGATCACCGGCAAGCGCCACCCCTTCAGCCATGACTGGCAGGTGGGCTTTGACGCGCAGGGCCGCGTGCTGGGGCTCGATTCGGTACAACTGGCCCATTGCGGCCACAGCGCCGACCTGAGCGGCCCAGTGGCCGATCGCGCGATATTTCACACCGACAACGCCTACTACCTCAGTGATCTTCACATCGCCTCGCACCGCTGCAAGACCCACACCCAAAGCCACACCGCGTTTCGCGGCTTTGGTGGACCGCAAGGCGTGCTGCTGATCGAGACCGTGATGGGCGACATCGCCCGCCACCTCGGTCTGGACGCACTCGATGTGCGCCTGGTCAATCTGTACGGTCTGGGCGAGCGCGACACCACGCCTTACGGCATGAAGGTCGAAGACAACATCTTGCACCCGTTGATGACGCAACTGGCCGAGCGCTGTGACTACCGTGCGCGGCGGCAAAACATCACAGATTGGAACGCCCAGCACAGCGTGATCAAAAAAGGTCTGGCGCTCACCCCGGTCAAGTTCGGCATCAGCTTCACCGCCACGCAGTTCAACCAAGCGGGTGCGGTGGTCTCGGTCTACACCGACGGCAGCGTGCGGGTGAACCACGGCGGCACCGAAATGGGCCAGGGCCTGCACACCAAGGTGTGTGGCTTGGTGGCCCGTGTGTTGGGCTTGCCCGCCGCTCAAGTGCACGCCAGCGCCAGCGACACCGACCAAGTGGCCAACGCCAGCGCCACGGCGGCTTCCAGCGGCACCGACCTCAATGGCCGCGCCGCCGAAAACGCCGCGCTTCAGGTGCGCCACAACATCGCCAGCTGCATCGCCAAGCTGGACAACTGCAGCGCCGAAGCCGTGCTTTTTGAAGGCGGCCAAGTCATCACACCGGTGCGCCAGCGCAGCTTCCCCGAGGCCGTGCAATATGCCTACGGCCAGCGCGTGCAGCTCTGGAGCGACGGTTTTTACGCCACGCCCAAAATCCACTACGACCGCACCACCCTGACCGGCCGACCCTTTTATTACTTCGCCTACGGCGCGGCCTGCAGCGAAGTGGCCATCGACACCTTGACAGGCGAGTACCGCGTGCTGCGCACCGACATCCTGCACGACGTAGGCCATTCGCTGCACCCCGAGATCGACATCGGTCAGATCGAAGGCGGCTTCGCGCAAGGCCTGGGCTGGCTCACCACCGAAGAGCTGGTTTGGAACGCCAAGGGCGAGCTGCTCACCAAGGGCGCGAGCACCTACAAAATCCCCACCGCCGCCGACATGCCCGCGCAGCTGAACATTGAGCTGTGGCACGAGGCCAACGTTGAGGGCAACGTGGGCGGCAGCAAAGCCGTGGGCGAGCCGCCCTTCATGCTGGCCATCAGCGTGGTGGAGGCGCTGCGCGACGCGATTGGTGTCACCCGACCCGGCAGCACCCCGATTAGACTGAACACCCCCGCCACCCCCGAGCGCGTGCTGAACGCTATCCTCGCCCCATGAAAACTTCTAATTGGGGTCATTTAATTGGGGTCAGATCCCAATTAATCCAACTTGAATTGACCGACCGATGACGGCCCTTCCCCCTGTTTCCAATTGGCAAGCTTGGCGAGCCAGCCTCCTGTGGTTCCCCGACCCGTCCAAGCCGCAAGTTCAGCACGAAACCGACGGCCTGCTGGTCACAGCTCAAGAACCCGATGGCATCGTCCGCGTCCAGGCCATCGGCCCCTACCGCGAGTTGGCTCCACACTACCCCGACCTGCCCACCACCCACTGGCCCGACCGGTGCATCGCCCCTGGCTTTGTCGATCTGCACATCCACTACCCGCAAACCGATGTGATCGGTTCGCCCGCCGACGGCCTGTTGCCTTGGCTGGAGCACTACACCTTCCCGCACGAAAAACAGTTCGGCAATCCGGCGTATGCCCAGGAAGTGAGCGCGTTTTTTCTGGACGAGTTGATGCGCCACGGTGTGACCACCGCCCTGTGCTTTGCCACCGCCCATCCCGAATCGGTCGATGTGTTCATGGCCGAGGCGCAAAAGCGCCGCCTGCGCATGATCACCGGCAAAGTGCTGCAAGACCGCCACAGCCCCGACGGCCTGCGCGACACCGACACGGCTTTGAGCCTGCGCCAGACCGAGGACCTGATCCGTCGTTGGCACGGCGTGGACCGCTTGGGCTACGCCATCACACCGCGCTTCGCACCCACCAGCACGCCAGCCCAGCTCCACGGTGCCGGCGAGATCGCGCAGCAATTTCCCGATGTGTGGATCCAATCGCATGTGGCGGAAAACTTGGATGAAATCCGCTGGGTACACGAACTCTTCCCCGATGCGCGCAGTTATCTGGATGTGTACGACCGCGCGGGCCTTTTGCAACAGCGCTCGGTGTATGCGCACTGCATTTACCTGGACGACACCGACCGCCGCCGCATGGCCGAGGTGGGTGCGACCGCCGCCGTCAGCCCCACCAGCAACCTGTTTTTGGGCAGTGGGTTCTTTGACTACACCTCATCAGACGCAGCCGGTCTGCGCTACGGACTGGCCAGCGATGTGGGCGGCGGCACCAGCTTCAGTCCGTTTCACACCATGCACGCGGCCTACACCGTGGCCAGACAAAACGTCGGCCGACCCGGCATCAGCTTGGCACCCGAACACCTGTGGTGGCAACACACGGCGGGCGCTGCCGCCGCGCTCGACCTGAATGGCCAAGTCGGCAACCTCTTGCCCGGCTGCGAAGCCGACTTTGTGGTGCTAAACCCCCAAGCCACGCCGCTGCTGGCACGCCGCACCGCACAAACCGAGACCCTGGCCGAATGGTTGTTTGCGATGATCGTTCTAGGCGATGAACGCTTGATTGCGCACACGGTCATCCAAGGCCAAAGTGTGAAGCCCAACCCATAGCCCAGCGACTTCAGCCCCACAAAAAGCGGACTCGCCTTGTCAGACAATACGGCATGAGCGCCGAGAACGAACACCCCATCATCGACCCCTATGCAGCCCAGCGCGCGTCCGTGCGCCGCGGCATTGCGCAATTTCAAGAACGCCTGCAGGCCGCCGGCCATGACTTCAGGGATCCACCACCCGAGCCCACCTCGTGCTGCGGGCGAGGTTGCAACGGTTGTGTGTGGGAAAGCTACGATGCGGCGCTGATGTTTTGGTACGAGGATGCTGGGGCTTTGCTGGCTTAAGGGCATCCAGCCCTCGTTGGATCAAACAGAGGCTGGCTGTTGGAACACCCGAATGCGTGGCGCAATCGTGTCAGTGAGCGTTCTCGCGGCCTGACGCATGTCGTACTCGGTTTGAAGGTTCAACCAAAACCGAGGCTCCATATTGAAAAACAGCCCCAAGCGCAAGGCAGTGTCTGCCGTAACGGGACGGTTCCCATTGACCAGATCGCTGATTCGGCTCGGCGAAACATCAATGTCAGCGGCCAGCTGACGCGCAGAAATGCCCATGGGCTTCATGAAGTCTTCCAACAAGATTTCACCAGGATGAATTTCGTCAAGTAATTCGGTCATCTTCAACTCCTCAGTGGTAGTCCACTATTTCGACTTGGTAAGCCCCGTTGTCGTGCCAGACAAAACAAATACGCCATTGGTCGTTGATCCGGATGCTGTGTTGTCCTTTTCGATCATCCTTCAAGGCCTCCAAGTGGTTACCGGGAGGGACTCTCAGACTGACCAATTCCGTGACAGCATGTAATTGCAAGAGCTTTCGCCGTGCCACCCTTTCGATTTTTCGGAAGCGGGGAACGGGCTGACTTTTGAACAAAGCTTCGGTATTGCCGCAGATGAACGAATGGATCATGTCTAAATTTTATTCCGCAATACGGAATCCGTCAAACGGATCTACTGTAAATCAGACCTCGGGCATCAAGTTCTGTATGACCTGCACGAATGCAGGCCTCACCAGCCGGCCCACTTCATGCCCATCGCGCAACAGCACCAGCGTGGGCCAGAGCTTGACCCGGTAACTGCGGCCCAGCGCACGGCCCGGCCCGTCTTCGATTTTGAGGTGCAGGCAGGGCGTCTGCGTGGCCAAAGCTTGCGCGATCAAGGGCTGAGCTGCACGGCAGTGGCCGCACCATTCGGTGCCAAACTCCAGCAGCACAATACCGGGCAGCGCCTGCACCTCGGCCAGGCTGGGCGCTTCGATGGCGCTCAAGTAAGGTTTGAAAGAGCTCATGGCTGGAACTCGATGGTGCTGAACAGTCGGGACACGGTGCCCCGCAACCACTGCAGGCAGGGATCTTTGTCAAAACGGGTGCTCCAATGCATCGACACGGTGAAGTCGCGCAGGGGCAACTCTGGCTCGATCAGGGCCAGCGCCCCGGCCTCGGCAAAGCCTTGCGCAAAAATGCGTGGCATCAAGACCGCCAAATCGCTGCTGCGCACAATGCCGGGCAGCGACAAGAAGTGGCTCACCGTCAGTCGCAAACGGTGCTGACAATGCATCAACTCGAGGATGCGCAGCGTGTCCGAGTGGGTGCGCACAGCGGCAAACTCCAACTCGGCCAGCAAAGCCTGTGCTGCTTCGGGCGCTGTACGTGCTTTTTCAAGTTGCGCCCAGCGCCGCGCCACCGGATGGCCTTGGCGCATCAGCACCACATAACGGTCATTGATCAAGGGTTGCTGCAAGGTGTCGCTCACCTCGGGCAAAAAACCCATCGCCAGGTCCAACTGGCCATTGTCCAGCGCGGGGGCAATTTTGTCGTGTGGCAGCGCCAAGGTTTCGAGCCGCATGCCTGGCGCGTGGCGTTGCAGCGCCAAGACCAGCTCGGGCAAAAAACGCGCCTCGCCAATGTCGCTCAGGTGCAGACGCAGCACGCGGGCCGAGCGCTGCGGGTCAAACACCTGCGAGACATTGAGCGCATCTTCAATGGTGCCCAGCGCCAATTGCACCGCCTGCGCCAGTCGGTCGGCCCGCGGGGTGGGCCGCACGCCCGCGCCGCTGCGCTCGAACAAGGCATCGCCCAGCACCGCCCGCAAACGCGCCAGGCCCTGGCTGGCCGCTGGCTGCGACATGCCCAGCTGGTGCGCGGCCAGGCTCACGCTGCGCGTGCGCCAGACCGCGTCAAACAAACGCAAGAGGTTCAGGTCCAGGTCTTTGATATTCATTTAGCGCATACCGTTTATTCGGAATATTTTATGCACTTATACGTAAAATGGTTTTGTCTGCCCCAATGCAGGAGCACACCCCGTGGGCGATGGTTTCTGAGGGCGTGTGACACGCCCATCGCCCACGGGGTGGGCTCCTACACAAAGGGAATGCCAGCGGGCGAATCAACGCAAGGAGCAGCTGTGGAAGTTTCATTTCACGAAGAAATCAAGGCCCTGCGCATGGGCGCGGGCAAGGTCTTTCATGGCGAGGGCATCCTGGCCATTACCAAGGGCCTGCTGCAGTCGGGCGTGAGTTATGTGGGCGGCTACCAAGGCGCGCCGGTCTCGCACTTGCTCGATGTGATGGTGCAGGCCAAGCCCTACATGGACGAGCTGGGCGTGCATGTGGAAGCCTGCTCGAACGAAGCGTCTGCTGCGGCCATGCTGGGCGCGTCCATTCACTACCCGATTCGCGGCGCAGTCACCTGGAAGTCGATTGTGGGCACCAACGTGGCGGCCGATGCGCTCTCCAATTTGTCATCGCCCGGCGTGACGGGCGGTGTGCTGATCGTGGTGGGCGAAGATTACGGCGAAGGCGCCAGCGTCATTCAAGAGCGCACGCACGCCTATGCGCTCAAGTCGGGCATGTGCCTGCTCGACCCCCGGCCCGAGCTGGGCCAGATGGTCAGCATGGTCGAGCATGGTTTCAGGTTGTCTGAAGCGTCCAACATGCCGGTGATGATGGAGCTGCGCATCCGCGCCTGCCATGTGCGCGGCCAGTTTGTGGCCAAGGACAACCAGGCCCCCAAGCTGTCCAAAAAACACTTGATCGACGAGCCCGCAGGCTTCAACTACATGCGCCTGGCGCACCCGCCTGTGACCTTTGCACAAGAAAAGCGCAAAGTCGAGCACCGCCTGCCCGCTGCCCGCCAATACATTGCCGAGCAGCGCCTGAACGAACACTTTGAAGGCACGACCCACCGCCACCTGGGCCTGATCGTGCAAGGCGGTCTTTACAACACGCTGATGCGCACCCTGCAGCAGTTCGACCTGGCCGATGCCTTTGGGGTGACCAGCTTGTCGGTGCTGGTGCTGAACGTGACCTACCCGCTGGTGCCCGACGAACTGGTGAATTTTTGCAAGGACAAATCGGCGGTGCTGCTGCTCGAAGAAGGCCAGCCCGAATACATCGAGCAAGAACTGGCCCTGATGCTGCGCCGCCTGGACCTGCAAACTCCGCTGCACGGCAAAGACATGCTGCCCTCGGGCGGCGAATACACCGCCGAGATCATGGCCCAAGGCCTGCTGAAGTTCTTGGACCGCCACCAAGCCGACGCCGTGCCCGAGGCCACACGCCAATGGCTGGCCACCAACGGCGAGCGCCGCCAGCAAGTGCAAACCCTTTTGGGCAGCCCTGTGCCCGCACGGCCGCCCGGCATGTGCATCGGTTGCCCCGAGCGGCCGGTGTTTTCTGCACTCAAACTGGCACAACAAGATGTGGGCCCGGTGCACATCGCAGGCGATATTGGCTGCCACGCACTGGCCACCTTTGAGCCTTTTTCTTTTGGCCACTCCATCCTGGGCTATGGCATGAGCCTGGCCAGCCGGGCGGGCGTGTCGCCCGTCATGAAGCGCCGCGTCCTGTCGGTGATGGGCGACGGCGGCTTCTGGCACAACGGCTTGCTCACCGGCGTGCAAAGTGCCTTGTTCAACGGCGACGACGCGGTGCTGCTGATTTTCAAAAACGGTTACACCTCGGCCACCGGCACGCAAGACATCATCAACACGCCGACCGACATCGCCAAGCAACTGGCGGGCGACAAACGCCAGAGCATGGTGCACACCAACCAGACCATCGAGTCCACCCTGAAAGGCCTGGGCGTGCAATGGCTGCGCACGGTGCACACCTATGAAGTGAGCCACATGCAGGCCACGCTGACCGAGGCCTTCACCACCGAGTTCCAGGGCCTGAAGGTGATCGTGGCCGAAGGCGAATGCCAGCTGGAGCGCCAGCGCCGCATCAAGCCCTGGCTGGCATCGCTATCGTCCAAAGGCGAACGGGTGGAACGTGTGAAATACGGCGTGGACGAGGACGTGTGCAACGGCGACCACGCTTGCATTCGCCTCTCGGGCTGCCCCACCCTCACGCTGAAAGACAACCCCGACCCGTTGAAAGTCGACCCGGTGGCCACCGTGATCGACGGCTGCGTGGGCTGCGGCCTGTGCGGCGAAAACGCGCATGCGGCCACGCTCTGCCCTTCTTTTTACCGCGCCGAAGTGGTGCAAAACCCCAAGCTGCACGAGCGTCTGTGGGCCCGCTGGCAAGGCCTGGCCACACGTTGGCTGCAACCTGCTTGAAACGCCCATTTCAGAGACTCACACCATGACCCAACCGATTTCCATTTTGCTGTGCGCTCTGGGCGGCGAAGGCGGCGGCGTGCTGGCCGACTGGCTGGTCGACGTGGCCCGCCACGCCGGCCACCCGGCGCAAGCCACCTCCATTCCCGGCGTGGCGCAACGCACCGGGGCCACCACCTATTACCTCGAGGTCTACCCCCTGCCGCACAGCCAGCTACAAGGCCGCTTGCCTGTGCTGGGCCTGAACCCGCTGCCGGGCAGGCTCGATGCGCTGGTGTCATCCGAGTTGCTGGAGACCGCACGCCAGATTGGCAACGGGCTGGCTTCAAACGACCGCACGCTGGTGATCAGCGCCTCATCGCGAGCGCTGACCACCGCCGAAAAAATGACCATGGGCGACGGCCGCCGCCCCGAAGGCCCGCTGCTCGATGTGGTGGCCGCGCACAGCCTGCGACACCATGTGATGGACATGGCCAGTCTGTGCCAGCAAAGCGGCACCATGGTCAGCGCCGTGATGCTGGGCGCCATTGCAGGCAGCGGCTTGCTGCCTTTTACACGCGGACATTACGAAACGGTGTTGGCAGGCCCGAGCAAAGCGGCGCAAGCCAGCATGCGCGGCTTTGCGCTGGCTTTTGATCTGGTCACGCGCCAACGCGAACAGGCGCAGTATGTCGAGCATGTGATGAAGCCTGCCTTGGCTGCTCCCTCTTCATCGGCTGCCCTGCCTGCCGATGTGGCCGCCAAGTTTCCAGCCGTGCTCCACCCCTTGATGGGCTTGGCACACCAACGATTGGTCGAGTACCAAGGCACCGCTTATGCCCGCCTGTATGTGCAGCGGCTCGAACGTTTGATGGCAACCGAATCCGCTTCAGCCAACGACACCTGCCCCGTCACGTTGGAGGCCACCCGCTGGTTGGCCTTGTGGATGGCGTTTGACGACATCATCCGCGTGGCCGATCTGAAAAGCCGCGCCAGCCGCTGGGACCGCGTGACGCAAGAAGTCAAGGCCCAAGATGGCGACGTGCTCAAGGTGTACGACCACTTCAAACCCGGCGTGCCCGAGTTGGCAGCCTTGTTGCCACAGGGCTTGGCCAACCGGCTGCTGCGCTGGGACCGGGCCCGCGTAACCCATGGCAAAACGCCTTGGTCCATGCCCCTGAAGGTGGCACGCCATGCGCTGTGGGGCATGGCCAGCTTGCGCCTCTTGGCCAGCCTGCGCGTGCTGCGCCCGCTGGGCAGCCGCTATGCCACCGAACAAGCCTTGATCGAAGAATGGTTGGGCGGCATCGAAGCCGCCACGCGCCTGTCACCCGCGCTGGGTCTGGAGCTGGCGCGTTGCGGACAGCTCATCAAAGGCTACGGCAGCACCAACGAGCGCGGCAAAGACAACCTGCTGCACATCCTGCGCCATGTGTGTGGCCCAGCCTCTCAAGTGCCTGTGGTCGAGCAAGCCGAGGCCGTGGCCCGCATCCGCAACGCAGCTTTGCAAGACGAAGCCGGTCAAGCGCTCGACCAGGCCTTGCTGCAACACGGTGCGCCAGCCCGCCCAGTCAAGGAACAACCCGTGCTGTGGATGAAAAATCCAAGGCTTAAAAAAGTCTGAAGCCTCAAGGACTCACACGCCGGCCAACTCGCGCAGGGCCTGCGGGTTAGGCAGGCCCAGCACGCGCCCGCCGCCGCTGATCAGCTGGCGATCGCGCAAATGGCGCAGCACGCGTGAAAACGTTTCTGGGGCGATGCCCAGTTGGGCGGCAATCGTGCGCTTGCGCTCCGTGAACTTCACGGCCAAGCCCCCCAAAAGTTCGTCCGGTTGGGCATGGCGCAACAGCCATTCGGCACAACGTGCATCGGCGTCTTTGGCCAAGCGGCTCACACCCATCTCGGTTTGTTGACGCTGCGAACGCGCCATGTCCATGAGCAGGTTTTTCGAGTCCTCCGGCAGCGCCTGCACCTGGGCCACAAAGTCCTGCACGGGCACGTTTTGCAATTGGATATCGGTTTCGGCCAGCGCATCGACCGCATGCGGCAAACCCAACAGACCCGAAGCCGCCTCCAGCCAGAACGGACCTTCGACCACACCCAGCTGATGGGCCATGACACCTTCGACCATCACCCCCAAGACCACCCGGCCCTGCAAAATGTGCAAGAGGTGTTCAACCGGTTCACCCCGGTGCAGCAACACGGTGCCTGCCGTCAGTGCAAAGGGCACAGTGCCCAGAGCGGCGGCAGAAAAAGGTGAATGGGGCAAGGTGTCGTCCAACATGATGGCCCCGAATGTGCCAGAGCACAGGACCTGCTGGTTTGACACACATCAACAGGGCGCAAGGCCATGGGCATCGCAGGCTTTCACAGCCTGCACCGAACCCCATCAGACCACCAGGATCGCCCGAAAATCGTTCACATTGGTGTGCGTGGGCCCGGTGATGACCAAGTCGCCCAAGGGCTCAAAGAAGCCATAAGCGTCGTTGCGCTGCAAATGATCGGCCACTTTATGCCCCAAAGCGGCAGCGCGCGACAGCGTATCGGGGGCCACTTGCGCCCCGGCGTTGTCTTCGATGCCGTCGATGCCGTCGGTGTCAGCCGCCAGTGCCCACACACCCGCTTGGCCTTGCAGGGCCTCCGCCAGGCCCATGCAAAACTCCCCTGCCCGCCCGCCGCGCCCGCGTGGCGTGCCCGCAAGCTGGGGCTTGATGGTCACGGTGGTTTCACCCCCACTCAAGATCACGCAGGGCTTGGTGAACGGCCCCAGACCCTTGGCAGCGGCACGGGCCAGCGCCGCGTGCACCTTGGCCACTTCGCGCGACTCGCCCTCGATCTCGTCGCTCAGGATGTAGGCATTCAGCCCCATGGCGCGCGCAGCAGCCGCTGCAGCCTCCAGCGACTGCTGGGGCGTGGCAATCATGTGCACGCTGTGTCCCGCAAACACCGGCGAGCCGGGCTTGGGTGTTTCCCAAACACCCGACTGCAAGGCCTGCAGCACCGAATCGGGCACGCTGATCGCATAACGCTTGAGAATGGCCAGCGCATCGGCGCAGGTGCTGGCATCCGGCACGGTGGGGCCACTGGCGATGATGGAGGGGTCGTCCCCCGGCACATCGCTGATGGTGAGCGTGACCACCCGCGCAGGCGCGCAAGCTGCCGCCAGGCGCCCGCCTTTGATGCGCGAGAGGTGTTTGCGCAGGCAGTTCATTTCAGAAATATTGGCCCCACTGGCCAACAGCTGGCGGTTGATGTCTTGCTTGATTTGCAAGTCCATGCCGTCAGCTGGCAAGGTCAGCAGCGACGAGCCGCCGCCCGAGATCAAGCACAGCACCAGATCGTCTGCGGTCAATCCTTGCGTGAGTTCCAAAATGCGCTCAGCCGCCTGCAAGCCCGCCGCATCGGGCACGGGGTGGGCTGCCTCGACCACTTCAACGCGCTCGGGCAAACCTGCCGGACGTGGCGGCGTGTGGCCGTAGCGGGTGACCACCAGACCCGACAGTGCCGCATCCAAAGGCCACAGGGCCTCGACCGCCTGCGCCATCGCGCCCCCGGCTTTGCCTGCACCCAGCACCAAGGTGCGCCCCTTGGGGGGTGTTGGCAAATGGGCGGCGGTGTTGTGCAGGGGCAAGGCACGCTGCACCGCCACATCGTAGAGGTGGCGCAACATGGTTTGGGGGTCGGTCATGGGTGTATCGGTTCAGGCCAAGAAAACCAGAGGATAAAGGGTTTCGCGCTTGCCAAAATCATGCCCATGGAGAGCAAGCCCTTCAATCGGCCGTGATCTTGGCTTCCTGGATCACACGACCCCAATAGGCCAACTCTTTGCGGGTGTAGTCGCCCAACTGTGCCGGCCCCATGTGCTCAATCAAAGTCCCCGCGTCTTCGGCTCGCTTTCTCAACTCTGGCGAGGTCAGAATCTTGGCGATCTCGGTGTTGAGCATTTGCACCACTTCGTTGGGTGTACCCGCAGGCGCATACAGGGCAAACCAAGAATCAAGCGTGAAATCCTTGAGGTCCACCTCGCGGGTGGTGGGCACCTGAGGCAATGAGCTCAGGCGTGTGGCGCTGGTGACCGCCACACCTTTGAGCTTGTCGGCCTTGATGTGTTGAACCACCGAGGCCGGCGTGGTGATGAAGAGGTCAACTTGGCCACCCAGCAAATCCTGCACCGCCGGTCCAGCGCCCTTGTAAGGCACATGGGTGATCGAGGTACCGGTCATCTGCTTGAAGAGTTCAGCCGCGATGTGGTGAATCGAGCCATTGCCCGATGAAGCATAGTTGAGTTTTCCCGGATTGGCCTTGGCAAAGGCGATCAGTTCGCGCATGTTGTTCACAGGCAAGTTACCTCTGATCGCAAACAATTGAGGCGCACGGGTGAGCAAGGAAACAGGTGCGAAATCCTTGATCGGATCCTAGCCCGTCTTGCTGAACAAATGCGGATTACCCACCTGGAAGCCGCTGTAGGCTAACAACAACGTGTAGCCATCTGGCCTGGCCTTGGCCACCAGTTGGTTGCCGATGTTGCCTGAGGCCCCTGGCTTGTTGTCCACCACCACCGCTTGTCCCAACGCTCGTGACAAGGGCTCGGCGATCAGCCGCGCCGTGAAATCGGTGGTGCCACCAGGTGCACTGGGCACCACGATGGTGATGGGCTTGTCCGGGAATTTCCCCTGGGCCATTGCGGCCTGACCACAAACCAGGGCCATCACGGCCCCTGCGGAGCTCATGATCCATTGACGTTTTTGCATGTTTGTCTCCTTGTGTGAAAAATAACGGAACAGAAAAGGACGGGGTGCAGCCTGGCGGTCACAACTCAATCGGTCGCACGCAACCATCGTGTCAGCGCGGATGTCACGGCTTCTGGTTGCTCGATCGTTGAGAGGTGGCCGCAGGACTCGATCACCTGCAGCTCAGCCCCGGGAACGCATGCGGCCATGGCCTCGTGGTCGGCCAACGGGGTGACAGGATCCTGCCGGCCACACATCACCAGTGTGGGAACGCGAACCTGCGCCAGATCGGCATGTGAATCGGGTCGGCCCAGCATGGCCGTCTGTTGGTTGAACTGCCCCACGGCACCCACACTGCGGGCCATGCCGCCCATCAATTCACCAAGTGCTGCGTTGCCGACATGGGCCGGCAACAACCAGCGTGATGGCAGCTCGGGAATCAGGGCCTCGATACCGCCCTGTCGCACCGTTGCGATGTCCTTGTGACGGCCTTCACGCCGCTGAGGGTGATCGGCCACCGCCGTGGTGTCGATGAGCACCAGACGTTCGATTCGGGGAAGTGCGCGGCGGATCGCTTCAAAAGCGACATAGCCGCCCAAGGACAAACCAATCCAGGTGAAGCGCTGGGGCATCGCCGATAGAACCTGCTCGGCCATGCCCGCCATCGAATCGTGTTCACGAAAAACGAACACACTGCAGTCGTACGCTGATTCAAGCGCCGCCAACTGATGCGCATAGAGCCTCTCGTCAGTCATGTGTGCGCAGGCCAGCGCCAATGCGGGTCGTCGGGTCATGGCAGTCTCACTTTCCAGGGAGTGCTCACGCCAACTCGGAGATTTCGATCAGGTTGAAGTCCGGGTCGCGAACATAAACCGAGCGGATTTTTTGTGTTGCCCCTGTGCGCATCACCGGCCCTTCAATGATCGGCCAAGGCGCGGCGTGCAAACGCTCGATCACTTGCGCCAAAGGAACCGAGGCGATGAAGCACAGATCCAATGCGCCAGGTACCGGCAGATGCGCCTTGGGCTCGAACTCTGAGCCCTGCACATGCAAATTGATCTTTTGGTTGCCAAACTTAAAAGCTCGGCGTTCGACAGGTGGCGTACCCCCAACGAAACTCTCAAGCTGCATACCCAGCACGCGGGTGTAAAAATCCACGCAAGCGGCTTCACGGGCAGTCGTCAACACCAGGTGGTCGAGGTGATCAATCATGAGAACTCCTTAATTAAGTGCGCCACCGATTCGGGCGCGGGATGCAAATCCGTGATCAGGCCACTCTTGGCTACCTGTCCTGGGACTTCGCGACCGACGATGGCAGGCAGCTGGCGTGCAATCGGCAGCAGGCGCTGAAGGTCGATGCCGGTGTCGCAGCCCATGGCATCGAGCATGTGAATGGCATCTTCGCTGCAGATGTTGCCGCTGGCCCCGGGCGCATAAGGGCATCCCCCCAGCCCGCCCAGCGAGCCATCGAAGCGGTCGATGCCCGACTGCACCGCCGCCAGTACGTTGGACAGGCCCATGCCACGGGTGTTGTGAAAGTGCAGCGTGAGCTGTAAGTCGGGGAACTTCTGGCGCAGGGCCTCGCACATGGCGGCCACCTGGCGTGGCTGCGCCATGCCGGTGGTGTCACAGATGGTCAAACCGCGCACACCCAGATCGGCAAAGCGCTGCGCCCAGCCCATCACTTCAGACTGCGGCACCTCACCTTCCATCGGGCAACCAAAACAAGCCGACAAAGACACATTGATGGGCACCTGCGCGCCAAAACGTTCGATCACTTCGCGCAGGGCGACGAAACTGTGTTCACGCGGCATGCGCAGATTCGCCAGGTTGTGCGTCTGCGAGGTGGACATGACCAGGTTGAACTCGTCTGGCTTCACCTCCATCGCCCGCTCGGCGCCGCGCAGATTGGGCACCAGCACGGTGTACTCGACCCCTGGCACCCGCTGGATGCGGCCCATCACCTCTTCGGCATCGCGCAGCATCGGAATGGCCTTGGCTGAGGTGAAAGAGGTCACCTCAATCTTGGCGTAGCCACACTGGCTCAAAGCATCGATCAGGGCAATCTTGGCTTCGGTGGCCACGAACTCGGGCTCCATCTGGAAACCGTCACGCGTGACCACCTCATTGAAATGAATCCGCTGTGTCATGCCTGACCTCCCACAATGCCGCGTTCGTGCAGCTCGGTAATTTGTTGCGGGCTCAAACCCATCTCCGCGAGGATCCGATCGGTGTCCTGCCCCAAGTGAGGTGCATTTCGCCGGTGGCTGCCCGGCGTGCGCGAGAGCTTGGGCACCACGCCCGGCACCACCAAGCTGCTGCCATTGTCCATCTGGACTTGCTGCAGCATGCCGCGCGCGGCGTAATGCGGATCGGTCGCGATGTCAGACACGCTGTATATTTTTCCGGCTGGCACCGAGGCCTGCTCCAGCGCCTCAAGGACCACCTGCACCGGGCGCTGCGCGGTCCAGGCACCAATCGCATCATCGAGCTCTTGCACCCGCGCCACACGCCCGGCGTTGTCGGCCAAGGTCGGATCAGCTGCCATATCGGGGCGGCCAATCAGGGCCATGAGCCGTTTGAAGATGCTGTCGCCATTGCCAGCGATGAGGGCATAAGCACCGTCTTGACAAAGGTAGGCGTTGGTGGGCGCGATGCCCGGCAACGCACTGCCCGCCGCTCCCCGCACCGCACCAAAGGCACTGAATTCGGGCAGCAGGCTTTCCATGCAGTTGAAGACAGCCTCGTAGAGCGCCACATCGATCACCTGACCTTGGCCGGTCGCATGCCGGTGCTGCAGCGCCAGCAAAATGCCAATGACGCCGTGCAGGGCCGCCAAAGTGTCACCGATGCTCACCCCCACCCGTACCGGGACACGGCCTGGCTCGGCCGTGAGGTGGCGCAAGCCGCCCATGGCCTCACCGATCACCCCAAAGCCGGGACGGTTGCGGTATGGACCTGTCTGTCCGTAGCCACTGATGCGCAGCACGATCAGGCGCGGGTTGCTGGCCACCAGATCTTCCGGTGCCAGCCCCCAGCCTTCCATGGCGCCGGGGCGAAAATTCTCGATCAAGACATCGGCTTCCTGGGCCAGTTGGCGCACCAGGGCTTGCCCTTCTGGCATGCGCAGGTCCAGCGCCAGCGAGCGCTTGTTGCGCGACTGCACTTGCCACCAGACCGAGGTATCGTCCTTGAGCATGCGCCATTTGCGCAGCGGGTCACCGCTGACGGGGGGCTCGATCTTGATGACCTCGGCACCGAAGTCGGCCAGGGTCTTGGCGGCGAAGGGGCCAGCAATCAGTTGACCCAACTCCAACACCTTCAAACCTGCCAAGGCACTGGGTGGGACCGATGCATGGGAAGATGGCTTTTGCGTATTCATACCCCGCAGTGTGCCGCGCAGGAGGGAAGGGGTCTATTTATTCCTTGATCAGTCAGCCTTCGCATTTTGCGAAGGCATATGCAGAAAATCCCTGAATTTTTGGACGACCGAATCGGCTTCCTTGGGGATCGCCACTTTCAGGCGCCGATGCGCCCAGGCATCGGTCAGAGGGCGCCAACCCAGCTTCATGGCTCGAACAATGGGCATCGCCGCCCGTTTGGGCAACAAAGCAATCCCCAAACCCGACACGACCATGTGACCCACGGCATCAAAGCTGCGCACCTGCATGCGCAATTTCAAAGTCCTACCCGCCGCCATGGCTGCACTTTGCTGCTGCTGCAACAGGGCGGCACCCGGGTTCAGACTGATCCAAGATTCGTCCAAGGTGTCCACAAAAGTGACCGCTGATTGGGCCATCAAGACATGGTCGCGCGGCAGGATCAACACCAACTCATCCATGCGGAAGTCCCGTACATCCAAACCCTCCGTATGCGGACCCTCTACAAAAACACCCACATCGGCTCGCCCCTCCCGCAAGGCCAACACCACCTGTTCCGAAACTTGCTCCTCCAAATCTATTTGCAGTTCTGGATGCAGGCCGCTGTACTCGGCGATCAAAGGGGGTAAAAACTGGTTGATGGCCGCTGTTCCCGCAAACAGCCTCAAATGCCGTACAACGCCCAGTTGCAAATCGGCCAATTCGGTCACCAAACCCTCCATTTCCTGCAGCAGTGTCAGGCCACGTCGCATGAAGATGCGCCCTGCTGCCGTCATGGTCAAGCCACGCGAATGCCGATCAAACAACTGGCACCCGATGGCGGCTTCCAACTCCCTTAGGCGACGACTGGCTGCTGGCAAGACCAGGTTGCAGTGACGCGCGGCCGTGGTCAGACTGCCCGTCTGAGCACACAGCACGGTCAATCGTATAGACACAAAATCGAATCTGGCCAGGTTGTAAACGGGTGATGCCATGGCGAAGCCTCAGGAAGATGCAAATCAATGCATTTTGACCTGAGGCCCATCCAACAAGCCGATGTCATCAGTGCCTGACCAGACACACGACAACATCAGCGTTCATGAACACCTCAATCCGCGTAAACGCCAGCAGCCCTGATGACTGGTGCCCACTTGGCCACTTCAGACATCACAAAATTTTTGTGCCCTGCAGGGTCATTGCGTGCATCTGTGATCACGGTGGCGCCACCCCCTTCTTGTTTGCGGATGAAGTCCGGGTCTTTGACGGCCGCCTTCAGGGCGTCATTGAGTTTCCTCAAGACCGGCGCAGGTGTGCCCTTGGGGGCGTACAAGCCTTGCCAGATGGTGACTGAAAAGTCCTTGAGTCCAGCCTCTTGCATGGTGGGTGAGTCTTTGAGGGCCGCGGCCGTCAATCGGGTGGGCGTGGTCACTGCGAATGACTTGACCTTTTTGCCTTCGATCTGCGGGATCGTGGTGGTGGTCTGATCGCACATCAAGTCGACCTGCCCGCCAATCAAATCGGTCATCGCAGGTGCTGTGCCTTTGTAGGGCACCGAAGTCATGTCCACCTTGATGGTGGATTGGAACAACATGCCGCACAGGTGCGAGGCCGATCCGGGCCCGGCGTTCGCGATGTTGATCTTGCCCTTGTTGGCTTGAATCCACCCCAACAGCTCGGTCATGTTGTTGGCTGGCAAACTGGGACGACCGATCAGGTTCATCGGGTTTTCGCTGACCAGACCGATGTACTCAAAGTCTCTTTCCACGTTGTAAGGCAAGTTGCGGAAAAAAGTGGGCAAGGTGGCCTGAGCAATGTGGGTGAACAGCAGCGTGTAGCCGTCGGCTGGGGCTTTGGCCACTTTGTTCGCGCCGATCGAGCCCGATGCACCTGCCGCATTGTCGATGACGATGCTGTGGCCACCCATGAACTTGCTCATGGATTGGGCCAAGTCACGCGCCGCCTTGTCGGTTGGGCCACCCGCCGCATAGGGCAAAACGAAGGTGATGGATTTGTTGGCGACAGGGTAATCCTGCGCCATCACATTGACAGAGGCCATGGCCGCACAGGCCAAGGCGATGGAGAGGAACTTGGAGCTCATGTTCAAACCTTTCGTGAGTAAGGGACGCAAAAAAATCGATCGGCCTTGCCAATGGCATGCGACGCAAAAAACGGAGGCAAAGACATCAAACCAAGGCCTTGCAAACGGCCGCCGTGACTTCGGCGGTGCGGGCTTTGCCACCCAAATCGCCGGTGTGCAATGCGGGATTGGCCGTGACGCTCTCGATGACGGCCATCAAGCGCTGCGCAGCGGCAGGCTCGCCAATGTGCTCAAGCAACATGACCACCGACCAGAACGTACCTACCGGGTTGGCCAAGCCCTTGCCCATGATGTCAAAGGCCGAGCCATGGATGGGTTCAAACATGCTGGGGTAGCGGCGCTCGGGGTCGATGTTGCCGGTGGGCGCAATGCCCAAGCTGCCCGCCAACGCGGCTGCCAGATCGCTCAGAATGTCGGCATGCAGGTTAGTGGCCACGATGGTGTCCAGGGTCGCCGGACGGTTGACCATGCGGGCCGTGGCAGCGTCCACCAATTCCTTGTCCCACTTCACGTCGGGGAACTCTTTGGACACCTGCACGGCGATCTCGTCCCACATGACCATGGCATGGCGCTGGGCATTGCTCTTGGTCACCACCGTCAGCAGTTGGCGTGGGCGCGACTGGGCCAACTTGAAGGCGTAGCGCAAGATGCGCTCCACCCCGGTGCGGGTCATGATGGACACATCGGTGGCCGCCTCGATCGGATGGCCTTGGTGCACACGACCGCCCACGCCCGAGTATTCGCCTTCGGAGTTTTCGCGCACGATGACCCAGTCCAGGTCCTTGGGGGTGCAGCGCTTCAAGGGCGCGTCGATGCCGGGCAGGATGCGCGTGGGACGCACGTTGGCGTACTGGTCAAAGCCCTGGCAAATTTTCAGGCGCAGGCCCCACAGGGTGATGTGATCGGGAATGTGCGGGTCACCGGCCGAGCCGAACAGGATGGCATCTTTGTCACGCAAGGCATCCAAGCCATCGGCGGGCATCATCACGCCGTGCTGGCGGTAGTAGTCACCACCCCAGTCAAAATTTTCAAACTCAAACGTGAATTGGCCACAGGCTTTGGCCAAGGCTTGCATGACTTCTTGCCCTGCGGGAACGACTTCTTTGCCAATGCCGTCTCCGGGGATGGTGGCGATGCGGTAATTTTTCATGGGGTACTGCGTTGAAAAGGAAAAAATCAAGGGTTCATTGTGTGACGTCAAACTCTCAACAAAAGCCATAAAATTCAATTCATCGTTAACTTTAATTCAACAATGGAACCCCGCCTGCAAGCCGCCGATCTGGGCTTTTTTTCCGCTTTGGCCATGGCCGGAAGTTTGAGCGCAGCCGCGCGAGAGATGCACATCACGACCGCCGCCGTCAGCAAACGCCTGTCGCAAATGGAGTCGCGCCTGGGTGTGCCCCTGGTCAACCGCACCACAAGGCGCATGAGCCTGACGGTGGAAGGCGAAACCGTGCTGCGCCACGCACGCAGCATCCTGGCCGAGATGGCCGACCTGGAGCAGCAGCTCGGTGCCAGCCGCTCCACGCCCAGCGGCCTGTTGCGGGTCAATGCGACCTTGGGTTTTGGGCGCAGCCACATCGGTCCGCTGATCAGCCGCTTTGTCCAGCAATACCCGCAAGTCGATGCACAGCTGCAGTTGTCGGCAGACCCTCCGTCACTCACCGACGATGCCTTTGATGTCTGCATCCGCTTTGGTCCACCGCCTGACACACGCGTCATCGCACGCAAAATTGCCGACAACCAACGGCTGCTGTGCGCATCACCGGCCTATGTCGCCCTGCATGGCGAGCCCAAAACACCCGCCGACCTGGCTCAGCACAACTTCATCAGCATTCGCCAAGGGGGGGAGGCTTATGGGGTGATCAAACTCGCCAAAGGCAGGCAGGGCAAAGCCGAGACGGTCAAAACACGCGGCAATTTGACCACCAACGACGGCAGCATTGCCGTGCAATGGGCGCTGGACGGTCACGGCATCTTGCTGCGTGCGGAATGGGACATCCGGCACCATTTGGCGCAAGGCCAACTGATTCAATTGATGCCCCAGTTCCACACACCCGATGCCGACATCTATGCCATTTACCCTGCGCAACACAAGTCTGCGGCCAGGGTCAGGGCCTTTATGGACTTTGTGGCCGAAGCGTTCAAGACAGCACGCACGGAACGCCCACCCCGCACCCCTAAAATCTGAGCTTCAGCACAGCCCGGTACGCTCGGCAACGCGGTGCTCGCCCTCCCCGCCTCGTGCGGACATCAGGGGATTCGGCCGCGACTTGTTTCACCACTCGCCCAGGACAAGTCCATGCCCACTTTGCTGATCCACCGCGCCCGCTGCATCGCCACACAAGACGATGCCAACACCGAACTGAAAGACGCCTCACTTCTGATCCGCGACGGCCGCATCGAGCGCATCATCCCGGCCAGTGAAAACGTCGACGAGCTGCTCACGCAAGTGGACGAGGTAATCGACGCTCGCCACCATGTGGTGGTGCCTGGCCTGATTAACACGCACCACCACATGTACCAGTCACTGACGCGGGCGATACCGGGCGTGCAAAACGCCGAGCTGTTCAGTTGGCTGAAGGGCCTGTACCCGATCTGGGTGGGCCTCACGCCCGAAATGGTGCGTGTATCAGGTCAAGTGGCCATGGCCGAGCTGCTGCTGAGCGGCTGCACCACCAGCAGTGACCACCTCTACATTTACCCCAATGGCGTGCGGCTGGACGACAGCATCGAAGCGGCGCACACCATCGGCATGCGCTTCACCGCCACACGCGGCAGCATGAGCGTGGGCGAGAGTCAAGGCGGTTTGCCACCCGACCGCGTGGTCGAGCAAGAGCCCGCCATCCTGAAAGAAACCCAGCGCTTGATCGAGACTTGGCACGACGCGAGCTTTGGCTCGATGACGCATGTGGCCGTGGCCCCCTGCTCGCCCTTCAGCGTGAGCCAAGACCTGATGCGTGAATCGGCCAAGCTGGCCCGCGCCCACGGCGTGCGCCTGCACACCCACTTGGCCGAAAACGACCACGACATTGCCTATACGAAAGAAAAATTCAATTGCACCCCAGCGCAATACGCGCAAGATTTGGGTTGGGTGGGTGAGGATGTGTGGCACGCCCACGGTGTGAAGCTGGACGAAGATGGCACCTACCTGTTCGCCAAAACCCGCACCGGCATCGCCCACTGCCCCTGCAGCAATATGCGCTTGGCCAGCGGCATCTTGCCGCTGCGCAAAATGCTGAACGCCGGTGTTCCAATTGGCCTGGGTGTGGACGGCAGCGCCAGCAACGACGCGGCGCACTTGCTGAACGAAGCCCGCCAGGCCATGCTGCTGGCGCGTGTGGGCCGCGCTTTAGAGCCGTTTGGTTGTGACCACGGCCCCGCCGAGATGACACCCCGCGACGCCCTGCGCTTGGCCACACGCGGCGGCGCCGAGGTGTTGGGCCGCGCCCATGAGTTGGGGCAAATTAAAGCGGGCTATTGCGCCGACATCGCCCTGTTCCGCACCGACACGCTCAGCATGGCGGGCGGCGCGGTGCACGATCCGGTGGGGGCGCTCTTGCTGTGCGCGAGCGACAACGCCGACTACACCCTCGTGAATGGCCGCGTGGTGGTGCGTCAAGGCCAGATCACCACCGTGGACATGGGGCCACTGATCGAGCGTCACAACCAGCTGGCGATGCAACTCGCCTTAGCTGTGAGTTGAACTAAGCGGACATACCCGCCAGCTCAACAGATTTGTAAAGCTTGAAGTTGCGCATGACCGTTTACATGCGCTCGGTTTAGGTCTGCTTGAATTCTGACGGCGCACACGCCAATTGCGTGCTGAGCTTGGCCAGTTGCTCAGGGCGTGATGCGTCACCATCGGATCGCGCCAATGCACATGCCGAAGATGCCAATTTGCTGTCCAAAAGTTCCACACACGAAGGCTTCGATGGATGCTGTGTCGGCTCTTGTTGTGCTTTAGCTAAAATAGCCATTTATCGGAGTTCACGCCATGCAAATCACCGCCACAGAAGCCAAAAACCGTTTTGGCAGCATTTGTGCTCTCGCCAAGCGTGAGCCTGTTTTTGTGGAAAAGGCGGGCCAGATCGATACCGTCATCCTGTCAGCCGATCACTACCGCGCTTTGCAAGCCAATCAAAACAACACCAGCCTGGCGACGCGAAAAAAAGAATTTGAAAATGAATTTCGTGACTGGATTGCAGCTCAAAACAGCTGGGTCGAAAAACACGGTATCCCGGGTGCAGACCTGCGCCCTTGGTGAACCGCGATGGCTCAGTTTGACGTTTATGTGAACCCCAGTAAAAGCGCTGCAAACGGCATTCCTTTTGTGGTTGTGGTGCAAAGCGACTTGCTTGATGCTTTGGCCACGCGCTTGAGCATCCCTTTGGCCTCCATTGAATTTTCTGAAAAATCTCCGGAAAAACTTTGCCCAATGGTCATGGTCAATGGCCAAAGCCTGCGTGCCTTGGCACACTATTCAGCGCCCTTGCCCACGCGCAGTTTGCGCGAACGGGTGGGCAATTTGGCACCGCAAGCCAGCCTTTTGATTGCAGCAATGGACGTGGTGGTCTCAGGTGTTTAAGCAGGACACTCGAATTGAGTGTGCGGTGTGGACCCCGTATCCAGTGGCCAGGTGCTTGGAATGGCGGTGTTGATGGACGCTATGGAGCGCTAACGTCAAAATTGGCAGTGTTGACAAAATTGGCAGACATAATCGGTGCATCCCGAGCCATGCACGCCCGTGTGTCGCACTCGCCAACTTCTGATGACCGACCTGCGCCATGCACCGCACCATTTTTGACACCCACATCGTCAACACCGCCCTTCGCGGCATATCGTTGGCATTTCTCAAAGTCACAGGCTGGAAGGTCGAGGGCAGTTTGCCTGCCGGTGTCACCAAATGCGTGGTCATTGCGGCGCCGCACACCAGCAACTGGGACCTGCCCTACACCCTGATGGTGGCGTATGTCTTGCGCCTGCAGATTTACTGGATGGGCAAAAGCAGCATCTTCTCTTTCCCCTTTGGCCCGGTCATGCGCTGGCTGGGCGGCATTGCGGTCAACCGCTCGCAAGCCTCCAACCTGGTGGACTCCTGCGCACAAGAATTGGTCAAAGCCGAAGGCTCGGTACACCTGGTGGTGCCCCCCGAAGGCACCCGCAGCAAAACCCGTTACTGGAAAACCGGCTTTTATTACATCGCGCTGCAAGCGCAGGTGCCCATCGTGATGGCCTACATGGACTATTCGCGCAAGCTCAGTGGCCTGGGGCCTTTGTTTTACCCCACGGGCGACATCGAGAAAGACATGATCGCCATCAAGGCGTTTTATGCCCCATTCAAGGGCAAGAACGCAGAGCAGTTCGAGACGCCGCCCGAAAACCCCTGAGCCTTGAAACTCAAGGCCACTCATGGGCCTTGACTGCGGCAGATCGGTCAACGTCGACATGGCTACTCGGGGCCATGTCGCTTGTTGTCTCAATCGGTCTTGGCCCCTGCCACAAACCAGCGCCCGATCATGGCGCGCTCTTCTTCGGTCATGCCCGTGGCGTTGCCCATGGGCATTTGCTTGGTCACCGCCACTTGCTGGTAGACGTTTTGCGCGTGCTGCTTGAGCTGTTCAGGGCTGTCCAGACGCACGTTTTTCATCTGCACCTGCGCGTTGTGGCAACTCAGGCAATGCTTGTCAACCAGCATCTGCACCTGGGCAAAGCTCACCGGTGCCGCAGGGGCAGCCGAGGCCACGGGGGTAGCCGGCTTCAAGGCCACGATCACGCCCAAAATCATCACCACGCCCACCGCCGCAAAAGGCCAAGGGTTGGATGCACGGCCCAGGTGGAAGGCGTGGCGCTGCACAAAGAACTGGCGAATCAAGGCACCGGCCAGCATCATCACAAACAGCAGCACCCAGCGGTGTTCGTGGGTGTACAAAAAGCTGTAGTGGTTGCTCAGCATCGCGAAGATGACGGGCAAGGTGAAATAGGTGTTGTGCACGCTGCGCTGCTTGCCGCGCTTGCCGTGGATGGCCAAAGCGTTGGCGTCATAGGTTTCGCCGCTGGTCATGGCCGCCACCACTTTGCGTTGGCCAGGGATGATCCAGAAGAACACGTTCGCGCTCATGGCAGTGGCGATCATGGCGCCGACCAGCAAGAAGGCAGCACGGCCTGCAAACAGTTCATTGGCCAGCCACGATGAAAAGGCCACCACCACGATCATCAGTCCCGCCACGATCAGCTCACCGTTTTGGCGAAAGCCAAACACCCGGCAAATGATGTCGTACACGAACCAAAAGGCCACCAACAAACCCACAGCGGCCGAGCCGGCCACCACAGGCGTCCAGTCCATCAAGGACTTGTCGATCAAGAACGTGCCCGCGTTGTAGAGGTACATCACCGTGAAGAGCGCAAAACCGCTCAACCAAGTGGAGTAACTTTCCCAATAAAACCAGTGCAGTTTGGTGTGGATCTTTTTGGGGGCCACCATGTATTTTTGGGGGTTGTAAAAACCACCCCCGTGCACCGCCCACATCGCGCCGCCCACGCCTTTTTCAAGCAGGTCGGGTGAATTGGGTTTTTGCAGGTTGTTGTCCAGAAAGACAAAGTAAAACGAGGAGCCAATCCAGGCGATGGCGGTGATGACATGCACCCATCGCAGCAACAAATTGGCCCATTCCAAGAAATACGGTTCCATCAAGGATTCTCCAACCCCCTCACCACCGCGGGCCCTGTGAGCGGGTATTCGGCCGCGAACATGTTCTAGGGTGAACCTGCGCCGCTGCGACCAGTGCACCGAAGTGTATACAGTTTACGTTTGGGATTCCAGTACCCCCAAGGCTTGGCGGCCTAGGGGAAACCAGCATCCCACAGTCAAAGTGACTGCAAGAGTTGCGCCGCCACGGCCACGGCAATGACTTCGGGCTCCTTGCCCGTGATACCGGGCACGCCTATCGGGCAGGTGATGTGCGCGATTTCGGCGGCACTGAACCCCCGGTCTTCCAGGCGGTGCCTGAATGTGGCCCATTTGGTCTGGCTGCCGATCAGACCCACAAAGGGCAAGTCGCCCTGCTCCCGCTGACGTTTCAAGCACGCGATCACGATGTCCAGGTCTTCGGCATGGCTGAAACTCATGATCAACACACGGCTGCCCGAGGCCAGATCGGCCACCGCAGCCTGCACCGGGTTGGAGTGTTCGCAGTCCACACCGTCGGGCACGTCGGCCGGAAAAATCTCGTCACGGCTGTCAATCCAACGCACGGCAAAGGGCAAAGGCGTCAAGGTCTCAACCAAGGCTTTGCCCACATGCCCACCACCAAAAAGCGCCAATGGGCTGCGCTGAGGCACCCACTGCTCTCG
Source organism: Limnohabitans sp. (assembly GCF_040400975.1). Classification (GTDB taxonomy): domain Bacteria; phylum Pseudomonadota; class Gammaproteobacteria; order Burkholderiales; family Burkholderiaceae_C; genus Limnohabitans_A. The sequence continues at coordinate 321,284 of NZ_JBBAPF010000001.1, read as the reverse complement.
CAGGCGGGGCAAATCGGCCGCGCTGACTGGCTCAAAAGACAAATCCACCGCGCCACCACAGCACTGCCCCAGACTGGGCCCCAAGACTTGGCTCAAATGGTTTTGCACAGGCTGCCCAGACAAAATGAGCCGGGCATGCGCCAAGGCCTGAAACTCAAGATGCCCGCCGCCAATGGTGCCCAGCTCGCCCTGCGCAAACACCACCATCCAGGTGCCTGGCCCCCTGGGAACAGAACCTTTGTTCGCCACCACGGTCACCAACACGGCCGGCTCCCGCGACAAACGCCTCCATGCCTCATTGATCCAATTCACAAAGTTCCCATCCTTCATCAGAGACTCGCCAAGTTTGCCAGCCAATGCCACAATCACGCGAGCAAACGCTGAGTATGCCAAGGAGTCACATCGGTCATGACACACCAGACACGAATAAACCGCACTTTATGTGCCCGCATCGGCACGGCTCTGGGGGCCATTGGCTTGATCGGGTTAAGCGGCTGCAGCACGCCGCCTGCGCCAGTCCAGCAAGCTGTCACCGTTCCAGCTCAACCGGCGGTCTTGCCAGCGGTCTTGCCAGAGCCCCCACCACGCCCTTTCGTAGCCATGCCCGAACGCCTGATTCCGGAAACGCCGGCTTTCAGCCCTCCTCCCCCAACGGTCAAAAAATCTCTGGCACGCACTGCCAAAGAATACCGCCACGATGCCGCCAGCCATTTGTACGCCCAACACCAACAGCGCATCCTTAAAGGGCGCTTACCACCCATGCTGGAAGCCGTGGGCGTGATCAATGTCAACATTGACCAACGGGGCAGTGTCAAAGCCATCCAGTGGCAACGTGCCCCCAAGCATGCGCCACAGGTGATGCGAGAGATTGAACAAATGGTCAGAGCCGCAGCTCCCTACCCGGTGCCCTTGCACATGAGCCAGGTCACCTACACCGACGTGTGGTTATGGCACAAGAGCGGCAAGTTTCAGCTCGACACCCTGACCGAGGGACAGGACTGAAGACTGCGGCTCGGGCCCGAAGTTCGCGGGCCCAAGGGCTGAGACTTAGGAAGAAGCCAGTTGGCCTGCCTTGGCTTTGTCACGGGCCAGGGCCTCGCGGTCACTGCGGCGGCGAAAGACCATCGTCACCAAACTGCTGCTGATCACGATGAACAACGAGTACAGCACCGGGATCAGCAAGATGTCTTGCTGCATGGTGCCCGCAAAGCTCAGGGTCACGATCAACACTGCCAAGGGTCCATTCTGGATGCCCGTCTCCAGCGCGATCGTGCGGCTGCGGTTGGCATCTTGGCGCAGCAGCCTGGACAAGGCATAACCCAAAGCCATGCCAATCAAACCCAATCCGATGGCTGCAAAGTACACCACGAAAGGCGTCGTGGCCAGCAACTGGTGGTTGCGCGGAATCCAAGTCACAACCAAGAACAATATCACCATGATGCCCAAGAAGCCGCCCAACAACTCGATGGTGGCACCGATGTTGGGGCTCATCTTGCGCAAGCCCATGCCGATCAAGGTGGGTACCAAAAGCACCACCAACACCTGCGCCACATTGCTGGCCGGGATCTTGAAGTCACCGCTGATGCCAGCAGCCTGAGAGTAAAACTCCAGCAATGCAGGCACCATGACCAGCGCCACCAATGTCGACACGCTGGTCATCATGATGGACAGGGCCAAAACGCCCTTGCTGAAATAAGTGAAGATGTTCGAGGTGGTGCCACCCGGCATGCAAGCCATCAAGATCAGGCCGACCGCCAGCGCAGGTGGCAAGTCCAAAAGCACCGCCATGGAAAAACCCAGCAGCGGCATGATGCCGTACTGGCAAAAAACCCCCACCAACACGCCTTTGGGTTTGCGAAAAGCGATCAAAAAGTCGCGCCAGGTGAGCGATGCGCCCATACCGAGCATGATGATCATCATCATCACGCCCAGCAGTTTGGTTTCAAATTCGGTGACCATATCAAACTCCGCTGTGGCGCTCAGGCGCGGTTGAATTCATTTTTGACTTCGGCTTTCAGGTCCTTGCGCAGCACCTTGCCAATCGGGGACTTGGGCAGCTCGTCGCGCAACACGACTGAGCTTGGACGCTTGTACGCGGCTAGGTGTTGCTTGCAGTGCGCGAGCACGTCTTCGATGCTCAGTTGCCCAGCATGGTCGGGGTTCGGCACGACATAGGCGCGAACGGCCTCACCCGTGCGATCGTCGGGCGTACCGACCACCGCCACCTCAAGCACGGCGTCCATCTGCGCGATCACATCCTCCACTTCGTTGGGATAAACGTTGAAGCCCGAGACCAACACCATGTCTTTCTTGCGATCCACGATGCGGAAAAAGCCCTCGTCATCCATCGACCCGATGTCGCCCGTAGCGAACCAGCCGTTCTGCATGACGTGGGCGGTTTCGGCCTCGTTTTGCCAATAGCCTTGCATCACCTGCGGACCACGCACCCAGATCTCGCCAGGCTCGCCCACGGGCACGTCTTGACCGGTCTCAGACACCAAACGCACATCGGTGCCCGGTGCTGGAATACCGATGCTGCCCAAGCGGGGCTCACCACTCAATGGGTTGAAACTCACCACGGGCGAGGTTTCGGTCAGGCCATAACCTTCTGCAATGGGTGTGCCCGTCACCTCGCGCCAGCGTTGCGCCACCGCGCTGTGCAAGGCAGTACCCCCCGCGATTGAAGCCTTGAGGTGCTTAGGGGGATAAGCCAAAAACCACTCTTCATTGAGCAAGCCATTGAACAAGGTGTTCACGCCAGTCATCCAGGTCAAAGGGTAGTTTTCAACGGCACGTTGGAGGTTTTGCACTGGGCGCGGGCTGGGCACCAAAATGTTGTGTGCACCAATGGACAAGAAGCCCAACAAATTGGCCGTGAACGCGAAGATGTGGTACATGGGAAGCGCCGTCAGCACGCACTCTTTGCCAAGGCTCATGTGGGTCGCACCCATGGCCAGCATCTGCTGCACGTTGCTCAGCAAATTGCCGTGGCTGATCATGGCGCCCTTGCTCACACCCGTGGTGCCACCGGTGTATTGCAGCAGGGCCAGATCGTGCGGCTGCAAGTCTTGCCAATAGTTTTGGGCAGGCTGCTGTGTCAGTGTGACGCTGCCCAAAGCCAAGGCAGCCTGCAAACGCACATGCGGCACGGTCACGGGGGGCAATACCTTGCTCCAGACCTTTTGTACACCCCGGATGATGCCGCGCGGAATCACAGGGAAAAATTCGGGCACGCCCGCCAGCACGATGTGCTGCACACCCGTTTGCGCCAGCACCTCTGGGAGCTTGTCGGCAAACATGTCAACGACCACCAAAGCCTTGGCTTGGCAGTTGTTGAACTGGTGCACCATCTCATTGACGGTGTACAAGGGGTTGGTGTTGACCAGCACGCAACCGGCTTTGAGCACACCAAAAGCCACCACCGGAAAGGACAGGCTGTTGGGCAACTGCACCGCCACACGGTCGCCCCGGGCTAAACCCAGTGTGCCGCGAAGGTAGCTTGCAAACGCGTCCGACAAAGCATCGACTTGCGCAAAACTCAAACTCCCATTCATGCCGTTGGGCACCACGCAGGTGAAAGCCGCATTGGCCTCACTGTCGCGCGCCCAGCGGGTGCAGTGGTCGTGAATGAAGTGCGCCAAATTGTGGTGGGTGCTGGCGGGCAAATCAGGGGGAATGCCGACCTGGGGATAAACCGCTGACCACGGACGATGCGCGCTAGCGCTGTCGGGGTTGATGTTCATAGAACTCCTTGAATGGACCAGATGAGCTCATGCATGCACTCTGAAAAGGCAGCACATCGGGTCTTGTTGTGATTGTCTTTTTGGCGTTGTCAACGCTGCTTACAACGAGCCGCCATTATTCACGCAATCGGCGGTCAAACAGGGCGTAAGCACCCAACAATGACGGGTGTTTTCCCTGAGCAAAAACCTTGGCTTAAGAAGGTTTGATTTGTTCATGGGCTGCATTGGGCAGCCAGCTCAAAATCAGGCAGGTGGTCAAAGAAAAACCAGCCAACAAAAGCAGTGATTGACCAAAGCCCATGGCTTTGACCACCGGCCCCAAAGCCCAGACAGACAAGGAGCTCACGCCAAACGAAACACCCAGGCGCATGCCCGATACGCGCGAGCGCAAGCGATCGTCCACATACCGGGCAATCATGTAGTCGGTGAAAGGGATGGCGCCAAAGATGAACACCATCACGCCCGTCAATGCCACAAACAACCACCAACCTTGCGCTTGCGACGCGAAAACCAACATGGGGATCTGCGCCAACACCATGAACAGGAAAAAGGGTTTCAAGGCAAATCGGTTGATCAAGTGACCCACGATCAACTGAGCCAACGAGGCAACGGCGTAAACCACGGCCAACAGCAAGCCCAAAGCAGCAGGATCGTCCATCACCCCCACAAAGCGTTCCGTCAGCAGCAAGCCATTGCCATTGGTGGTGAAGTTGAACAGCACGCTGCTGGTCACTGCGGCTGCTGTCATCACCACCAGCGCACGCGCCAGCATGGGCGCAGGCAGGCTGACCTTGGCGCCGCCCTTGCGTTTGGCAGGCGAAGACACCTCAGGCGGGCAGGTACGTGCAAACAAGAGGCCGCACAAGAGTGCTCCCACGCCGGGCACCACAAAAGCTGCACGCCAACCGAACCACTGGATCAAAAAGCCCGTGAGCAAAGCCGCCACGGCCACGCCCAAATTACCCGCCAAGCCGTTGAAGCCGATCGTCGCGCCAGGATTGGACGAGCGCTCCAGCAGCATGGGTATGCCCACCGGGTGATAAATGGCGGCAAACACGCCGATCAGCGTCAGGCAAGCCGCCAACTGCCAGGGCGTTTGCACGAAGGCCGTCAAGATAGCGGCTGCGCCAATGCCAAAAAAGAAGATCAGCATCATGCTGCGGCGGCCCCACAAATCGCCCAAGCGACCGGCGGGCAAAGAGCCCAGACCGAACATGAAAAACGCCCCTGCACCATAGGGCATGAGGTCTTGCCATTGAGCCAGTCCCATGTCGGCCGCGATGGTGCTGACCGCCGCTGCAAAAATCAGCAAAAACAAATGGTCCAGCGCGTGAGCGATGTTCAGCAAGCCCCGCACCACGCGAGGGTGGTCAGCCACAACTTCGGTCACGGAAGTGTTCACGCTTTGAACGCCTTGGCCAGAGCCTCAGAGTTTGGTTTGTGTTGGTAAAACAGCTGCCGCCGGTTCATCCAAGGGGGTGGATGATTGGGCCTGCACCAAGGGCTCGGGGGCAAAACACATCTTCTCGCCATCCCAACGCTGGCCGCACCAGCACACGCCTTCGGAATTGATGATGCAAGTGCCGGTGCCGCAGCACCGTGGATCGTCTGACATGGATCTGCTCCTAAAAATCAAACCCTCACAGGCCTGCGCTTGCCTTGGCTTTTTCGCACGCCATCAGGATGCGCTCGGGCGTGGCTGGGGCGTCCATGTAGACCACCGCCTTGTGGTCGGCGCTGGCCGCCACCGCATCGCGCAAGGCAAAAAAGGCCGACAAGCCCAACATCAAAGGTGGCTCGCCCGTGGCTTTGCTGTTGAAAGGCGTGGGCTTCAAGTTGGCGTTGTCGAACAAGCTCACATTGAAGTGCTCTGGGATATCGCCCGCCACCGGAATCTTGTAAGTGCTAGGGCCATGCGTGAGCAGCTTGCCCTTTTTGTCCCAAATGCACTCTTCCATGGTGAGCCAGCCCATGCCTTGCACATACGCACCTTCGATCTGACCTTTGTCCAGCGCAGGGTTGATGCTGCGACCCACGTCGTGCACGATGTCCACCGCCTTGAGCCACCACTCGCCGGTGCGGGTGTCAATTTCCACTTCGCTCACGGCAGCGCCGTAGCAGTAGTAATAGAAAGCACGGCCATTCAGGGTCGCGAAGTCGTATTTGATTTCAGGTGTCATGTAGAAACCCGTCACCGACAAGCCCACACGTTCCATGTACGCTTGCTTGGTCACATCGGCCCACTTGACGGACTTGCCACCGCCGTGCAGCTCGTTGTTAGAGAAGCTCACCTCTTCGGCGGCGCAGCCCAGCATGCGGGCCGCCACAGGCTTCAAGCGCTCACGCATTTGCGCGGTGGCGTTCATGATGGCCGCGCCGTTGATGTCGGCACCGCTCGATGCGGAGGTTGCCGAAGCGTTGGGCACTTTTTGCGAGTCGGTGGCGGTGATGCGCACATGGCCGACGCTGATGCCCAGACCATCGGCGCACACCTGCGCCATCTTGGTGTTGAGGCCCTGGCCCATTTCGGTGCCACCGTGGTTGCAACTGACCGAGCCGTCCATGTAAACCACCAGTAGCGCGCCGCCTTGGTTCAGGTGGGTGGCGGTGAAGCTGATGCCAAACTTCAAGGGCACCAAGGCCATGCCGCGTTTGCGGGTTTTGTTCTTGGCGTTGAAGGCTTGCACTGCGGCGCGGCGTTCGGCGTATTTCGACTCCTGCTCCACCTGGTCGATCACCTGGTCACACACCCAATCTTCAATCAACTGGTTGTACTGGGTGGTCATGGTGTCGGGCGTGCCGCTGATGGCGGGGTCTTTGTAGAGGTTGAGCTTGCGCACTTGCAGTGGGTCTTTGCCCAAAGTCATGGCGATTTCGTCCATCACCGTCTCGATGCCGAACATGCCTTGGGGACCGCCAAAGCCCCGGAAAGCGGTAGCACTTTGGGTGTTGGTTTTGCAGCGGTGGCTGACCAGCTTGAGCGCTGGCAGGTGGTAGGTGTTGTCGATGTGCAAGCAAGCGCGGTCGTTCACCGGGCCCGAATAGTCGGTGCTGTAGCCGCAGCGCGACATGAGCGTGATGTTGGCGCCCAGTACGCGGCCGTTGTCGTCAAAGCCCACTTCGTAGTCGATGCGGAAATCGTGGCGCTTGCCGGTGATGGTCATGTCGTCGTCGCGGTTCACGCGCAGCTTGACGGGTTTTTGCAGCTTGTGAGCAGCCAGCGCGGCGCTCTGGCTGAAGATGCTGGCGTTGCCTTCTTTGCCACCGAAGCCGCCCCCCATGCGGCGGCAGATCACCTCCACATCGTTGGTGTGCAAGTTCAGGGCATGCGCGGCTTCGCGCTGGTTGCCGTCGGGGTGCTGGGTCGACACGTACAGCGTGAGCTGTCCGTCTTCCTTGGGCACCGCGTAGGTGATCTGGCCTTCCAGGTAAAACTGTTCTTGCTGACCGGTGTTGGTGCTGCCTTTGATTTTGTGGGGCGCGTTGGCAATGGCCGCTGCGGCGTCACCGCGCGTGATGCCCTTGGGCGGCATGATGAAGCTGTTTGCCGCCATCGCGTCTTCGATCGTCAAGATGGGCGTGAGTTCTTTCACCAGCACCTTGGCTTTTTTGGCGGCTTCGCGGGCGTAGAGCATCTCGCGCGCCACGACCACGGCCACGGCCTGGCCGACAAACTCGACCTTGCCAGCGGCGAGGAAGGGGTCATCGTGGATGATGGGGCCGCAGTTGTTTTCGCCGGGGATATCTTTGGCGGTGTAGACGGCAACGACGCCGTGTTCTTTGAGTATGGCGGCGCGGTCGATGCCGTCGCCAATCAACTCGCCATGCGCCACGGGCGACAAGATGAGTGCGGCATACAAAGTGCCCGCGTGCTCAGGGATGTCGTCGATGTAAGTGGCCGAGCCGGTGACGTGCAAGTGCGCTGACTCATGCACCAGCTCTTTGCCCTGCTGAACGTCAGAAGCAGGCAACAGGTTTTTGATGGGGGTAGGAGCGTTCATTCAAGCCACCTCTTTCTGTTCTTCAATGAATTCAAGCACCAGGTTGCGGGCGACCAAGGCGCGGTAGGCCCATGTGGCACGCAGACCGTCGCGGGCAGTGAAGCTGGCGGCAATCGCGGAGTCCAGATCGGAGGCTTTCACGTCCGAAGGCGACTTGCCCTCGAGCACGGCTTCAAGCTTGGGGGCTCGGCAAGGCGATGGGGCCAGGCCGTTGTAGGCCAGCTTCACGCCGCTCAGCTTGCCGCCTTTGAGCGTGTAGCTGATGGCCGCGCAGGTGGCCGAAATGTCTTGTTCAAAACGCTTGCTCACCTTGTGGGCGCGGAACACCTGGCCGGCCACGGGCTTGGGCAGTTCGATGGCTTCGATGAACTCACCGGGCTCCATCACGTTTTTCTTCATGCCGGTGTAGAAGTTATCCAGCAGCACCTTGCGGGTCTTGTCGCCCCGGCGCAGCACCAAGCTGGCGCCCAGCGCCATCAGGCAAGGCATGGTGTCGCCAATCGGCGAGCCGTTGGCGATGTTGCCCGCCAGCGTGGCAGTCGACCGGATGGGGGGCGAACCAAAGCGGCGCAGCACTTCGGTGAAGTCGGGGTAAGCCTGGGCCACCAGCGCTTCGACCTGCGTGAGCGACACGGCCGCACCAATGCGCCAGGCGCTGGCGGTCTCACTCACTTGACGCAGTTCTTTGACGTTGCCCAGGTACATGATGTGGTCGGGTCGGCTGAACTGCTTGTTCACCTGCAAGCCGATTTCGGTGCTGCCTGCCAAGAGCGTGGTGGTGGGGTTCTTGACCAGGTAGTCGGCCACTTCAGCCAAGGTGGCGGGCGAGACGAATTCGTTGCCTTTGCGGGTGCGCACCACGGGCTGCACGATGATGTCACCGTCCAGGCTGAGCGTGGGCACGCTGGCGCGTTTGATTTCTTTGAGCAGCGGCACATCGGCGCTGTCGTCGAGCTTGAGCGCCTCGGGCGTGGCACAAGCCTTGGTGGCCGATTCGATGATCGGCTTGTAGCCAGTGCAACGGCACAGGTTGCCGCTGAGCGAATCGGTGATCTGCTGGCGGTTGGGCATGGGCAGCACTTGCACCAGGTTCACCAAGCTCATCACGATGCCGGGGGTGCAAAAGCCGCACTGCGAACCGTGGCACTTGATTATTTCTTCCTGCACCGGGTGCAGCGTGCCATCGGCTTTTTTCAGGCTCTCGACGGTTTTGACCGATTTGCCGTCAAGTGAAGGCAGCAACTGTATGCAGGCGTTGGTCGCCACATAGTCCACGCCCGTGCCTGCGGCGTTGAGCTCGCCCACCATCACCACACAAGCGCCGCAATCGCCTTCAGCACAGCCTTCCTTGGTGCCGGTACGGTGCATTTGCTCGCGCAAATAGTCCAGAACGGTGGTGGTGCGGCGCTCGCCTTGGGCTTCGACGATGCGGCCGTCGAGCACAAAGCGCACGGTGTTGGTGACTTGGGTCATGGGAGGAGGGGGTAGGTAATCGGGAAAGCCTGATTTTAGAGAGGGAAAACCCGATGTGGGCTGCTTTTTCGACGAGAACGGGCAAATCAGCCCAATTACAACGAAGCTGCATCCCCATTGGGGCAGCTGTTGGGTACTTTGGCATCCACACCGTTGCGATATTTCCAAGGGGCCATGGCATCCCCGGCCCACAAACCCCTATTGGCTGCTCGGGCCTGTGCGTGAGCTGCGGCATAGTCTTGGCGCTGCCTGAGATCGATCTCACATTGAAACGCCTCGTAGTACCAAGCCGCGCCCTCTTGGACCATCTTCAGGTTCACATTGGCGCAGTCGGTCTTGAAAACTGTGCCCACCACCCTCTCGTAGCGGTCTTTTTGTGCGTAAGCAACGGTGACGGTCTGGCCCCAGACCATGGACGCCAAAGCCGCCCGAGATGGCTGGCCATAGGCCTGTTCCAGCTCGGGGGCATCGATGCTGGCAAGCCGAACGGATTCACCATCCACCGTGATCGTGTCGCCGTCATGCACCGAGGTCACCCTTCCCGTGAGGCGCTCCGTGCCCACATTCACGCCGCAATGCGTTGCAGCCGTTGGAGGCGCAAAACTGGCGCCATCACCCCCGCCACAGGCCGACAGAGCAACCACAAAAATGAGCAATAAAAGCCGCAACATGGCAAAAGCTTAGCCAAGTAGCCTAGCTGTGCCAAGCAAATCCTCAGGGGCCACCTAGAAACCCCAAACAATCGGGATCTGACCCCAATTGATTCAATCGGGATCTGACCCCAATTGATTTAATTGGGGTCAGATCCCGATTAATTTCAAGAGCCTCGATAGGTCGAATAGCTCCAAGGGCTGGCCAGCAGGGGCACGTGGTAATGCTGGTCTTCGTGGGCCACCCCGAAATCCAAGGACACGCGGTTCAGAAAATGGGGCTCGGGCAGCTCGACGCCTTTGGCCTTGAAGTAGTCGCTCACATTGAACACCAGACGGTAGGTGCCTTTGCGCAAGCTGGCGTGGTCGTAGAGCAAGCCGTCGGGGTTGCGACCATCATGGTTGAGTGTGAAGCTTTTGACCAAAGTGGCCTGCTCGCCTTGGGTGGTGTACAGGCTCACCTGCATGCCCGCAGCGGGGCAGCCGTGCATCGTGTCCAGAACGTGTGTGCTCAGTCCCATGGTTTTGCTCGCTTGTCTTGAATAAAGGTCAAAAAGGTGGTTTTGGCAAGACTTTGAATAGCCCCACAAACCGGTCGACCGAAGTGTATACAATTTTGCATTTGATGGCTATGATTTGAGTCAACCACACAAAAACACTTGGGCAACACCACCCCAAGGGACTGCGAGACATGGAAATTTCAACCACGCACCACATTGTCGAATCGCTGACCCGTGCCATCGTGGAGCATCGGCTTTTACCCGGCTCCAAACTGGCCGAGCAAAAACTGGCCGACCACTTTGGCGTCTCGCGCACGCTGGTGCGCCAAGCGCTGTTTCAGTTGTCCCAAAACCGCCTGATCCGTTTAGAGCCCGCACGCGGCGCGTTTGTGGCCGCCCCCTCGGTAGAAGAAGCCCAGCAGGTCTTTGCCGTGCGCCGCATGCTGGAAGCCGAAATGACCCGCGCTTTTGTGCAGCAGGTCACGCCCGAACAAATCGCCTCCCTCAAAGACCACATCAAGCAAGAGCGCGAAGCGGTGACGCAAGGCGACATCACGGGCCGCACCGAGTTGTTGGGCGACTTTCATGTGCGCATGGCCGAGCTGATGCATAACGATGTGCTGGCCCAGGTGCTGGGCGACTTGATCTCGCGCTGCGCCCTGATCACGCTGATGTACCAGTCGCGCAACGAAGCCGAGCACTCGACCGACGAACACGTGGCCATCGTGGCGGCGCTCGAGGTGCAGGACTCTGACTTGGCCGTGCGCCTGATGCAAGAGCACCTGTTGCACGTCGAAGCCAGCCTGACCTTTGACCGCAAAGTCCCCACCCACGACATTTCCCTGGCCTTGGCCTGAACCCATCGAGCACCACCCTTGAATAAGACCATGAGCATTTACGACAGCACCCTGACCTACCCCCGCGACCTGATTGGCTACGGCCGCCATGTGCCGCACGCCCAATGGCCGGGCGGCGCCCGCGTGGCGGTGCAGTTTGTCTTGAATTACGAAGAAGGCGGTGAAAACTCGGTGCTGCACGGCGATGCAGGCTCTGAGCAATTTTTGTCCGAGATGTTCAACCCCGCGTCCTTCCCCGAGCGGCACATCAGCATGGAAGGCATTTACGAATACGGCTCGCGTGCAGGCGTGTGGCGCATCCTGCGCGAGTTTGAAAAGCGCGGCCTGCCGCTCACCGTGTTTGGCGTGGCCACCGCGCTGCAAAAGCACCCCGAATTGACCGCCGCCTTCCAGGAACTGGGCTACGACATCGCCTGCCATGGCCTCAAGTGGATCCATTACCAAAACATCAACGAGGCCACCGAACGCGCCCACATGGCCGAGGCGATGGCGATCATTCAAAAGCTCACCGGTGAACGCCCCTTGGGCTGGTACACCGGGCGCGACAGCCCCAACACGCGCCGCCTGGTCGCTGACTTTGGCGGCTTTGAATACGACAGTGACTACTACGGCGAGGACCTGCCCTTCTGGATGAAAGTGCGCAGGTCAGACGGCACCGATGCGCCCCAGCTCATCGTGCCCTACACCCTGGACTGCAACGACATGCGCTTTGCGTTGCCCCAAGGCTATTCGCACGCCGACCCCTTCTTTCAGTACATGAAGGACACCTTTGACGCGCTGTACGCAGAGGGTGACCCGAGTGGTGACAACGCCCCCAAGATGATGAGCATCGGCATGCACTGCCGCCTGCTCGGCCGCCCCGGTCGCATCACCGCGCTGCAACGCTTTTTGGACCACATCCAGTCGCACGACAAGGTGTGGGTGGCCAGGCGCATTGACATTGCACGGCACTGGAAAGCCACACACCCCTACAAGGATTGAACATGGCCCTGACATTGGAACAACTCAACAGCGCCAGCCGCGAAAAAGCTGCGCAAATGCTCGACGGCCTGTACGAGCATTCGCCCTGGATTGCCGAGCAGGCGCTGAATGAACGCCCCTTCACATCGCTGGCGCACCTCAAGCACGCCATGTGCGAAGTGCTGGCACACGCCGGACGCGACGCGCAGCTGGGCCTGATCCGCGCCCACCCCGAGCTGGCGGGCAAAACCATGGTCAGCAAGTCGCTCACGGCCGAATCGACCAACGAACAAACCAAGGCGGGCCTGACCGACTGCACGCCCGAAGAGTTCGCCAAAATTCAAAAGCTCAACGCCGACTACAACACCAAGTTCGGCTGGCCCTTCATCCTGGCGGTGCGCGGCCCGCGTGGCGTGGGCATGAACAAAAAACAGATCATCGATGCCTTTGAACGCCGCCTGTTCGGCCACCCCGACATGGAGTTGCAAGAGTGCCTGCGCAACATCCACCGCATCGCCGAAATTCGCCTGAACGACAAATTTGGCGCAGAGCCCACGCTGGGCCACAGGGTCTGGGACTGGCAAGAACAACTGGCCCAACACAGTGACCCCGGCTTTGCCGAGTTGGGCCAACTCACCGTCACCTACCTCACCGACGCGCACCGCGCCTGCGCCCAGCGCATCACACAAAACATGCGCGACTGCGGTTTTGACGAGGTCTATACCGACGCCGTGGGCAACGTGGTGGGTCGCTACCACCCCGCCACAACGGGTGCCAAATACCTGATGACGGGCAGCCACTACGACACCGTGCGCAACGGTGGCAAGTACGACGGCCGCTTGGGCATCTTTGTGCCCATGGCCTGCGTGCAGCAGCTGCACCAGCAAGCCAAGCGCCTGCCCTTCGGCATCGAGGTCGTAGCCTTTGCCGAAGAAGAAGGCCAACGCTACAAGGCCACCTTTTTGGGCTCTGGCGCGCTCATTGGCCAGTTCAACCCCGCTTGGTTGGACCAGCAAGATGCGGACGGCATCACCATGCGCGCCGCCATGCAGCACGCGGGCTTGTGCGTGGACGACATCCCCAAAATCCAGCGCGACCCGGCGCAGTACCTCGGCTTTATCGAAGTGCACATCGAGCAGGGCCCGGTGCTCAACGAAGTCAACATCCCGCTGGGCGTGGTCACGTCCATCAACGGCAGCGTGCGCTACCTGTGCGAGGTCTTCGGCACCGCCAGCCACGCAGGCACCACCCCCATGGACCGCCGCCGCGACGCGGCATGCGCCGTGGCCGAACTGGCGCTGTACATGGAACAACGCGCCGCGAAAGACGGCGACAGTGTGGCCACCATGGGCCAGCTGCAAGTGCCCAACGGCTCGATCAACGTGGTGCCTGGCCGCTGCCTGTTCAGCCTGGACATGCGCGCGCCCACCGATGCACAGCGCGACGCGCTGGTGGCCGATGTGATGTCGCAATTGCAGGCCATTGCCGAGCGCCGTGGCGTGCGCGTGAAAACCGAGCTGACCATGAGCGCCGCAGCTGCGCCCAGCGCCCCCGAGTGGCAAGCGCATTGGGAACGCGCCGTGCGCGCCTTGGGTGTGCCGCTGTTCAAGTTGCCCAGCGGCGCAGGCCACGACGCGATGAAGCTGCATGAAGTCATGCCGCAAGCCATGCTGTTTGTGCGCGGCGAAAACGGGGGCATCAGCCACAACCCGCGCGAATCGACCACCAGCGACGACATGCAACTGTGTGTTGACGCCTTCACCCATGTTTTGAACCAACTCTCTCAGGAACTGTCATGAGCGCCCCCAACGTCAATCACTCACAACAATACGCACAACTCGACGCTTGGATCGACGCGCACTTTGATGAACAGGTCAAATTCATGCAGGCGCTGGTGCAAGTGCCCACCGACACCCCACCCGGCAACAACGCGCCCCACGCCGAGCGCACCGCCGAGCTGCTGGCCCCCATGGGCTTTGATGCAGAAAAGCACCCTGTGCCTGCCTCCGAAGTCAAAGCCTACGGCCTGGAGTCGGTCACCAACCTGATCGTGCGCCGCAAATATGGCGAAGGCAAAACCATTGCCCTGAACGCCCACGGCGATGTGGTGCCCCCAGGCGAAGGCTGGACACACCCGCCCTACGGCGGCGAAATCCACAACGGTGCGATGTATGGCCGCGCCACCGCCGTGAGCAAGTGCGACTTTTCCACCTTCACCTTTGCTACGCGTGCACTGGAATCACTCAAGGCCCCACTCAAAGGCGGTGTGGAACTGCACTTCACTTACGACGAAGAGTTTGGCGGCGAGATGGGCCCCGGCTGGCTGCTGGCCAAAGGCCTGACCAAGCCTGATTTGATGATCGCGGCAGGCTTTTCCTACCAGGTGGTCACCGCGCACAACGGTTGCCTGCAAATGGAAGTCACCGTGCAAGGCGAGATGTCGCACGCGGCCATTCCCGACAGCGGCACCGACGCGCTGCAAGGCGCGGTGCACATCTTGAATGCCCTGCTCGCGCTCAACACGCAATACCTCAAGGTCACATCCCAGGTCGAGGGCATCAGCCACCCCTATCTGAACGTGGGCCTGATCGAAGGCGGCACCAACACCAACGTGGTGCCCGGCAAAGTCAGCTTCAAGCTCGACCGCCGCATGATTCCCGAAGAGAACCCGGCCGAAGTGGAAGCCAGCATCCGTCAAACCATTACCGACGCCGCTACCAGCTTCAAGCCCCCACGCGGTGGCCATGTGCTGAAAGTGGATGTGCGCCGCATGCTGCTGGCCAACGCCATGAAACCCCTGCCCGGCAATAAGCCACTGGTGGACGCGATCCAGAAACACGGCAGTGAGGTCTTTGGTGAGCCCATCCCCGCCATCGGCACGCCGCTGTACACCGATGTGCGCCTGTACGTCGAGCGCGGCATCCCCGGCGTGATCTACGGCGCAGGCCCGCGCACTGTGCTCGAATCCAACGCCAAACGTGCCGACGAGCATGTGCAACTGGAAGACCTGCGACGCGCGACCAAGGTGATTGCCCGCACGCTGTTGGATTTGCTGGGCTGAAGGCAAATCTCTGAGGCGTACCCGTACGCCTCAAAGACACGCTTGACGAACAGGCCAAAGCTCACGCCTGCGGCCCCAACATGACGTCAACGGACAACTGCCATTACGGCTTGCACCAAGTGGCTTGGCAGCGCCTCGCCTCTAAAATGCAAACCTATGTTCGAACAAACCTTTAAAAATATCGATGACATCCTGCACAAAGACGCGGGGTGCACCAGCGAGCTGGACTACACCGAGCAATCCAGTTGGCTGCTGTTTTTAAAGTACCTCGACGCCCTCGAAGCCGATAAAGCCACCGAGGCGGTGCTGGAGGGGCGTGACCACCAATTCATCTTGAGCGAGCCCTACCGCTGGGCAGCATGGGCCGCCCCCAAAGGAGCAGACGGCAAGATCAACCACAACGCCGCCATGACGGGCGACGACCTCAAAGGCTTTGTCAACGCCAAGCTGTTTCCGTATCTGGCGGGCTTCAAGCAACGCGCCAGCGGGCCGCAGACCATCGAATACAAAATCGGTGAAGTCTTTGGCGAGATCACCAACAAAATCCAAAGCGGCTACAACCTGCGCGACGTGATCGACCGCATCGACGAACTGCGCTTTGGCAGCCAGGCGCAAAAGCACGAGCTGTCGCACCTGTACGAAGCCAAGATCAAAAACATGGGCAACGCCGGGCGCAACGGCGGCGAGTACTACACACCGCGCCCACTCATCCGCGCCATGATCGAGGTGATGCAGCCCCAAATTGGCGAACGCATTTACGACGCGGCCTGCGGCTCGGCCGGCTTTTTGTGCGAAGCCTTTGCGTACCTCAGCCCCAAAGCCACCAAGGCCGACGACCTGGACACCCTGCAAAAGCGCACCTTCTACGGCAAAGAGAAAAAGAGCCTTGCGTATGTGATCGGCATCATGAACATGATCCTGCACGGCATCGAGGCGCCCAACATCGTGCACACCAACACGCTGGGCGAAAACATCAACGATATCCAAGAGCGCGACCGCTACGACGTGATTTTGGCCAACCCTCCTTTCAGTGGGAAAGAGCGCAAAGAGGTACAGCAAAACTTCCCCATCAAAACTGGGCAGACTGCATCGCTGTTCATGCAGCACTTCATCAAAAGCCTCAAGCCCGGTGGCCGTGCGGCGGTGGTGATCATGAACACGTTCCTCAGTAACACCGACAACGCCAGCGTGGCCCTGCGCAAACAGCTGCTGACCGACTGCAACCTGTACACCGTGCTGGACTGCCCTGGCGGCACCTTTCAGGGCGCGGGTGTCAAAACCGTGGTGCTGTTTTTCACCAAAGGCGAGCCCACCCGCAAGACTTGGTTCTACCAACTCGACCCCGGCCGCAACATGGGCAAGACCAACCCGCTGAACGACGCGGACCTGGCAGAGTTTGTGCAGCTGCAAAAAACCTTTGCCGACTCGCCCAAAAGCTGGAGCGTGACCGCTGACAGCTTGAACCTGGACACGTTTGACCTGTCGGTGAAAAACCCGAACGGCGGTGAAGATGTGGTGCACCGCAGCCCGGCGGACATTCTGGATGAGATCGCGGCGCTGGACACCGAGGCGGCGCAAGTTCTGGCTAATATTGGCCAACTGCTGGCAGGAGCCCCCCATGACTGAAGACATCCGCTGGAAGCAACGCTTTCACAACTACACCAACGCCCTGCAAACCTTGACCGAAGCGATGGAGCTGGGACAACAACGCCCCCTGACCAAGCTTGAAAAACAAGGCCTGATTCAAGGCTTTGAATTCACTCACGAACTGGGTTGGAACGTGCTCAAGGACTACCTGGAAAGCAAAGGCTTCACAGGCATCATCGGCTCACGCGATACCACCCGCCTGGCTTTCAAAAATGCGCTCGTTGCGGATGGTGACGTGTGGATGGACATGATCAAAGACCGCAATCAGACATCGCACACCTACAACCTGGATGTGGCCGAACGCATTGCACAAGACATCCTTCAACGCTTTTACCCCGCCTTTGTGGCGCTGTCGGCCACCATGGTCGCACTGCGCGACGCACCAGACCCGCAAGCATGAGCGCTGACACCGCATTCGGCCTGAGCCCGAGCACACTGCAAAAAATCCGCGACACCCTGGCACAACACCCCCATGTCGAGCGCGCGGTCATCTACGGCTCGCGAGCCAAAGGCAACTACCGCCCAGGCTCCGACATCGACCTGACCTTGCACACTGCGGCGGGTGCGCAAATTGACCACCGTGAGCTGGGCAACATCCTCGATGAAATCGACGACCTGCTGCTGCCCTACACCGTGGACCTGTCGGTGTTTGAGCAACTCAACAACGACAGCCTGCGCG
This sequence comes from Limnohabitans sp., assembly GCF_040400975.1. Taxonomy (GTDB): domain Bacteria; phylum Pseudomonadota; class Gammaproteobacteria; order Burkholderiales; family Burkholderiaceae_C; genus Limnohabitans_A. Next base: position 303,713 of record NZ_JBBAPF010000001.1, on the reverse strand, counting down.
AACACATCGAGCGCGTGGGCCAGGTGTTTTATGTGCGTGGGGTTACGGGGGGGCGGGTGTGAAGGCGGGGTGGAAAACCAGGTCTCTGGGAGAGCTATTGCTCAAAACAGAAACAGTCAATCCGCTATCAGCGCCCGATGATGACTTCTCATACATCGATGTTTCATCTGTTTCCAACGAAACCTATGAAATTGAAGAGACACAGCGATTAAAAGGGAAAGATGCCCCAAGCAGGGCTCGACGGCTTGTCAAAGCTGGTGATGTGATCTTCGCGACCATTCGCCCAACACTCCAACGAATTGCGCGAGTGCCTGCAAGCCTTGACGGTCAAGTTTGCAGCACGGGCTATTTCGTCATGCGTCCTTGTCCCGAGTTGGATGCACAGTACCTTTTTTATTCGCTGTTCACAGAGCAGTTCATGAGCGGAATGGAGTCGCTTCAAAAAGGTGCGAGCTACCCAGCTGTGACCGATGCCGAAGTAAGGTCACAACAAATCAGTTACCCATCGCTACAAGAACAACGCCGCATCGTCACCCTCCTCGACGAAGCCTTTGCCGACATCGCCATCGCCAAAGCCAACGCCGAAAAGAACCTCCAAAACGCACGCGAATTATTCAACAGCCATCTCGATGCCATCGTTGTCCACGCACAAGAAAATGGCGAAATAGTTGCCTTGAGTGAGTTGGCCACCGACATCACCGATGGCGATCACATGCCTCCGCCGAAGGTTGAACATGGCTTACCGTTCATCACCATCGGGAACATCGATAAGCAGACAAGAAGCATCGATTTCGCAGATACGTTCAAAGTCCCTCGCGAATATTTTGATGGCCTGAAAGCCAACAAAAAGCCGATGCGCGGCGATGTGCTTTACACAGTCACAGGCTCATTTGGCATTCCCGTCTTGGTGGAGGACGATGCAGAGTTTTGCTTTCAACGGCACATTGGTCTGATTCGACCCAAAGCAGATGTTGACAGCACTTGGCTCCATTACCTGTTGCAATCACCGCAGGTGTTCAACCAAGCAGCCGATGGCGCTACCGGAACCGCACAAAAAACAGTGTCCCTCAAGGTTCTGCGTAATCTTCAAGTACCAAGGATTTTCCCCAAAGATCAATTAGCTCATGTCGAAACACTGAGAAGTGTCGAAGCTGAATGCCGCCGCCTCGAATCCATCTACCGCCAAAAACTCACCGCCCTCGACGACCTCAAAAAATCCCTTCTGCACCAAGCCTTCAGCGGGCAGCTTTGACGATGGGTAAAACCATTTTGTTGACATCAACAAAATGGTTGAAGGTAAGCACTCTTGATGTCCAGTCGGTGACAACTTGTCACCGACTGCAGCGATTCAACCGTGCGAGAAAAACGTCCAGTTGAACTGGTGACAAAGTGTCACCAGTTGCAAAGTTTCAGCCCCATAAAGTACGTTATTGACTGAATTCATGCGACATGAACGCCTGAGAAAGCGAAAAGCCCCGATGAACTCACCGAGGCTGTAACGCCGGCCGGGTACTCCCAACCCACTTGGCCGCAAGGATATCAAACAGAACGCGAGATTGACCAAACGTTGTCAATTCGACAACGTTGATGTATATTCGACAACATCGCTGTCAATTCAACATCAAATCATGAACGAATCCCAGCTCATCGAGGTTTTTGGCGGTCAGGCCCGATTCAAAGTGCTGCAAGCACTGTTTGCCGAACCGGGTCGGGGCTTTGGTCCGCGTGAGTTGGCTGCAGCATCAAGCATCGACCCCGGCAACACGGCGCGGTTACTTAAGCGCTGGACAGAGGCGGGCCTGGTGCAGCGCCGCCAGCAAGATGGCCTGCCCCGCTATTACGCCAGTACAGACCCTCAGTTGGCACCGTTGGTGACCCTCATGCAGCAAGACAGTACGCTAGTGCGTGCGCTGCGTGAAACCCTTGAGAAGCTGGTTGGGATCGAAGTGGCCTTGGTGTTTGGCTCGGTGGCCCGGGGTCAAGCCACAGCCAACAGCGATGTCGACGTGCTGATTCTGGGCACGGCTTCTGAACTCAAGGCCAACGCCGCACTCAGGCCTGCAGGTCGCCAGTTGGGCCGAAAAGTGCACGCCACTGCGTGTACGATAGAAGCATTCAGAAAACAGGTAATAGACCGTGAAAGCTTTGCCCAAGAGGTCGCTCAAAGCCCTCGCATTCCGCTGATTGGACATTTTGATGCTGCGATCTTTTCAGCGCCTGGCCAGTGAACCAGATGCCCCAGTCAAACAGCAAGCGACCAACACCAAAGACGCCCTCAAAAAAACCTGCTGCACCAGGCCTTCAGCGGGCAACTTTGAGTCCATTGGTTTACCCTGATGGGTTGGTCAGGGTCGTTCTATAAAATGAAGTCTATGGACCGCATCCAATCGATCAACCCTGCCCGCATTGCCTGGTGTTGTGCCGATCACGGCATCACGCCAGAGGCGCTTGCGGCTGAGGTAGGCATATCGACGGATCGTATGTCTGCTGTGATGCACGATGGCGAAGGATTGACCTTCAACCAACTGCGCAGCGTGGCCGATTTCTTTGGCCGTGGCGTGCTCTTTTTTCTGGAAGCGGAGCCGGTAGAGGCACCACAGGTCCACACGCCCCAGTATCGCACCCTGGCCAGCCAAAAGCCTGAACTCTCCCCTCGGCTCAAGAACCTAATCGAACGCGTTGAAAAGCAACGCCAGATTTTCCTGAGTCTGCAGGATGAGCTGGACAGCGACGCGTGGACGTCCTTTGAAGCACCCGACCTGCCCAGCCGCGATGTGGTCACTGCCGCCCGCCGTGTTCGCGAATGGCTAGGCTTGGGCGACAAAAACGATTTCGAGTCTTACCGAACAGCGGTCGAGGCCAAAGGCATTCTGGTGTTTCGCACCAACGGCTACAACGGCAAATGGCAGATCGCCAAGGAAAGCCCCATTGCCGGCTTTGCGCTGTACGACGAGCACTGCCCAGTCATCGTGGTCAAAAAAATGGCCAGCGAAGCCGCTCAAAACTTCACACTCATGCACGAGCTGGCCCATGTGCTGTTGCACAAGACCAGCTGGATCGACGAAGAAACCGACTTGCGCAGCAGCCAAGGCCGCGAGCGAGAAGCAAACCAGTTTGCCGGTCTGGTTTTGGTGCCAGACGCATTTCTCAAGCAAATCGACGACTTGAACCGCCCGGCAGAGGCGGCCATGCTGGACGAATGGCTCCGACCCCACCATTTGAAGTGGGGCGCGAGCACCGAAGTCATCTTGCGCAGGCTCATGGACGTGGGGCGACTGCCCCATGCTGTCTATGTGTCTTACCGTGAGTTGGTATCGGACAGAACCTATAACAACGAAGATCAGGGTGGGTCGCGCGCATACCGGTATCGCGAGCCCAGACACATGTTTGGTGATCGGTATGTGCGCACAGTGCTTGACTCCCTCAGCGCGCAGCACATCACGCTGTCCAAAGCCAGTGGCTACCTGGACGGCCTGAAGATTGCAGATGTGCACGCGCTGGAGCGGTTCTGTGCACACGCTTGACGCTTCATCCATCCTCCACGCGTGGGACAACTACCCACTCACCCAGTTTCCCGGTTTGTGGGTCTGGCTGGCAGGTGAGATACAGGCCCAGAGGCTGTCGATTCCTGCGGTCGCCCTTGAAGAGGTAGGTCACAAATCCCCCGATTGCGGCACATGGCTCAAGAACCAGAGCATTCGGAGCCTGCCCATGAGCAATGCTGTAGTCCAGGCCGCCAAGCAAATCAAGGATGACGTGGGCATCCAGAACGACAAGTACCACCCAAAGGGCGTTGACGAAAAAGACATCCTGATCATTGCCGCCGCACAGTACCACGGGGCAACCTTGGCCACCAATGAAGCACGGCAATCTTCCTCGCTGAAAGAGCCAACGAGACGGAAAATTCCGGCGGTGTGTGACCTGCCTGGTGTGGCCGTAGCGAACAAGAATTTTCTGGACTACATCCAGCAGTCTCAGCAGGTTTTCCGATAAGCATGAGCAAAAACGAAGCCGAAACCCGCGCCGAACACATCGACCCGGCCCTGGCCGCCGCAGGCTGGGGCCAGGTGGATGGCAGCCGCATCCTGCGGGAACACAACATCACCGCAGGCCGCCTCCAAGGCGCAGGCAAGCGGGCGCGGGCCGACATTGCGGACTATGTGCTGGTCTACCGCAACACCAAGTTGGCGGTGATCGAGGCAAAAGCTTGGGCCAAACCGCTGACCGAGGGCGTGGGCCAGGCCAAGAGCTACGCGGCCAAGCTGGCGATTCGCCACACCTATGCCACCAACGGCCAAAGCATTTACGGCATCGACATGCACACGGGGGCCGAGGCCGAAGTGGCCCGCTACCCCACGCCCGACGAGCTGTGGGACATGGCTTTTGGCGAGAGCGAGGCGCAAGCTGCCGCCTGGCGCAAACGCTTTGCCGCCGTGCCGCTCGAAGACAAAGGCGGCACCTGGATGGGCCGCTATTACCAAGAAAGCGCCATCACCCGCGTGCTGGAGGCGGTGGCCAACGGCAAAGACCGTGTGCTGCTGACGCTGGCAACAGGCACGGGCAAGACCTTCATCGCGTTTCAGCTGGCGTGGAAGCTGTTTCACAGCCGCTGGAATTTGAAGGATTGGAAAGACGGTACTGAACCCAGTCGCCGCCCACGCATTTTGTTTTTGGCCGACCGCAACATCCTGGCCGATCAGGCGTTCACCGCGTTCTCGCCCTTCCCCGAAGATGCGGTCGTGCGCATCGACCCCAGCGACATCAAGAAGAAAGGCCGCGTGCCCAAGAACGGCAGCGTGTTCTTCACGATCTTTCAGACCTTCATGAGTGGGCCTGGCGATACGCCCTACTTTGGCGAATACCCGCCAGACTTTTTTGACTTCATCATCATCGACGAGTGCCACCGGGGCGGCGCCAACGACGAAGGCAGCTGGCGGGCGATTCTGGAGTACTTCAGCCCCGCCGTGCAGCTGGGCCTCACTGCCACACCCAAGCGAACCATCAACGCCGACACCTATGGTTATTTTGGTGACCCGGTTTACACCTACTCGCTCAAGGACGGCATCAACGATGGTTTTTTGACGCCGTTTCGCGTCAAGCAGATCGTGACCACGCTGGACGATTACGTCTACACCGCCGACGACATGGTGCTTATGGGCGACGTGGAGGTAGGTAAGCGATACACAGAAAAAGACTTCAACCGCAGCATCGAGATCAAAGAGCGCGAGGCCTACCGCGTCAAGCTGTTCATGGACAGCATCGACCAGCGCGAAAAGACCATCGTGTTTTGCGCCACCCAACAGCACGCCCTGCTGGTACGCGATCTGATCAACCAGATCAAGACCAGCCACGCGCCCGACTACTGCGTGCGCGTGACCGCCAACGACGGCAAGCTGGGTGAGCAGCACCTGAGCCAGTTTCAGGACAACGAAAAAACGCTGCCCACCATCCTGACCACATCGCAAAAACTCTCCACAGGCGTGGACGCCCGCAACGTGCGCAACATCGTGCTGATGCGGCCAGTGAATTCGATGATCGAGTTCAAGCAAATCATCGGGCGCGGCACGCGCCTGTATGACGGCAAAGACTACTTCACGATCTATGACTTTGTGAAGGCGCACCACCTGTTCAGCGACCCGGAATGGGACGGCGAACCTGTGGAGCCCGAGCCACCCACCGACAAGCCTTTACCCCCAAGCTGGCAACCACAAGACCCGACCGAGCCACCCAAGGTGAGCATGCCGGGTGAAGACCGCCCGGCCAAGCTGGTGGTCAAACTGGCCGATGGCAAAACCCGCACCATCCAACACATCACATCCACCAGTTACTGGGGGCCAGACGGCAAGCCACTGTCGCCCGCGCAGTTTTTGGAAAGCCTGTTCGGCGCACTGCCCGAGTTCTTTAAAAACGAAGACGAACTGCGCACCCTGTGGGCCGACCCGACCACGCGCAAAGCACTGCTGGGCGGCTTGGCAGACAAAGGCTTTGGCCGCGACCCGCTGCGCGAAATGCAACGCATCATCGAAGCAGAAAAAAGCGACCTCTTCGACGTGCTGGCCTATGTGGCCTTTGCCCTGCCCACCGAAACCCGCGCCACCCGTGCAGATCGCGCCAAGGCTCACAACGCGGTGACTTATGGGCAAAAGCAACAAGCCTTCTTGGCCTTTGTGCTGGACCAGTACGTGAACCAAGGCGTGGATACGTTGGAGACTGAAAAGCTGAAGCTTTTGTTGAAGATGCGTTACACCGAGATCAATGACGCGATGGCGGATTTGGGGGATGCGGTGCAGGTGCGGCTGGCGTTTGTGGGGATGCAAAGATACTTGTATACGGATTGAACATGACGGCACCACACCACCTGATCCAAAGAGCAGCGCCATCTAAGCGAACACCTCTTCTAGAAGACCAAGCTAAGCACCTTGCCCAATTGATTGAACACCTGGCTAAAAGTGCCTGTGCCCATTTCGGTGTTCGCGACGTCAGTGAGTTACGGTGTGACCAGCATGAGGCTTTCTGCGAACTGCCCGCCTATGACATGTTTGTCGTTGGTGCCTATGCCTGTGGCTTTGTCATGAGAGATGCTCTTCCCAAAAATCCACTGGGAAAAATAGATAACCGACCACACGAAGCCATCGAATTGGTTGATCTTCCAACGCTTAGGCAGGTTGTCCATTTTCTGATCCGCGCCGAGCGCTGGTCGTTACCTTACGCAAGCGACATCCTGGGTGCCATGATCAATGGGATGCTGCCAGCCATAGCCGAGCGGCTACGAAGAGACGACAGCCTGTACGCACGTTGCTGAATTTTTCTGACTTTCCAATACCTGAACAAGTCGAACATCACCATGACATTTTTCTTGCTGAGCAACAACCCCATTTCAGAAGCGAAGAACGTGCCGAAAATGTCCATCAAGCAGGCTGGCTACACCGAGAATGAGGTCCGTGACTTGGTCGCATCAGACATAGGCAAGTTTTTCCCAGATTTAAAGACTGTCGCTACCGAATTCAGTCGGTGGGAGGACAGTTCACGCCGTGTAGACATATTGGCCATTGACAGGAAACGCAACCTACATGTCATTGAATTCAAGCGCGACAACGACGCGGCTCACGCCGAGTTACAGGCTCTTCGCTATGCGGCCATGCTGTCCGTTTTGAGCATCAATGACCTGGTGCAGGCAGGACTCAGCTACCGAAAAAAGAAAGACGCGGCCATCACCGAAGAGTCATGGAAAACCGAGTTGCTGGACTTTCTGGGCGAGAAGAACCTCAACGAAATTGAGTTGCCCGCCATACCTCGCATCGTCCTGGTGTCTAGCCAGTTCAACAAAGAGATCACCACCACGGTGCTATGGCTCAATGAACAGTTCGGCTCCACAGAGGAAGACGAGCCGGGGATGTACATCATGTGCATCGAGGTAGGCGTCTACGAATTAGGTGGCCAAAGGGTGCTGCACTTCGACCAAATCATCCCGATTTCACAGGCCGAGGAATATCAAGTCAAGGCCAGAGCCAAAGAAAAGGATTCCGCAAAAAAACAAGCTATGGCCAAGCGTGCAAGAACGGTCAACCTTCTGGAGGTCAGCGGAAAATTGCAAGTTGGCAGTCAAATTGTTTTGATAAGTGGAGCGTTCAAAACCCTCGTGAATATGACGCCTCAAGACCGCACGGCCTCTTTCGCCGGCAATGGGCGCTTCACATGGAGCGCAGACGGCCAGACCTACGACTCGCTCAATGCTCTCACCCGAGCACTATTTGAAAAACATGGGCAACAGATGGGCACGATTCAGGCAACCCAATATTGGCGTATGGATTCGAGCCAACACTCACTGGCAGATGAGGCTAATGCACTTGTTGTAACAGTGAAATAGCCCAACGACCAGAGACATGACACAGCGACCATCAAGCAGCGCAACATATTGTGTTCGCGATGCACTCGGCGAAATGTAGTAAGCAGATCGCAGCATCCTCAACAAGTTCTTCGAAGCCAGCACCTAGGTCCGCTACGATGACTTCGATAGGTATTGGTAGGATGTCGTAAGTACCAGATATGGCGATGCATTACAGGGAACGTAATATGGCTGACGAAGAGGAAATTCATCGGAATAAGCTCACGGGCAAGACCTATATCAGTCGGCAAGTACCAACGTTGAATGGGCCTCTTCGCATTGCCTCAAAGGTCGTTGACTCTGAAGGCGCCTATTACATGAGGGTGAAGAAGGAGGTTGTTCTTCGCCGCACACCTACTGCAAAAATTGAAATAGTTGCGAAGTTCCTTGAGGATGATCGAAAGCTGACAGTTCTCACTCTTCAGCAGTTCAACGGCAACAACGGTCAGCCACACAGAACAAACTTCTCTTTCGTTGGCAGTGAGATTCCAAAGCTCCTAGGATTTCTCAATGACATCGCTGAGGTGGAGTTCAAGCATACCGGTGCCGTGAACATCACGGACTCTGACCTACACAAACTCGTTCTCTCGAAAGCCCAAGCTGCATCCTTGGTTCACGACAATCAAGAAGTATTTTTAGAGGCGATCCGTGCTGAAGTCACCAAGGACGACATCGTCGCACTTGGGTATCGGAAAAAGCAACTTGGCATTTTTTCTCAACTACTAACCGATCCTGACTTCTTTGAGCTGTGCAAAAAGCAGAAGTCCATCAAAGGTGACGAATTGCTCTGGCAGGCATTTTTTGAAAAAAATCCATGGATATTTGGCTACGGGCTGAGCTACTTCTACGTAACGGGCTTCGAAGAGAAAAAGCTTGAACAATTTGTGCAAGGCTACGATCTGTTGAACAGGGGTAAGCGCGCCGATGCGGTGATGAAGACCAAGGGGATCATCAACTCCCTATGCTTTGCAGAAATCAAACACCACAACACAAAGCTGCTTGAAGCGGACTACTACAGAACAGGATGCTGGGCACCATCAAAGGAAATGGCAGGCGCCATCGCCCAAGTGCAGGCAACAGTGGCGATTGCCATGCACAAATTCCATGGAATGCAAAGAATATTGGATGACGATGGCGACCCCACGGGCGAAGAGGTCTTCAACTTCAAGCCACGAGCCTTCATCGTGATTGGCTCTTTGAGCGAATTCACAAGCGAGCATGGCGTCAACCAAGACAAGCTGCGTTCCTTTGAGCTCTATCGAACGAGCATCACAGGAATCGACATCTTGACCTTCGACGAACTCCATGAGCGCACCAAGTTCATTGTAGAAACGGCACAGCCATGATGAACTGGACCGCTCCATACAACCGCCTTTTTTCCTTGCTGGATCGGCAAGGCCCGACCTACCACAGCGGTCCTGCTTACATTCGCATCGCTCAGCAAGTCGCCCAAGACATCCCAAACTACAGGCAACTGCTGGATCAAAGGGCAAGCTTGGGCCAGAGCAGTTCACGGCGTGACTTTTACTGGGAAATCTTTAGAGCCTTTAGCGATGAACAGAAACTGCAGTTTTTCAAAATCTTGATCAATGAGCTTGAACCCCATGCCAAGGACGAGGTGGACGGAATCCGGGCCCTAGTTTTTGGAGGTGGATTTGCGGTTCCGGTAGCAGTGGTCCCCTTGGACTTGTGGAATTCCGAGAAGCTCAACAACAGTCTGCGCGACATTGATCATGCGATTGATGCACAACAGTTCAATCGTGCAGTAACGCTCGCCTATACCTGTCTTGAAGGTCTCTACAAAAGTTACGTGAGAAAGCACGTGCAAGTCAAGGCGGATCTCAACGATCTCATGCAGTTGTGCCGCGCGGTCAAGGATGACATTTCGGAAAAGCTCAAAACCCGCGGACCATTTCCGGTGGAAATTGTCAACGCGATTCCTACCATCACCAACGCTGTGGCCAACTCACGCAACAGTTTCAGCGAATCACACTTTGCTGATGATGCGCAGAAGTGGCTTGCCACGTTCGCAAGAGACATGACCAACTCCATTGGTCGGCTCCTGCTTCACTTCATTTGATGACGGCTTTTCGACAAAGGGGACGTTCAGCCTAGAAAGCTGACCGACAGCACCCAGCTTAAAGCTGACGATCAAACCCAATAAACGGGCATCAGTAACGAACTCTTCGTCTTTGATAATTCATCTACCCCCGTTTGATACCGACAAGCTGAGAGAAGCGCAGTTCTAGCAGCCAAATCAAACGCAGCAACCCGGTCACCCGGGTGCTGCGTTTTTACTTGTAAGCCCCCTCGGGCCTGCCCCTCAATACACCGGCTGGTGCAGCTTCAAACTCGCGATCACTTCCGCTGTCAGCGCAAAACCCGCGCCATACAGCGCCGCCAATTCCGCGCAACGCTTGGCAAACGCATCCACGCCTTGGCCATAGATGAACTGCAGCGCGCCACCCGTCCAAGCAGGGAAGCCGATGCCGAAGATCGAGCCGATGTTGCCGTCGTGCACCGAGGTCAGCACGCCTTCTTGCAGGCAGCGTGCGGTCTCTACCGCTTGGCGGTACAGCAGGCGGTCTTTGATGTCTTGCTGGCTATAGGCCACATCGGCTTTTTCAAAGCGGGTTTTCAGCTCGGGCCACAGCACTTTTTTCTGGCCAGCGGGGTAGTCGTAAAAACCACCGCCTGCGGCGCGGCCGGGGCGCTTGAGTTCTTTGACCATGCGCTCGACCAGCAGCTCGCCGGGTGTGGCGGTGTGGGTTTTGCCTTCTTTGGCAAAGTCTTCGCGGGTTTGGTCCAGCACATGCACCGACAGCGACAGCGCGGTTTCGTCCAGCACAGCCAGTGGCCCGACGGGCATGCCCACTTGCATGGCCAGGTTTTCGATCACGGGGGCGGGGATGCCCTCGCCCAGCATGGCCGCGCCTTCCATCACAAAGGTGCCAAAGGTGCGGCTGGTGTAAAAGCCGCGCGAGTCGTTCACCACAATCGGCAGCTTGCCCAGCGCCTGCACGTAGTCGTATGCGCGGGCGATGGTTTCGTCGTCGGTTTGTGCACCGCGAATGATCTCCACCAGCTGCATCTTGTCCACCGGGCTGAAGAAGTGGATGCCGACAAACTTTCTTGGATTGGCGCTGGCCGTGGCCAGGCCGCTGATGGGCAAGGTGGAGGTGTTGCTGGCAAAGAAGCCGCCTTCGGCGAGCATGGGCTCGGCCTCTTGCGTCACCTTGGCCTTGAGTTCGCGGTTTTCAAACACAGCCTCAATGATCAGGTCGCAACCCTTGAGGTCCGCAGCGCTGGCCGTGGGCTGGATCAATGACAACAAAGCCGCTTGTTTGTCCGCAGTCATGCGGCCTTTGTTCACGCGTTTTTGGGTGAGCTTGTGACTGTAGGCCTTGCCTTTTTCAGCGGCCTCTTGGCTCACATCTTTGAGCACGGTAGCAATGCCCCGGATGGCTTGTGAATAGGCAATGCCCGAGCCCATCATGCCTGCACCCAAGATGCCCACCTTTTGCGGTTTGTAGCGCGGTGCAGCCTTGGGGCGGCTTTGGCCGCCCTTGATGCTGTTCATGTTGAAGAAGAAGGTGTTGATCATGTTGCGCGCCACCTGGCTGGTCATGAGACCTGCGAGGTAACGGCTTTCGATGCGCATGGCGGTGTCAAAGTCCACCATCGCGCCTTCGACCATGGCGGCCAGCGCCGCTTCAGGCGCAGGGTAAAGGCCACGTGTTTTTTGCTTGAGCACGGCCGGGGCCACGCTCAACATGCCTGCGATCTTGGGGTTGCTGGGTGTGCCGCCGGGCATTTTGTAGTCCTTGCGGTCCCACAGGTGCTGGGCGGCTTCGGGCTGGCCTTGGGCTGCCGCGATGTGCGCCAGAGCGCGGGGGCGCAGCTGGTCGTCACTGGCCACCAGTTCGTGCACCAGGCCGAGCTTTTGCGCTTCTTCGGGGCCAAAGAGTTTGCTCTCCAGCACATAGGGCTGCGCGGCCAGCAGGCCCAGCTGGCGCGTCATCTTGGTGATGCCGCCAGCGCCGGGAATCAAACCCAGCGTGACTTCGGGGAGGCCAAACTGTGTTTTGGGGTTGGCGGTGGCGATGCGGTGGTGACCGATCAAAGCCACTTCCCAGCCGCCGCCCAGCGCCGCGCCATTCAGGCAGCTGACCACCGGCACGCCCAGCGTTTCGAGGGTGCGAAAGCTTTTCTTCATGCTTTCGATCTCGGCATAGACACGGACACCGTCAGAGGCTTGCGAGCGCATCACGCCCTTGAGGTCGGCGCCCGCAAAAAAGGTGGACTTGGCCGAGGCCAGGATGACGCCTTTTAAAGACGCCTTGTCTTTGGCCACCTGCTCGGCCGCTTGGGCCAGATCGGCCTGCCATTGCAGGCACATGGTGTTGACCGGCGAACCCTGCTCGTCAAAGGTGATGGTGGCGATGCCGTCCGCCAGTTCATAGCGCAGTGTTTTCAAAATCATGATGGTGTCTCCCCGGTCAAACGCGTTCAACGATGGTGGCAATGCCCATGCCGCCGCCCACACACAAAGTGGCCAAGCCGTAGCGCAGTTGGCGGCGGTGCAACTCGTCAATCAGGATGCCCAAAATCATTGCGCCTGTGGCCCCCAGCGGATGGCCCATGGCAATCGCGCCTCCGTTCACGTTCACCTTGTCGTGCGGCACATGCATCTCTTGCATGAACTTCATGGGCACAGCGGCAAAGGCTTCGTTGATCTCGAACAAATCGATCTGGTCAATCGTGAGGCCCGCCTTGGCCAGCGCCTTGCGGGCAGCGGGCATGGGGCCTGTCAGCATGATGGTGGGGTCAGCGCCCGACAAAGCCACTGACACGATGCGGGCACGCGGTGTGAGGCCATGGGTTTTGCCCGCGGCTTCCGAACCGATCAGCACCGCCGCCGCACCGTCCACGATGCCGGACGAATTGCCTGCGTGGTGCACATGGTGGATGCGCTCGACCTGCGGGTAGCGCTGGAGGGCCACTGCGTCAAAGCCCATGGCGCCCAGTTGTTCAAACGAGGCTTTGAGGCCGCCCAGTGTTTCCACCGTGGTGCTGGGTTTGATGAATTCGTCTTGCGCCAGGATGACCTGGCCGAGCTTGTCTTTGACAGGCACGACAGAGCCATCGAAGTAACCCGCCGCACGCGCGGCCGTGGCGCGCTTTTGCGACTCGACCGCGAAAGCGTCGACATCGTGACGACTGAAGCCGCTCATGGTGGCGATCAAATCGGCGCCAATGCCTTGGGGCACAAACAGCGTGGCGCTGTTGGTCTCGGGGTCTTGCGCCCATGCGCCGCCGTCCGAGCCAATCGGCACACGGCTCATGCTCTCCAGGCCCCCGGCCACGACCAGGTCCTCCCAGCCGCTGCGCACCTTCATGGCCGCGGTGTTGACCGCTTCCAGGCCCGAGGCGCAAAAGCGGTTGAGCTGCACGCCCGAGCAGCGCCAATCCCAGCCTGCAGCCAAGGCAGCCACTTTGGGGATGACCGCGCCCTGCTCGCCAATGGGCGAGACCACGCCCATGACCACATCGTCCACCGCAGCGGTGTCCAGGTCGTTGCGGCTTTGCAGCTCGCGCAACACGCCTGAGAGCAGGCTGATCGGTTTGACCTCGTGCAGGCTGCCGTCTTTTTTACCCTTGCCACGCGGGGTGCGTATGGCGTCATAAACAAATGCTTCGCTCATGCTGTCTCCTGGGGGTCATCAGGGGGTTTGCCCTGTGTTGCGGGGGTTTTTAAACAGTATAGACTTTTACCAAGCAAACGCTTTGTATAAATCTTTAATCTTCAGTCCAACAGGTGACAGCCATGATCGAACGCACACTTTTCAACGCTGACCACGAAGCCTTCCGAGACAGTTTTCGCCGCTTCATGGACAAGGAAATCGCCCCCCACCACGACGCCTGGGAAGAGCAGGGCTATGTGGACCGCGCCGTCTGGAGCAAAGCCGGTGAAAACGGCTTTTTGTGCATGACCCTGCCCGAGGCCTACGGTGGCTCGGATGCCGACAAGCTGTATTCGGTGGTACAGATGGAAGAACTCTCACGCGCAGGCTTCACTGGCATTGGCTATGGCCTGCACAGCGAGATCGTCGCGCCCTACATCTTGCATTACGGCACCGAAGCCCAAAAGCAAAAGTACCTGCCCAAGCTGGCCAGCGGCGAGATGGTGGGCGCGATTGCCATGAGCGAACCCGCAGCGGGCTCGGACCTGCAGGGCGTCAAAACGACAGCGATGCTCCAGCCTGATGGCACTTACCTGATCAACGGCAGCAAGACCTTCATCACCAACGGCTGGCTCGCCGACCTGGTGATCCTGGTGGCCAAGACCGACCCGGCCGCCGGAGCCAAGGGCACCAGCTTGTTTTTGATCGAGCGCGGCATGCCGGGCTTTGAAAAAGGCAAGCGCTTGAAGAAGCTGGGCCTCAAAGCGCAGGACACCTCCGAATTGTTTTTTGACAATGTGAAGGTCAGCGCCGACCAGCTGCTGGGCGGCACGGCCATGCAGGGCAAGGGCTTCATTTGCCTGATGGAGCAGCTGCCTTGGGAGCGTTTGCAAATCGCGATTGGTGGGATTGCCGCTGCACAAGCGGCCATCGACTGGACGGTGCAGTACGTGAAAGACCGCAAGGTGTTTGGTCAAGCCGTGGGCAACTACCAAAACACCCGCTACACCCTGGCCGAATTGCAGACCGAGGTTCAGGTGGCGCGTGTGTTTGTCGACAAATGCTCTGAACTGCTGCTGCAAGACCAACTCGACACCGCCACCGCCAGCATGGCCAAGTACTGGTGCTCGGACCTGCAATGCAAGGTGATGGACGAGTGTGTGCAACTGCATGGCGGCTACGGCTACATGTGGGAATACCCCATCACCCGCGCCTATGCCGACGCCCGCGTGCAACGCATCTACGGCGGCACCAACGAGATCATGAAAGAAGTGATCTCGCGCAGCATGGGTTTGGCGGGCCGCTGATCGCATGGCTGAGTTGGCTGAACCCAAACGCGCACGCGGTCGCCCACGCAAGACCGAGGGCGAGCGCGACGACGGCAACCGGCGTCAGGCGCTCATCTCGGCAGCAGCGCAGCTGTTTCACCGCAAGGGTTATGACGCCACCAGCACACGCGAAATCGCAGCGCTGGTAGGCATGCAGCCGGGCTCGCCGTTTTATCACTTCGGCAACAAACAAGACCTGTTGTTGGCGGTGATGGTCGAAGGCATGAAGCAGGCCAGCCAGCGCCAAGAAACCGCCCGCGCGGGTCTGCCGGATGACCTGCCGCCACGCGAACAACTGCGTGCCCTGATCCGCAACCAGTTCGATGTGCTGCTGGGGCCCGACAGCGATTTCATCCCGGTGATGCTGTACGAATGGCGATCACTCAATGCCGAGCAGCGCCAGACCATCACACAAATCAAAGACGACTACGAAGCCGCCTGGTCGCCTGTGCTGCAAGCGCTGCACGCCAGTGGCCAATTGCAGGCCCCGGTGCAGCTGGCGCGTTTGATGATTTTTGGCGCACTGAACTGGGCGGTGCAGTGGTATCAGCCGCCAACTCCAACAGCAGCCAACCGTGCAGCCAAAGCATCCCCCCAAACAACGCCCAAAAGCCCACCACGCGCCTCGCTGGACGATTTGACCGATGCCGCACTGGCCTTGTTTTTGAGAGACCCCACATGACCACACCCACGCCTTACCGATCTGTATTTGCACCCGGGCTCCTCAGGGGCCAAGTGATCCTGGTCACGGGCGGCGGTTCGGGCATTGGCCGCTGTACCGCGCACGAACTGGCCAGTCTGGGCGCACATGTGGTGCTGGTGGGCCGCAACCCCGACAAACTGACAGCCACCGCGCAAGAGATCGTGGGTGACGGCGGCCAGGCGAGTTGGCACAGCTGCGACATCCGGCGCGAGGACGATGTCAAAGCCCTGGTGGCTCAGGTGGTGCAGCAGCATGGGCGTATCCACGGCCTGGTCAACAACGCGGGCGGGCAATACATCTCGCCCTTGGCCAAGACCAGCGCCAAGGGTTGGCAAGCCGTCATCGACACCAACCTCACCGGTGGCTTTTTGGTGGCACGCGAGTGCTTCACTCAAAGCATGCAAGCGCACGGCGGCGCGGTGGTCAACATCGTGGCCGACATGTGGGGTTCCATGCCCGGCATGGGCCACAGCGGCGCGGCGCGGGCGGGCATGGTCAGTTTCACCGAAACCGCTGCATTGGAGTGGGCCGCGCAAGGCGTGCGCGTGAATGCCGTGGCACCGGGTTACATCGCCAGCAGCGGTATGGACCACTACCCAGCCGAAGCGGGCCCGATGTTGCGCGAAATGAGCAACACGGTGCCGCAAGGCCGCTTTGGCACCGAGGCCGAGACCTCGGCGGCCATTGTGTTCTTGCTCTCACCCGCCGCCAGCTTTGTGAGCGGCACCGTGCTGCGTGTGGACGGTGCCCGCCCGCAAATGCGCATGGGCTGGCAGCAAGCCGTAGCCAAGCCCGATGTGCAAACACGCGATGCGGTCAAACCGTTTAACGGCTTTCACCGCGCCGTCACACCCAAGGTATTCCAATGAATTTCGAATCCACCTGGAACCCCCACAGCCCCGTGGCGCAGCAAAGGCGCGAAGCGGCGCTGGCCCGCTTGGCGCAGTGGCAAGCTTTGCAAGAGCGGGCCGCAAAGGCCTCGTCCCAATCGAAACCGGTGTTCGACAAACGCGGGCAGTTGCTGCCGCGCGAACGAGTGGCCTTGCTGCTGGACCCTGGTGCGCCGTTCTTGCCGCTGTGTGCTTTAGCGGGTTTCATGCAGGACACCCCCGACCCCACCAAGTCGGTGCCCGGCGGCGGCATGATCGCGGGCATTGGTTTCATCACCGACGTGCGCTGCATGGTGGTGGCCAGCGACTCGGGCATCGAAGCCGGAGCCATTCAGGCACGCGGCCTAGAAAAGATTTTGCGGGTGCAAGAGCTGGCCCTGGAAAACAAACTGCCTTTTGTTCACCTGGTCGAAAGCGCCGGGGCCAATCTGATGCAATACAAGGTCGAGGGCTTTGTGTTGGGGGGCAGCTTGTTCCGAAACTTGGCGCGCCTGTCGGCAGCAGGCCTGCCGGTGCTCACGGTACAACACGGCTCGGGCACGGCGGGCGGGGCCTACATGCCGGGCTTGAGTGACACCGTGATCATGGTGCGCGGCAGGTCACGCGCGTTTCTGGCGGGGCCGCCTTTGCTCAAAGCCGCCACCGGCGAAGTGGCCAACGAAGAAGAGTTGGGCGGCGCCGAGATGCACACCAGCGTGTCGGGCCTGGGCGAATACCTGTGCGAAGACGACCGCCACGCGCTGGGCACGGCCCGGGATGTGGTGGCGCGTTGGGACTGGGCTGCGCACCAGGCACAGCGAGAGGCCAAGCCCCCACGCTGGGAAGCCGAAGAGTTGCTGGGCCTGATGCCTGCCCACCACCGCGAACCGATTGACATGCGCGAAGTCATCTTGCGGCTGGTGGACGACTCGGATTTTCTGGAGTTCAAGCCCCTGTTTGGTGCGGCCACCGTGTGCGCGCAAGCGCGCATCGGCGGCCATGCGGTGGGCATCATCAGCAACAACGGACCGATTGATGTGGCCGGCGCCAACAAGGCCACGCACTTCATCCAGTGGATGTGCCAACTGGGTCATCCCATCATTTACCTGCAAAACACCACGGGCTACATGGTGGGCAAAGACAGCGAGCAAGGCGGCATGATCAAGCACGGCTCCAAGATGATCCAGGCCGTGACCAGCGCCACCGTGCCGCAGATCACCATCCAGTGCGGCGCCTCGTTTGGTGCGGGCAATTACGGCATGTGCGGGCGGGGATATGCACCGCGCTTTTTGTTCAGCTGGCCGGGCGCTAAGACGGCCGTCATGGGCGGCGAGCAAGCCGCCCGCACCATGCAGATCGTGGCCGAAGCCGGCATGGCCCGCAAAGGCATCACGCCTGACCCCGACAAGATGCAGGCCCAGTTCGACAAGATCGTGGCCCTGTTCGAGGCCCAGGCCGACGCCTTCTACACCAGCGGTCTGGTGCTCGACGACGGCGTGATCGACCCGCGTGACACCCGCAGCGTGCTGAGCTTTTGCCTAGACACCTGCTTTGAAGCGACAGCCCGCCAACCCCGCGCCAGCACATTTGGCGTGGCGCGCATGTGAAACAAGCCCAACGGAGACCCACCATGCAATACACCCACGAACACCGCGAGATCCAGAACACGCTCAAGCGCTTCATCGAAGCCGAGATCAACCCCCATGTGGACGAATGGGAAGCGGCCGAGATTTTTCCGGCGCACGAGGTTTTCAAGAAGATGGGCAACTTGGGGCTCTTGGGCCTGACCAAGCCCGAGGCCTATGGCGGCGCGGGCTTGGATTATTCCTACAGCATGGCCATGGCCGAGGCGCTGGGGCACATCGATTGCGGCGGTATCCCCATGGCCATTGGCGTGCAGACCGACATGGCCACGCCCGCATTGGCGCGCTTTGGCAGCGACGAGTTGCGTGCGCAGTTTCTGGCCCCGGCCATTGCGGGCGACATGGTGGGCTGCATTGGCGTGAGCGAACCGGGTGCAGGCAGCGATGTGGCGGGCATCAAAACCGTGGCGCGCAAAGACGGCGACGACTACGTGATCAGCGGTCAAAAAATGTGGATCACCAACAGCCTGCAGGCCGACTGGATGTGCATGCTGATCAACACCGGTGAAGGACCCATCCACAAAAACAAAAGCCTGGTCATGGTGCCCATGCGCGAAAACGGCAAGCTGCTGCCCGGCATCGAAGTGGGCAAGAAGATCAAAAAGATCGGCATGAACAGCAGCGACACGGGCTTGATTTATTTTGACGAGGTGCGCGTGCCCCAGCGCTACCGCATCGGGGCCGAGGGGCAGGGCTTCATCTACCAGATGCAGCAGTTTCAGGAAGAGCGCCTGTGGTGCGCGGCCAGCACGCTGCAGTCGCTGACCAACTGCATCCAGTGGACGGTGGAGTGGGCGCAAGAGCGCAAGCTGTTTGGTTCCACCTTGGCCGACCAACAGTGGGTGCAGTTCAAACTGGCCGAACTCAAAGCCGAGGTGGAAAGCCTGCGCGCCCTGACCTACCAGGCCTGCGAGCATTACGTGGCCGGAGAAGACGTGACCGAATGGGCGACCATGGCCAAGCTCAAAGCAGGCCGTTTGAACCGCACTGTGCCCGACACCTGTTTGCAGTTCTGGGGTGGCATGGGTTTCACCTGGGAGAACAAGGTCTCGCGCATGTACCGCGATGGCCGCCTGGCCTCGATCGGTGGCGGCGCAGACGAGGTGATGCTCGGCATCCTGGCCAAGATGATGGGCATTGCCAAGCGGCAGCAGAAATGAGCAGCACTTTGTTGATCGAGCGCCAAGGCGCAGTCGAGACCTGGACGATGAACGACCCGGCCACGCGGAACGCCTTGAGCGACGCGGTGGTAGACGGTTTGCTGCAAGCCTGTGCGCGGGCCGCGCAAGACGCCACGCTGCGCATCGTGGTGCTGACCGGCGCAGGCGGTGCCTTTTGTGCGGGCGGCAGTTTGGGTGGCTTTGCCAACCTGATCGGCCAGCCCCTGCAGGCGGGTCAGACCGACCCGCTGCTGGCCATGAACAAAAGCTTCGGTGACCTGCTGCATGCTTTGAGCGCTCTGCCCCAGCTCTTGGTGTGCCGGGTCGATGGCGCGGCCATGGGCGGCGGCTTTGGCCTGGTGTGCTGCGCCGACCATGTGGTGGCCACAGCCCGCTCGGTGCTGGGCACGCCCGAAGTCACGCTGGGCTTGCCGCCAGCACAAATCGCGCCTTTTGTGTGGCAACGCCTGGGCGAGAGCGCCGCACGCCAATGTCTGTTGCAAGGCCTGAGCTACACCGCAGCACAAGCGCAACAAGTGGGCTTGGTGAACGAGGTGATCGAACAAGACACCGATGAAGCCTGGCAAAAAACGCTGACGCGCCTCATGCGTTCAGCACCCGGCGCGGTGGCCAGCACCAAACAATTGCTGCGGCAGCTGCGCGACCCGGTGCCAGATTTGCGCGATGCCGCTGCACAAGCCTTTGCGCACAGCTTGCGCAGCGCCGAGGCGGCTCAAGGCTTGGCCGCGTTTGCACGCAAACAGCCCGCGCCCTGGACACTTTCTGGCAAGGACACCGTATGACCACCAGCTTGTCTTCCACTTTGCCCCATAAGGTCACGAGATTGCTGATCGCCAACCGGGGCGAGATCGCCCTCCGCGTGATCCGCACCGCCCGCCTCATGGGCATCCAGACGGTGGCGGTTTATTCCGACGCCGACCGCGACGCCTTGCATGTGCACGAAGCCGACACCGCGTTCGCTTTGGGCGGCACCTTGTCGGCCGACTCGTATTTGCGCATCGACAAACTGCTGGCTGCAGCGCAGGCCACGGGGGCCGATGCGGTACACCCCGGCTATGGTTTTTTGAGCGAAAACGCCGAGTTTGCCCAAGCGGTGATCGACGCGGGCCTGACTTGGGTTGGGCCGCCGCCAGCGGCCATCCGGGCGCTGGGCAGCAAATCGGCCGCCAAGGCGCTGGCCCAACAACACGGCGTTCCTTGCCTACCGGGCTACTTTGGTGCGGACCAGAGCGATGCCACCTTCAAGGCACAAGCTGAGCAGCTGGGTTTGCCGCTGATGGTCAAAGCCGTGGCCGGAGGCGGCGGGCGCGGCATGCGCCTGGTCACCGACATGGCGCAGCTGCTGCCCGCAGTGCACAGCGCCCGCTCCGAAGCGCTGGCTGGATTTGGCAACGGCGACTTGTTGATGGAACGCGCCTTGCTGCGCCCCCGCCACATCGAGGTGCAGATCATGGCCGACCAGCACGGCAACTGCATCCACTTGGGCGAGCGCGACTGCTCGGTGCAGCGGCGGCACCAAAAGATCATCGAAGAATCCCCCAGCCCGGCCGTGACGCCTGCGCTGCGCGTACAACTCGGGCAGGCGGC
Source organism: Limnohabitans sp. (assembly GCF_040400975.1). Taxonomy (GTDB): domain Bacteria; phylum Pseudomonadota; class Gammaproteobacteria; order Burkholderiales; family Burkholderiaceae_C; genus Limnohabitans_A. Next base: position 282,833 of record NZ_JBBAPF010000001.1, on the reverse strand, counting down.
GATTGCCCTCGCGCAATCGGCGGGCTATGTGGGCGCGGGCACGGTGGAGTTTTTGCTGGACGAAGCCCAAACTGACAAGCCTTTCTATTTGATGGAAATGAACACCCGCTTGCAGGTGGAACACCCGGTCACCGAAATGCTGACGGGCCTTGACTTGGTGGAATGGCAGCTGCGCATCGCGCGCGGAGAGCCGCTGCCGCTGGCGCAGGCCGATGTGAGCCTGCGAGGCCACGCCATCGAGGTGCGCTTGTGCGCCGAAGACGAAAACTTCACGCCGCAGACTGGCACGGTGCAAGCCTTTGCAGAGCCAGCAGGTTTGCGCTTTGACCATGCGCTGCATGTGGGCACGGTGGTCACGCCGCACTACGATTCGATGCTGGGCAAGCTGATCGCCCACGCGCCCACACGCGCCCAAGCCATCGACCGCCTGGGCACGGGCTTGGACCAAACCGCCTTGCTGGGCCTACCCACCAACCGCGCTTTTTTGGCCGCGTGCTTGAAGCACCCCATGTTCCGTGCGGGCGAGGCCTTGATTCCCTTCTTAGCCGAACATGCCGATGCGGTGCGCCAAAGCCTGCCAGCCACGAGCGAAGCCCGTACCGTGGCCACGCTGGCTGTGTTGTATGTCGGGCAAGCACCTGCAAACGCCATGCCCAGCCCCTTCACACGGCCGGTGCGCATGGGCATGGGTGCGGACACCCTCTCGCTGAACTTGCAGGAACGGGGTCAGGGACAAGTGCGCATCCAAACAGGCGATGCCACACACCAGGCCCGCGTGACGCGCAGCGCTGAGACGCTGCACATCGACCTGAACGGCCAGCGCTGGCATGCCCGCGCCGTCGCCTGCCAGGGCGCCCACACTGTGCAGTGGCATGTGCAGCTGCATGGCCCAGAAAACTTGGAGCTGTGGCTGAGCGACCAAAGCCACAGCGCACCCAGCACAGGCGCCAGCGCACAAGCCGTGCAGTCTTTGCGTGCGCCCTTCAACGGCAAGCTGATCGCGCTGCATGTGCAAGAAGGCCAAGCGGTCCAGCAAGGCGATGCCGTGCTGGTCATCGAATCCATGAAGCTCGAGCACATCTTGTGCGCCCCACGCGATGCGGTGGTGCACAGCCTTTCGGCCAACGTGGGCCAGCAAGTGGGCCCCGGCCAGGCGTTGGTGCAATGGAAGGACGCCGCATGAGCACCGCTGAACGCACACCCGACTTCACGACCGAAGACCTGCAAAGCCTGCAAGCCACGGTGGCGCGTTTTGCCAAACAGGCCATTGCCCCGCATGTGCCCGCCTGGGAAGAAGCCGGTCAATTTGACCGATCGCTTTACACCCAAGCTGCCGAGCTGGGTCTGCTGGGCTTGGGCTACCCCGAACACCTGGGCGGCACACCCGCCCCTTGGCGAGCGCGCAACTTGATGTCGCAAACCTTGGCACGCTATGGCGGCAGCGGCGGCGTCATGGCCAGCCTGTTCTCGCTCAACATCGGCCTGCCTCCGGTCATGGCGCATGGCAGTGCCGAATTGCAGGCCGAAGTGGTCCCCCCCGTGCTGCGCGGCGAGCGCATCGCAGCCTTGGCCATCACCGAGCCCGGTGGCGGCTCCGACGTGGCGGGCCTTCGCACCACGGCGCGTGCCGATGGCGCGGACTATGTGATCGACGGCGAGAAAGTTTTCATCACCTCGGGCTTGCGCGCCGACTGGATCACGCTGGCCGTGCGGACTGATGTGGCCAGCAAGGGTGCCAGCGGCATCTCCATGGTTTTGGTGCCCGGTGACACGCCCGGCATCTCGCGCACCCGCCTGCACAAAATGGGCTGGCACAGCTCCGACAACGCCCATCTGCGCTTTGACGGCGTGCGCGTGCCCCAGCGTTATCGGCTGGGCAACGAAGGCGCTGGCTTCAAGATGATCATGGGCAACTTCAATGGCGAGCGCTTGGCCATGTCGGCCATGGCGCTGGGTTTTGCGCAGGCTTGCTTTGACGAAGCGCTTGACTGGGCACGCCAGCGCCAGACCTTTGGCGCTGCATTGATCGAACGCCAAGCGGTCCGCCACAAACTGATGGACATGCAAATGCGCATTTCATCCACCCAGGCTTGGGTCGACGCCGTGACGCAACAAGCCGATGCAGGCCAAACCGGTGCCGAGTGGGTGGCGCAGGTGTGCCTGCTGAAAAACCACGCCACCCAAACCCTGCAGCACTGCGCAGATGCCGCCGTGCAACTGCTGGGCGGCATGGGCTACATGCGCGGCACCGTGAGTGAGCGGGTTTACCGCGAAGTCAAGGTGATGATGATCGGCGGCGGGGCTGAAGACATCATGAAAGAGCTGGCGGCCAAGCAACTGGGCTATTGAGACTTGGCTCAGACCACGCTCAAACGGTGCGAATCAGGCCGGTCTGGACTGGCCAGGGGGCAACTCGGAGCGAAACGCAAAAGCCATTTGCAGCATGCCGGCCAACAAACCCACCAGCACGCCCACTTGCACAGCCCGGTTGTAAGAACCCATGGCATCGAACACCAGACCGCCCCCCAAAGCCCCTATGAAACTGCCCAGCTGGTGGCTCATGAAAGCGATGCCGCCCAGCATGGCTTGCCAGCGCAGGCCAAAGGTTTCACCGATGTAGCCGGTCACCAAGGGGGCCACGCCCAGCCACAAAAAGCCCATGATGGCGGCGAACACCAGCGTGTTCTCAGGCGTTGGCACCGACAGAAAATACCAAGCCAGACCGAATGAGCGCAGCGCATAAATGCCGCCCAACAGCAGCAGCTTGTTGTAACGTCCACCCGCCCAACCGAAAAACAAGCTGCCCAAGACGTTGAAGCCACCAATCATGCCCAGCGCTTGGGCGCTGAGCATCGGGTCCATGCCGCACAAATCGAGGTAGGACGGCAGATGTGTGGTCAAAAAAACCAGCTGCATGCCACACACAAAATAGGCCATTGTCATCACCGCAAAAGGCGGGTGTTTCAAGGCAAACCGGGCCATGTCGAGCGCATTGTTTTTTTCGCCATGCGGTGAAGGCGGCACTGGCAAGGCGTCCACCCGTCCGGCATACCAGGCTGCAGGCAAGATGACCAAGGCCATGATGACGAAACCGCCCACGCCCACACGCCACCCATGGTCCTGCGACAGCAGCTGACCGATAGGCGCCGCCATCAATGCACCCAAAGAACCTGCGGCGGACACAATGCCCAGCACCGTGCTGCGCAGGGCAGGCGACACCGGTCTGGAGGCCACGGCCATGGCAATGGCCGATCCGTTGCAGGCCATGGCCGCACCAATGGCAAGCCCAGCGCCCAGAATCACGCCCAGCAAGCCCTGAGCCAGGCACAGCAAAGTCATGCCCAGGATGTACAGCAAAGCACCGGTCATCATGAGGGGTCGGTACCCGATGCGCACAGCCAACGCCCCGGCAAATGGCTGCAAAAATCCCCAGGCCAGGTTTTGCACCGCAATGGCCAATGTGAACTCGGACACAGAAATGCCGATGTCCTTGGTCAAGGCCGGCATGAACACACCCAGGCTTTGCCGCAAGCCCATGCTGACCGACAACATCAGCGCAGCGCCGATCAGGATGGGAAAGCCCGGGCGCAGTGCGGTCAAGAGGTTCATGGTGTGCAGTCGGTTGTGCTTGAGCACAATCTAACCGCAGAAGCTCAACACCAATGGCCTATTCGGGACAGGTCACCTGCAACACTCTGCGTTTCAGTCAAAAATGTCGTGCAATCCGGACTTCTTGCTTTTCAGTGAGCGACCAGACTCTCCGCACACTAGGGTTTTTTCTTAGATCGGCTCATCCTTTAGCCCCTCTTCTGACTCATAAAAAATCAGATAATTTAATAAAAATACTCTCACAAAAACTAAGCATGAAATCGCCCTTCAACTACAAACACTTGTATTACTTTTGGGTCGTGGCCAAAGAAGGCGGCATCACGCGGGCGGCCGACAAGCTCGACATGGCGGTGCAAACCGTGAGCGCGCAAGTGCGTGAATTGGAAAAATCGCTCGGTTATGCCTTGCTCAAGCCGGCAGGGCGTGGGCTGGTCTTGACCGATGCAGGCTTGGCTGCCATGCAACAGGCTGATCAAATTTTTCAGCTGGGTGAAGACCTGCCCTCGAAAGTGCGCGACGCCGTCAGCTCACCCACGGTGCGCTTGGCTGTTGGCATCTCGGATGGTTTGCCCAAACTGGTCGTACGCCAGTTGATGCAACCGGTCATGGGTGAGCCGCACCTTCGCTTGTTGTGCCATGAAGGGGAGTTTGACGAATTGTTGGGTGATCTGGCGCTGCACCGTTTGGATGTGGTGCTGTCGGACCGCCCTGCTCCCACCAATGCCAACCTCAAGCTTTACAACCATGCCTTGGGCTCATCGGCCGTGTCTTGGTATGGCAGCGCATCGCTGGTGAAAGCTGCGCGCAAAACATTCCCTGCCAGTCTGGCCTTGGTGCCCGTGCTGCTGCCCACTGAACACACCGCCGTGCGCACGCGCTTGGACCACTGGTTTGAGCACCAAGGCATACGCCCTCGCATCGTGGGCGAGTTCGAAGACAGCGCCTTACTCAAGACCTTTGGAGAAAGCGGCATGGGGGTGTTCCCGGCCGCCGAATGCATCCACGACGAATTGCTGGCGCACTACGCGGTGCAAAAACTAGGGGCCTGCGAAGGCGTGAAGGAAAACTTCTATGCCATCGGCACCGAAAAGAAAGTGCAACACCCGCTGGTGCAACGTTTGCTGCTGGCCAGCACCCTCAGCGCCCATTGAAGGCTGAGCTTGGCCTCCCGTCCATTCCCGGTTGAATCTCCGGGAATGGCCCTAGGCCCTTATGGTTTGGACGACGATGAGGAAGAAGAACGCACGCTCAGCAGCATGGTGATCGTCAAAATCGTCACCACCACACCCAGCGAGATGCCCACCGGGATTTTGAAGACGTCGATCAGGCACATCTTGGTGCCAATGAAGACCAGAATGACCGCCAAACCGTAGTTCAGCAGGTGGAACTTGCTGGCCACAGCTGCCAGCAAGAAGTACATGGCGCGCAGACCCAAAATAGCGAACACGTTGCTGGTCAACACGATGAAGGGGTCGGTCGTGATGGCGAAGATGGCGGGGATGGAGTCGACCGCAAAGATCACGTCGGTCAGGGCAATCAAGCAAATCACCATGAACAAGGGTGTCGCGATTTTCTGACCGTTCTCGATGGTCCAAAATTTTTCACCATCGTAGTCTTTGCTGACGGGCAAAATTCTGCGCAACAACTTGAGCGCAGGGTTATCGTCCAGGGAGGGCTCTTGACCAGCTGCCCACCACATCTTTACGCCAGTGAGGATCAGGAAAGCACCAAAAACGTACAAGATCCAATGGAACTGCTGGAGCAACCAGCCACCCACCAAAATCATGATGGTGCGCAGCACGATGGCCCCGATAATGCCGATCATCAAAACGCGCTTTTGGAATTGCGCAGGTACTGCGAAGTAGGTGAAGATCATCAAAAAGACAAATACATTGTCGACGGCCAGTGATTTTTCGATCAAGTAGCCGGTCAGGAATTCCAGCGACTTGGTGTTGGCCAATTCGAGCGAACCCGTGGTGTCCTTGATGGCCCACCAAAACAGGCCGTTGAACAAAAAGCTCAAGGCGATCCAGATCAGCGACCAATTGAGCGCTTCTTTGACGCCGATGTCGTGTGCGCCTTGCTTTTTCAGCACCACAAAATCCACAAAGAGCGACGCCAACACGATGGCCGCAAACGTCACCCACAGCCACAAGGGCGCCACGGTTTCCATAAACACCTTTCAGTTTGTTGTGATGACCCACCCACATCACTGCCTCAGCTCACCCATTCTTGCGGGTCATGCAAGGGCTGAAGTCTAGGGCAGAAACTGAAATTAAATACTGAATAAAATTGATTTTAAATTCGAAAAAAAGGGAGTATTCAACTGCTTTTTTTAAATGGCTTACGAACAGCACGGAATGGGTTGAATGCTTGCGCGTCACTGTGTTCAAAAACCATAAAAAAACCGCCAAAACCCATTCGGGTTTTGGCGGTTTCGAATCCGCTGACGCAGGTTTTTTATTTTTTGTCTGAGAAGTAGCCGGATGTGACCTTCCAGCGGCCATCGGTGATTTGCGACATGCGCGAGGCATTGCTGCCCAAACGCTTGGTGGGGCTGAAGGTCATCTCGCCAGTGCCGAAAATATCGGGCGGGATCACCATGGTGTCCATGGCCTTGATGATGCCCTCGGTGGTCACGTTGTTGCCGGCTTTCTCCACCGCGCGCAGGAAAGCGTCAATGGCGTTATAGCCATAGACCGAGAACACGGTCGGGTCTTCGTTGAACTTGGTCTTGTACTTGTTGGCCCAAAAACGGATGGGCTGTGCAGCCTCGTCCAGGTAGGGGTGCTGGGTGGACATGGTGGCATAAAAGCCGTTCATGGCGGGGCCACCCAATTTGTGAATCAGATCGGTATAAGCCGCGCTGGAGCCGAGGAATGTGGGGCTGAAACCCAAGCGACGCGCTGTGGCGATGCCGCCAATGGTCTCGCGAATGATGGTGCCCATGACCACAAAGTCGCACTTGGACGAGGCCAGCTTTTGCATTTGCGATGCAAAGTCGGTGGCGCCGCGTTTGTAAGTGGTGACTTCGGCAAACTGCATGCCGATGGACTTCAGACCCTCTTCGGCACCACGGAACACTTCCAGACCGAATTCATCGTCCTGGTGCATCGCGCAGATTTGCTTGGCGTTCTTTTCTTTGACCAAGATGGGCAAGCCCAGGCGCATTTGATCGTAATAGGTGGCGGCAAACGAGTACTTGAGCTTATGGAAAGGCTCGTACATTTCGCGCGCAGCCGTGACGGGGAAGAAGTTGATCACGTTCTTCTGGAACTGCACGGGCATGGCGGCCATGTTTTGCGCCGTGCCAATGTGGCCGATCATGGCAAAGATCTTGTCCTGGTTGACCAACTTTTGCGCGGCCAATACGGCGCGGCGCGGGTCATAAGCCGAGTCTTCCACCAGCAGCTTGAACTTGCGGCCATTGATACCGCCTTGCTCATTGGCTTCGTCCACGCGAAGCATCATGCCCAGGCGCACTTGCTTGCCAAAGCCCGCCAGCGGGCCGGACAAATCCTGAATCGAGCCGAGCGTGATTTCATTTTTTGTAACGCCCTGCGTCTGGGCCATGGCCGCGCCTGCGGTCAGGACCATCGCAGCGGCGACGAGGCTGAGTTTGATTTTCATATGGCAGGTCTCCTGTGGTGTAAAGGGTGATGAGGAAAGTGAGGGGAATCAGCGGTACATCGCCTCGATTTGGGGCGTGTATTTTTTCTCGACCAATTTGCGCTTGAGCTTCATGGTCGGGGTCAGTTCTTCGTCTTCGGCGCTCAGCTGGGTGTCGAGCAACCAGAATTTCTTGATCTGCTCGACGCGCGCGAATTTCTTATTGACCCGATCCACTTCGGTCTGGATCAGGTTTTGCACCTCGGCGCTGTGCGTGAGGCTGGCGTAGTTGGAGAAGGGCACATCATTGTCCTGTGCGTATTTCTCGACGTTCTCTTGGTCGATCATGACGATCACGGTCAGGTAAGGCCGTTTGTCGCCAATGACCACCGCGTCAGTGACATAGGGCGAGAATTTCAATTCGTTTTCCAACTCGCTGGGGGTGATGTTTTTGCCGCCTGCCGTGATGATGATGTCTTTCATCCGGTCCGTGATGCGGAAAAACCCTTCCTCGTCCACCACGCCCACGTCGCCCGTGTGCAGCCAGCCATCGGCATCGATGGTCTCGGCGGTTTTTTCAGGCAGGTTCAGGTAACCCATGAACACATTGGGGCCGCGCACCAAAATCTCGCCTGTCAACGGGTCCAAACGCATTTCGTTGTATTCGGCCGCTGGGCCGATCGAACCGGGCTTGATGCGGTCGGCGGGTACGCCCGTGGCTGCACCGCAGGTCTCGGTCATGCCCCAGACCTCCAGCATGGGCAAGCCCAGTGCCAAGTACCAGCGCACCAAATCGGGGGAAATGGGCGCAGCACCCGTGACCAAAAAGCGCGCGCGGTGGATGCCGATCATCTTGCGCACGTTGTTCAGCGCCAGCAAGCGGGCCACATGAAAACGCAGCTTGAGGCTGGCAGGAACCGGCTTTTGAGCCAAGACCAAATCGGCCACCTGCTGACCCACGCCAATGGCCCAGCCGTATGCAGCTTGCTGCAGCCCCCCGGCCTCTTTGAGGGCGATCATCACGCCCGAGTAAAACTTTTCCCACACGCGGGGCACAGCCGTGAACACGGTGGGTGCGATTTCGCGCACGTTTTCGGGCACGGTTTCGGGGTTCTCCACAAAGTTGAGTTTGGCACCGGTGTACATCGAGAAATACTCGCCCCCCATGCGCTCGGCAATGTGGCAAAGCGGCAAGAAGCACATGCACTCGTCGCGCTCATCTCGGGCAATCAAGGTGTTGTAGCCCCGCACTGTGAAAACCAGCCCGTGGTGGCTGTGCATGCCCCCCTTGGGTTTGCCGGTGGTGCCCGAGGTATAGACCAAAATGGCCAGCTCTTCGGGCTTGCAGGCAGCGCTGCGCTGCATGAGCATGTCGGGGTGTTGTTGGGCGTGCTCGCGGCCCAAGCTTTGCAGCTGTTTCAAGCTGATGACCATGGGATCCTGGAAGTCGCGCAGACCCTCCATGTCGAAAACCACGATCTTTTGCAGCAAGGGCAAGCTGTCACGCACGGCCAAGGCTTTGTCGAGCTGCTCGTCGTCTTCGACAAACAGCACGCGGGTACCCGAGTCTTCGCACAGGTAATGCACCTGCTCGGGCGCGTCGGTGGGGTAGATGCCGTTGGACACGCCTCCGGCACTGAGCACGGCCAGATCGCACAGCACCCATTCGATGTTGGTGTTGGACAAGATGGAGGCGGTGTGCCGCGCCTCAAAGCCAAGTGCCATCAGGCCATGGCCAATTTCGCGCACGGCTTGGGCGGTCTTGTCCCAAGTCCAACTGCGCCAGATGCCCAGTTCTTTTTGGCGCATCCAAATATTGGGGCCACGTGCGGCCACCGCATTCCAAAAAATGGCAGGGATGGTCTCTCCTGCCATGACGACATTTTTTTGTGGCGCAATGCCAGAGGTGTCCCAGAGTTGGCTCATGTTTTATCTCCAGGTTTTCTTCTTTTTCCAGCGGCGATCGGCACGCACGCCCTCTTCCTTCATGCCCAAGTAGAACTCCTTGATGTCCTCTTTTTCACGCAAACGGGCACAAGTGTCTTCCATCACGATGCGGCCGTTTTCCAGCACATAGCCATAGTCCGAGGCGTTGAGCGCCATGTTGGCGTTTTGCTCCACCAGCAAGATGGTGGTGCCGCGCTCGCGGTTGATGCGCACCACGATCTCGAAGATTTCTTTGGTCAGCTTTGGGGACAGGCCCAAGCTGGGCTCGTCCAGCAAGATCAGGTCGGGGTTGGCCATCAGGGCACGGCTGATCGCCAGCATCTGCTGCTGGCCACCCGAGAGCAAGCCCGCGTCTTGCACTGCCCGTTCGCGCAGGATGGGGAAATAGTTGTACACGGCTTCCATGTCGCGCGCCACGCCATCGCGGTCCTTGCGGGTGTAGGCGCCCATCAGCAGGTTGTCGCGAATCGACAGCAGCGGAAACACTTCGCGCCCTTCGGGCACATGCATCAGGCCGCTTTGCACAATAAAAGCAGGGTCTTGCGCGGTGATGCTCTGCCCCTTGAACTCGATCGAGCCCTTGCGCGGGTCGATGATGCCGCTGATGGTTTTCAAGATGGTGGTCTTGCCCGCGCCATTAGAGCCGAGCACGGTGGCGATCTCGCCGCGCCGCACCTGCAGGCTCACGCCACGAATCGCTTTGATCGGGCCGTAGGCACTCTCGACGTTGAGCAGCTTGAGCATGACATTCTCATCGGCTGCCTCAGGCGTTGTGCTCTGGGTCTGGGTGGCTGCGCTCATGCGGCACCTCCGGGCACATAGTTTTCGCGGCGCAAGGCAGACACGTCGTCCACCGAGCCCAGATAAGCCTCGATGACGCCGGGGTCGCTTTGCACCTGGCTGGGCGTGCCGGTGGCGAGTTCTTCACCCTGGCTCATGGCCAGCACGCGGTCAGACACTTTGGAGACCAAGCTCATGTCGTGCTCGACCATGAGCACGGTGATGCCCAGCTCATTTTTGATGTCCGAGATCCAGAACGCCATGTCGTCGGTTTCCTCGACGTTCAGACCCGAAGAAGGCTCGTCGAGCAGCAGCAGCTTGGGCTCGGTGCACAGGGCTCGGGCCAGTTCCACCACTTTGCGCACACCATAAGGCAGGCCCGCCACCATCGAATCGCGGTGGTGCTGCAAATCCAGGAAATCGATGACTTCCTCGACTTTTTCGCGTGCCTGGATTTCGGCGGCGCGGGTTTTGGCGCTGAAGAACATTTCACTCCACAAGCCCGTCTTGCGGTGCGTGTGGCGACCGATCAAAAGGTTTTGCAGTACGGTGGCGTGTTCGAACAGCTCGATATTCTGGAAAGTGCGGGCAATACCCAGACTTGCAATTTGGTGCGGCGGCTGATCGGTCAGGCGCAAGGTGCCCTGCGGCCCGGCATAGTCGATCACGCCCGTGGTGGGGGTGTAGATCCGGCTGATCAGGTTGAACACCGTGGTCTTGCCAGCCCCATTGGGGCCGATCAAGGTGAAGACTTCGCCGCGCTTGACGTCGAAGCTGACCTTGTTGACGGCCAGCACGCCACCAAAGCGCACGCTCAAGTCTTGGGCGGATAAAAGGATGTCTGCGTTCATTTCAGGCGGTCCGACTTCTGGAACGATTTTTGGCGCTTGAACAGGCCACGGCGGTAAAACGGGAACAGCTGGAACCAGGTGCGCACCTTGAGCCAGCGGCCATACAAGCCCATGGGTTCGAACAGCACAAAGGCGATCAAGACCATGCCGTAGACCGTGCCCTGCAAACCGGCGGCGCCGCCAATGGCGGCTGGTAAAAAGTCTTTGCCCAAAGAAATCAGCTGCGGCATGACGATCAAGAAGATGGCACCGAGGAACGCGCCGTGGATCGAGCCCAATCCGCCGATCACCACCATCAAGAGCAAGTCGATCGACTGGATGATGCTGAACTGCTCGGGCGAGAGAAACTGGATTTTGTGCGCGTACAAAGCACCGCCAATGCCCGCCAACGCCGCCGACAAGGCAAACGACAGCGTCTTGTATCGCGCCAGGTGGATGCCCATGCTTTGGGCAGAAATTTCAGAGTCTCGGATGGCCACAAAGGCTCGGCCCGTCGACGAGCGCAGCAGGTTCACGATGGCCAGCGTGGCCCCCACGGTGACCAGCAAGCACAGGAAATAAAACTCTTCAGTGCTGTCCAGCGTCCAGTCGCCCATTTTCGGGTAAGTGACCATCAGGCCCGCATTGCCGCCCGTGACGCTTTCCCAGCGGGCCATGCCTTCTTCGACAATGAAACCAAAGGCCAGCGTGGCCATGCCCAGGTAAATGCCTTTGACGCGCAGTGCAGGCAAACCCACGATGATGCCGACGATGGCCGAGAACACGCCCGCGCACACCAGCGCCAGCGGGAAAGGCACCCCGGCATTGACCATCACGGCCTGCGTGTAAGCCCCCACACCCAAAAACGCAGCGTGACCCAGCGAGAATAAGCCGGTAAAGCCCGCCAACAACATCAGGCCCAGGCCCACCACCGCATAGATCAGTACAAAGGTCAGCTGCGCCAGCCAATACTCGGCCACCACCCAAGGGGCGGCCACCAGAAACAAGCCCAGCAGGCTGTACCAAAACACATGGCCGCCGTGCTTGGCCAGCTTCACATCCTGGTTGTAGTCGGTTTTGAAGATGAAACGCATGCTGGGGCCTCAGACTTTCTTGCGCAATTGTTCGCCGAACAAGCCATTCGGCTTGAGCACCAGCATCAGCAACACCACGATATAGGGCGCGATGTCCTTGAAGCCCTCGGGCAGATAAAAACCCGAGAACGACTCGACGATGCCGATCACCAGACCGCCCACGATGGCACCGGGCAAACTGCCAAAACCACCCACCACCGCCGCCGGAAAGGCCTTCAGACCGATGAAACCCATGTTGGCGTGCACAAAGGTGATGGGGGCCAAGAGCAAACCCGCCACCGCGGCCACAGCAGCCGCCAAGCCCCAAACCAGACCGTTGATCTGCTTGACTGGGATGCCCATGTAATAGGCGGCCAATTGGTTTTGCGAGGCCGCCTGCATGGCAATGCCCAGCTTGCTGTACTTGAACATGGCAAACAAGCCCAGGCACAAAATGCCAGTGGCGCCGATCACCACCAATTGCTCTGACGCAATCACCAGACCACCTAAGCGCAAAACTTCGCCCGCATAGGGTACAGGCAGGGTGTGGGTGTCGGTGCCCACATCGGGAATCATGGTGATCAGGCCGCGCAGCACATAGCCCACGCCGATGGTGAGCATGACGATGGAGAAAGCTGGTTGCCCAAGGATGGGGCGGATGACCAAACGTTCGAGCAAGACCCCAAAAATGCCCATGGCCACAATGGCCGAGGGCACTGCAATCCAGAACGGGAAACCCAGCAGCGTCATGGCAGCCAGGCCCGAAAAGGCACCCACCATCATCAGGTCACCTTGGGCAAAGCTCACCGTTTCGGTGGCCTTGTAAATCAGCACGAAACCCAGGGCAATGAGTCCGTAAATACAGCCCTGGGCCACACCGCTGATCAGCAGTTGCAGCAATTGCACACCTGTCTCCTTTGGTTGAATGTCTTGCAACGCGCGTCAAAAGAGGGAGTCATGGAACCCACCGCATGAGGCCTCCAACTTTTACGAACGATCGTGCGATTATGGTTGTCTTAGAAGAGACTTTCCCTAGGGGTTGACCCCCATTACGGTCCATACACTTGGCTTCAATATCGCCCCATGACGCAATCCATTCGCATCGGTTCGGGCCTGGGCTTTTATGGCGACAACTGGGAACCCGTGGTGGCCAGCATCGAGCGCGGCCAAGTGCAATACATCGCCAGCGACCACCTGGCCGAACTCACATTGGCCATCTTGCAAAAAGATCGGCAACGCGACCCTGCTTTGGGCTATGCCCGCGATGTGGTGCCCATGCTGATGCGCCTGTGGCCTTTGATGCAGCCGCGCGGGATCCGATTCGTTTGCAACGCGGGCGGCCTCAACCCGATGGGCGCAGCGCGGGCGGTGCAAACGGCGCTAGCAGCCAAGGGCTGGCACCCGCGCATCGCGGTGGTCAGTGGCGACGATGTGCTGCCGCAACTGCAAACACCCGACACCCGCTTTGACCACCTGATGAACGGATCGGAGGTGACCAGCGTGCGCGAGCGGCTGGTCTTTGGCAACGCCTATTTGGGTGCACAACCCATCGTTGACGCCCTGGACCAAGGGGCCGACATCGTGATCACCGGGCGGGTGGCGGACGCGGCGCTGTTTCTGGGGCCACTGGTGCATGGCCTGGGCTGGAAACTGGCCGATGCGGCCACGCCCGAGGACTTCAACCGCTTGGCCCAGGGCCTGACGGTGGGGCATTTGCTCGAATGCTCGGGCCAAGGCAGCGGCGGCAATTTTGGCAGCCAAGGCCATTGGCAACAGATCCCTGACTTGGCACACATCGGTTACCCGATCGCCGAGGTCTTGGCAGACGGAACAGCCTTCATCACCAAAGCGCCCGGCACCGGGGGCTTGGTCAACTTTGACACCGTGCGCCAACAACTGCTGTACGAGGTGCACAACCCGCATGCGTATTTTTCGCCCGATGTGGTGCTTGACATGGGCCAGATCGAGTTGAACGAAGAAGGTGAACACCGTGTGCGTGTGACCGGTGCCCTGGGCCGCGCACCCACCGATCAGCTCAAGGTGGTGGCGGGCTTTCGCGATGGCTTCAAGGCCGAGGTCAGCTGGGGCTTTTCCTGGCCCGATGCTTGGGACAAGGTACAAGCCGCAGAGGCCATGATCCGCACACAATTGCAAGAGCGCCAAATGCCTTTTGACGAGCTGTTTGTCGAATACCCCGGCCTCAATTCGGCGCATGGCCCCCTGGCGCCTCTGCCGCCAGCGGCCGAACTGAATGAGCGGGCCGAGATTTGGGTGCGGATGGTGCTGCGCACACCCAGCAAATCGGCTGCAGATAGCTTTGGCCGATTGTTCCCCTGGATGGCGCTGAGTGGACCGGCTTTCACGTGCGGCTTTCAAGGCCTGAACAGCACGAGTGAATTGCTGGGCATCTGGCCCACCCTGATTCCACGCCAACGGGTGCCCGCCCAAATGGCGATCTTGGAGCCCAGCACATGAACACCACCCCTGTCGTCAAGATTCCACTGGCCCAGATTGCCCACGCCCGCAGCGGTGACAAGGCCGATTGGGTGGACTTTGGTCTGTTTGCCTGGAACGAGGCGGGTTACCGGATCCTTGAACGCGAAGTCACGGCTGCCAAAGTGCAGGCGCATTTCGCGCCCTGGCTCTCAGGCCAGGTCGATGCTTGGCCTCTGCCCAATATTTGGGCCCTGAAGTTCGTGCTGCACGGCGCACTGCAAGGCGGCGGGGCGCGCAACCTGCGCCTCGATAACCTGGGCAAAGCCATGGGCGCGGCGCTGCTGCGGCTGGACATTGAAATCAGTGCGCAAGAGCTGGCCCAAGCCCAAAAAACCACCCAGCGAATTGGTCAGTGAGCCCGCCTCCGCCAGCGAGGTGCATCAGGCAAAGCGGTACAAGTGCTGCGGATTGTCCACCAACAAGGCCTGTTGGCCTGCTGCATCGGGGACGATCATGGCGATCGCATTGACCAAGGCCGCGTCGTTCGGAATATGGGTGTGATTGGGGTGAGGCCAGTCGCTGCCCCAAACGCAGCGGTCACCGTGCGCACGCCACAACTGCTGCGCCAGCGCCACACCGTGGGTGTAGCGTTCATCCGGTGCAGCATGCGCATCGATGCGGTCTATGCCGCTGAGCTTGACCCAAAAATTAGGCGCATCCAGCAGGCGCATCAAGGCCTGAAAGTCCTCATGCTGCGCGCCCAAGCTTGCATCGACACGGCCCATGTGGTCAATCACCACAGGCACCTGGCTTTGCAACAGCCATGGTCCCAAATCATGGACCAAAGCCGACTCAAAATGAACCTGCAAATGGAGCCCATGGGCGGCCAAGCGGGGGGTCAGGGCCAAGACTTCGCGCACATCGGTTCCCGAGCCCAAATGACGCATGAAATTAAAGCGCACACCCCGCATACCGGCCAGGGCCAATCGGGCCAATTCGGCATCAGGCACATCGACAGGCACCAGCGCAACGCCCAGGTAACGGCCCTCACCGTGGGCGATCGCATCCTCCACCACGCTGTTGTCCATGCCATGCACCATGGATTGCACGATCACGCAGCGTTCAATGCCCAAAGTGCGGTGCAAGGCATACAAGGTGTCGCGCGGTGCCGGCACCGGGGTGATTTGGCGCAAAGGGTTGTAAGCAAAGCGCTCGGGGGGGCCGAACACATGGACATGCGCATCGCAGGCACCCGGTGGAGGCTGCCAGCCAGGTGTTTGTGGCTGCGCGTCGTAGGTCCTCACCGGCTGGGGCTGATCTTGTGAGGGGGTCATGTGGGGCCGTTCGGATGAATGAACAGGGTTCGGCGGGTGTTGCGAAACAGGGGTCGCACTCGGCTGCTCCACTGGGTGTGGCGCACGGCCAGCCACGGCTCGGACTCGGTCACTTGGGCACTCACCAGGTCATAACAGGCCACATGCAGGGGAAGCCCGGCAGGGCCATCTCGCCGCATCAAGCGGCGCGCCCTCAAGCAGCCAGGCACTTTGGACAAACCCGGCAAATGTTCTTGTTCGTACCAGGCGCGAAAATCATCTTCGCAACCATCAGCCACGTCGGTTTCGACCACGTAGTGAAAGGGGGCTTGAACCCTTGGCTGGGACACGCCAGGCCCCATGAGATCAGTCCCGGGCTCCAACGCTTCCCACATGGCACCCACAGGAGGGCTTGGACGCTGCTCAAGTGGACCTGACCAATAGTGCCGCCAAGCTTGCACATCGCCATGCCACGCGCGCCACGATTGCAGGTCTGGCAAAGCAGGCCTATGCCATGGGCCATCCTGATCGCAAAGCCAAATTGAACTCACATCACCTCCCTGTTGACCGACATCGACAGCCTTCGCCGGAGGCCAAGCCTGAAACATCTGAAAAACGCACAAATTCCGATCAAACCGTGGGTCGCCGACTCAAGAATCGAGGCGGATGTTGCGTGCCTTGATCAAGGCCGCCCACTTGCTCGTATCGGCCCTGAGCAAAGCAGCCATCTCCTCCGGTGTCGTGGCGCGTGGCTCCGCGCCAGACTGCAGCAAGCGATTGGCGACGGCGGGGTCGGCCAATGCCCGCCGCGTCGCCGCATTGAGCGCCTCGACGATCGGACGGGGAGTCTTTGAGGAGACAAAAAAGGCGTACCAATTGTTGGTGTCTACCGCTGGGAACCCCATCTCCTCAAAGGTTCTGACCTCGGGCAGTCCAGGGTGACGCACGCGCGAAGCCATGCCCAAAGCCTTGAGCCTGCCCGCCTTGATCTGACCCATCACTGCAGGCACATCGGCAAACACACCCGCCACCTGCCCGCCCAGCAAATTGGTCAATGCAGGCGCCATGCCGTTGAAGGGCACATGCAGCAAGTCCAACTTGGTGGCATCCTGCATTTGGAGCAAGGCTAAATGCGGAATGCTGCCCATGCCAGAAGACGCCATGGGAACCGGCACATTGGCGGCTCTGGCCCTTTGGACAAAATCGACGGCATCAGTGGCCGGGTTTTGCGCACTGGTGACCAGCACCTCCACGTTGTTGACAACCAAAGACACCGGCGTGAAATCGCGTACCATGTCATAGGGCAGTTTGTCGTAAAGCGCTGGATTGATGGCCGCGGCTCCCACGCTGGTGATCCACACAGTGCTGCCATCGGGTTCACCTTTGAGAGTCTCCATCGCACCGATCGCGCCGTTGGCACCCGGCTTGTTGTCGACCAGCACCGGACGCCCCAGTTCTCGCGACAAGGTTTCTGCCAATGTCCGCGCCACAAAATCCACCGGACCACCCGGGGCAAACGCCACGATCAAACGCACGGGTCGGTTGTTGATTTGCGCCCATGAGATGCCACCAAAACTGGTCGCCAATGCACCCGCACTGGTGCGCTGCAACCACTGTCGCCTGGAAATTTCTTGGCCCATGTGTGTCTCCTTTAGGTGTATGAATGGATGAGTGAGATATCAGCCGCAGCGCACGGTCATGCCACCGTCGACCACAATTTCAGTGCCGGTGATGAACCGCGCGTCTTCTGAGGCCAAGAACAGGGCAGCACTGGCACTGTCGCGCCCGTCACCCATGAAGCCCAAAGGGATCCTGGCCAGACGCTGTTTCAACAGCGCCTGCACATCACCACCCGAACGCTGGCCTGCCAGCCGAGACTCGACCATGGGGGTGTGCAACTGGCCCGGCACCACGGTGTTGACCCGGATGTGGTCTGCTGCGTGCTGTATGGCCATGACCTTGGACATCTGAATCACGCCGGCTTTGGCGGCTGCGTAGGCCACTTGGGCGCTGCCGGTCCAGCGTATGCCCGATGTCGAGGCCATGTTGACAATGGCGCCACCTCCGCGCGCTTTGAGCAAAGGCAAGGCATGCTTGCACGTCAAAAAAACACTTTTGAGGTTGAAGTTCATCTGAGCATCCCAGATGTCCTCGCTCATCTCCAAAGGGCCGCCAGGGGCTGACCCGCCCACATTGTTGATGAGGATATCGAGCCCTCCCAAACGCTCTGCGCAGGCGTGGACCATGCGGTTCACGCTGGCACTGTCCGTCACATCGCACTGAAACGGATGAATGGCGTGCGCATGCTCACCCGCCAAAGCCAGCGTCTGCGCCAAGCGCGAGGGATCGAAGTCAACCGCCCAGACCTGAGCGCCCTCTTGCGCCAAACGAACTGCCATGGCCCGCCCATTGCCCCAACCTGGCCCGACGCACCCAGCCCCTGTGACCAAGGCCACTTTGTTTGCAAATCTCATGCTCGAAAATCTCATTCCATAAGTCGCACAGTGTGCGGTGGTGACATGACCCTGTAAATGACAAAATGGCTATACCAGCTATAGAGTTATTAAATGGATGGATCAGGCCATGGACTTGCGACAACTTGAATCTTTTGCCATGGTGGTTGACAGCGGCAGTGTGAGTCGCGCAGCAACCGCTCTGCACTTGAGCCAGCCCAGCATCAGCCGTCAACTCAGTCTGCTCGAGGCGGACCTCGGGCAACGCCTGTTTGAGCGGCATGGGCGGGGGGTGCGTCCGACACCCGCCGGCCAAGCCCTGCTGGTGCATGCACGCAACTTGCTGGAAGGCGCGCGCCAAGCAAGACGCCAGTTGATGGACATGAACGAAGAACCCAATGGACGCGTGGTGGTGGGCTTACCGCACCGCGTAGCGACGGGCCTGTGTGTGCCCTTGGTCGAACGTTTTCGACAAACACTGCCGAACGCCATGATCAGCATCAGCGAAGGCCTGAGCCTGTCGCTGCGCGAAGACCTTTTGCAGGGCCGAATTGATTTGGCTTTGTTGTTTGACCCCGCCCCCACGCCCTTGATCGTCAGCGAACCGCTGATGCGTGAGAGGTTGATACTGGTGGCACCAGAAGGCACCCCCCTCAAATCCAGGATGTCCCTGGCAGAACTGGCACAGGTGTCCATGATTTTGCCCTCCGCCCCCAATCCGATCCGCAGCTTGGTGGATGCGGTCTTGCTGCCCCGCAGAATCGGCTTGCAAATCGTGGCCGAAGTGGGTGCTGTTCACAGCGCCATCGCTTTGGTGGAGCATGGGGTGGGCTGCTCCATCTTGCCGCAGAGCGCACTGTTGATGGCCCAGCAGGCGAAGCGTTTACCCACCGCCCTGATCGGGCCACCGGCCCTGTGGAATCGACTGGTGCTGGCCATGCCGGCCGCGCGTCCGCTTTCACGGTTGCAGCAAGCCACAGCAGCGCTACTGCGTCAGATGGACTTTCGCCAAACCTACTGACGAGCCACCAAGCACAACTTGTTCGGTGCTCAGACCCGCTCAATGATCAGTGCAATGCCCTGACCCACACCGATGCACATGGTGCACAGCGCATAGCGGCCCGCAGTTTGCTGCAGGCGATTGATGGCGGTGGTGGCCAAACGGGCACCGGATGCACCCAGCGGGTGACCCAGGGCAATCGCGCCACCCCAGGCGTTCACGCGGGCGTCGTCGTCTTTCAGGCCCAACATGCGCATCACGGCCAGGCCTTGTGCTGCAAAAGCTTCGTTCAACTCGATCACGTCCATGTGGTCAATGGTCAGACCAGTTTGCGCCAACACCTTGAGCGTGGCGGGCGCTGGGCCAATGCCCATCACGCGCGGGGCAACCCCTGCCGTGGCCATGCCCACGATTCGGGCCTTGGGCGTCAGGCCGTTTTTGGCGGCGGTGGCTTCGTCGGCCAGCAGCAAGGCACACGCACCGTCATTCACGCCAGAGGCATTGCCGGCGGTCACGGTGCCATCAGGGCTTACCACACCTTTGAGCTTGGCCAGCGCTTCCAGGCTGGTTTCGCGAGGGTGTTCGTCGGTGTCCACCAGGATGGCGTCGCCCTTCTTCTGGGGGATGCTCACGCCCACAATCTCACGTGCCAAATGCCCGGCCTTGATGGCGGCCACGGCGCGCAGTTGGCTGTTGTAGGCCATCAGGTCTTGCGCTTCGCGCTCGATCTTGTAATCGGTGGCCACGTTTTCTGCCGTCTCGGGCATGGAGTCCACACCGTACTGGGCTTTCATCAGTTTGTTGATGAAGCGCCAGCCAATGGTGGTGTCGTACACGGCGTTGGCGCGGCTGAAGGCGGTTTCGGCTTTGGGCATGACAAACGGGGCGCGGCTCATGCTTTCCACGCCGCCGGCAATCATCAAACCCGCTTCGCCCGCCTTGATGGCGCGGGCGGCCGTGCCAATGGCGTCCAGGCCCGAGCCGCACAAGCGGTTGATGGTGGCGCCGGGCACATCGATCGGCAAACCGGCGAGCAAGCTGGCCATGTGGGCCACGTTGCGGTTGTCTTCACCGGCTTGGTTAGCGCAACCGTACAGCACATCGGTCACGGCGGCCCAATCCACATTCGGGTTACGGGCCATCAGGGCACGCAGGGGCACCGCGCCCAGATCGTCGGTGCGCACGCTGCTCAAGGCACCGCCGTAACGGCCAAAGGGGGTACGGATCGCATCGCAAATGTAGGCTTGGTTCATGTGTCTGGTCTCTTCAGGGTGTAAAACGTGCATTATATTGCATGCACCGCGGGTGTTCTGTGACATTCTAGGGGGGCTTTGCGGGCTGGGGTGAGCTGTTGATGACTGCACACGGAAGAGGTGTCTCCCGTTTGGCCGCAAGGCGGGATGGCGGCGTTGGCCTGCATCAGAGGACCTTTGTACAAGGCAAAAATGTCAGTTTTTGTCCGCAAGGCGGGACGGCGGCGCTGGCCGGGCTCAGAGGCGCTTCGCTTTGCCACATCGCCCGACCAGCGCCGCCATCCCGCCTTGCTCGGGTGTTGGTGATTGTGCCCTGTCGCGTTTTAAACCCTCCGCGAAACGCCCACGTGAAAGGCCGGGGTGCGGGGCCGGGGCGATGTGGCAAAGCGAAGCGCCTCTGAGCCCTGGCCCCGCACCCCGGCCTCTCACTCCCAAAGCTCCAACAGACAACAGGCCAACAGTTAAGAGACAATCCACCCCATGCTGATTCAACCCTCACAAGCCGATGTCCGGCGCTTTTTTTGCGGCGTCTATGCCAAAGCTAAAACCGCCGAAACGCTTGAGCCCATGGAAATGCTCGTCAGCCAATGGATCGACGAACACCCCGAATACCATGCCGAACTCTCGGACGTCGATGCCGCACTGGCGAACATGCTCAACGACGACCCCAACCGAAGCAACCCGTTCTTGCACCTCTCGATGCACCTGTCCATCAGCGAGCAATGCAGCATCGACCAACCCCGGGGCATACGCCAAGCGGTAGAACTGTTGACGCACCGTCTCAACTCGCTGCACGACGCGCACCACCAGGCCATGGAATGCTTAGGGCGCATGATCTTTGAAAGCCAACGCTCGGGACGCATGCCCGACGGCGAGTCCTACATTGCCTGCGTGCAACGCAATGCAACCCAAGACTGAAACCCAGAGATCACGGTCAAAGCCAACAGGCAACAAAAAACCCGCCAAGGCGGGTTTTTTTGTTTGAGGTGAACCCTAGATCAGCGGAAACGCGACTGGGGAACGACTTTCATCTCGCCATCCAAAGAGGCGATGTAAGCGGACATGGCCTTCAACTCGGCGTTGGTGAACTGCTTGGCAATACCGCCCATGACACCGTTGTTGCGTCCCCAGGTGGACTGGTTTTCAACTTTGTAGGACTTGAGGGCCACAAACAAAAAGTCTTTGTGCTGGCCAGCCAGCTTGGGGTAGCTGGGGTCGATCGGCTTGTTGAAGTTGTCACCGTGGCAAGAAATACACGCGCCTTTTTGCAACAGGGCAGCAACTTTGGCATCGGGTGCCTTGGGGGCTGCGGTAACGGGCTTGGTGTTGCCATGCTGCTCGTAGTAAGCGCCCAAATCAGCCATGTCCTGCTCGGTCAGGGTGTCGGCGATGCCACGCATGGTGGGGTGCTTGCGCTCGCCCTTTTTGTAGGCGTTGAGTGAGGCCACGATGTATTTGGCGTTTTGACCCGAAATCATGGGCACGCGGTAGATCTCGGGGAAGCTGGCTTGGTAGCCTTTGATGCCGTGGCAACCAATGCACATGGCAATTTTTTGTTCGCCAGCTTTGGCGTCGCCCTTGATCTCTTGGGCATGGGCGGAAAAGGCGGTCACAGAAGCGACAGCCAAGGCAAACATCGAGGTCAACAGCTTGTTCATTTTGCTCACACAATCAAATGATTGATAAAAATCAACTGCGGATTATATCGGGCTGGCCCTCATAATCCTGACAAACCCTTTGCCCTTTTCCGAGAACTTGTTCACATGAAATTCCAAGGTACCGAAAACTACGTCGCCACGCCGGACTTGATGCTGGCCGTGAACGCCGCCATGACCCTCAAGCGCCCTTTGCTCGTCAAAGGTGAGCCCGGCACCGGCAAAACCATGTTGGCCGAAGAAGTCGCTGAGGCCTTGGGTCTGCCCCTGCTGCAGTGGCACATCAAGTCCACCACCAAAGCGCAGCAAGGCCTGTACGAATACGATGCCGTGAGCCGTCTGCGCGACAGCCAGCTGGGCGATGAAAAGGTCAAGGACATCGAAAACTACATCATCAAGGGCGTGCTCTGGCAGGCTTTCACGTCCGAGACGCCTGTGGCCATCCTGATTGACGAGATCGACAAGGCCGACATTGAATTTCCGAACGACCTGCTGCGCGAGATCGACCGCATGGAGTTCTATTGCTACGAGACGCGCCAGCTGATCAAGGCCAAGACCCGCCCGCTGGTGTTCATCACGTCCAACAACGAAAAAGAATTGCCCGACGCCTTTTTGCGTCGCTGCTTCTTTCACTACATCAAGTTCCCCGAAGCGGACACCATGCGCCAAATCGTGGATGTGCACTTCCCCACGCTCAAAAAAGACCTGCTGGCCCTGGCCCTCAAAACTTTTTACGACGTGCGCGGCCTGCCGGGCCTGAAGAAAAAGCCCTCGACCAGCGAACTGCTCGATTGGCTCAAGCTGCTGGTGGCCGAAGACATCCCGCTTGAAGCCCTGCAAAGCGCAGATCAAAAGGTCTCGGTGCCGCCGCTGGTGGGAGCCTTGCTCAAAAACGAGCAGGATGTGACCTTGTTTGAAAAACTGGTCTTCATGAACCAGCGCAACCGCTGAGCCCATGCCCGCTTTCGCTGCACCCACCACGCTGAGCGGAACACATGTCCGGCTGGAGCCTCTGCACGCCAGCCATGCGGCCGATTTGCAAGAAGCGGTGCGCGATGGTGAGCTTTGGCAGCTGTGGTACACCGCCATCCCCTCGCCTGAAGGCATGGCCGCAGAAATCGAGCGTCGCCTGGCCATGCAAGCCCAAGGCAGCATGTGCCCGTTTGCCGTGATCGACCCAGCCAGCGGCTGCGCTGTGGGCATGACCACCTACATGAACATCGACGCGGCCCACCGCCGGGTTGAAATCGGCTCGACCTGGTACCGCCGCAGCGTGCAACGCACCCCGCTCAACACCGAAGCCAAGCGCTTGCTGCTGACCCACGCTTTTGAGCACCTGAACTGCATCGCGGTGGAGTTCCGCACGCATTTCTTCAACCATCAAAGCCGTCGCGCCATCGAACGCCTGGGCGCCAAGCTCGATGGCGTGCTGCGCAGCCACCAGATCAACACCCACGCTTTGAGCGCTGGCGCACTGCGCGACACCTGCGTGTACAGCATCATTGCCAGCGAATGGCCCAATGTGCGTGCGCACCTGGACTTTCAATTGAGCCGCTCAGACCCAAAGGACACCCGGTCATGCTGATCGATTTTTTCTACACCCTGCGTGCTGCCAAGCTGCCTGTCTCGGTGCGCGAGTATCTGACGCTGCTCGAAGCCTTGCAGGCCAATGTGGTCGGCCCGGCGTCTGACGCCTGCAGCATCGACGATTTTTACCACCTGGCTCGCACGGTGATGGTCAAGGACGAAAAGCATTTCGACAAGTTCGACAAAGCTTTCGGCGCTTATTTCAAGGGCGTAGAAATGCTGACCGACTTCACCAAAGAAGTGCCGCTGGATTGGCTCGAAAAAATCCTGCAAAAGGAACTCACGCCCGAGCAAAAAGCCGCCATCGAGAAGATGGGCTGGGACGAGTTGATGGACACGCTCAAAAAACGCCTGGAAGAACAAAAAGAACGCCACGAAGGCGGCAACAAGTGGATCGGCACGGGCGGCACATCGCCCTTTGGCAACGGCGGCTACAACCCGCAAGGCATCCGCATTGGCGGCAAGGGCGGAAACAAGAGCGCCGTCAAGGTCTGGGACCAGCGGGCCTACAAAGACTACGACGACAGCCAGGAGCTGGGCACACGCAACATCAAAGTGGCCCTGCGCCGCCTGCGCCGCTTTGCGCGCGAGGGTTCGCAAGAAGAACTGGACCTGGACGGCACCATCCGCAAAACCGCAGCCAATGCGGGATACCTGGACATTCTGATGCGTCCGGAGCGCCACAACAATGTGAAAGTGCTGCTGCTCATGGACGTGGGCGGCACCATGGACGAGCACATCGCGCGGGTTGAAGAAATGTTTTCGGCCGTCAAGGCCGAGTTCAAACACCTGGATTTTTATTACTTCCACAACTGCGTCTATGACTTCATGTGGAAGAACAACAAGCGCCGCTACGCCGAGAAATTTCCGACCTGGGACATCCTGCGCAAGTACAACAAGGACTACAAGCTGATCTTCATTGGCGATGCCACCATGAGCCCCTATGAGATTTTGCAAAAGGGCGGCAGCGTTGAATACAACAACGAGGAAGCCGGGGCCGAGTGGCTACAACGCCTGACGCACACCTTTCCGAAGTACGCCTGGATCAACCCCGAGCCGCAGGGCGTGTGGCAATACCGCCAGAGCATTTCCATCATCCAGCAGCTCATGAGCCAGCGCATGTTCCCCTTGACCTTGAAAGGCTTGGAAGATGCGATGCGTTTGCTGAGCAAATGACATGGTTTCAGCGCGGTCAATGTTGTTCAGCGCTATTGCTGTGTCTGTGCGGGTTTGCAAGCGTTTGGAGCATCGCTGCGCACGCTGAAAGCGTGCCGACACAGGTCTTGAAATCGGCCGCATCCTCACTGGCTTTTTCGTGGGTGGTGAAAAGCGAAGACGAAGAGGTACGCGACTTCCTGTTGCAGCACATGGAACTTCGGCGATACCAAGCCCTGAGCGATTTGGACGAAACCGAGTTGACTCGCTTGTTGGAAGACGCCGATGAACAAGCGCGCGAGTTACTGGCCACTCAAGGATTTTTCAACCCCCAACTGAGTTGGCAAAAAAACCCCGCACAAGGCCCCAGCCCACTGGGGCAGGTCACACTGGCCGTGGACACCGGACCACCCGCGCGCATCACCCAAGTGCAGTGGCAATGGTTGGGTGAGCTGACACAAGCACCCACCGGCCCACGGCAGCAAACGAGCATCCAAAAGCAATGGGGCTTGCCACCCGGCGCCCCCTTCACCCAAGCCGCTTGGAGCCAGGCCAAAAACAATGCCCTGCGGCAACTCGTCTCAGAACATTACCCCTGGGGCCGCGTGGCCGAGAGCGAGGCCCGGGTGGACGCCGAGACCAACGGGGTGGTGCTGCGCTTGACGCTGGACTCGGGTCCTGCTGTTCGCTTGGGCGACTTGAACATCACAGGCGCTACCAAATACGGCGCCTTGCAAGTGGCGCGACTGGCCCGTTTGCCCCCCGATCAGCCCTACCGGCAAAGCGATTTGCTGGAAGCCCAACAGCGTTTGGTCCTGAGCGGGTTTTACGACTCGGTTTTTGTCAGCCTTGAGCCTGAAGGCAATTTGGCACGGCCGCCGGTCAACATCGAACTCAAAGAGACCCTGCGCCAAAGATGGCTCTTGGGTGTCGGCGTACGCAGTGACAGCGGCCCTCGCCTGAGCGCAGAACACACACACCACAGCGTCCCGGGTTTGAATTGGCGGGCCGTCAGCCGTCTGGCGATTGACAGAGACCTGCAAACCATGGGGCTCGATCTGCTGGCCCCACCCGACAGCAGCTTGTGGCGTTGGAACACCTCGGCTCAGTTCAATCGCCAACTGCGCGACAACGATGTGATCAGCAGCCAACGTTGGCGTGCAGGCCGACTGCAAACCGGCCCACGGATCGACCGCTCCTACTTTGCGCAATACGACATGGCTTCACAGCAAAGCAATGCCTTGGGCAACCTGGAATCGGTCAGTGGCAACTTCGCTTGGACTTGGCGCAACTTTGACAGTCTGCCCTTTCCAAGCCGTGGATGGGGCTTGGGACTGGAGCTGGGCTCTGGCGTCAGCCTGGGCGCCGTCAGCCAGCCCTATGTGCGCTGGCTGGCCAAGGGCCTGAGTTTTTGGCCCCTGGGTTCCAACAGCGGTCGCTTGGCGGTGCGGGCCTCTATGGGCAGTGTGGTCAGCCAAGACACCCGGTACTTGCCGACCACCCAACTGTTCCTCACCGGTGGTGACAACACGGTGAGGGGTTACGCTTTGAACAGCATTGGGGTGGATCTTGGCCAAGGGCTCATCGGCGCTGGCCGGTACCTGAGCACAGGCAGTGTGGAGTGGCAACGCCCCTTGCGCTGGAATGGGCAAATGACCGATTGGGAAACCGCTGTCTTTGCCGATGCTGGCGCGGTCGCCAACGAATTGCACTTGCTTCGCACCCAAACGAGTTATGGCATCGGGGCACGTTGGCGCAGTCCAGTTGGCCCGGTGCGCATGGACTTGGCACACGCCCAAGCTTTGCAAAAATGGCGTTTGCATTTGAGTGTGGGCTTCACGTTTTGAACCCGTCGCCAGCTTCCGACACCATGTCTGCGCCACCATCGCCGCCGACTTCGAAGCACCCGGTGCCTGCGCGCCTTTTTCGGCGCGCCGCGAGATGGCTGGGTGCCTGGTCGCTGGGCACCTTGTCGGCCTTGTTGGGCCCAATGATCTTGGTGGTCTTGGGGGCTTCTTTGTGGTTTTGGGCGGGAACAGAAGGATCTTTGGGCACGGCCTTGAAATGGGCAGACAAGGCCTTACCCGCCGGGCAACATCTGACCAGCAGCGATGTGCAAGGCAGCTTGCGCCAAGGCGGGCGAATCGGCCAACTGGCGTGGCGTGCACCCCAGCTGCAAGTGCAAACCCAAGATGCCGACATTGCTATCGACTGGTCACTGCTTTGGAGGCAACCTTGGCCCGTGCAAAGTGTTCACCTGAAATCACTGCAAATCCAGGACCAGCGGCCAGCCAAGCCTTTGACCCCTTGGCTGGACTTGAACTGGCCGCTGCCGGTGCAAATGACCCTGAAAGTGGACCACTTGGATTGGCAGGGCGCCAACCCGGTGACGCTCTCCGGCATTCAAGCGCATTACGCCTATGACGGGCGAACACATATCCTGAAAGTGCCCAAGCTGACCTTGGCCCAAGGCCAATACAGCCTGCAAGCCAGCCTGCAAGGCGCGGCACCCATGGCTTTGAAACTGGACATGGAAGGACGGGTCAAAACACCCGCCATGGACGGCACACCCGCTTTGGCCTTGCTGCTGCACGCCTCTGCACAAGGCAACTTGGCTGGGCCACAGGCCCAACTCGAGCTCAGTGCAGAACTGTCGCCTGCGCCCGATCAACCGACTTGGCCACAAGGCAAAGCCCCCGTGCACCTGAGCTTGCAGGCCGATGTGCGGCCATGGCAACAACCTGCCATCGTGCAGGCCAAAGGGCAATGGCAGGCTTTGAACTTGGCCCCTTTGTGGCCTCAAGCCCCGCAGACCCACTTGAATGGCCAAGCGCAACTCAAGCCCGACGGCCCAGACTGGTCTTTGCAAGCCGAGCTGCGCAACCTGCTGCCAGGCGCTTGGGATGTGCAGCGACTGCCCCTGACCCAGTTGTCACTCCACGCACGCCACCATCAAGGCCTGTGGCAAGTGTTGCCATCACAGGCCCAGCTGGCAGGCGGCCAAATGCAAGTTCAGGCCGCACAAAGCGCTTCGGGCTGGACCGGCAGCATGGCGTTGTCTGGCATCCACCCGGCTCAGCTGCACAGCGCGCTGACAGGCCCGCCTATTCAAGGCCAACTGCAGGCACAAGACACAGGGTCTGGGCCGATAGGCTTTGATGCCCAGTTGCAGTCGGCCGCAGCACCGAACCAACCTGCCAAAGCCTTGTCCAAGCTGGGCCCCGCTTCTGGATTGCACTTTGAACAACTGGCACTGTCAGGCCATTGGCAAGACGAGGTCTGGCACATCGACGCACTCAAGCTGAATGCCCGACAAGCGGCCATGGAGGGGCGTTTCAAGTACTCGCCAAGGCAAAAATCACTTCAAGGTCAATGGTCTGTGCAACTGCCGGGCCTGCGCGCCAAAGCCGAAGGACTGCTGGCACCCCTGGAGGGCCAAGGCCAACTCGACATCGATGTGCAAGATGCTGCGGCCAGTTGGGCTTGGGTCCAAAAATTGCCGGGCTGGGGAGATCGGTTTTCTGCCCTCAAGGCCTCAGGCCCGGGGCAACTCCAAGCCCAATGGCAAGGCGGTTATGCGCAAGCCCAAACCCCTTTCAAGCTGAACGCTCAATGGCCCCGCCTGACGTGGCAAACGCCCCAACAAGCTGCTTGGGTCTTGGACCCAGGCCAGCTGCAGGTGGTGGGCACACCGCTGACCTGGCAAGCCCAATGGCAAAGTCTCTTGACCCAAGGCCCCGCCACATCCCGGTTGCAAGCGCGGCTGAGCGCTGCACGGCCCCATTTACAAAGCCACCAATGGCGGGGTTTGTTGGACAGCCTGGACCTTCAGGCGCTGGGCACCCAGCCGCAAGCCGCTTGGCGTTTGCAACTCCAAAAAGCCATGGCCTGGCAAGCCGATCTGGGTCCGTCGGCCTTGGCACTGAGTTGGTCCAACGCCCACTTGCAAGTGCAAGGGCCCTCACCGGGCAACAGCCGCGTGCAAGTTGAACCTGGCCATTGGCGTTCGGCCAGCACCGGACAAACACCCAGCGCCCAGTTCGCTGCCAGCTGGGAAGACCTGCCACTGAACTGGTTACCCAGCGCATGGCGCATGGACATCCCCAACGATGTTCTGCTGCAAGGCCAGTTGCAACTGACGCAAAACGCCGACACCACCCTCAAGGCCCAAATTCGGCGCAGCCGAGGCGACTTGCGCATCCAAACTGAACCCTCACCGGGTCAACCCACCGCAGCGGGTTTGCGCGAGGCCAGCTTGGTGCTGCAGATTCACAACGAACGTCTGCAGGCCGATCTGCAATGGGACAGCGAGCAGATGGGCCAAGCGCAAGCGCAAGTGTTCAGCACACTCAGCCGCACACCACAAGGCTGGCAGTGGCCCGCCCAGGCGCCCTTGCGTGGTTCGGTCAAAGCCCGCTTGCCAAAAATCGGCGCTTGGTCTGTTTTGGCACCCCCTGGATGGCGCGTACAAGGCACCCTGGACGCCCAGTTTGACTTGGTCGGAACCCGCAGCCAACCCCAATGGCAAGGGCGCCTCAACGCCGATCAATTGGCCGTTCGTTCGGCCGTTCAAGGGATCTCTTTTGACCAAGGCCAGATGCAAGCTCGACTGCAAGGCCAAGAACTGATCCTTGACCATTTGAGTTTGCGCGGAGCCGGCCCCCAGGGCGGCGACATTGCGGCAAAGGGCCGCATCCAGTTGGCACCGAGCACCCTGCCCCCTTCGCCCACCCAGACCTACCCTTTGCATGCAGCGCAAATGAGCTTGCAGATCGACGCCAAGTCTCTTCGCGTCAGCAACCGGGCCGACCGCCGATTGGTCGTGTCAGGACAAGTCACTGCCCAAGTGCAAAAGGGCCAAATGCAAATCAGGGGACTGCTCAAGGCTGACCAAGCCCTGTTCCTTTTGCCCGATGAAAGCACCCCCAATTTGGGGGACGATGTGGTGATCGTGCGACCTCACTCGCCCCGGCCAAACACCCCATCAACGAATCCCCCTCGGCCTGTCAATCCGTCTTGGATCGGTACTCCTGATGTGCGCGTGACGCTGGATCTCGGGCCCGACTTTCAGCTCCAAGGCAAAGGCCTGAACACGCGTCTGACTGGACAACTGGATTTGGTCAGCAACGCCAGCACCCAAGGCTTGCCACGCCTGCATGGCCAAGTGCGCACTTTGGGCGGCCGCTACAAGGCTTATGGACAACAACTCAACATCAGCACCGGGGTCTTGCGTTTCAATGGCGCCTACGACAACCCAGGCCTCGAGATCATCGCCTTGCGGCCCCATTTGACCCAAAGTGTTGGGGTGCAGGTTTCAGGCAGCGCCTTGCTGCCCCGCATCCGTTTGTATGCCGACCCGGATATGCCCGACGCCGACAAACTGGCCTGGTTGGTGCTGGGGCGCTCGGCGGCCAACGGCGGCGCCGAATCGGCGGTGTTGCAGCAAGCCGCCATGGTTTTGCTCAGTGGCAATGGCAAAACATTCAGCAGCGAACTGGCTGGCAACTTGGGACTGGATGAGATCAGCTTGGGCACCAGCACACGCACAGGAACCACCGCCACGGGCGCCGCCGTCACGCTGGGTAAACGCTTGTCACAGGACTTTTACATGGCCTACGAAGCCAGCTTGAGCGGCACGATGGGCAGTCTGTTTATTTTTTACGACATCTCTCGCCGACTCACGCTGCGCGCGCAGGCGGCAGAACAAAGTGCGCTGGATTTGATCTTCACCATCCGAAAGGATTGAAGGCGCAGCCACTTTTCTCCGTCACTCTGGCTGTGACTGAGCCCGCACGGTATTGAGGTAGCCATGCACCGCCGCACCCAACTCCTGGCGCGAAGCCTGACGCGTTCGATCGCCCCGAAAAAATTTATGCACACCTAAGGTAACATAAGGCGGAATTTGACAATTATGGCCATTACCTCAAAAAAGCGCCTTCAATTGATCTTCGCGCATTTTGGGCATTTCTCAAACCCATGTCTTTTCCGCAGATGAACAACCAGCCCTGGGGCCCCGAAGACGGCAAGCTTTTGCAAAGCCTCAGGACATCCGCCGGGATCGATGCCTTGGTTTTTGCGCGCACCAACACCATTTCTGCGGCCCAGCTTCAAGAACTGGAAAGCGGTGAGGGACGGAGCTTTTACAACGAGCTGATCAAGCGAAATACCGGTAACAAGCTGCTCAAGAAACTGGGCTATGTATTTCCCGTTGCAGCAGTTCAAGCAACACCTACCGCCCCTGAAAATTTACCCGCAATGCCTGCCCTTGAAACTCAAGCGCTTGCTCAAGCTGATTCAACTGCCAGCCCGGTTTCTTCCTCAGACGTCTACAAAAAATCTTCTCCCCATCCGTTTTTGAGGCATCCATTGCTGGTGACGGGTGGCCTTCTGTCCATGGGTTTCTTGGGCTTCTTGGGCATCCAGCACCAAGACCAGACACCAAGACCAATACCCGCCGTGCTTCAAAGTGAGAGCGGCCAACCGACTGCCCCAGCATCGGCAGCACCAATCACTGAATCACCAGCTGCTTTGGTGATCGCCTCTGCGCCGCAAGCGCTGCCCAAGACAGCCAGCCCTTCGCCTGAGGTGCCCGCGATCGCTGCACCTGACAGGGACCAACTGGCATCGATCGCGTGCGACGACCAACACAGAAAAAACAGCACATCGCACACCCCCAACAACCCACTGAAACCTGGCAGTTACATCTACATTGAGGCCAAAGCCGACAGCGCTTTGTGTGTGCTCGACAGTGACAACAAATTGTCCTTGCTCAACCTGAAAGCTGGGATGAACCAAACGGTCAATGGCCTAGCACCTTTTCTTGTGCACACCAGCAATTGGCAAGGACTGCAGATCTTTTTCCAAGGACGGCTTGTGCGAGCCGACCTTGGCGACAGTGCGCACCTCTTGCTGCAAAGCTTGCCATTCTGAGCCCACATCAACAGATGTTGGCGTTACGCCTCTTGGGCATTGACGGTCGTTACAATCTCAGCTCTGAAAGCCACCGTAGTTCAATGGATAGAACTCTCCCCTCCTAAGGGAGTGATACAGGTTCGATTCCTGTCGGGGGCACCACACTTGAATCCGCACATGTTCGACACGGTGCGGATTTCTTTTTTAAAACGCGATTTTTTCAGCCTCCAAGTACGCCAAGCTGATGTACTTGCCAATGTTGCCTGCAAAACCATCCATGGTTTGGGCACGTGAGGCAACGCGAGGGTCCTTCATGACCGCCGCTCTCGCTTCGGCCTCGGATTTGCCATCTTCCACCGCCTTGAGACTCGGCTCCCAGATACCGGCCATGAAGTCGCCATAGGTCTTGAGCAGATCTTGGCGTGCACGGCCATGCCCGGGCACCCAGAGCTGCTCTCCGGTGGCCGCCATCAAAGCTTTGTAGTACTTGAATGTGCCGGGGTAGGAGCCATCGTCCATGTTGGCAATGCGGTTGGTCATGGCGATGTCGCCCACGGCCGTTACCTTGTCTTGCACGATTTCGACGCTCAGGTCTGAAGGTGTATGGGCTGTGCCGTAGTGGTGCATGCGCAAACTCACATCACCAAACTGGATCACCTGGCCATGCTGGACGGCAATGTTAGGAATGACCACTTTCGTGCCGATGGTCGACTGGTTGGTCCAGCGCTCCATCAGGCTGCGCCAAAGATTGCCCTCCGCCCCCTTGAGCTTTTCAATGCTGCTGGCCAGAGAGTAAATGGGCAGCTTGTCGCCGTAGGTTTTGACAAAAGCATGGTTACCCAGCCAATGGTCACCGTGGTAGTGGCTGTTGAACACGGCCACCACGGGCTTGTCGGTCACTTGGCGGATCATGCGAATGGCCATTTGGCCAATTTGCAAGGACGCGCCCGAGTCAATGACCACCACACCCACGGAGGTCACGACAAAGATGATGTTGGCCATCATGCCCCGGTTCTGCGGGGTCGGAAATCCATCCGGTGAATAAATCATCCAGACATGTTTGGACAACTGCTGCGCCGGGATATCGACGACAGCAGGCCCCTCAATGAAGTCCTGGGCTTGTTGTGCAAACAAGCGGGCCTCTGGCAAGAGCGTCACACCCGCTACTGCAGTACTGGCCAACAGCAAATGTCTTCTTTTCATGCGAATTCCTTCAAGGGAAACAGCGCACCGATGCGCTGCGTCCCTTAAACCACGTAACCCTTGTTAGGCAAAGCACCGATGATTTTGGGGGTGTTGAGTTGGCGTGGTTTGATGCGACCGCCTTGGGCTTTGAGCCAGGTTTCGACCACTTCCCAGACCTGCTTGTTGCCCTGGTTGCGCGCTTCTTCGGCCACGGGGGCCCAGCCAGCGACCTTGTACTTTTTGCCCGCCTCGATCAACTGCCCCTTCAATCGCATGTCGCTGATTCGGTTGCCCGCCGTGCCCACTGGGTTACAGCTGTAAGTCAAGCCCCCCACACGCACCATGTCACCGCCTTGCTGGTAATAAGGGTCTGGGTTAAACAAGTTGTCGGCCACGTCTTCCAGCACGGTTTTGATGGTCTCGCCCGTCATCTCGGTCACGGTGGCAAACGAGTAAGTGGTGGCGGTCATGTCGAGCAACCACTCACGCGTGATGGCTTGGCCTGGCAACAGCGTGGTGCCCCAACGGAAACCCGGCGAAAACGCCATGTCGGCACCTTGCACAGCCATCAAGGCATCCACCAAGAGCTGGTCGCCTGTGCCGTTGAAGTTGCCGCGGCGGTAAAGCAAACCATCGGTCACGGCCAATTTTTCGGCCAGCTTGGATTCGTAGGGCGCACGGATCTTGTTGATCAGCACATCCATCTCTTTGTCGGCGGGCAGCATGTTGGAGAAAACCGGCAGCAGCTTGTAACGGAAGTCGCTGACCTTTTTGTCCTTAACTTCAAAGTCAAGCACACCCAAAAACTTGCCATTCGAGCCCGCGTTGGTCACCAAGGTCTTGCCGCCCTTGTTGGAAACAATCGTGGCCACGGGCATGCCATCGTGCGTGTGACCACCCATGATGGCGTCGATGCCACTGACCCGGCTGGCCATCTTCAGGTCCACGTCCATGCCGTTGTGGCTGATGACAACGACCACTTGCGCACCTTTGCCACGGGCCTCGTTCACCATGGCCTGCATGTTTTCGTCTTGAATGCCAAAGGCCCAATCGGCCACCATGTAACGCGGGTTGGCAATCGGGGTGTACGGAAACGCCTGACCGATGATGGCGCAAGGCACACCATTGATTTCACGGATCACGTAGGGCTTGAACACCGGGTCACCAAAGTCATTGGTCTTGACGTTTTGAGCCACAAAATCGATCTTGCCGGCAAAGTCTTTTTCGATGATCTCTTTGACGCGCTCCATGCCCAGCGTGAATTCCCAGTGGCCCGTCATCACATCCACACCCAGCAATTTGCAGGCGTCCACCATGTCTTGGCCGTTGGTCCACAGGCTGGTGCCTGAGCCTTGCCAAGTGTCACCACCGTCGAGCAGCAAAGCACCAGGGCGGCTGGCCTTCATGCGCTTGACGAGCGTGGCCAAGTGGGCAAAACCACCCACTTTTCCGTAGCGCTTGGCGGCCTTTTCAAAGTCCAAAAAAGTCAGGGCATGAGCCTCTGCTGTGCCGGGTCGGATTTTGGCCACTTGCAGCAAATGCTCTCCCACCAAATGCGGCAAGTTGTTTTGCATCGAACCAATACCCAGGTTGATGCTGGGCTCGCGGAAGTAAATCGGCTTGAGCTGAGCATGGCAATCGGTCATGTGCAAGAAAGACACATTGCCAAATTTGGGAATGTCGTACAGGCCATTGGCCGCGGTGGCGGCGCTGGCTTCGGCAAAAGAGCCCATGCTCATGCCAGCCATGGTGCCGGCGCCCATGACTTGGATAAATTCGCGTTTGGAGAGATTCATATTTGCAACCACTGATATATAAAGGTCCAAAAAACCCGGTCAAGCCGGGTTTCAGGGGTTATTGGTTCACAGGCGATTTGGGGTCGAGCAACAGACCCACAATGTGCCGAACCTGCGTCTCGGTCAAGATGCCCATGTGACCCGCACGGGGCATGTTGGAACAGGCGTTGTAGGCCTTGGAATTCCAGATCTTGCCCCAGGTGTACTCCACGATGGCCTTGCTGGCCGGGTCATCCGGGTTGGACACGCCACGGATCTTGCCGTAGTTGTACAAACTCGGGCCCAGCGTGCCATAAGAAATTTCTTTCTTGTCCATCTGATGGCAGTTGTAGCAATTGCCGCCGTTGACCGCGGTGGCCGAGTCGGTCCAAGTCAGGCCGCGACCGCTTTGGGCAATGACTTCGCCCTGCTTCCAGTCCCCGATGAATTTGCCGTCTGATGGCCACTTGATGGCTTTCATGTTGGCTTCTTCGATGCGCTTGGCGGTTTTGTCGTCGAGCGGTTTGCCCGCCACATCGGCTTCGCTGCACAAACGGTTGGTTTCGTCGGTGGCGGTGATGCGCTCCACTTTCACATGGCTTTGGTCACGGAAAGAGGCCTTGACGATCTTGTCGGTCAGCTCATTGAGCTCGGCCACAGAAGGGCCGGATGCGCAGCCCGCAGCCACCAAGGCTGCCGCAAGACTGGCCAATACGAGTTGGGTCTTTTTGTTCATGAGGTTCTCCTGATCTGATCAGCGCTTGATGGCCGGGGCAATCGAGGCGGCGCCTTTGGCGTTCACACCCAGATACGTGGACAAAGCCACGGTGGCATCACTGCCGAAACCGGGGTAGGGAAAACGTTGCTGGCGATAGCAATCGTTCAAACGCAACTGCATGCTCCACATCTGGCCGTTCGAGACCCGGTAGGCAGGCCAAGCCGCAAAGCCCACACCATCGCCTGGGTTCTTGGTCAGGATCGGCAAGTCTTGCAAACGGATGCGCTTGCCCTCTTCGCCGTGGCAAGAGGCACATGAGAAATCATGGGTACCACCGCGCTGAAAGAACAAGCGCTTGCCCACTTCATAAAAAGTTTTTTCTTGGGCGTGTGATTGCGACAAATTGAATTTAAGCCCCTTGGACTCTGCTGCGATCCAAGTGGCCAAGGCGGTCACGTTCGCCATTTCACCACGACCAAATGCGGTCTTGGAAATTTCAGCGGCGTTGAAGCCCTGCAAGGTTTCCATGCAAGTGACCAGACGCGACTCCAGATCCTGCATGCGCTGAGTGTCTGCAAAGAAACGGGGCAACTCGACAAAAACGCCTTTCACCACGCCCGGGCCTTTGCCCAGATCGCACTTTTCAAGTGAGGCATTTTTGGGCCCACGCGCTTTTTTCCAAAGGTCTTCGCCTTTGGCTTCATACAGGTCAGCGGGGTTGCCGTCTTGCAACATGGCGCGGTATTCGTCAATACCTTGGCTGGTTGTCTTCTGTGCCAAGGCGGGCCAAGCACAAATCGCCAAGGCCGCCACGAAGGAAAGGGTCGTTGAATTTTTCATGGTCACCTCTTTTGTTATTTTCAAACGCAAAAAGGGTGAAGTTATGGCTTCACCCTTTGCCATCTCATCGTTCGATCACGACACCGTGGCTTCGTCAGTGCGTGTGGCACCTCGGTTGTCTTTCCAGGTCACGGCAATCTTGTCGCCTGCTTTGGCGCCCTTGACAGCAAACTGCATGAAGGGGTTCTTGGACACTGCTGGACCCCACTCGGCGGTCAAGACGACTTTGCCGTTGTGGGTGGCGGTGACCTCCTGAATGAACCAAGCTGGGATCAGGTTGCCGGAAGCGTCACGCCGCTGGCCTGCTTCCATTTCGTGGGCCATGAGCACACGAACGGTTGCTTTGTCACCCGCTACTTGAGCACGAATGCGCATTGGATCTGCCATGTTTCTCTCCTAAATCTTTCAGTGAATCAATGAATGGACGGTGTCTGCAAGCGATTAACCGCCGCAACCACCCAAAGTGACTTTGACTTCTTTTTTAGCCCACAAAGCACGGCCGTCGTTCATGATGGCCACAGCGTAGACATCGGAAGACTGGCCCATCTTGGCGCGGGTCGAGAAGTTGGCATCGACGGCATCGGTCACGTTGAACATGGCGACCAATGCGGACGGGTTTTTCTCGACCATGATCAGCAAGTGCTTGACGCCGGGCAAGGACGTGCTGGCACCCAAGGGCACCACGGCACCGTTTTCAGCGATGTCCGGACCGGTGATGGTCACATCTTTGCTTTCAGCCATGCTCTTGGCACCCGCAGCGCGGGCGGCGTCTTGAACGGTTTTGGCATCGAATGCGGCTTTATTGACCGCGGCTTGTGCAAACTGTGGAAAGCCAGCGGAGGCCAAGAGGCCAGCCACAACAGCGCTTTGCTTGAGTGTCTCGCGACGGTTTTGCATCTGATATCTCCTTTGATGGTTGAGTGATGCTAAAGAAACTGGTTCAGCGGTACAACGGGGAACACCCGTATTATTTGCTGGCCCCCTTGGAAATCCATTCGGCCATCTGCTTGGCGTCTGCATCAGGCAGGGTTTGTGCGGGCATAGGGATTTGACCATAAACACCCACACCGCCGGCCTTGATTTTGCTCAAAATATAGTCGGTCTTACCGGCTTGTTTTTTGGCAATTTCGTTGAACCCAGGGCCCACGATTTTCTTGTCCACACCGTGGCAGGCGGTACAACTGTGCTTGTTCAGCAAAGCGATGACGGCCTTGGATTCATTTTTCTCTGGCTTGGCAGCTGCCACGGGGGCTGTTGCTGCTGCAGAGGCTACTGGCGTGCCGACTTTGGACTCTGGACGCGTCGTGTCTGCACCCCGCTGTGGTCCAACGATCCGGGTTTGCTCTTGCAAGTTGCCATGTGCGTTACGCGCAAACTCTGGCAAAAATGACGCCACTTTCGGCTCAGGCGTGCAGTCCTTCATGCAAATTTTGTTGTTCGTGTCGGGCTTTTTGACGCCTCCAAATTCATTACCGGGCCACATGGCGTGTGCAGTGGTCATGCCATTGCGGTTGGGCATGCGAGCCTGAACTTCAGCGATGTTTTTGTCCGACAAGACAAAGTTGTCGGGGACGATATTGCCCAGGTTCAACATGAAGGCTGTGACGGCATACACCTCTTCCGTGGTGAGCGTCTTGGGGTTGGTCCAAGGCATGGCCCGGTTGACGTAGTCCCACAAGGTGGACACCGTGGGCACCTTCATCAGGGTGGTTCGGCCTGGGTAGTCTGCGCGCTGTAAATTGGCCACACGACCGGTCTTGATGTCCTGGGCTGTCGTTCCACCCACGATGGGGCTGAAGACCTCATTGGATTCGCCAAAAACGCCGTGGCAATGGGCGCATTTGACCTCCCACACATCTTGACCTTTGGCTACCGAGCCGGAACCTGCTGGCAGGCCTTTGAAGTCGGGACGCACATCGATGTCCCACTTGGCTACTTCTTTGGCCGTGGCCTCGCGGCCCACGCCTGGAAATTGGGTGCTCTGCGCGCTGGCCAAACCAGCAGCAACCAGACAAACAACGGCTAAAACGGCATCACGAAAGTTGGACATTTTTCACCTCACCGTTTTCCTGCACCAACCAAGATTGGATGGCGTTGTTGTGATAAATGGATCGGGTGCCGCGCACAGCACGCAACTGTTGGTAAGTGGGCTGCACATGACCCGTTTCGTCTTGAGCACGGCTTTGGATGATGGCCGGTTTGCCGTCCCATACCCAGTTGAGGTTGAATCGGGTCAGGGCCTTCGACAACACCGGACTTTCCAAACGCGCTTGTCGCCAATTGCGCCCACCATCGGTGGAGACATCCACCCGTTTGATCTTGCCCTTGCCCGACCAGGCCAGACCTGTGATGTTGTAAAAACCTTTGTCCAGCAGCACCTGTCCGCCAGAGGGTGTTGTGACCACGCTTTTGACTTCTTGAATGTTGGTGTACTGGCGTTGCAGGCCGTTGGGCATCAAATCAATGTAGTGAATGGCCTCGTCTTTGGCGGCGTATGGCTTGTCACCCACCTCGATCCGTCGCAAGTATTTGATCCAGCTCACGCCTTGCACACCGGGCACCACCAGACGCAGGGGGTAACCGTTTTCGGGGCGCAACATTTCGCCGTTTTGGCCATAAGCCACGATAACTTCACCTGAGGTGATCAAGCTCATCGGAATGGTGCGGGTCATGGACGAACCATCTGCACCCTCAGCCAACACGAACTTGCCATTCTTAAGGTCGGCACCTGCCAACTCGAGCAAGGTGATCAGGGGCACGCCCGTGAACTCGCTGCAAGAGATCATGCCGTGCGTGTACTGCACCGTGGGCACCGCCACGTTACCCCATTCGGTCGCCGTATTGGCACCGCACTCGATGAAGGCAAAGCGCGATACCGAAGGCAAGCGCATGATCTCGTCCATGGTGAACACCATGTTCTTTTTGACCATGCCATTGATCATGAGGCGGTGCTTGGATGGATCGATGTCCCACCAACCTTGGTGGTGCCGTTCGAAGTGCAAACCACTCGGTGTGACGATGCCAAACAAGGATTGCAGTGGCGCAAACGACACCGAAGCTTGCGTGGTTTGTGTCAACCCGGGGCTTTGGCGGCGCTGCAAGTTGGCTTCGTACTGCGAAGGCTTGCCGTAGCCTTCTGTTGCCACACCCTGTCCCAAGCCTGTGGTGTGCTCCGGGAGGTTCAGTATATTGGGATCACCCCCTTCAGTCGGCACCGGATTACCTTGCGCCATGGCCATGGGCGCAGCGGCACCGGCAGCCGCAGCGGCAAAAGCGTTGCGGATGAAATCACGGCGGCCCTTTTTGCCCTCCGCGAAAACTTCCTTGACACCACTGGGTGTCAAGAAGTTCTCAGGTGCTTTTTGCACCCTGCCTGAATTGATGCTGTCTTCGTTCACACAAACTCCTGGTTTTGAGTGGGCCATCCCGACCATTTCCAAACTGCCACTCGCCGATACAACGAGACGAGTGGCAAGAGTCAGATGCCACACGATTCAAGCCCAAATGGTCATTAGGTTCGTATATTCGGATATGCGAATATATACGATAAGACCTGAATCTGAATCAGGGATTACACGGGGACAACAATCGACTCAGGGCAAACCCTGACTACTTGAATTTATAGTGATCGCGGTTGAGAACCGCGGCCACAGAAGTCACTTCTTCCGGAAACATGCCCATGTTCAGCTGGCTGTTGCACTGCTCGACCATGCCGCGTAAAAAACCCGCCGTATTGATTCGTCCTTGGGGTTTGTACATGGCACTCCCATCGCCCCCCACTTTGGACACATGGCAAGCCACGCACTTGTTTTCTGCGATCAATTTTTCACCAAGCTTGTAGTCGGCTTCTTTGAAGATTGCAGGTTGCGCCATGGCGGAGCTTGCCAAAGCCAAACCGACACCCAAGCAAGCCAAAATCTTGACGAATTTCATAGCAGAGTTCCCATAAAAAAACCGCTCAGGGCGCAAACCTTGAGCGGCAAACAAAAGCCACGAGTACCAATCGAGCTTTGAAATTGTCCATTAAAACAAGCCTCTTGGGCTTGTGATTACTTACCACCCGCCAAAATCCAGGTAGCCAAGGTCAGTGCATCGGCATCGCTCAAAGCGGCTTGTGCGGGCATAGGCACTGGGCCCCACTTGCCAGAGCCGCCAGCTTTGATGCTCTTGGCCAAAGTGGCAGCGGCATCTTTTTGCCCAGCGTATTTCTTGGCCACATCGCTGTATGACGGACCGACCATTTTTTTGTCAGCAGCATGGCAAGCCATGCAGTTGTTTTTCTTGGCCATGTCCAAGTTGGCAAAAGCAGGGGCAGAAGTCAAAGCAGCCACAGCGGCCACGGCAAAAATAAATTTCATCAAGAACTCCATCAATGGGGGGTTTGAATATAACCAGGCGCTAATTTAACCGAAATCAATGCGGATAAGAACAACCCAGACCCATTTCGGCGTCAGGGATTTTACTGAGGGCAGGCCACACAAAGACCCAAAGCCATCCCCAAAACGCGGCCATCGGACTCACTGAACCGCAGGCTGTTCGGGTTTGATCACCGCTTTCCCTGCAGCGGCCCAAGCATCAAAACCACCCGCAATCGATGAAACCTTCATCGGCGTCTAGCAAAGCGATCTCGCGGACATGGGCCTTGGCTTGCAGGACCAGATCGTGGGCAGTTTTCAGGATTTGCTGGGGGCCAGCAAGTCTTGCGGTTTGACCATGGGCCAACCGCGCTTGGCCCACCCGCTCATCCCGCCATGGACATAACGGATATTGGTGAAACCTTGTTCTTGCAGCGCCTGAGTCACAGCACGCGAGCGGCTTTGGGTATGGCAAATCAGCAAGACCGGCTGATCGGCTTGTTTGGGGATCTCGGCGACGCGTTGCGCCACCTGACTGGTGGGCAACAAGACCACGCCTTGCGCAACGCCGGTGGCGTGTTCTTGCGGCTCACGGATGTCAATCATCAAAACCTTGCCCGCCTCGTGCTCGGCGCGGGCTTGTTCCAAGGTCACATGGGGCAGTGCCACCTCTGGGCTGCAGGCTTGGAACAACAAAGACAACATCCCCAACGCCATCAGTACCCCGAACCGGCGCAAGAAAAAAACCACCATGGAAAACCCTTTAAATATTAGTCAAGGATTATATTTATTCACAGCGCAAAAGGCTGCTTCATTGCTGAAGTCTTGAAACTTCGCTTTCCCGCAAGTCGATACCCTCGTGGAGTGCGATTTTCTCTAGCGCGTTTTCAAACAGGGAACGCGCCGAACCGGAGATGGCCCGCAGATAAGAGTGCAAGTGCGAGTCCTCGGCGTTTTTGTTCAGGCACTCTTGGCTGTATTCCTCAAAACTGGCCAACTGGGCAATCAGCTCGGCCACATGCCTTGGGCATTCACACAGCACATTGGTCGAGATACCGGCCACGCGGCGCAAGGTCTGGTCTGAGTATTTGCGGCTGGCAATCACCGCGCCTTGGTCACCAAACTCCTGCGCCCGGCTGCGGTCCACAAACAAGATAGATTGCAGCAACTCGGCCAACTCACCGTCAGAGATCGGGTCTCGCCGCACGATCATGCCCGCCCGCTTCATGGACTGCACCACCACATCCGGGGCAAAGTTGTACAGCACGATGGTCTGGGCAAATGCGTGGCGCTGGGTCAAGGTCTGGATGGCAGAAAAAACCGTGTCTAGCAGCGAACTGACCCGGACCAGCAAGACCTGAGGCTTGTCAGACAAAGGCGCATGGCTGACCGAGGCCAGGTCCTCCAACACATCGGTGACCTGGATGCGGTGCTGGCTCAACACCGCAGCAAATTTGCTCGACTCCAACCGGTTGGCCAAACCCAAACCCACCACGGCCAAGCAGACCGGCAAGATCAACAATGGTGAAGGGCTTGTGGCGCGGGTGTCTTGACTCGCGAGGCGACGCAACTGCTCCAGATCCAGGTGAGCAATGGCCCCGATGCCGTGCCCTGCCCCAATCAACTGCTTGAGCAAAAGCGCCTTGGACACATCGGGTTCGCCAAACAGGCGTTGGTTGCCCTCGGTTTTAACCGGGCTGAAAGCACCGTAACGGGTTTGCCAAATGCGCAAGGTTGAAACCGGAATGGCTGTGGTCTTGGAGACAGCGCCGATGCGAAACAAGGGGCCAGAAGTTGAAGCAGTGGTCAAAGCAGCGCCTATGCGTAGGTATTGCGTAGATTTTATGATGAAAAAGAATTTATCATGAGGTTAATCATCATTTGCGTAGATAAATAATTCAAAATCCTACGCAAAGGAGCGTTAAGCCATGATTTCAAACCGAACCATCAATGCCTTGGATGTGTGCGTGGTCATCGCTGAGCTGCAGCACAAAGGCCGGGTCTCCACCACCACCTTGTCCAACCGCCTTAATCTGTCGGTATCCAACCTTGAGAGCATCCTCAAGCCACTCAAAGACCACCACATTGTCAGTGCCAACAAAGGGCCGGGCGGCGGCTACAACATCCAGGGCGACATCGCCTTGGTGTCCATGTGGGACAT
This sequence comes from Limnohabitans sp., assembly GCF_040400975.1. Classification (GTDB taxonomy): domain Bacteria; phylum Pseudomonadota; class Gammaproteobacteria; order Burkholderiales; family Burkholderiaceae_C; genus Limnohabitans_A. The sequence continues at coordinate 240,187 of NZ_JBBAPF010000001.1, read as the reverse complement.
CGCCTCTGCTTTTGAAAACACTTTGGAACAGCAAGACAACGAGTCCGATGGTTTGTCTGCGCCAGCCAGTTATGAATGGGGTTTGGAGCAAGTGGTGATCGACACCTTGAGTCAATTCGTGCTGGCCGATTTCGTCGATCTGACGGCTGTAGAGACGCCAGTGGAAACCCCGATCCAAAACCGCTTCAAACTCAAGCCTCTGGCACCACCCCTGATTCCCAAAGCCCCCAATTCGGTGTTTCAGTTGTTCATGACCGTTTAGCGCATCATCTTGCGGGGTTGAGCAAAATGAATGGCCTCTGTCTGCCGATGTCAGCGCTGGCGCATGGCCAATACAGGCCACATCAGCAGCGCAGCCGCAACACCCACACCTGCGGCCATGCCCAGCAAAGCAGCCCAATCTACCCAATAAGTCATATCGACCAAGCTTGATTGGGTCATGGACGGCAAAGCCACAACGGCCACCAATGCCACCAGCACGGCCAGTGCAGCGAGCGTTGCGGGATTGACGCGCTTGAGCTTCTTGCGGTTGATCACCATCATCACGGCCCACATCAACACCAAAGGTGCCAGCGCGGGCAGCAGGCCCAAGGCCGTTTCGTAGGCGATGTTCATCGCCAGCCAAATTTCATACATATTCGTCTCCTGATGTCTTGAGTGTGCTTCAAACCCGTCCCTTGAGCGTTGCCATGTAGGCGGGCTTGAGCATGCGGTATTTCATCAGCCAGGCAAAGTAGCTCGCCTGCAGTGGCTCGATCATGGGCAGCGAAGGCGTGAGCTTGCCCGCGTAGTCGAACTCGATCAGCATGGCCGAGCCCTCTTTCACGATCAGCGGGCACGAGGTGTAGCCATCAAACTTTTGCCCTGGCGCACGGCCCGCGATCACGTCCACCAAATGCTCGGCCACGATGGGCGCGCTCTTTTTGACGGTGGCCGCCGTTTTGCCCCGTGGCGTGCCGTTCACATCGCCCACGCCAAACACATTGGGATAACGGCGGTGCTGCAGTGTTGCCTTGTCCACCTCCAACCAGCCGCCTGCAGCAAAGGGGCCCTCACGCCAAGCCAGGTCGGAATTCTTGACCGCATCGGGCGCACGCATGGGCGGCACCACATGGATGAAGTCGTAAGGCACCTCGGTGCTCGCGCCTTCGGGCGAAACAAAACGCGCCCGCTGCGCACCGATGTCGATGCCCTGCAGCTTTTGCGTGGTCTCAACCGCGATGCCCAAATCATTCCAGCGCGAGAGCACGTTGTCGTTGACCACCTTGACGCCAAACACATTGCCCAGCGCCGAGTAAAACGTGAGCTTGGACTTGTACAGCGTGCCCGACTGCGCCATGCGGTCGCGCAGCATGAAGGTCATCTTGAGTGGTGCACCCGCGCACTTGAGCGGCGTGGCCGGCAGCGTCAGCACCGCGTTGCCGCCCTTGCGCCGAAACGCGTCCATGCTGGCCCAAGTGGCCTGCGCCGCTTCGGGGCTGGGGTAGACGCTGGTCAAGCCCTTTTGGCCAATCGCGTTCACATCCATGCCCTCGATCAGCGACCAGTCCTGGTGTGTGCCCATGGCCACGACCAGGTAGTCGTACTTGACGCGCTGGCCTGAAGACGTGACCACTGTGTTGCTGGCCGGGTCCAGCTCGCTGACCATGTCCTTGATCCAATTGAGCTGCGGGGGGTGAAAGTCTGCATTGCGGTCGCGCACCTTGCTCACCGGCCACACGCCCGTGGCCACCAGGGTGTAGCCGGGCTGGTAGTTGTGTTCTTCCTTGCGGTCGATCAGGCTGATCTTGGCCCCGTCGAGCAAAGCATGGAGCCGGTTGGCCACAGCAATGCCACCCAAGCCACCGCCCAAAATCACGATGTGCGCCTGCGTTTTGATTTTGGCCGCCTGGGCAGCAGGCGCAGCACTGGCCAAAACGGCCGCGCCTGCCGAACCCAGCAGCCACTGGCGGCGGCTCAGCGCGGCGGTTGAAGCTCGGGTTAAATTGGGGCTGGGATTCGTTGCCATGGTGTCTCCTCTTGCAGAGAAGGCATCTTGGCAGCTTGAAACTCAGACGGCTTGAGGCACATCAATTCTTTGACAAGAACTGACATGTCTGAGATTGCAGACATTCGGTGCAAATGGGTGGCTGCTTTGCAGCGGAAGCGGCCGATCAGATCGAGGTAAAAAAGGTCAGCTACAAATCCCATGCTGAACAGGGTGCCCTTGCTTGGCATTCGTGCAATCCGAGTCATCACGTCATATCTCTATTTCCTCACACTTTTTTGCAGACTTCAGCCCCTCATATCGATAAATTGGCTGGGCGTTTAAGCGGTGCCCGTCTGGGCCGTGACCAGGGGATAAAAGCATGGTGTCAACACAATCACAAAAGGGGCAGTCAATCCGCACAAAAATTTTCTGCGGTGTTGACTGATCGTGTCTAAGATTGTTATCGTTCAGTAAGAAGTCCATTCAATCCATCACCAGTCACCTAGGGAAACCAGTTCACATGGTTGATGATTCAAAATGGGAGAACCATGTCCTCAAAGCTGAACGCGTCGATACCCGCCGGCATAATAATTGAAGGCAGCAGTGATTTAAACCCTACTCAATCGCATGACGAATTAAACCGTTTGCTACAGCGGTTGGGCCTCCAAGGGGCCACTCAGGTTAGGCAATCTGCTCAAAATGAAGACTACTTTTTTGAAGCTAGGCTCCAGCAGCGGTATTTCGATCTTTGGTGCCCGGGTTTTGACACACTGCAGGTACAAACGCGTGCGCCTGATTTTGCTTCTTCAGGTGCTCATGCTTTGGAACTCGAAATAGTTCTGACCATGCTGGCTGCGCCGCAGATCATGACTTTTAAAAGCGTGGCGCAACTCGAATCGCACATACGTGTCCGCGTCAACATCGCAAGGGCAGCAGCCAAAACCTCCTTGGCGTTCAACACCGAAGCTGCCGAGCGACCTTCAGAATACTGGCAAGGCGACTCCGAAAAGGGGTTTGTCATCCGGCAAGGTGTCGGTCTGGAAGAGGCCATCATCGCTGCCACCCAGCCCGAAATCACAGGCCGTCAATACGAGTTTTCTTGTTATCGAGCTGCAGAGTACTTGGTTTTGCTCGGTCTGGCCAAGGAAGCCAAGTTAGCCAACCCAACTTATTTACATGAGTTGGAAGCACAGTGTCGTCTGGCTGTGCCTAGGGCTGACCCATTCCATACCACCTATGTCTATGAATACGGTAGGCCTGAAAACCCAATCCCCATGCGCTATTACGTGCCGGGGGATCGTTTATGGTTCAAGAACCCCGACGATCGGTCCTCGGATGTCAAAGGTTTTGAAGGCTCATGGGTGTTTTACTTGGGTGGCGGTTTGTTCAGCAATTTTTGGCGACGAGACAAACCCTTTGACTTGACTTCTAAATGCCTCGAAATCTATCACTGGCGTGATGGTGCGCGCATCAATTCGAGCGGCGTTCTGTCAATGGATGAAAGCGAAGTTGAGCGACAGATAGAACTCACAAGGCAGTCCCCTGAAAAATTGGAGTCCGTGATGTCAAAAATGATGGTTTACCGGGATCCAGCAGGTGTTTACGCGAATGGAGGGTGCATTGACTCTACACGCGAGGTACCGCGCTCTTTGTTTTGAACGCCACCTGTTAAATTGGCACTCTCCACCTCTGTGAAAATTTTTCAAAGAAAAATAATGCTACTGCATCTTCGCTATTAACGATCTTTAAATGATTCCCAATTCAATAAATAGAAGAAAATTTGCGCAATTGTCTATTGCTGCGGGGGTTTCCCCCTTTATTCCGTATGGCCATAGCAAAAGCAACGTTAACGGTAAATTATTGATCATTGGAGGCGCCGAGGATCGCCTCAATGAACGAATTATTCTAAAAAAATTCATAGAGTTATCAGGCGGAAATCAGGCTAAACTTAAGTTTATTCTGGCAGCTAGCAGCGAGCCTTCCTCTGTATGGTCCAGCTATTCAAATGTATTTAAAAGTCTTGGCGCAAAAAACGTAGAGCCAATTGCTTTGCTATCACGAGAGGATGCATATAACCCTGATGTGGTATTAAATCTTCTAGCTGCTGACGGAATATTCATGACGGGTGGTGACCAAAGTAGATTGATGACGGAGCTATGGGAAACTCCTGCCTACCAGGCTATTCATCAAGTTTTTCATTTAAATGGGATTTGTATAGCCGGCACAAGTGCTGGTGCAGCTGTCATGTCACGTCAAATGATCTCGCAAGGGCAAGCTCCGATCATTACCCAGAAAGACGTCGTTTCATTTGACATAGGCTTGGGTTTAGTCAGCATGGCCATCATTGACCAGCATTTCTCTCAGCGCAGGCGTCTAACACGGTTGCTGTCTGCATTAGCCCAAAGGCCCGACTTACTTGGCGTTGGGATTGACGAAAATACTGGGCTTGTAATTACGCTCAACCAGTCTATAGAAGTGATTGGAGACGGTTCTGTGACTATTTTGGATGGAAGAGAGATGATTTCAAATTACGATGAAATTGAATCTCAAGAAAAGCTAGAACTACTTGGTGTAAAGATGCATTTACTTCCTAGTGGAAGTAGCTATCACGTAAAAGCTTATCGTGCAGAAGAAAAAAGAATCGCATCACTTTTAGACGCCATCAATTACTTAGTGCTTCCTGGGCCTGCTAGACTTTAAAGCCTAAATTCAACCGATGTGCTGAGCCACCAATTCATTATTGGGAAGCATTGAATCGCCCTGGGTTTTGAGGATGCTCCACACATTTATAAGATGGTGCTATGAGCAAGAATTCAAAAAGCGCTGCCCAACACAACAGGTCATTAATCTTTGACAGTGGACCAAGTTGGATTGAGCAGCGCGGCTACGGTCTGTCTATGTTCATGACTTTATGGCTGCTTTAAGCCTTACCCAGACATTGGGTGATGGATGTTGGATGTGCAGCGGGAGCGGCCTGTCAGCACCCAGCCTTCCAAGTTTGCAACCGGTCAAAAGCAAACTTCAAAATTAACCAATTAACCCGTTGTGTGCCCTTGATAAAGATGCACTTTCATCTGAGAGGCGCTCCCGCATTGCCTGGATCAATCTGAGTCTGGTTCTCGATCAATTGACAGGTTTCGGGCGCCAGCTCGGTGACAGCTTGATAGTGGCTCAGGTAAACCTTCCCGCTCAAGTGCTGTAGAAATTCAGTGGCTCGAAGTTTGTCCATGACCGGACCTTTGACCTCGCTCAGGTGCAGGCGCAGGCCAGCGCCGCGCAGCCGCTGGTCGATGGCTTCCAGGCTTTCGAGCGCACTGGCGTCGATATCGTTGATCGCCGAGCACTGAAGCACCAGATGTTTGAGCGCAGGCCTTTCGGCGACCAATGCATTGACTCGGTCTTCCAGTACGCGTGCATTGGCAAAGTAAAGACTTTCATCCACGCGCAGGCTGGCCAGCTGGGGGCTCACCGCCACTTCGTGGCGCAGGATGTTTCGGAAATGCTCGGTTCCCGGCACCAATCCGACTTCGGCGATGTGCGGGCGGCTGGTTTTGTAGAGGTAGAGCAACAGTGACAAACCCACGCCAGCCACCAGCCCGGCCTCCACGCCAGCAGCAAGTGTGACCAACAGGGTCACCACGACCGCTGCGAAGTCAGGGCGCGAATAGGCCCAGGTGCTGCGCAAGATATGCAGATCCACGAGGGACAGCACGGCCACCACGATGGTGGCCGAAAGAGTGGCCTGCGGCACGTAGTAGAGCGCTGGGGTGAGCAGCAAGGCAGCCAAGAGAATGCCCACGGCGGTGAAGATGCCCGCAGCAGGCGTCTGCGCACCGGCATCGAAATTGACGACTGAACGAGCAAAGCCGCCCGTCACCGGAAAGCCTCCTGTCAAAGCCGCGCCCAGGTTGCTCGCGCCCAGAGCGACCAGTTCGCGATCGGGCACGATGCGCTGACGGCGCTTGGCCGCCAGGGTCTGGCCAACCGAGACCGATTCCACAAAGCCCACCACGCTGATGAGCAAGGCCGGAACCGCCAGCTGCTGCCAGAGCGCCCAGTCCCAAGAAGGCAGCGTGAACGGCGGCAAGCCCTGGGGCACCGTGCCCACGATGCGCACCCCCTGCTCATGCCATTGGCTGACCCAGGTGAGCAGGGCCGTGATGGAGATGCCCGCTACGGGTGCCGCCTTCGCGAGGCCGTCTGCCAGCCTCGGCCCCATGCCCAAGCGCAGCAGCAGGGGCTTGACGCCGCGCCTGGCCCAGAAGAGGAAAGCGACGGTCCCCAAACCAATGGCCGCAGTCAGGCTGTGGGTGTGGGACGCCTGGCGCACCAGGCCTAACACCAGTTCAAAGAAGTTATGACCTTCCACCTTGACCCCCAGGATCACCTTGAGCTGGCCGGCTGCAATCAGCAGGGCCGAGGCCGTGATGAAGCCCGAGATCACTGGGTGGCTCAGGAAATTGGCCAAAAAACCGAGCCGCAGCAAGCCCATCAGCAGCAACATGGCGCCCGATATGAATGCCAGTGTGATGGCCAGTGCGCCGTAGGCGAGTGAACCCGCCTGAGCCAAATCGCCAATGGCCGTAGCCGTCATCAGCGACACCACGGCCACCGGCCCCACCGCCAACACCCTGCTGCTTCCGAACACGGCATACATCAGCAAGGGCACGATACTGGCGTACAAGCCTACCTGCGGAGGTAGCCCCGCCAGCGCTGCATAGGCTAGGCTCTGGGGGATCAGCATGACGGTGACGATGACTGCCGCCACCAAATCGCTTGACAAGGTGGTGCGGTCATAACCGCGCGTCCAATCGATCATGGGCAGCCGGGGCAGTCTTGGACTCATCTCAGACTACCGCGCCGCGTGTTGCTCGGGCCTTGGCCCAGCGGTCCAGCACTTCGAACACCAGCATGCCAGCGATCATGGCCACCACGAACAGCGCAGCCTTAGACTCGCCTGCGCCCATGGCGACGATGCCAGGGCCCGGGCAAAAACCCGCCAGGCCCCATCCAGCGCCGAAGGTCAGCGAGCCCAGCACCAGGCGCCGGTCGATGTCGCGCGAGGTGGGCAAGTGCATGGCCGACCCCAGGATGCTGCGGGTGCGCTTTTTAGCCACGGTAAAGCCCATGAGGCCCACCAAAACGCCACCGCCCATCACGAAGGCCAGCGAGGGGTCCCAGGTGCCAGCGAGATCCAGAAAGCCGATCACCTTGCCGGGGTCGGTCATGCCAGAAATAAGCAGGCCCCAACCGAAAAGAAGGCCGATGGCGAATTCAGAAATACGGTTCATGACATGCTCCTTGTTGTCAGATCAGGTGACGGATGACGTAGACCATGGCAAAGCCCGAGGCCATGAAGGCCATCGTGGCCACCAGCGAGCGCTGCGACAGCCGCGACAGGCCACACACCCCATGACCGCTGGTGCAGCCCGAGCCATAGCGTGTGCCCAAGCCGACCAGGAGGCCCGCCGCCACGATGGCGACGGTGCCTGCCTCGATGCGTGGCGCGCTGATCAGGCCAGGAGCCAGGAGCGACAGCGTGGCCGGGGCCAGCAGCATGCCCAGCAAGAAAAACACACGCCAGCTGGCATCGCTGCGCTTGGGCACCAAAAGGCCGCCCAGAATGCCGCTGATGCCCAGCACGCGGCCGTTGACCAAGATGAAGGCGGCCGAGGCAATGCCTAACAGGATGCCGCCAGCCAGCGCCGTCCAGGGTGTGAAGTGGGTCCAGTCAATATTCATTTTTTGCTCCTTGTGGTGGGGGTGGTGCAGAACTGTTGGAAAAGGGTGTTCATCACGGCCAGTGCTGAAGTGCTGGTCAGTTGGTAGAAGATGTTCTTGCCTTCTCGTCGGGTCGCAACCAGGTCCGCGTTGCGCAGCACGGTCAGCTGCTGAGACAGCGTGGGCTGCACGATGCCGAGGCTTGCTTCAAGCTCGCCCACGCACATCTCTTGTTGGGAAAGCTGGCAGCAAATGAGCAGACGGTCGGGGTTGGCAAGCACCCTCATCAATTCGCAGGCGCGTTCAGCAGCGGCCTGCATGTCTTGGAGATCGAGTGTGTCGGTGGTCATGGGTACGGGCTCTTGCCAGAGCTTTTATTAACAGCGATGACCATACTTTATTGACAAACAATATATTTGTCAATATACTATTTAAAACTTAACTGAAAGGATCGTTCCATGACCACCCATGCGCTGAAGCCCCAAGTCCACGGCATCTTTGACTCAGCCACTTGGACGGTAACCTACGTCGTCCACAATGGCCCGGGCTCGGCCGCCGCCATCATCGACTCGGTGCTGGACTACGACCACAAGTCCGGGCGCACCCGCACCACCTCGGCCGACAAGGTGATTGACTTCGTGAATGCCAACGACCTGCAGGTGCAATGGATCCTGGAGACCCATGCGCACGCCGACCACCTGAGCGCTGCCCCTTACCTGAAGGAAAAGCTTGGAGGGAAGATCGGCATCGGCGACCAGATCACGCGTGTGCAGAAGGTGTTCAAGGGCATCTTCAACCTGGAGCCCGAATTTCGACTGGATGGTTCGCAATTCGATGCACTGCTCAAGGACGAGGAAGAGTTCCGCATTGGCGAACTCACAGCACGCGTCATGGCGGTGCCGGGCCACACGCCCGCTTGCGTGGCCTACCAGGTCGGCGATGCGGTGTTCGGTGGCGACACCTTGTTCATGCCCGACGTGGGTACGGCCCGCTGTGACTTCCCCGGTGGCGATGCCAGGACGCTGTATGCGTCCATAGGCAAGATTTTGAGCCTGCCGTCCGAGACGCGGCTGTTCATGTGCCACGATTACCCGCCTAACAACCGCCCGGTGGCGTTTGAAACGACTGTGGCCGAGCAGCGGGCGAAGAACATCCATGTGCACGACGGCATCAGTGAGGCCCAGTTTGTGGAGATGCGCACCAAGCGAGATGCCACACTGGAGATGCCTGCGCTGATTTTGCCGGCGGTGCAGATCAACATCCGCGCTGGCGAGATGCCGCCCAAGGAAGCAAACGGCACGGCTTACGTCAAGATACCGATCAACGCGCTGTAAGACAGGGACGGGGCTCGTTGCTGGCCGCTTATCAAGCGGCCAGCGTTTGATCCAGTGCACAGCTGTCGTTACCAGGTCGCACCAGAGGCCCCCTGGCAATAGGTGAAGCAATTGACCTCGGTTGACGCATCCGCCGCGCTGCGTTGTTTCAGCGCTGCAACAGCACCTCGTTCGTGATTTCGTAGCGCCGCCCCTGTTTGTCGCAGGGCTTCAGGGCACCGTCGCGCACCAGGGCGCTGATTTCGCGACTCACAGTTTCGAGTTTGATGTCGAGCATGGCACCCATGTCTTCACGCGCAAAAAACGAGGTCATGCCGGGTTGGTCGGGATCGCGCATTTTCAGGGCCAAGGCGGCCACGCGTTGGCGGGCCGAGCCGAAGTTCAAATCGGCCAACCAGTCGTCGGCATCTTTCAGGGCTTGTTGCCACTTTTGCATCAGGCGTTTGTGAAGGCGCGGCGAGTTGGCCGACAAGTGGTGCAGCACCGACAGGGGAATGCGGCAAACGTGGGCTTCGACCAGGGCAATGGCTTCGGTGTCGTAGCGTGCAGTCGCCAAGGCCTCGAGACCGACCACGTCGCCTGTGCGCAGCACGCGCACGATGCGCTCGCGGCCGTCGGCGGTGGACCGCACCAGCTTGATCATGCCTTTGCGCAAGGTGAACACACCCAAGGCGGCTTGACCTTCGGTGTACAGGGGAGCGTCTGCAGCAAACACCATGTCATCGATGGGGGCGTGGATTTCGCCAAAATCCTGTTCGTTCAAGTCGGCAAAGAGCACCATGTCGCGGATGCCGCAATTGCGGCAGTCCGAGGTGCCTTTCCAGGCCGAGTCAATTTGAATGGGGATCATCTTTGAGGGAGCGCAAAAGGCAGTTACAAGGCTTTACGGCCCTGCGCGATGCGTTCTTCCAGATACGGGCCATAAAAGTCGGGCAAATAGGCGCCTTCCATGCGTTCGGCCACTTCTTTGCCTTGGGGCCCAAAAAAGAGCAACGTGGGTGCGATGGACACTTTCCAGGCTCGGGCCAATTGGTCGTGCGTGACGAGTTTGCCCCCGAAATCAACCACCGCCTGGGTGCTGCGCATGTCCACCTGCACGATGACCGTGCCGGCTTTTTGCATGGGCGACAGGTGACTGTGCCGGGCTTGGCGGCAAAACGCACAGCCGTCCAAGCTGACCATGACCACCAAAGGCTGCTTGTTTTGAATCGCTCGGGCCAACTCTTCTGGCAAAGATTGCGCTGCAGGCAATGTAGCGGGGCTGCGTTGGCCGAACGCGGGCCCCAAACCCAAGGCCAAGCCAGCCATCACCAAACAGTCACGCCTGCGCCATGCTGGGTGGGGTGGCAAAGAGGGTACTGACGGCATGGATTTAAGAAAGTGGACAATAGCGGGTTTTGCGTTGGCCACAGGATTGGACAACTCGGCCCCTATAAATATAAGAAACCAATGAATTATTGGAGAAATTCGTGAATCTCGCAAGCTTGATCGAAACTTGGGGTGACACCCAAGTATTGGCCATGGCCGGTGCCTTGGTGGGTTTCATTTTCGGTTTTGCGGCCCAACGCAGCCGATTTTGTGCCCGCGCGGCCGTAATCGAATGCTGCGAAGGTCAGGCGCGCGATCGGTTCAGCGTCTGGTGGCTGGCATTTGGGGCTTGCCTGGTGGGTGTGCAGGCTTTGGTGTTCATGGGTGGGCTCAAACCAACAGACGCCCGTTACATCGCCATGCCTGGCAGCATTTCAGGCGCTGTTTTGGGTGGTTTGTTTTTTGGCGCCGGCATGATCCTGACGCGAGGCTGCGCCAGCCGTTTGCTGATCTTGTCGGCCAACGGCAACATGCGTGCATTGTTGGCTGGTTTGGTCTTCGCGGTCACGGTTCAAGCCAGCATCGCGGGCTGGTTGGCTCCCGCTCGCAAAGCCTTGGCCGGTTGGTGGGCTGTGGATGGCGGCCCGTCGCGCGATTTGTTGCACATCACAGGGCTTGGCGCTACGGGTGGCCTGGCTCTGGCTTTGTTGGCATTGGCCACCGGTATTTACTTTTTCTTCAAAACACATCCCCAGCGCTGGGGCTTGGCCGTATTTGCACTGGTCACGGGATTGAGCATCGCTCTGGGCTGGGGTTTGACTCAGGCCATCGCGTCACAGTCGTTTGAAGCCATTCAAATCCAAAGCCTGAGTTTCAGCAGCGCATCGGCAGAAATGTTGATGCGGGTGCTGTCCAGCGCCACTTCACCCAGCGTGGGTTTTGATGCCGGTTTATTGCCCGCCACATTCATCGGCTCTCTGTTGGGGGCCATGGTGGGTGGCGAGTTCAAATTTGAAGGCTTCAAAACCGAAAACAAACTCGGCCATTACCTGACGGGCGCCGTGCTCATGGGTTTTGGTGCTGTGTTGGCTGGCGGCTGCACCGTGGGCGCTGGCTTGACCGGTGGGTCTATTTTCTCGGTCACCGCTTGGCTCACGCTGATTGCGATTTGGTTGGGTGCAGGTATTTCATGGCGCATCCACCGCAGCATGGGCTGGGCCATGTAAACACCCAACCAAAAAAAACGCCGCGAGTCTAGGACTGCGGCGTTTTGGGGTGAGGTCTTAGAGCATCAAGCCAGCGTGTCGGCCCAGATGTTTTGCGCCCAAGACAAGGCGTAGATGCCTTCCAGTTCGTTGGCGGCGCTCGAAACACCACCCGCGCCAGCCACAGCCACCATGGTCTTTCTCTCGGCATCGTAACGGTGCACGCTGGCCACATGAATCACATCTTTGCTGCTCACAAAGCTGTAGCAGGTGTTGTTGTACACCGGCATGTTGTTGACCTGTTTGCCCATCAACAAAGCAATGACCGCAGCCGCGCAGGTCTTGCCATGCTGGTTGGCCATGTGACCTGATTTGGGCATGCCCGGAGCAATCTGGATCGAATCGCCCAACACGTGCACGTTCTTGGCAGCTTTGGATTCAAAGGTTAAGAAATCGACTTCGCACCAGCGCTTGTTGGCCGTGGCCAATCCGGCGTTCACAGCCACATCACCGGCACGCATGCTGGGGATCACGTTCAAAACGCTGGCCTTGATGTCTTCGTTGAACTCAAACTTCAAGGTCTTGTTGGCCACATCCACATCGGTCACGTTGTGCTTGCCGCGGTACTCGATGATGCCTTTGTAGCGGTCGGTCCAAGCCTTCTTGAACAAAGCAGGCTTGGAGGTGACGTCGTCGTTGGCGTCCAAAATCAAGACTTTGCTCTTGGGTTTGGCTCTGGTGAAATAGTCGGCCACCTGGCAGGCGCGCTCATAGGGGCCGGGGGGGCAACGGTAAGGCGCCAAGGGAATGGACATGGCGAACACACCGCCATCTGGCATGGCTTCGAGTTGCTTGCGCAGCGTCAGCGTTTGCTCGCCCGCTTTCCAGGCGTGCATCACTTGCTCTTTGGCGCCGGCACGGTTCATGCCGGGCAAGGTCTCCCACATGAAATCGACACCAGGCGAGACAATCAAGCGGTCATAAGTCAGCTCTGTGCCGCCTGCCAATTTGACGATGCGCTTGTCGGCGTCGATGGTGTTGACACGGTCCTTGATCACCTTGACGCCGTGGCGCTTGGTCAGGTTGTCATAAGGGGTGGTGATGTCGGCCATCGTCTTGCTGCCACCGAGCACCAAGTTGGAGATGGGGCAAGAGATGAAGGCGCTGTTGGGCTCCACCAAGGTGACCTGGATTTTGTGGTCCGACCACATGCGCAGGTATTTGGCAGCAGTGGCACCGGAATAACCGCCACCGATGACCACCACCTTGGGGCCGCTGCCACCACCGATGGTGGCGCAGCCGGAAACCATGCCCATGGCACCCAAAGCGGAGCCGGTTTGTAAAAAATGACGACGTTGCATGATGTGTTCCTTATCGTTTTTGGGCCGCAAAATAAACCGCAATGGCTTCGATTTGCTCATCTGTGTAGCCCTTGGCGAGCTGGTGCATGATCGTGGCAGCAGGCACACGACCGGCTTTGTAATCTTGCATTTTCTTGACCATGTCGTTCTTGTTGGAGCCTGCCAACGAGATCATGCCGGGCTGCGCACGGCCATCGGTGCCGTGACAAGCGGCACAAGATGCCGCCAGGCTTCGCGCCTGCAATGGATCGATCTGGGCTTGCGCCAGACTCGACACGGCAACCAGGGTGGCCGCTGACAAAAGGTGCTTCATCTTCATGGGTTTTCCTCGATAAAAATCAATGCATGGCTGGTATTAGCCATCCAACTCAGGGGCGCAAATAAACAAAGCCTTGCTTGGCTTGCAATGTGGCCACTTCGGCCACGCCTGCTGGCACCACTTTGGCTTCCATCAACAACTTGTCTGCCGGAATTTTGCGTGACACCAAGGTGTTGTTGCAAACGCGAAACTCCACACCTTTGTTGGCCAAATCGCTCACGCCCCCCGCAAAGGCTTGGTCCATTTGGTTGACAGCGCCATCCAGCAAAAAGTCGATGCCTAAACCATGGGCCACCACCACGATCTTGACCTTGGGGTCGGCTGCCAAGTGGTTGCGTATATTGCCAATCGCCCGTGATGCCTGCGGAATGCCCTCACTCAGGTGGTAAACGACCTTGATATCGGCCCAGGACAGGGAAGTGACCAACAAGCCGATTAGCAACAACAGATTTCTTTTCATTCGTTTCTCCTTAAGTATGGATATTAGTCCCGTCAAGGGCAAATCTGTGCCCGTGAAAACCCGACTCCAAACTGACGCTTGTCTTTCAATCGGACTCGCTGGCAATTTGAACGCAGACCGCGCGGCAGAGCATGACTACCTGCTCATTGATGATCCGGTAATAAATTTGTACGCCATCACGTCGTTTGCCCACCACACCAGCTTGGTAAAGCGTGTTCAGGTGCTGCGACATATTGGGCTGGGTGGTGTCGATTTCGGCCAACAACTCGCCGACGTTTTTCTCGGCGTTGCACAGCGCACTGATGATGCGCAGCCGCATGGGCGCGGACATCACCCTAAACACCTCTGCGGCTTTTTCAAAGACTTCTTCAGAGTCGGTCAAAACGCTGTCGTCAACTTGGGCTTTGGCGGGCATGGGTCAATTCCATTGGTATGGGTTTTCGCCCGATTGTCCAATATCCAGGCGATGCTTCTTCAATTGCGCAGCCGGTTTCAGCCACTCAACACGGCAAAACACGGTCATGGCGCATTGTGGCCACTTTCAAACAGCCTGCAAACCACTGATTTGTTCTTTGCTTATGCACAGATTCAGCTAAAGCGGTCCATGTTGCGCCGTCAAACAGCGTTCAAGGGAATTTTCAGATAAGCCACCCCATTGGCCTCGGCAGGCGGCATCTCACCCGCCCGGATGTTGATCTGCACCGCCGGCAACATCAACACGGGCATGGCCAGCGTGGCATCGCGGACGCTGAAAAACAACGCCATTTATATCAGCCACCACCAATATCATGATCTGCATGGGGATTCACGCCGGTTTTCTTGTCTAAGATGTCCACATGACCCCCATCACTCCCCTCAGGCAGCGCCTGTTCTTGATTCTGGAGTTACAAAGCCAGCAAGACCTAAGAGCCGCGCGGGTCTTTTCTTGGGTGTTGACCTTGATGGTGCTGAGCAACGTGCTGGCGGTGATTTTGGAGTCGGTGCCATCCATTGAGGCGCAATACGGTCTCAGCTTGCAGCTGTTTGACCTGTTTTCGGTGGCTTTCTTCAGCATCGAATACCTGCTGCGCATCTGGACCGCCGCAGACCGCCCTCCCAAAAAGCACGCCACTGAAACACGCCGACGCCTGGCCTACGTCTTCAGTTTTCATGGCTTGGTTGATTTGTTGGCCATCCTGCCTTTCTTCTTACAAGCCTTGTTGCCGGGCCTGGATCTGCGCTTTTTGCGCATCATCCGCGTCATGCGCATCTTGAAGTTGTCGCATTACTCGACGGCACTCGAAGACCTGATGGCCTCGATCTATGCCGAGCGAGACGCTTTTGTCTCGGCGCTTTACCTCTTGGTCTTGTCCATCCTGATCACCTCATGCCTGATCTACTTTGCCGAGCACCATTTACAGCCCGACAAGCTGGGCACCATCCCTGACGCCATGTGGTGGTCCATCGTGACCATCACCACCGTGGGCTATGGCGATGTCACGCCGCTGTCGCCATGGGGCAAAGTGATTGGCGCGTTCACAGCCTTGTCGGGGATCTTCACCGCGG
Source organism: Limnohabitans sp. (assembly GCF_040400975.1). Classification (GTDB taxonomy): domain Bacteria; phylum Pseudomonadota; class Gammaproteobacteria; order Burkholderiales; family Burkholderiaceae_C; genus Limnohabitans_A. The sequence goes on along the minus strand of NZ_JBBAPF010000001.1, from coordinate 224,965 downwards.
CTTTGCTCACAGGCATCGTGGCCTCTGCATTTGCTGCACGGGTCCGCACCCATGAACTGGAGTTCACCACTGAAGTCGAAGAACTCCTCAAAGACGGCCATATCGATGCCAAAGAGCAAAGAACCATTGAACATTTGCGCCACGAATACAACCTGACCGAAGACCATGCGCGGGCCATCGTGCGGCAAATCTTGGAAGAAAAGTCTTTGATGGCCCGAAGGGATTGAAGGCCCCTTGCCCAGCAAGTGCTGGGCCATGTTGGAAGCTCAGGCAGCCGGTTGACGCAAAGTCCGGCTGAGCAAAATGACCGGGATCAAACCCACCAGCACCAAAGCCAATGAGGGCAAAGCCGCTTCGCCCAAGCGCTCGTCACGCGCCAGTTGGTAGGCCACCACGGCCAGTGTGTCGCTGTTGAAGGGTCGCAGCACCATGGTGGCGGGCAACTCCTTCATCACGTCCACAAACACCAGCAAGGCAGCGGCGATGGTCGTGCGCTGAAGCAGCGGCGCGTGCACCCGGCGCATCAAGCCCCAGCCGGTCACGCCCAGCATGCGGGCCGAATCGTCCAAGCTGGACGGGATGCGGGCATAACCGCTTTGCACCGATTGCAAAGCCACCGCACAAAAGCGCACCAAATAAGCCCACACCAGGCCCAAAGACGTGGCCGTGATCCAGGCGCCCGCAGACGATGCGGGCCAAACTTGCTGAATCCAACCCAAGGGCAAGAGCAAGCCGACCACCACCACCGCACCGGGAATGGCATAACCCAGGCCCACCAACTGGATGGCCCCCTGGCTGATGCGGTCGGCGCGGGTGCGCACACTGAAGGCCAGCGCCAGCGCCACGCCCACGGCCAGCACCGCCGTGATGGCGCCCAGGCGCAAGCTGGTCCAGGCCCACTGGCCAAAGCGCTCCCAAGGCATTTCGGTCGTCTCGCCCACAAAGGCCCTGAGCATGATGAGCACAGGCAACACAAAGGCCAACAACACAGGCAAGCCACACACGCTCCAAGCCAGCACGCGGTGCATGCCGTGCAACTGCACAGGCTGCGCTTCGGCCGAGCCCTGGCGCGAGCCGCGCCCTTGGTTAAAGCGCATGCGCTTCTGGGCGCGTTGCTCCAGCTGCAGCAAGACCACCACCACCGCCAGCAACACCGTGGCCAGTTGAGCCGCAGCGATGCGGTTGTCCATGGACAGCCAGGCTTTGTAGATACCCGCCGTGAAGGTCTGGATGCCGAAGTAGCTGGACACACCAAAGTCGGCCAAGGTTTCCATGAGGGCCAGCGCCACGCCCGCAGCCACAGCCGGGCGGGCCAGCGGCAAAGCGATCTCGCGGATGCGGCGAGACAAAGGCGCACCCAACAAGCGGGCCGCTTCCATCAAACCCGAAGCCCGCTCGACCAAAGCGGTGCGGGCGAGCAAATACACATAAGGGTAAAGCGAGAGCGTGAACACCAGCGCCGCGCCCCAGACGCTGCGCACATCGGGCCACAAACGGCCTCGCAAACCCAGCGCTTCGCGCAAGGCCACCTGCAGCGGCCCGCTGAACTGCAAAAAGTCGGTGTAGGCATAAGCCACCACATAGGCCGGCATGGCCAGCGGCAAGAGCAGCAGCCACTCAAAAATGCCGCGCCCCGGGAAATCAAACAAGGTCACCAAGGCGGCCGTGGCCAGGCCCAGCACCGTCACACCCACCGCCACCATGAGGCACAAGCCCAGCGTGGTCAGCGCGTAATCGGGCAGCACGGTGGCCGCCATCTCGCGCAAGATGCTGGCGCTCTCGCCGCTCCACTGCAGCCAAGAACCGAGCACGGCCAAAACCGGCAAGGCCAAAGCCAGCGCCAGCAAAGCAAACAGCAAGGAAGGGAGACCCGACAAACGGCGGGCCAAAGTGGTCAGCATAGGCGTGGATTGTAGGAGCGCAGAACAACCTGCCTACAATCCAAGACATGTTTCTCGAACTGCGTCAACTGGACATCCGATACCCCGGCAGCAGCACACCCGCTGTGCACGGTGTGAACCTGAGCCTCAAGGCGGGTGACATTGGTGTCTTGATTGGACCTTCGGGCTGCGGCAAGACCAGCTTGCTGCGGGCTGTGGCCGGACTGGAGCCAGTTTCTGGCGGTCAAGTGCTGCTGTCTGACCGGGTGGTGAGTGACGCGCAACACACCGAACCGGCCGAGAGCCGCCGCATTGGCATGGTGTTCCAGGATTACGCCTTGTTTCCCCATATGGATGTGGGCCGCAATGTGGGTTTTGGCTTGGCGCACCTGTCCAAGACCGAACGCCAGCGCCGTGTGGCCGAGGTGCTGGATTTGGTGGGTCTGAATGGCGCCGACAAACGCTTTGCGCACGAACTCTCGGGCGGTCAGCAGCAACGCGTGGCCTTGGCCCGTGCTTTGGCCCCTCGGCCCGACCTGCTGCTGTTGGACGAGCCGTTTTCCAACCTGGACATCGACCTGCGTGAACGCTTGGCGCAAGAGGTGCGCAACATCCTCAAGGCTGCCCAAGCCACCGCCTTGCTGGTCACACACGACCAACTCGAGGCCTTTGCCATTGGCGATGTCATCGGTGTCATGAGCGAAGGGCAATTGCACCAGTGGGACGATGCCTACAGCCTCTACCACCGCCCCGCCACCCGCTTTGTGGCCGACTTCATTGGGCACGGCGTGTTCACGCCCGCCACGCTGCGCGAGGTGGATGGGCACATCATGGTCAGCACCCCGGTGGGCGAACTGCGCGATGTGGCCGAATGCCCCCTGCCCTGCGTGTTTGAAGACGGCCAATGCGACGTGCTCTTGCGTGCCGACGACATCGTGCACGACGACGACGCACCCGTGAAGGCTGAAATCATCCGCAAAGCCTTTCGTGGCTCCGAGTTTTTGTACACCCTGCGCTTGGCCAGCGGCGACTTGTTGATGGCCCATGTGCCCAGCCACCACGACCACAAGCTGGGCGAATGGATCGGCATCCGCGCCGAAGTGGACCACGTGGTGACCTTCAACCGCGCCTGCCCGGTCTCCGACCGAGACCTTTGCCAGATGCCTTGCGCCAAAGCCGAGGCGTGCGAGCACACCGACCCCAAATACCAACCCGTCAAGTTCGTCTGAAAGACTCGCCCCAACTTTGGTGGGCGGGGAGTCAACGGCCTAGGGGGCGTCCCGCAAAAGCATGATGTCTTGGCGCAAATCCTGCGCCCAAACCCGGCGGTCCCGTCCGTTGGCTGCTTGGGGTTCGCCAAAATGCACCACCGCCTCGATGCGGCTGGATTTCAGGGTTCGCCACATCGAGCCGATCAAGGTGTCGTCACCGATGTAACAAGGTGCAAAGCTCAGTTCACCGGTTTGGGCATCGATGAACTTCAGCGACATGGGCTGCACCGGGGCTTCGGCCTGAATGGCTGCCTGGATCAGGTTGGCGTGAAAAGGCAACAACTCGCGTCCATCGCTGGTGGTGCCTTCCGGAAAAACCGCCACCACGTCGCCGTTGCGCATCGCATCGGCCATGTCTTTGACCATGCGCAGCGCGTCTTTGCGGCTGGTGCGCTCGATGTACAGCGTGCCTGCACCCGTGGCCAACATGCCCACCAGCGGCCAGTCTCGGATGTCGGATTTGGAGACAAAACGGCAATGGCGCGCTGCATGGATGACCAAAATGTCGAGCCACGAGATGTGGTTGGCCACCATGAGCGTAGGGCCATTCACAACGGGTTGACCCAACACCCGCAGATGAACGCCCCACAAGGCCAAAAACTGCAGCGCCCAGGCTTGCACGCGCATCTCGCGCTGCTCGGGGCTGAGCTGGGGAAAGCGCACGTAAATGGTCCACATGCCCGTCAGCACATGCCACAAACCGCGCAGAAATTTCCAAACGGCGAGCAAAGAACCCATGCTGTCGCTGCGCCCCGCGATCAAGCGGCTTCGAAGGCCACTTCGCCGCCAACCACCGTGGTCATCACGCGACCAGGCAACTCGTAGCCTGAAAACGGCGTGCTCTTGCCCTGGCTGCGCAAGGCGGCATCGCCCACCAACCAATGCCCTTCGGTGGACAAGACGCAGACATCGGCTACGCCGCCCACGGCCAGATGACCCACCGAGTCTTGCAAGTGGCCCAGCGTGCTGCCCAACACACGGGCTGGATCGGCCGTGATGCGCGACAACACATCGGTCACGGGCACTTGGGCGTCTTGGCCCCATTTCAGGGCCAGGCTCCACAACAATTCCAAACCGCTCGCACCGGCTTCGGCTTCGGCAAATGGCAGGGCTTTGGCATCGGCATCGACCGGAGTATGGTCAGACACCAGCACGTCCAGCGTGCCATCGGCCAAACCCGCACGCAGGGCGTCGCGGTCGCGCTGCTGGCGCAACACGGGTGTCAACCGGGCGCGGCTGTCGAAGTAACCCATGTCGGCATCGGTCAGGTGCAATGAGTTGATGCTCACATCGGCCGTCACAGGTAAGCCCTCGGCCTTGGCCTGGCGCACCAGCTCGACACCTTGGGCACTGCTGATGCGGCACAGGTGCACACGGGCACGGGTACTGCGCACCAGCTCGAAAATGGTGTGCAGGGCAATGGTTTCGGCGGCCACCGACACGCCCGACAAACCCATGCGCGTCGCCAGTGGGCCGCTGGCGGCCACGCCCTTGCCCAGGTGCAGCTCTTGCGGGCGCAACCAGACGGTGAAGCCAAAGGTGCTGGCGTATTGCAAGGCGCGTTGCAGCACCTGGGTGCTGGGGATCGGCACTTCGGCCTGAGAGAAACCCACACAGCCTGCGGCCGTGAGCTGGCTCATTTCGGTCAACACATCGCCTTTGAGGCCCACCGTGAGCGCGCCCAAAGGCAGCACGCGGGCCAGGTTCAATTTTTCGGCGCGGTAACGCAGCATCTCGACCAAGCCTGGTTCATCCAGCACCGGCTGGGTGTCGGGCGGACAAACCAAACTGGTTACACCTCCCGCCACGGCAGCGGCCAATTCGCTCTCGAGCATGCCCGCGTGCTCTTGACCGGGCTCGCGCAAACGGGCCGCCAAGTCCACCAAACCCGGGGCCACGATGCAGCCCTTGGCGTCGATCACACGGTTGGGCGTGAAGCCGTCCGGTGCCTGGCCCATGGCCACGATGCGCCCGGCCGCAATCGCCACATCACCTGTTTGGTCAAAGCCGCTGGCGGGATCGATCATGCGGCCGTTTTGGATGAGAAGTTTCATCTTTTGTTCCTTGTCGGCTGATGGTTACGCGACGTTGCCCGCGACGATGCTCATCACCGCCATGCGCACCGCGATGCCGAAGGTCACCTGGGGCAAGATCACGCTTTGCTGGCCGTCCACCACCGCCGAGTCGATCTCGACCCCGCGGTTGATCGGGCCGGGGTGCATGACGATGGCATCGGGCTTGGCCAGTTGGAGTTTTTCAGGGGTCAGGCCAAAGCTTTGGAAATACTCTTGGCTAGAAGGCAAGAGCGCGCCGCTCATGCGCTCGTTTTGCAAGCGCAGCATGATGACCACGTCACAGCCCTTGATACCCTCTTCGAGGTTGTTGAAGACACGCACGCCCATTTGCGCCATGTCCGAGGGCACCAAAGTCTTTGGGCCTACCACCCGCACTTCGGCACATCCCAGTGTGGTGAGCGCGTGGATGTCAGACCGAGCCACCCGGGAGTGCAGCACGTCGCCCACGATGGCCACCGTGAGGTTGGCAAAGTCTTTTTTGTAGTGCCGGATGGTGTACATGTCCAGCAGCGCCTGGGTGGGGTGGGCATGGCGCCCGTCACCCGCGTTGACCACATGCACATGGGGCGCGACGTGCTGGGCGATCAAATAAGGCGCACCCGATTCGCTGTGGCGCACCACAAAAATGTCGGCGGCCATGGCGCTCAAGTTGGCAATGGTGTCAAGCAGTGACTCGCCCTTGGCTGCAGAAGAGCGTGCAATGTCCAGCGTGTAAACGTCGGCCGACAGGCGGGTGGCTGCGATGTCAAAGGTGGTGCGGGTGCGGGTGCTGTTTTCAAAAAACAGGTTGAACACGCTCTTGCCGCGCAAGAGGGGCACCTTTTTGACCTCGCGGTCGCTCACGCTGACAAAGCTCGACGCGGTGTCGAGGATGTGCGTCAGGATGTCTTTGGACAGGCCTTCGGTGGAGAGCAGGTGGATCAGCTCGCCGTTTTGGTTGAGTTGGGGGTTGTTGCGTTTGTAGAGCATGTTGTTTTCACCTCCGTCAGGCTTTGTTCTCCACTTCAAAACTGAACCGACCCGCATCGTCGCGGGCCAGCGCCAGCGATTGGGTCTCGGGCAGGGCCACACGGGCAGCGGCGAAGTCGGCCTGCACCGGCAGCTGACGCCCACCGCGGTCCACCAGCACGGCCAGCTGCACGCGGGCGGGGCGGCCGTAGTCAAAAATTTCGTTCAGCACGGCGCGAATCGTGCGGCCGGTGTAGAGCACATCGTCGAGCACCAGAATGTCGGCACCGTCCACTTCAAAAGGCAAATGGGTCTGGCCCCCTGCCGACAGGCCGCGCTGGGCAAAGTCGTCGCGGTGCATGACCGAAGACACCTGGCCCGACTCGCCGGTCAAGGCCAAATCGCGCTGCAAGCGCTCGGCCAACCAAGCCCCGCCGGAGGTGATACCCACCAAACGGGTGTGGGTGGTGCACAGGCTGCGCACACCGCGCAGCAGCTCCAGGTACAAAGCCTCGGCGTTCAGGGCCAGTGCGCTCATGGGATGTTCCTTAAAAATTGGTCCAGGATGATCGCCGCAGCGGCCGCATCGGCGTCTTTGGCCCCATAGGAATGGGCTTCGGTGGTGGTGTAGCGCTCGTCCACTTCATAGACCGCCAGGCCAAACCGGCCACGCAGCTGGCGACCGAACTTGCGGGCGCGCAAGGTGTTTTCGTGCTCGCCACCGTCGGGGTGGGTGGGTACGCCGATCACCAGCGCGTCGGGCTGCCACTCCTGGATGCGTTTGGCGATGTGTTCAAACCGGGCATCGCCCTCGGCGGCAATGGTGCCTTGCGGCGTGGCCGATTTCATCAATCGGTTGCCCACGGCCACACCGGTGCGCTTGAGGCCATAGTCAAAGGCCAGAAAACTCTGGTGTTGAGCCGGAACGGTGTTCTCGGGGGTGCAGCTCATGCGTGCCCCGCGTCAGGCGAGAGCATCCAGCTTTTGAGGCCCAGCAGGTCCAGGGCGCGGTCATAGCGCTCGGCCATGGGAACGTCAAAGATCACATCCACACTCGCAGGCACCGTGAGCCAGGTGTTTTCTCCCAGCTCGGACTCCAGTTGGCCCTCACCCCAAGACGCGTAACCCAAGGTAACCAAGACCCGGCGAGGACCGGCGCCAGAGGACAGGGCTTCCAGCACGTCGCGGGAGGTCGTCATCTCAAGGCCCCCTGGCACACTCAGGGTCGAGGCATACATGGGCCCAGCCTCTTTGTCGGCAGGCGCCATTTGGACGGGGTCGTGCAGCACAAAGCCGCGCTCGGTTTGCACCGGGCCGCCTTGCAGCACCGGGTTTTGCACCAAATCTTCGCGGCGCAAAGGCAAGTCCACCTTGTCAAACAAGAGGCGCATGCTGATGTCAGAGGGTTTATTGATGATCAGGCCCATGGCACCCCGGGCACTGTGCTCGCACATGTAAATGACACTGCGGGCGAATGTCTCGTCTTCCAACCCGGGCATGGCGATCAGAAAATGATGCTTGAGGTCGATGGAGGCACAATCGGTCATGCACCGATTTTAGCGGTCCTGCCCTCGCGGTTCGGACCACGGGTGCATTCCTTCATCCAACCCGGCATACCCTGATGGAAACCCCTTTTTCTTGTGGCCTGGTCTGGCTGCGCCGCGACTTGCGCGTGACCGACAACGCTGCGCTGTCGCAAGCCTTGAAGCATTGCCAGCGGGTGCATGTGGTGTTCGTGTTCGACACCGAAATTTTGGATGCCTTGCCCCGAGCCGACCGCCGGGTCGAGTTCATCCGCGAGTCGCTGGTCGAGGTGGATGCCCGTTTGCGCGACATGGCGGGCGATCCTCAAGCGGGCCTGATCGTGCGCCACGGCGTGGCCAAAGACAAAATCGTCAAACTGGCCCAGCACCTGCAGGCCCAGGCAGTGTTTGCCAACCACGACGACGAACCCCTGGCCCTGGCCCGTGACATCCAAGTGCGCGGCCACCTGGCCGACCACGGCATCGTGCTGCACACATTCAAGGACCATGTGGTTTTTGAACGCAACGAGGTGCTGACGCAGATGGCCAAGCCCTTCAGCGTGTTCACGCCCTACAAAAACGCCTGGCTGAAAAAAGTCACGCCCGAAGACCTGCAGGCCTACGAAGTGGCACCACTGGCCCAACGCCTGGCCCCGCGCCCCGACGACCTGGCGCATCCGGTGCCCAGCCTGGCCGACATCGGGTTTGAGCCCACCAACCTGCAGGCCCTGAAAATACCCACCGGCGAGTCGGGCGCGCAGGCATTGCTGCAAGACTTTTTGACCCGCATCGACCAGTACGAAGACACGCGTAACTTTCCGGCCGTCAAAGGGCCGAGCTACCTGAGCGTGCATTTGCGCTTTGGGACGGTGTCGATCCGCCAGTTGGCCCGTGAGGCGCACCCGCGCATGTTGGCGGGCAGCGTGGGCGCCAGTGTGTGGCTGTCAGAGTTGATTTGGCGTGACTTTTATGTGCAGGTGCTGCACAACTTTGCGCATGTGGGCCGGGGCCAAAGCTTCAAGCCCGACTACGACGCGATCCGTTGGGAACACGGCCCCCACGCCCACAAGCTGTTTGACGCCTGGTGCGAAGCGCGCACCGGCTACCCGCTGGTGGACGCAGCCATGCGCCAGATCAACCAAACGGGCTACATGCACAACCGACTGCGCATGGTGGTGGCCAGCTTTTTGGTCAAGGATTTGGGCATCGACTGGCGTTGGGGGGAAAAGTACTTTGCCACCCACCTGAACGACTTTGACCTGTCGGCCAACAATGGCGGATGGCAGTGGGCCAGCTCCAGTGGGTGTGACGCGCAGCCTTACTTCCGCATCTTCAACCCGATCAGTCAAAGCGAAAAGTTCGACCCAGAGGGCAAGTTCATTCGCCGATACTTGCCTGAATTGGCCAGTCTGCCCACCAAAGACTTGCATGCCCCATGGCTTGCCAAACCCCTGGAATTGCAAGCGGCAGGGGTGTTGATCGGCCAAACCTACCCGGCCCCCATCGTGGACCACGCCCAAGCCCGCGAGAAAACACTGGCCCGGTATGCGGTGGTCAAGAAAAGTGCAGACTGATCAGATGGCAACCATCTCGAAGTCTTCTTTGCGGGCCGCGCACTCGGGGCAGGTCCAGTTCATGGGCACGTCTTCCCATTTGGTGCCCGGCGCAATGCCATGTTCGGGGTCACCCTCGGCCTCGTCGTAAATCCAGCCGCAAATCAAGCACATCCAAGTTTTGTGTTCCATCACCGTGTCGCAATCAGAGAGTCGAATAGAATGTTTTGATTGTATCGGCCCTGCCCACCGGCAGCCCGCCAAGCGGACCCGAAGCCTCTGAGATTCGACTTTTGAATGACCGACTCCAGCCCCGAAACCCCCAACATTGAGCAGGTCCTGGCCGAAGAAGAATCGGCCTCCTTGGCTTGTGTGCTGTCATTCAACGCGAACGATCCCTGCGGCGCTGGCGGCTTGAGCTGCGACGCGGTGGCCATGGCTTCGGTCGGTGCCCACTGCATGCCGATTTGCACCGGCACCTATGTGCGCGACACCACCAGCATCACCGATTTCTACCCCTTGGACGACGAAGCCGTACACGACCAAGCGCGCGCCATGGCCGAAGACGTCCCGGTGCAGGTCATCAAGGTTGGCTTTGTCGGCACCCCAGAAGCTTTGTCGGTGATTGCCGAGCTGTCTGACGACTACGACGGTGTGCCCTTGGTGGCCTATATGCCCAACCTGTCTTGGTGGGAAGAAGACAAGATCGACGCCTACTTGGACGCTTTTCGCGAACTGCTCTTGCCCCAGACCAGTGTTCTGGTGGGCCACCACAGCACGCTGCGCCGCTGGCTGCTGCCCGACTGGAGCGGCGAGCGCAACCCCGGGCCCCGCGACATCGCCAAAGCCGCGGCCGAACTGGGCGTGCCTTACACCCTGGTGACCGGCCTGCCCCTGCCCGAGCAACACATTGACAACGTTCTGGCCTCGCCCGAAACCGTGCTGGGTCATGAAAAATTCGAGCGCATCGAGGCGGTGTTTGCAGGTGCAGGCGACACGCTCACCGCTGCGCTGGCCGCCTTGCTGGCCACGGGCATGGACCTGCCCGAAGCCACCAGCGAAGCCCTGCACTACCTGGACCGGTGCCTCGACGAAGGCTTTCGGCCCGGCATGGGCCAGGTCATTCCAGACCGGCTTTTTTGGGCATTGCCTGAAGACGAAGAAACAGACAATGAGGAAGGCCCGGAAGTTCACCCTGGCGCCGATTACTTTGAAGTGCCTTTCAACGAAACCAAACACTGAGAGCCCACATGACCGACCGCAACCAAACCCTTTTTGACCGCGCAGCCCAAGTGATCCCTGGTGGCGTCAACTCGCCTGTGCGCGCTTTTCGTGCCGTGGGCGGCACACCGCGCTTTGTGCAGCGCGCGCAGGGCGCTTATTTTTGGGATGCCAACGGCCAAAAGTACATCGACTACATCGGCTCTTGGGGCCCGATGATCTTGGGCCATGGCCACCCCGCCGTGCTCGAAGCGGTGCAAAAAGCGGCACTGGATGGCTTCTCGTATGGTGCCCCCACCGAGCGTGAAATCGAGCTGGCCGAAGAGATCCTGAAACATGTGCCGTCCATGGAAATGGTGCGCCTGGTCAGCTCAGGCACCGAAGCGGGCATGAGCGCCCTGCGCCTGGCACGCGGCGCGACCGGCCGCAGCAAGTTCATCAAATTTGAAGGCTGCTACCACGGGCATTGCGATGCGCTGCTGGTCAAAGCTGGCTCGGGCCTGGCCACCTTTGGCAACCCCACCAGCGCGGGCGTGCCGCCCGAAGTGGTGCGCGACACCTTGGTGCTGGAGTACAACAACATCAACGCGCTGGAAGAAGCATTTGCCTTGCATGGCAGGGAGTTGGCCTGCGTGATGATCGAGCCGATCGCGGGCAACATGAACTTTGTGCGGGCCAGCGTGCCCTTCATGAAACGCTGCCGCGAACTGTGCACCGAATTCGGCGCCTTACTGGTGTTTGACGAAGTGATGTCCGGTTTCCGGGTGGCCTTGGGCAGTGCACAAAGCGTTTATGCCGGTCTGATCCCCGGTTTCAAACCCGACATGACGGTGCTGGGCAAAGTGATTGGCGGCGGCATGCCACTGGCGGCCTTTGGCGGTCCACGCGAAATCATGCGCCAGCTGGCCCCCACCGGCCCGGTTTACCAAGCCGGCACCTTGAGTGGTAACCCGGTGGCCACTGCTTGTGGCTTGACCACGCTGCGCGAGATCGCCAAACCCGGCTTTTTTGACGCTCTGGGTGCACGCACCCAAAGTTTGGTCGATGGCCTCACGGGCGCTGCCGCTGCGGCGGGCGTGCCTTTTGCAGGCGATTGCCAGGGCGGCATGTTTGGCTTTTTCTTGTTGCCCGAACTGCCACAAAACTACGCCACAGTGATGACCAGCGACAGCCCCAAGTTCAACAAGCTGTTCCACGGTTTGTTGGACGGCGGCATCTACATTGCCCCCGCTTTGTACGAAGCAGGTTTTGTGAGTGCCGCGCACACCGAAGCCGACATCGCTGAGACCGTGCGGGTCGCGGCCGACGTGTTCAAGTCGCTTTGAGCCAGAACGTGGTGACACCATGAAGCGCCTGGCCTGCTTGTTTTGCGCCAGCACGGCCGCGCTGGCGGCCCACGCCGAGTTCGACGCCAGCCGCCTCTGGGTCAATGCCGGGTTTTACTCGGCGCACTTTGACACCCACAAAGGCTTGCGCAACGCCAATCCCGGCTTCGGCCTGGAATACCGCATCGACCCCATGTGGTCAGCCACCGCCGGGCGCTTTCGCAACAGCAACAACGCCGATTCGAGCTATGTGGGTGTTTATGTCCAGCCATGGACCTATGCCGGTGTCAAACTGGGCGCGGTGGCCGGGGCTTTCAATGGCTACCCGAATGCCTACAACGGCGACTGGTTCCCGGCGATCATTCCCACCGCCACCTTGGAAAGCAGCCACTGGGGCCTGAACGTGGCGCTGGTTCCACCGCTCAAAGACCGCCTTTACGGTGCGGTGAGCTTTCAGCTCAAGTACAGGTTTCGCACGGACTGAGGCGGGCAAGCCCTCCGACAGCACTAGACCGGATCGGTTCCAGACGCCATCGGTACAAAGCTGGCACGCGCCTCGGTGTTGAGTTGGGTGTTGAGCAACAACAACAGACTCAAAAACTGCTCGCGCTGGGCGTCATCGAAAGGACTCAACAGGGTTTCATATGCCTGCCGCACTGGCTGTTGCGCTTGACGAAGCAGATCAGCGCCCGCAGGTGTCAGCCGCACAGCCATTTGCCTGCGGTTGTCGGGTGAAACGGCGCGTTGGCAAAAACCCCGGTCCTCCAGACCCTTGATGACACGGAGCACTGTCACTTTGTCAAAAGCCAATGCCCGCGCCAAACTCGATTGGTCAATGCCCGGATGGTCTTGCATCACGCGCAGCACGCCATACTGCGCTGGCGTTAAGCCCAAGTCGGCGCAGGCCCTCTCAAAAATCGAGGCCGAGATCTGGTGCGCTCTGCGCAGCAAAAATCCCGGGCGCTGGTAAAGATCGTGTGTGGCCATGGGTCAGGGATTCTATGGATGAGGTGCTGGGGCCGATTCGTCAATAATCGTTGGCATACTAACGCATGGAAAGCCTGCCAATGAACCCTTCACGCCGACACGTCACTGCCCTATTGGGCGCCGGTCTTTGCATGGGGGCCGCGTCTCCTTTGGCACTTGCCCAAAGCGCCGCCAACCAAGGGCCGCTCAAACTGATCGTGCCTTTCACACCTGGCACGGGCATTGACCTGATCGCTCGCACCCTCGGCCCCAAACTGTCGCAGCGCCTGAACCGCCCTGTCGTGGTCGAGAACCGTGTGGGCGCCTCGGGCAACATCGGCACCGAAGCGGTGGTTCGCGCTGCCCCGGACGGCTCCACCCTGTTGGTGAGCGTCAACACACTGGTCATGAACCGTGCCCTCTACCCGGGTTTGAGTTTTGATGCGGTGAAAGACCTCGCAGCGGTATCACAAACCAGCTGGGGACAACTCTTGCTAGTCACCCCAGCGCAATCGGGCTACAAAACCGCTGGCGAGTTTGTCGCCGCGCTGCGCAAGCAACCGGGACGGCTCAATTACGCATCGCCCGGCGTGGGCACGCCGCACCACCTGTCGATGGAATTGTTCAAAAATACTGCCCAGGTTTTCTTGACCCACATCCCCTACCGGGGCACCGGCCCGGCCGTGACCGACCTGCTCGGCGGCCAAGTGGACGCCATGTTTTTGCCCATCCATGTGGCTTTGCCGCACATCCGTTCGGGTCGCCTGACGGCGCTGGGCATCGGCAGCGATAAGCGCCATGCCTTGCTGCCCGATCTGCCCACCCTGGCAGAAGCAAAGGCGGGCAATGTGAACGTGGACATGTGGTACGGCATCTTTGCCCCCAAAGGCACACCGGTCGACATCGTCAACCTCTACAACCGCGAAATCAACCAACTGCTCAGCGGCGACGACGTCAAAAAGGCATTTGTCTCGCAGGGCATGGACCCCAGCGGCAGCACGCCCCAAGCTTTTGCCCAATTGGTCGAACGCGATGCGGAACGCTGGGCGCGCCTCATCAAAGACCAGGGCATCAAAGCCGATTGATTCGGCTCAACCGAACCGGCACTTGCGTGCCACAGGCCCCGCTGGACGGGGCTTTTTTCATCCTGCGGGTGACATCAAATCCGCATGCATCGGATCGTAGGGGTACAGCCAATTGTTGCGTGATGCAGCAATGTTGCGGTCCTTGAAAGCTTGCTTCATTTGCTGCGCATCGGCGATGTGGTATAGGTCGCCCATTTCGGTGGACTCGCGCACCACCCGCGCTGCGCGTGGCGCACGGTGGTTTTGAAACACCTGCAAAGCCTGCGCCATGGGCATGTCCAGCGCCAAGGCCCGGCTCAGCACCGCCGCGTCTTCGATCGCCATGGCAGCGCCCTGCGCCATGTAAGGCAAGGTGGGGTGTACCGCGTCACCCAACAAAGCCACGCTGTTGGTGCACCAGTTCATCACCGGCTTGCGGTTGTTCAGGGCCCAGCGGAAGCATTGGTCACGGTCCACGTTGTCGATGGCCGCACGCACCATCGGATGCCAGCCGGCATAGTCTTGGTCCAGCTCTTCCCAAGGTTGGCGCGAGGTCCAAGATTCTTCCTCCCAAGGCCGCTCGACACAGCCCACAAAGTTGAGCACTTGGCCTGCGCGCATGTAATACATGACCGCATGGTTCTTAGGCCCGCACCAAATCGACGAGACCACAGGAGGTCGCAGTTCAGGCGCAATGCGTTCTATGGGGATGGCCAGACGCCAAGCCACCTGCCCGGTGAAAACCGGAGGATCGGCATCCACCACGTGCTTGCGCACCACCGACTTGATGCCATCCGAACCCACCACCAGATTCGCCCTGACCTGGCGACCGTCCTCGAACACGATCGAGGCACTGTGCTCGTCTTCCAGCACTTCGATCGCCCGGTAGCCCAACTGCAAAGCCTGAGGGTCCAGTTGCTCAACCACATCGAGCAAGGCTGCATGCAGGTCAACCCGGTGGATTTGGTAATAAGGATGTCCATGGCGCTGAGCGTGGTCTTCGCCCAGCTTGATCTCGTGTAACAACTCGCCTGAGTCAAAGCGCCGAAACTCAAATGCATTGGGTTTGACGGCTTGGGTTTCAAGGCTGTCTTTCAGGCCCAGGTGATAGAGCACTTTGACCGCATTGGCACTCATTTGCACCGCCGCACCGATTTCCCCCACATGACGCGCCTGCTCATAGATGCGCACACGGTGCCCATCGCGCAACAAACAAGCTGCGGCCGTCAAGCCGCCAATTCCTCCGCCGACCAGTGCGATGTCCATGGTTTGACTCCTGATTTATATCGTTAGCATGCTACCATAAGCACAACATCCTGGTCGCACCTGGCCTGCTATCGCATCAAGCCAAGATCCAACAACGCAGCAGCCCAAAGCGCTCAAATTCGCTGTCAAAGCTGACCATGCGCAGACCTTCGGCGTCGGTCATTGCAGCAAAACACCAGTCGGTCCACAGGCGGCTCGACAAAGCAAGGATAATCCTGCCTTGCATTCACGTCCGGACTGGGCGATTGCCCTGCCAACGAGAGCCCTCATGAAAAAGAACTTCCCCCTGCAAGCCGAAGGCAAGCACCCTGAACGAGTGCTGGAGGCCGTCAAGCACGACATCCGCAAATACTTCAAACGCGAGCGCAATCGGGACCTGCCCAAGGGCGTGGATTTTTGGGACTTTGACTGCAAAGTGGGCCCGAGCGCTGCAACCGCCCAAGTGGTGCGCGTCGGCGGTGTGATCGAAGCCGTGGACGCCGCCGCCAAAACCGGAGCCGCCTCGGTCTATGTAGAGATCATGAGCAAGCATGGGATGCGCGTGCTCAAGGCACAAGGGCTCGAAGGTGAGGAGGGCTGATCCCTGCGCAATCAACGCACTGTTACGGCGTGTCAGTTCCCGCGACTGATGCAGCCGCCGCTGCCCGCAACTTGTCTTTCTTGCTCAAGCGTGAACCTTTGATGCCCCCATTGCCGGGCGAAGGCGGTGGTGGGATTTCGGTTTGCTCAAAACCCGGCACTTGCTCCAACGCGAGTTCCAAGCTTTCGCGTTTCAGGATCAGCTGCCAGTGCGCCAGCGCGGCGGCCGTGACAAAGCTGACCGCGTCGCCATGGGCACCAGCGCGGCCGGTGCGGCCAATGCGGTGGGTGTAGTCGGTGGCCGAGCGCGGCAGGTCGTAGTTGACCACCACGGGCAGCATGGCGATGTCGATGCCGCGTGAGGCCAAATCGGTGGTCACCACCACGTCCCAGCGACCCGCCTTGAATTCGCTCAGCACCTCTTGTCTTGCGCCTTGGCTCATCTCGCCATGAAAAGGCGTGGCAAACACACCCGCCTTGTAGAGCTTGTTCGCCACATGCTCACAAGCGTAACGGGTGGCAACAAACACCAGCACTTGCTTCCAGCTGTTCTCGGTGATCAGATGGCGCAGCAAGGCGGTGCGGCTTTTCTCATCCACCGCAATCGCCCGTTGGGTGATGTCGGGCTGATGACCCTCAAAAGCCTCCACAGTGATGCGCAGCGGATCGCGCAGCAGCTTGGCCGCCAGCGCCTCTACCTCCAGTGCAAACGTGGCCGAGAACAGCAAGGTCTGTCGCTTGGCAGGCAGCACAGCCAGCACGCGTTGCAACTCGTCGGCAAACCCCAAGTCCAGCAGGCGGTCGGCTTCGTCCAACACCAGGTGCTGCACATCGGCCAGGCGCAAGGCGTTTTGGTCGATCAAGTCGAGCAAACGACCCGGCGTGGCCACCACGATGTCGGCACCGCCTCGCAGCGCCATCATTTGCGGATTGACCGAGACGCCGCCAAACACGGTGTTCACCTTGAGCGACTGCGGCAGCTTGTAAGCCAGGTTGGCCAACACATCCCCCACTTGCACCGCCAGCTCCCGCGTGGGCACCAGCACCAGTGTGCGCACCGGGCGGCGAAAGTTGGTCTGGCGTGGCGAGGCCAACAAATGCTGCACAAGCGGCAGCGCAAAGGCCAGCGTTTTGCCCGAACCGGTGGGCGCGGTGGCCCACACGTCGGCCGATTTCAGGACCGCTGGAATGGCCTCGGCTTGAATCGGGGTGGGGGCGTACAAGCCCATGTCACTCACAGCGCGTAAAAGCGCCGGGATCAAGCCGAGTTGTTCAAAGTTCAAAACAGTCCGATCAATGAGGCGAATCAATGGCGGAAGTGGCGCACGCCGGTGAACACCATCGCCACGCCCCGCTCGTTGGCCGCATCGATCACTTCTTGGTCGCGCATCGAGCCACCGGGTTGGGCCACACAAGTCGCACCCGCATCCACCACCACATCGAGGCCGTCGCGGAAAGGGAAGAAAGCGTCGCTGGCGACCACGGTGTTTTGCAGGCTCAACTTTGCAGCTTCGGCCTTGATGCTGGCGATCCGAGCAGAATCTAAGCGGCTCATCTGGCCTGCGCCGACGCCCATGGTCATGCCGTTTTGACAGAACACGATGGCGTTGGATTTGACGAACTTGGCCACTTTCCAGGCGAACAGCAAGTCGTGCAGTTCTTCGGGCGTGGGTTGCTTGACGGTCACGATCTTCAAATCGGTCAAAGCCAGTTCGTGCTTGTCGGCGCTTTGCAGCAAGAGGCCCGAGCCCACGCGTTTGGTCTCCAGCGCGTTGCGCACTTGGCCGTAGTTCGCTGGCAAGGCGATTTTCATCAAGCGCACATTGACCTTGCTCTTGAACACTTCGATTGCATCGGCACTGAAGTCGGGGGCCATCAACACTTCCACGAACTGTTTGCTCACCGCATCAGCAGCGGCTTTGTCCACGGGGCGATTGAAGGCGATGATGCCGCCGAAGGCGCTGGTGGGGTCGGTCTGGAAGGCTTTGCTGTAGGCCTCGAGTGCGCTCGCTCCGACCGCCACGCCGCAGGGGTTGGCGTGTTTGACGATCACGCACGCAGTGGCCTCGAAGCTCTTCACGCATTCCCACGCCGCATCGGCATCGGCGATGTTGTTGTAGCTCAGCTCTTTGCCTTGCAACTGCACGCCCGTGGCCAGCGAACCGGCCGCAGGGGCCAAGTCGCGGTACCAAGCGGCTTGCTGGTGGCTGTTTTCGCCATAACGCAGGTCTTGCACTTTCACGTATTGCTCGTTGAATTGGCCTGAGAACTGGGCACGCTCGGGCACATAGGCTTCGCTCAGCTTCTCAGCTTCGAAATTCACGCTCGACAGATAGTTGCTGATTGCGCCGTCGTATTGGCTGATGCGGTTGAACGCGGCTACCGACAGGGAAAAGCGCAGTTTGTCGCTGAGTTTGCATTGACCTTGAGCGTGCGTTGCTTTGAGCTCGGCGATCACGTCGGCGTATTGGCTCGCGTCGGTGACGATGCCCACATCTTTCCAGTTCTTGGCGGCACTTCTCACCATGGCGGGACCGCCAATGTCGATGTTTTCAATCGCATCGGCTAAGGTGCAACCGGGCTTGGCCACGGTGGCTTCAAAGGGGTAGAGGTTGACGATGAGCAGATCAATCGTGTCGATACCATGCGCTTGTAAAGCCGCCATGTGCTCGGGCGTGTCACGGCGCGCCAGCAGTCCGCCGTGCACTTTGGGGTGCAGGGTTTTGACGCGGCCATCGAGCATTTCAGGGAAGCCGGTGACCTCGGCCACCTCGGTCACGGGCAAACCTTTGTCGGCCAAGAGCTTGGCGGTGCCGCCGGTGGAGATCAGACCCACGCCCAGAGCGTGAAGCTGTTGAGCGAATTCGACGATGCCGGTTTTGTCAGAGACGGAGATGAGGGCTCTCATGGGAACTTTCTTCAGCTTTTATTTCAACAAATTGTGTTCGAGCAATTTTTTGCGCAAGGTGTTGCGGTTCAGACCCAGCCATTCGGCGGCGCGCGACTGGTTCTGACCCGCCTGAGTCATCACCACATCAAGCAAGGGCTTTTCGACCAGCTTGACCAGCATGTCGTACAGGCCTGTCGGCTCGGTGCCATCCAGGTCTCGAAAGTAGGTGTCCAGGTTGTCCCGGATGCAGGTTTCTATGGATTGTTGTTGTTGGCTCATTCGAATGTCTCCACAAACGGCTGCGCATGGCCAGCAGGCAGGCGGTCCATCTGGCTGGCCAGGCCATCCAGAAAGTTAGCCACCGCCGCCAGCTGATGCTGCGCCGTTTCGAGGGTGTTCATGTGTTCCCGGAAGGCTTCACCACCGGGCAGTGCACGCACATACCAGCCAATGTGTTTGCGGGCCGAGCGCACGCCGGTGTATTCGCCATACAGGCCATAGTGGTCTTGCAGATGCGCCAGCAAGGCGCGCCGGACCTCGGCCAACAAAGGCGGTGCCAGGTGCTCGCCAGTGGCCAAGAAGTGGGTAATCTGTCGGAAGATCCAGGGGCTGCCCTGGGCAGCGCGTCCCACCATGACCGCGTCGGCCCCGGTGAACTGGAGCACATCACGGGCTTTTTCGGGGGAGTCGATGTCGCCATTGGCCACCACTGGAATCTTGAGGGCCGCCTTGACGGCCGCCACGGTGTCGTACTCAGCAAAACCTTTGTAACCCTGCTCGCGGGTTCGGCCGTGCACGGTGACCATCTGCACGCCTGCGCTTTCAGCGGCACGGGCCAGAATCAGGGCATTTTTTTCAGCGTCGCACCAGCCGGTGCGCATCTTCAAAGTGACGGGCACGCCGTGGGGCAAGGCAGCCTCGACCACGGCTGAAATGATCTCCAGCGCCAGCGGCTCGTCTTGCATCAGGGCCGAGCCCGCCCATTTGCTGCAGACCTTTTTGGCCGGGCAGCCCATGTTGATGTCGATGATTTGCGCGCCACGGTCGATGTTGTAGCGCGCGGCGTCGGCCATCATCTGCGCTTCGGTGCCCGCGATCTGCACCGCGATCGGGCCGGGCTCGCCATCGTGGTTGGCGCGGCGCGAGGTTTTGAGCGAAGCCCACAGGTCTGGGCGCGAGGTCACCATTTCGCTCACGGCATAGCCCGCTCCAAACTGCCGGCACAGCTGTCGAAACGGCCGATCCGTCACCCCTGCCATGGGGGCAACGAACACGTTGTTCGGCAACAGGTAAGGGCCAATCTGCATGACGGGTGGGCGCTGTGAAATGGGGTTTGCTTAAAAATAAGGCACGATTGTAGTTGCTTAATATTTCAGCAACTGACAGCCAAATGTGTTAAGCACAGGGCCCAGCAAACGCCCTCTAAACACCGAATTCGATCGGGACAAAGCCAAGCATCAGGGCCATCGCTACACTCCTTGGATGGAAATTTGGCTCCACCACATCATGCAATGGCTGGCTTTGCCCGAGCACGGTCTGAGCACCGTGTTTGTGGTGGCTTTTGTGTCGGCCACCTTGCTGCCCATGGGCTCTGAGCCGGCGGTGTTTGGCTTGGTCAAACTCAACCTCGACCTTTTTTGGCCTGCCATTTTGGTGGCAACAGCGGGCAACACCTTGGGCGGCATGCTCAGCTGGTGGATGGGCTGGGGCACGCGGCATGCGGTCAGCCGTTGGCGCGACTCCAGCAGTCACGCCCGGGCACTGGTTTGGTTGGAAAAGTTGGGGCCCAAAGCCTGCTTGCTCAGCTGGTTGCCGGGTGTGGGCGACCCTTTGTGTGCGGTAGCTGGCTGGCTGAAACTGCCGTTTTGGCCATGCACGCTGTACATGGCCATTGGCAAGTTTTTTCGCTACCTGGTGATGACAGCCCTGCTGCTGTGGGTGTTTCCCGGCCAGCTGTGACGCTGGCCAAACCCCACAGCAACACGGCGCAGCCTCAGTCTTGAACGATCTTGCGCTCTTTGATGATCTGCGCAAAACGGCGCGCATCGGCTTTGGTGAGGGCACCAAACTCTGCAGGTGACATGGGCGTCGGTTCAGCGCCAATGCCTTTGATGGCCTCCACAGCACTGGGCACCATGAGGGCGCGGTTGATTTCGCGGTTCAGGCGGTCCACGATGGCCGCTGGCGTGCCAGCAGGCGCCCAGAAACCGTGCGATGTGCCGGCATCGAAATTCTTGAGCCCCAGCTCATTGAGCGTGGGCGCATCGGGGAACATGGACAAGCGCTGTGGCGAGGTGACGGCCAACAAACGCAGACGGCCAGAGCGCACATGCGAAAAGGCAATGCCCGGGTCCATCAAATAATCCACGCTGCCACCCAAGAGGTCTTGCAGCGCTGCTGCAGACCCGCGGTAAGGGATGTGCAGGGTGAAAATGCCCGCTTGCGATTTGAGCATCTCACCCGCAATGTGGGGGCTGGTGCCGTTGCCTGGCGAGCCATAGCTCATCTTGCCGGGATTGCGTTTGGCATAAGCGATGAATTCGGCATAGGTCTTGTAAGGCGCATCGCTGCGCACGACCAAAAACAACTGCAAACGCGCACCGGCAGCAACCGGAATCAGGTCCTTGTCGTGGTCAAAAGGCATCTTGGGTGTGACATAAGGCACGATGGAGGCGCCGCTGCCCGAGCTGCACAAAATGGTGTACCCGTCTGGCGCGCTCTTGGCGGCCAAGTCAGAACCAATGATGCCGCCGGCACCCCCGCGGTTGTCCACCACAATTTGTTGGCCCAAGGCTTGAGATACGGTATTGGACACGGCACGGGCGACCAAATCAGGCGATCCACCCGCAGGGAAATTCACAATCATGCGAATGGGTTTGGCCGTGGGCCAAGCCGCGCTTTGGGCCTGTGCGGTGCCAAAGGCGCCCAGTGCCAAACTCGAAACAGCGGCAAGGCCAAGTTGTCGGCGGCGTGGGTCATGGTGGTGGGTCATACGGTGTTCTCCGAATTCTTGAATAGAAAAAGCAGTGCGCAAAACAGCGGGATTGATTATGGGAAGAAATCAAGTGCCGCGCTACCCGGGAAAACCTTGCCCTCCTCAACAGGTGGCCTACTGCGTATCAGGCCACTGCATTGCGCAGAGGCAGGCCCTGCACCCAGCGGCTCAAATTGTCCAAAAACATCTGAGCTACGCGGTGTTCATTGCCATCCGAATGGCCCGCAGCGTGTGGCGTGACCATGACCTGGGGCATGGCCCACAAAGGGGAGTCTTGTGGCAAGGGCTCGTGTGCAAACACATCCAAAAAAGCACCGCCCAGCTGCCCGCTTTGCAAAGCCGAGGCCA
This sequence comes from Limnohabitans sp., assembly GCF_040400975.1. Taxonomy (GTDB): domain Bacteria; phylum Pseudomonadota; class Gammaproteobacteria; order Burkholderiales; family Burkholderiaceae_C; genus Limnohabitans_A. The sequence goes on along the minus strand of NZ_JBBAPF010000001.1, from coordinate 203,061 downwards.
AAGCGGGCTCGTCCACCACCTCGCCCCGGGCCACGTTCACCAGATGCGCCCCTGTGGGCAACAAGGCCAAGGCTTGGGCATTGACCAATTGACGGGTTTTGGGGGTCAGGGGGCAAGCCAAAACCAACCAATCGGTTTTGGGCAAAACCTGCTGCCAGTCCTCAAAAGTGACCATTTCAACGCTGTGGAGGTCTGTGGAGTTTGGGAGCTTGGCCTGCGCTTGCTGGCGCACGGCCACCACATTCATCCCTAAGGCTTGCAATAAGCTGCCCAGCTTTTGACCGATTGGGCCCCACCCGACGACTGTGGCCGTTTGGCCGGGCAAGTCACGGGGCATGCGCTCGCCCATCATGGGAATCCATTGCCGCTGTTGCTGCTCAGCCCACAGCAGCGGAAAGCGCCGAGCCAAGGCCAAGATGCCCGCCAAAGCCACCGTGGCCACCACTTGTGCATTGGCCCCGGACGAGGTGGAGACCTGGACGCCCTTGGCCAAAAGGTCGAGGTAAATCTGGCGGTCAGCACCTGCTGAATGGATGTGCACCCACCGCAAGGCGGGCGACTGGCGCAGCAAGGTGTAGACCTGTTGTAAAGCCGGGTGAATTTCGTGCTTGGTGGAAGTTCCAGTAACCTCCCGAGAGATGAAAGCCACATCACCATCGGTGCGTTGCGCAGCCACGGCATCTTCCAAGGCGATCAGCTCAAAAGAACGCTGGCCCATCGCAGCTGAAACCGTTGACCCCAGACGGGTAATCGACTGCCGGGACATGAAGATGCGCAAAGAGGTGTTCATGGCTGGGTCTGAATGCTGCGCTGGATCACTCGGCTTTGGCGCCCGAATCGCGCACGATGACACGCCACTTTTCATGCTCGCGCTGAACGAACTGACCAAACTGGGCCGGCGTGCCGCCTGCTGGGTCTGCGCCTTGCGCGATCATTTGCTGCTCGATGGCGGGCACTTGCAAGATCTCATTGACGGCTTTGTTGACCGTGCTGATCACGGCGTCTGGCGTGCCCTTGGGCGCAAAAAAGCCAAACCAAGAACCGGCTTCAAACTGGGAGAAGCCTTTTTCGACCACGGTGGGCACTTCGGGCATGGAGCGCGAACGCTTGAGTGAACTGACGGCAATCGGTTTGAGCTTGCCCGCCGTGATGTGCGTCATGACTGAAGGGATGGTGGCAAACATGAACTGGATGCGGCCTGCCAGCAAGTCTTTCAGGGCATCAGCCCCTTTGTAGGGGATGTGGGTTGCCTCAAAACCCACCCGCTTGGACAGCATGAAACTGGACAAGTGGGACGAGGTGCCGATGCCGGTTGAACCGTAGTTGAGCTTGCCAGGGTTGGCCTTGGCGTAAGCGACCAACTCTTCCATGGTGTTGGCGGGCACCGATGGGTGGATGACCAACACATTGGGGACATCTGCGATCTGAACAATGGGCATCAGATCGGTCAAGGGGTTGTAGGGCATCTTGCCGTACAAGGTGGGGTTGACCGCAATGGGTCCGACCGAGTTAACGATCAAGGTGTAACCGTCTGGTGCAGAGCGGACCACCAACTCGGTGCCCAAGTTACCACCCGCGCCGGGCTTGTTGTCGATCACAAAGGGCTGTTTGAGTTTTTCAGACAGCTGCTGCGTGACGGTGCGCGCCAAGATGTCGGTGGTGCCCCCGGCCGTGAAGGCCACCACCACTTTGACTGGTTTTTGGGGATAAGCCTGCGCCTGTGCCCAAGAGGGCAAAGCCATGGCCAGCACGGAAAAGCCGGCGGCCAGCCAAAGAGATGGGGAGTTCATGCGGATCTTTCGTTGGGTGTGAAAAAGCAATGGGCTCAGGTTTTGTAACTCGGGTCCATCCGGTCGAGTTTGCGCAGCAAGGCTGGCCATTCCATGAGGCCATAGGGTCTGCGGGTGCTGGGCTGGTAGTTGTTCCAGGTTTCCTCGAGCACATCGGGCGCAACTTTGACGAACGGCGTGTTGCAGGCCATGGCGGCCAGTTGGGCATGACACGAGAGTTCCAAGCGGTGCATCCAATTGAAGGCTTCGCCCACACTGCGCCCCACGGTCAGGGCACCATGGTTGCGCAAAATCAGGGCCTCACCCTGCCCTAGGTCTTTCACCAGCGAGGCCTGCTCGGCCAGATCGAGCACCACGCCTTGATAATCGTGGTAGCCGATCTTGAGGAAACGCATCGAAGTCTGGGTGATGGGCAAGAGACCGCATTCGAGCGACGACACCGCCATGGAAGCCCAGCTGTGGGTGTGGATGACGCAGTCCACCTCGGGGCGCGCCTCGTGCACCGCGCTGTGGATCACGTAACCGGCTTTGTTGATGCCGTAGTTCAAATCGCCAAAGTCGGGCTTGGACAGGATGTTGCCATCGTGGTCAATTTTGATGAGGCTGGACGCGGTGATCTCTTCGTACATCATGCCGTAAGCATTGATGAGAAAGGCACCGTCTTCGCCGGGCACCCGCGCCGAGATGTGGTTGGCCATCATGTCGGACATGCCGTAGAAGGCCACCAAGCGGTAGCAAGCCGCCAAATCCACACGAGCTTGCCACTCTGCAGGGGTGCAGCGCGCCTGCATCGATTCGATCTTCAAAAATCCATTTTCAACCATGGCAACTCCTTGCGGCTCAATCCAGTTTCACGTCGGCGCTCTTGACCAAGTTGACCCAGAACTTGGCATCTTCGGTCAAAAACGCCGCGAATTGATCGGGCGTGGTGGAAACCGACACATCGGTGCCTTCGCGGGCTAAAGCGGCTTTCACGGAGGGCTGGGCCATGGCCGATTGCGCGGCATCAAAGATGCGCTTCTGCACAGCGGGCGGAGTGCCCACAGGCACAAACAAGCCATACCAAAACTCGATCGCGTACTCGGGCAGTTTGGCCTCTTGCATGCCAGGCAAACCAGGCACCAAAGCCGAGCTGTTGCGCGTGCTGACGGCCAAGCCTTTCAAGCGACCCGCTTGGATCATGGGCAAAACCGAAGGCGGGGTGCCAAAGGTCACTTGGGTGTCGCCCGCGATCACCGACTGGACTGCGGGCGCACCCCCGCGAAACGGAATGTGCACCATGTCCACGCCCGTCAATTGGGTGAACAAAGCAGCCCCCAAGTGCGGCGCAGAGCCGTTGCCCGAGGTGGCGTAGTTGATCCTGCCAGGCGCTTGCTTGGCCCGCGCGATCAGGTCTTGCACCGAATTGATGCCGATGTTGGGGTTGACCGCAATCACCAAGGGTGAGGTGGTGACTTTGGTGATCGGCACCAAATCCTTAGGGGTGTAATTCAGCTTGGGGTTGAGGGCTGGATTGACCGAGATGCTGCTGGGGCTGGCCAACAAAATGCTGTAGCCATCGGGCGCGGCCTTGGCCACGTTTTCGGCCGCAATGCTGGAGCCCGCGCCAGCGCGGTTTTCCACAATGATGCTCTGGCCAATGGCTTTGCCCATGGCGTCGCTGATGGCACGGGCCACATAGTCGGCTGCGCCGCCAGGGGCAAAGCCCACCACCAACCGAATGGGTTTGTTGGGGTAGGCTGCGCCTTGGGCTTGCACACCCAGGCCGAAGCAAGAAAGGACCAAAGCGGAAATCAGGTTTCTTTTGTTCATGGTGTTGTCTCCTTCATTTTTAAGAGTCTCGGGCGGTGAGAAATCGGCTCAAGCAGCGCTGGCAATGCGCAGCACAATCTTGCCGGTGTGTTGGTTGCTTTCCATGTGCGCCTTGGCTTGGTCCAGTTGGTCAAAGTCAAACACTTGGTCCAACAGGGGTTTGATGCGCCCATCGGCAAAGGCCGGCAGGATCTGCTCAGCAAACTGGGCAATGCCATCTGCACGTTGAGCGGGTGTTCTGTTTTTGTTCGACACGCCATACAGACACAGCCGCTTGGCGTGCAGGGCCTCCAGGTCAATCGTGGCGTTGAGGGTGTTGTCGACATAACCCACAAATCCCAAACGCCCCTGAAACGCCATGCAGCGCATGCTCTCGGCAAAGACGCTGCCCCCTACGGTGTTGACCACCAGGTTGGCGCCTTTTTGATCGGTCGCCTGCAGCACGGCTTGGTGGAAATCGGCCGCACGGGTGCACAAGCCCAGATCCAGTCCAAGAGGCTTGAGTTGATCGAGTTTGGCCTGTGAGCCCGAAGTGCCGATGACTTTGGCGCCCAAGACCTTGGCCATTTGCAAACTGGCCACGCCCACGCCCGAAGACACGCCGTTGATCAGCAGCCATTGATCGGCTTGCAAGTGGCCTTGCAAGACCAGAAGGTCATAGGTCACCAAAAAGGTGAGTGGGATGGAGGCCGCCTGCTCCAGCGTCAAGTTGTCCGGCACGCGCATGATTTCGCGCACATCCATCAAGGCGTATTCAGAAAAAGCGCCCGGGCAGCGGCCCATGACGCGATCACCCACTTGCCAAGCCCCGGTGTCGCTGCCCAGCTGAACAATTTGCCCCGCCCCTTCCATGCCCGCAGGCTTGCTGCCACCTTTGCCGTGCAGGCCGTGACCAATGATCAATTCGCCGCGATTCAAAGCAGCCGCGTGCAACTTGACCAGCACCTGACCCGCGCCGGGTGCGGGCCTGTCCACCTCGCGCAACACCATGCTGCCTTGGCCTTCGCTGATGTTCATCCAATAAGATTTCATGAGGGACCTCATTCGCCTTTGAAGACGGGTTTGCGTTTTTCCATGAAAGCCTTGCGGCCTTCGGCGTAGTCGGCGCTGTCAAAGCAGCCGCGGATGAGTTGGGTGCACAAGTCCAGGTCCAACTCTGGCGAGGGTTTGAGGATTTCGCGCGTGATCGCCTTGGCCGCTTGAATGGTCAGGGGCGCGTTGGCCGCCAGGGCCGAGGTGTACTCGGCCAGCAACTCAGGCAAAGCCTCTGGGGGGCAAACCCGCGTGACCAAACCCAGGCTTTGTGCCTCTTGTGCGTTGATCTTGCGGGCCGTGAAAAACAGGTCTTTGGCCGCACCCGGGCCAATCAGATCGACCAGATTTTTCATGGCCGAGTAGCGGTAGCCCAAACCCAGGCGGGCCGCTGGCACCGAGAACACGGCGTCGCTGGCGGCGATGCGCATGTCGCAGCTGATGGCCACGTTGATGCCGCCACCGATGCAAAAGCCGCGAATACAAGCCAGCGTGGGCTTGGGGAAGTTGTAAATGCCCATGAGCGCGGTCTCGGCCATGTGCTCGTAGCGGGTGACCGCCTCACGCGCCGCACGCATGTCCTCGAACTGCGAGATGTCGGCCCCAGAAACAAAAGCTTTTTCACCTGCCCCGGTGAACACCACCAAACGCACACGGAGGTCGTGTTCGGCCTGATTCAACAGCACCGGCACGGCTTCCCACATGTCCACCGACAAGGCGTTGTGCCGCGCCACATTGTTGAACTGGATGAACAGCGTGCTGCCGTCCAGCCAGGTGTTGACCCGCTCGGTCGGCGAGGTGTAGACGACGTCGGTCATTCAGAATACTCCTTTGGATTTGAGTTGCTGCAGCACAGACGCATCGAGCCCGAGTTCGCCCAGAATTTCTTCGCTGTGTTCGCCGCGGCGCGGCGCGGCGCGGGCGATGGTGCTGGGCGTGCGTTCCAGCTGCACCGGTTGCCCCACCAAACGCTGCGGACCTTGGTGCACCGACACCACGTCTTTCACCATCTTCAAATGCTGAACTTGCGGTTCGTTGAACACCTCGTCCATGCTGTTGATCAAGCCACAGGCCACGCCGCCATCGTTCAAGCGCTCGATCCAATGAGCGCGATCTTGCCTGGCCAAACGTTCGTTGATCTCGGCGTTCAGCGCATCACGGTTGACCGAGCGGCTGGGTTTGTCGTGGTAACGCGGGTCGGTGACCCACTGGGGTGCCTCTAAAATATCGCAAAAGCGCTCCCAAATTTTGGAGCCAAACACCGCGATGTTCATGTAACCATCGCGCGCCTTGTAAACACCCGTAGGAATGCTGGTCGGGTGAAAGTTGCCCGCCTGCGTGGCCACTTCTTCATCAATCAACCAGCGCGAGGTCTGGAAATCCATCATGTAGACCATGGACTCGAGCAGCGAGGTGTGCAGCCATTGGCCTTGGCCTGATTTTTCGCGCTCGAGCAAGGCCACCAAAATGCCTTGCGCTGCAAAAATGCCCGCGCACAAATCGGCGATCGGGATGCCCACCCGCATCGGGCCCTGCTCGGCCAAGCCGGTGACCGACATCAAGCCGCCCATGCCCTGCGCAATCTGGTCAAAACCCGGCCTTGCGGCCAAGGGACCGGTTTGGCCAAAACCCGAGATGCTGGCGTACACCAGGCCGGGGTTGTCTTTTTTCAGGCTCTCATAGTCGATGCCCAAGCGGAACTTCACATCCGGACGGAAGTTTTCCACCACCACATCGGCCTTGGCAATCAACTGCTTGAGCAGGGCAATGCCCTCGGGCTCCTTCAGGTTCAGCGTGATCGAGCGCTTGTTGCGGTGGGTGTACTGGTAGTCCGAACCCTCTTGCCCACCCAGCGTGTCGTCGCCGCGCATATGCTCGGGCATTTGCACCTGCACCACATCGGCACCCCAGTCGGCCAGTTGGCGGCAGGCCGTGGGGCCAGCACGCACCTGGGTCAAATCGATCACCCGAAAGCGCGACAGCGCAGCGGAGGCGGGTTGGTGCGGCATGGACATCTCCGAACGATGAAATACGCTGTGGGATCAAGTGCGTGCACTTGCTGAAAGTGGTTCAAAGTGTGAACGTCAACCCCTAAAGTGTCAACACTTTCGATGGATTGTTGACACATTGGCGACGTGAATCGCACGATTTTGGCCATCTTCAGTTAGGATAAAGCCGTACAGATGCCGCTTTTTGAATGCCGCTTTTCCAACCCATTGCCCATGAACGCCGCCCCCGAAAAACCCGAACAAGGTTTGCCCGTTTTTGTCGCTGAGCAGCTCAAGCAGCTCATCTACAGCGGCGAACTCAAGCCCGGTGAGCGCCTGAACGAAGCGGCCTTGGCCCTGCGCATGGGCACCAGCCGGGGCCCTGTGCGTGAAGCCATCCGCATGCTGACGGGTTTAGGTCTGGTCACGGCCGTGCTCAACCGCGGTGTGTTTGTGCGCCAGATGTCGGTGAGGGAAATGCTGGAGCTTTACGACCTGCGGGCACTGGTGTTTGGCTTTGCCGCAGAACGCGCCACCGACCACGTGGCCGAAAGCCACAAAGCGCAGTTTGAGCAACTGCTGCAAGCCATGGATGTGGCTTGCGAGACCGAAAACGCCAACCTCTATTACGAGCTGAACCTGAAGTTCCATGCCCTTATTCTGCTGTTGGCCAACAACCAACGGGCCCAGGCCGCGTATGACGACATCATCAAAGAAATGCACCTGTTCAGGCGCGAGTACTTCAACGCACCGGGCAACATGCGCCAGTCCAACGCCGAGCACCGCATCTTGTACGAAGCCATCGTCAAAGGCTCCAAGGCCAAAGCCAAATCCACCGCTGAAAAGCATGTGCTCAAGGGACGCGAGCGCTTGCTGAGTAACATCGGCGGAACCACCCCGCTGGCGGGACTGTGAAGCGTCAGGCCTTGAGCCACGCATGAAAAAACCGCCTCTCAGGGCGGTTTTCTGTGGGTTTCTTGAGTGGCTCAGGAGCTGAACAAGAAGTTCATCACATCGCCATCCTTGACGACGTAGTCCTTGCCTTCGGCGCGCATCTTGCCTGCGTCTTTCGCACCTTGCTCACCTTTGAAGGAGATGTAGTCGTCAAACGCGATGGTCTGGGCGCGGATGTAGCCTTTTTCAAAATCGGTGTGGATCACGCCTGCGGCTTGTGGGCCGGTATCGCCCACGCGGATGGTCCAGGCGCGCACTTCTTTCACGCCCGCGGTGAAGTAGGTTTGCAAGCCCAGCAAGCCGTAAGCCGAGCGGATCAGGCGATTCAGACCTGGTTCGTCCTGACCAATTTCCTTCAAAAACTCCAGGCGGTCCGCGTCGTCCATCTCGGACAACTCGGCTTCGATCTTGGCGCAAATGGCCACCACGGGCGCGTTTTGCTTGGCCGCAAAGGCCTTGAGGCGGTCAAGAAATGGGTTGTTCTCAAAGCCGTCTTCTGACACGTTGGCCACGAACATCGCAGGCTTGGCGGTGATGAAGAAGAACTGCTTGAGTTCGACCCGCTCTTCTTTGCTGAAGTCGATGGTGCGCACCGGCTGGGTGTCGTTCAAGGCCGCCTGGCACTTTTCCAGGATCGCCATTTGCTTGACGGCTTCTTTGTCGCCAGAGCGGGCGATTTTGCTCACGCGGTGGATGGCTTTTTCAACTGCGGCCAAGTCGGCCAGGCACAGCTCGGTCTGAATGACCTCGATGTCGGCAATCGGGTCGACCTTGTTGGCCACATGGATCACGTTGTCGTCTTCAAAGCAGCGGACCACATTGACGATCGCGTCGGTCTCGCGGATGTGGGCCAAAAACTTGTTGCCCAGGCCTTCGCCCGTGCTGGCTCCAGCCACCAAACCGGCGATGTCCACAAACTCCACAATGGCCGGCACGATGCGCTCGGGCTCAACGATCAGGGCCAACTGCTGCAATCGGGGATCGGGCACCTCCACCACACCGGTGTTGGGCTCAATCGTGCAAAAGGGGTAGTTCTCGGCGGCAATGCCGGCTTTGGTCAGGGCGTTGAAAAGGGTGGATTTGCCCACATTGGGCAGACCCACGATGCCGCATTTGAGGCTCATGGAAGGCTTTCGGTGATTCGGGAAGAGATTCGAAAATGAACCGTCAATTTTAACGGCTCAGCCCCAAGGCGGGGCACCTGACCCACAGGCCTTTGAATCATCAGCATCAAAGCCCCAGCGGCCCAGCGCGTTGGGCGGCCTCCTTACAATGTGCAGATGGCTTCTCCCCCTGACATTTGCATCCGTGGCGCTGGCATCGTGGGCCGCACTTTGGCTTTGCTGCTGGCCCGCGAACGGCTGAACGTGGCTTTGGTCGAATCAACTCAGCCCAACCCAGCCCCCGACGTGCGAGCCTATTCGCTCAACGGCGCAGCCAAAGCCTTGCTGCAAGACCTGCGTTGCTGGCCCGAGCCCCCCGCAGTGACGCCCGTGCACCAAATGCAGGTTTGGGGTGACCAAGGCGGTCAGCTGAATTTTGGCGCGCAAGAACAAGGGGTGGGCCAGCTCAATTGGATGGTGGACGTGCCTGCACTGGAGGCCCTGTTGACGCAGGCCGTGCAATTTCAACCCCAGATCCAAGTGGTGCAGGCCCCGGTGGCTGCACCGCTCACGGTGGTGTGCGAAGGCCGCGCCAGCCAGACCCGCGCCGAACTCGGTGTGGGCTTTGACATCACGCATTACGAACAACACGCCGTGGCCTCCCGCCTCCTGTGCGAACGTGCACACGAGGGCATCGCCCGGCAATGGTTTGGCTGGAGCGCTGCGCCTGGCCTGGTGCAGCCGCAAGCCGAGGTGCTGGCCCTGCTGCCCTTGGGTGGCGAAGGTGGGCGCGAAGTCGCGCTGGTGTGGTCGGTGCACCCACTGCGAGCCCAAGAACTGATGGCCATGCCTGCCGAAGACTTTGCGGTGGCGCTGGCCTCGGCTTGCGAACACCGTTTAGGGAGCATGCAGCTGTCGGCCGAACGCGCCGTCTGGCCGCTGCAACTGGCACGCGCCGAGCGCTGGATCGGCCCGATGTCGGGCTCAGCCAAGCAGGCCTTTGCCTTGGCAGGCGACGCCGCCCACAGCTTGCACCCTTTGGCCGGACAAGGCCTGAACATTGGCCTGGCCGATGTCGCAGAGTTGGTCCGGGTGATAAAAGCCAAAGAGTTTTGGCGGCCCCTGCACGACATCAAATTATTGCGCCGTTACGAGCGCGCCCGTCAGGCTGATGTGCAGGCCATGGGCCTTGTGACCGATGGCTTGCAGCGCCTGTTTGCCCAGCCCGGCCCGATCTGGCAAAACCTGCGCAACTGGGGCATGCGCGGCTTTGACCGCAGCGGTCCCCTGAAACACTGGATGACTCAACGCGCGATGGGCCAAAGCGCCGACCGCGCCGACCGCTGAAGTGCCCGTGGCCCAGCCCCTTCCTTTTTTGAAAGCCCGTTCGATGAAGCTTGCCCCTCCCAATTTGGCCCTGATGTTGGTTGCCGCCGCGCTGTCTTGGGGCAGCATGGCCAACGTCATGGCCCAAGAAGCCACGATTCGCAAAAACCTGAGCGAGCGCCTGCCTAATTTGCCAAGAATTGACGAGATCAGCAAAACGCCCATGAACGGCTTGTTTGAAATTCGCATGGGCAATGAGGTCATGTACAGCGATGCCGAAGGCCATTTCCTGATCCAAGGCGCCTTGATCGACGTGCGGCAAAGGCGGAACCTGACCGAAGAGCGCGTTGAAAAGCTCTCGGCCATCGGCTTTGACCAACTGCCCCTCAAAGCCGCATTCACACAAGTGCGCGGCAATGGCAAACGCAAGCTGGCGGTGTTTGCAGACCCCAATTGCGGCTTTTGCAAACGGTTTGAAAAAGACCTGCAAAAACTGGACAACGTGACCATCTACCATTTTCTCTACCCCATCTTGGGCGAAGACTCGCGCACGAAATCCAAGAACGTCTGGTGCGCCAAAGACAAGGCCAAGGTCTGGAACGATTGGATGATCGGCGGCACCACGCCACCGAACGCCAACTGCGACACCTCGGCGATTGACACCATCGTGGCCTTTGGCCAAAAGAACCGCATCACCGGCACGCCTTTGTTGCTGTTTGCCGATGGCACCCGGGTGCCAGGCGCGGTGCCCATGGCCCAAGTCGAAAAAATTCTGGCTGACCTGAAATGAACACCCCACACACCGAAGACGCCACCTGGCGTTTGATCCGTAAAATGGGCTATGCCGGGCTCATTCCGTTTGTCTTTTTGGCTTTGTGCCTGTGGCTGGTGGGGCCCGACCTGCACCCCTATGTGGCTCTGGCCATGCAAGGCTATGGCGCTGTGATCGTGTCGTTTCTAGGGGGCATCCATTGGGGTGTCGGCTTTCGCAATGCGCTGATCGTGCGCAACGCACCGCGCATCCACTTCACTTGGGGCGTGGCGCCGTCGCTGCTGGCCTGGGTGGGCGTGATGATGCCCGCCTTTGCCGGCTTACCGCTGCTGGGTTTTGTGCTGATCGGCTGCTATGTCATGGACCGCCGCACTTGGCCAGCGGCGGGCCTGGCGCCTTGGCTGCCCATGCGCCTGCAGCTGACGACTGTGGCCAGCCTGAGTTGCTTTTTGGCCGCAGGTGCAACATGACCGCCATCCACTACACCGTTGAAGCCGCCAACCTGCATGCGCATTTGTTCCACATCCGCTTGACGATCGCCCAGCCACAAGCCACACAAACCGTGTCATTGCCCGTGTGGATTCCGGGCAGTTATTTGGTGCGTGAGTTTGCTAAAAACCTGCAAAACCTGAGCGCCAAACAGGGGCGCCGCTCCGCTGCCATCACCCAGCGTGACAAATGCACCTGGGACATTGCTTGCAAGCCCGGCCAACCTGTGGTGCTGAGTTACGAGGTGTACGCTTTTGACAACTCGGTGCGTACCGCTTGGCTCGACAGCCAGAGGGGCTTTTTCAATGGCACCAGCGTGTGTCTGCGCGTGCATGGCCAAGAAGATGCGCCGCACCAACTGCAGCTGACTGCCGTCAAAAGTCATCCCAACTGGCAGGCCGCCACGGGCTTGGCGCCGGTCAAGATTGATAAAAAAGGTTTTGGCCTGTACCAAGCCGCGCACTATGACGAACTGGTGGACTGCCCGGTGGAACTGGGCACGTTCTGGAGCGGCAGTTTTATGGCCTGCGGCGTGCCGCATCGCTTTGTGGTGGCTGGCGCCCTGCCCTCTTTTGACGGTGAGCGCCTCTTGGCCGACACGCAAAAAATCTGCGAAGCGGCCATCGCGTTTTGGCATGGACAGGGTAAGGCCGCGGGCAAAAAAACACCGCACAAAAACTACCTGTTCATGCTCAATGCTGTGCACGACGGCTATGGCGGACTGGAACACCGCAACAGCACCGCGCTGATCTGCAACCGCACCGATTTGCCACGCCAAACCAAGCCACATCGCAACGAGGGCTACACCACGCTGCTGGGCCTGATCAGCCACGAATACTTCCACACCTGGAACGTCAAGCAGTTGCGCCCCGATGCTTTTGCACGCTATGACTACACCCAAGAAAACTTCACCCAGTTGCTGTGGTTCTTTGAAGGCTTCACCAGCTATTACGACGACATCCTTTTGCGCCGCGCAGATCTGATAGACGACAGCACTTACATCCAACTGCTGGGCAAAGCCATCGCACAGGTGCAGCAAACCCCGGGCCGTCATGTGCAAAGCGTGGCGCAGGCCAGCTTTGACGCTTGGGTGAAGTACTACCGCCAAGACGAAAACACGCCCAACGCCACAGTGAGTTACTACACCAAGGGCTCGCTGGTGGCGCTGTGCCTCGATTTGAAACTGCGCAGCGAATTCAAGACCGAAGGCTACACGCTCGACACCGTGATGCGCGGTCTGTGGAGACGCTGCAAAGCTGGACCGATGCGCGAGCAGGACTTGCTGGACGAATTGCAAGCCCTCACCGGCCGCAGCTGGCAAAAGGAGATGCAGGCTTGGGTGCACAGCACACACGAGCTGCCGCTGCGCGAGTTGCTCTCAGCGCATGGCATCCAGGTGGAAGCCGAGACATCGGCCATGGCGCAGCGCCTTGGCCTGCGGGTGAACGAAGGCGCTGGCAGTGTCCTGGTCAAAGCCGTGCTGCGGGGCAGCGCCGCCGAAGCGGCCGGTCTGGCCGCGGGTGATGAATGGTTGGGCCTGGACGTGGGGGCCAAAGGACAAGGCGGCAGCTGGCGCTTGGGAAAACTGGACGAGCTGCCTGCCTTGATGGGTCAAGAGCGTCAATTGACAGCCTGGGTCTCGCGCGACAAACGCTTGTTGCGCTTGCGCCTGACGGTCCCGGCGCAAGCCAGCCAGTGGCGCTTGAGCATGCCCGCCGACCGCGCCACTGGGCAGTGGCCCCGCATCTGAAGCAGCCCCGTGCGACTCAAGCGCCTGACTTGAGCAGCACCACCAGCGCACCCGCACCGCCCTGGGCGGGCTTGGCCTGAACAAAGGCCATGACTTGGTTTTTTTGCACCAACCAGCTGTGTACCTTGGACTTGAGCACCGGCGTTTTGCCCGGTGAGCCTAAGCCTTTGCCGTGCACCACACGCAAACAGCGCAAACCCTGGCGGTGGGCCTGACGGATGAACTCCGTCAATGCCATACGCGCTTCGTCACTGCGCAAACCATGCAGGTCGATCTCGCGCTGAATTGACCAGTCGCCCTTGCGCAATTTGTGGATCACATCACGGCCAATGCCCGGGCGGCGAAAGCTCAGGGCGTCGTCAGTGTCGAGCAAAGTACTGGCGTCGAATTCGTCACTCAAACAGTCGCGCAGCACCGCTTCGTTGTCCAACTGGCGTTGGTGGGCAACAGGAGCCGGACTTGGCCCGGTCAAACTGACCTGGTCGTGGTCGGGCAAGCGCTGCACCTGCCCCACAGCCCTAACAAACAAATGGCTTTCAGCCTCGCGCTGTTTGGCCGCCAACGCTTGGGCAGCGGCCAAAGCTTGAGCTTGCGCTTGGACCTCGGCCAGTTTTTTCCGAACTTTTTTCAGGTCTTGCAGCGCATTGATTTTCACAAAAGGACTCCGGGCTGGGCATTCAGGGGCTGGGGCCAAGCACGCTCACACCGTGGGCGCGTCAAGCGCCACGGTTGCGCATCCAATCGGCTGTTTTGAAAAAGCTGGCGTTCAAGCGCTCGCGCAGCACCGGGTCGACGTTCAGCTCGCTCATGGCTTGGTCCATGCAGGCTAGCCACTGGTCACGCTCGAGCACCCCGATCGAAAACGGCATGTGGCGCATGCGCAAACGTGGGTGGCCAAAACGCTCTGTGTAGTGCTCAGGCCCACCCAGCCAACCGCACAAAAACCAAAACAGCTTGTCGCGGGCGCCATCCAAAGTGCTGCCGTGGGCGTCGCGCAGCGCTTTGAAGCCAGGCTCCATGTCCATCAGGTCATAAAAACGATCGGCCAATGCACGCACAAGGCCTTCGCCACCGATCCAGGCAAAGGGCGTTTCAAACGGCGGCTTGTCTTCCATGTTCATAAGACGCGATTGTGCAGTGTTGCAAAGGGCCCGGAGCCAGCGGGATCACTGCGCCGATTGGCGCAATGTCTGAACCACAGGTTGGCGCAAAACGCCGGCCAAGCTCAAGCTGCCCGCGCCCCAAGCCAACAAGGCACCCGCCAGGCCACCGGCCAAAGGCACCCACAAAGGCGGCTGCCAGGCGAACTCGAAAGCGTAACGCGCCAAGGCCCAACCCACGGCCAAAGCCATGGCACTGGCCATGAAGCCGGCCAACCAGCCGATGCCCAAAAGCTCGGTGCGCTGCACCTGCGCCAACAGGCTGCGGCCCGCGCCCAGCGCCCGCATGATGGCGTACTCGCGCTCACGCGCTTGGCGGCTGGCACCCACGGCAGCCAAGAGCACCATCAGGCCCGCAGCCAAGGTGAAGGCAAACAAAAACTCTACGGCTCGGATCACCTGGTCCATCACCCGCTGCACCTGCGCCAGCGTGCTGCGCATGTCCACGCTGGTGATGTTGGGAAACTCGTTGACCATGGCATTTTCAAAACCCGGCACCCCTTGCGGCGACTGGAACGCAGCCATGTAGGTCATGGGCAGGTCAGGCATGCTGGAGACGGGGAACAACATGAAGAAATTGGCCCGCATCGAACCCCAGTCGACTTTGCGCAGCGAGGTCACGCGGGCCTGGTGCGCTTGCCCGGCGATGTCAAAACCCAACAGGTCGCCCAGCTGAACCCCCAGCGCTTTGGCGATGCCCTCTTCCACACTCACACCGCCCACCTCTTCGGCTTGCCAACGTCCTGCCACCAGGGGGTTGTGCGCGGGCAACTCGGCGCTGTGCGAGAGGTTGATTTCGCGGTCCAAGAACCGCTTGCCGCGATCGGCTTCCAAATCATCTGGCCCCAAAACGCGGCCGTTGATGGCCACCAAACGGCCACGGATCATGGGGAACCAATCGGGGGACTGGACGCCCGCATTTTTCAGGTGTGCCAAAAACGGCTCGGCCTGCTCGGGCTGCACGTTGATGACAAACCGGTCGGGCGCGTTGACCGGGGTGGCTTGGCGCCAACTGGCGATCAGGTCGGTGCGCAGCAAGACCAGCAAAGCCAGCGCCAGCAAACCCACCGACAAAGCACTGACCTGCACCACCGCAAACACGGGACGTGCCGCCACTTGGCGCGTGGCCAGACGCAGCCAACGGGGGGCTGATTCGTCGGGCACCGAGCGGCGCAGCACCCACAAAGCCGCAGCAGCCAACGCGGCAAACACCAGCAGCGCCAGCGCAAAACCGCCCACCGTGATCAAGCCCAAGGTCAAGTTGCGGCTGACCATGAGCAAGGTCAAAGCAAAGCCGATCAAACCCATCGCCAACACCAAGCCTGATCGCACCTGCACGTTGCCTAAATCTCGCCGGATCACGCGCAGAGGCGGCACCTTGGCCAATTGCAACACCGGTGGCAAGCCAAAAGCCACCAGCAGCGTCAGGCCCATGGCCAAACCCATCCCGGCGGGCTGCCCACTGGCGCTGGGCAAATTGGCCTCGACCAAACCGGCCAGCAAAAACACAAAGCCCAAATGCACGGCATAACCGGCCAACACCCCCAACACGCTGGCGACCACGCCCGCGCCCAAAAACTCCAGGCCATAACTCAACGTGAGTGTGCGCTGGCTTTGGCCCAAAACACGCAGCAAAGCGCAGGCATCAAGTTGGCGTTCGGCAAAACTCCGCGCCGCCAAAGCCACGGCCACAGCGCAGAGCAAAGCCGCCAACAAAGCGACCAAATTCAAAAACTGCGAGGCCCTGTCCAAGGTTTGCCGCATCTCGGGGCGACCGCTTTCGAGCGACTCAACTTTGACGCCACGCACCTCAGGCTTGTCCACTTCCGCACGCGCCCAAGGCAAAAATTGGCCCACTGCCGCATCGTTGCCGGCCACCGCCATGCGCCAGCTCACCCGGCTGGCCGGCTGCACCAAACCGGTCGAAGCCAAATCGGCCTGGTTCATCATCACGCGGGGCGCAAAAGCCATGAAACCGGCCCCCCGATCAGGCTCGCGGGTGATGGTGGCTGCGATGCGCAAACGGCGCTCGCCCAGGCCCAGCAGGTCGCCGACCTGCACGTTCAAGGCTTCAAGCAAAGCCACATCGACCCAGACCTCGCCCTCAGGCGGAATGGTGGCCGCAGGCTGACCTGCAATTTCCAAGCGGCCACGCAGGGGGTAACCAGGCTCCACCGCTTTGAGGGCCACCAAGCGGGTGGGGGGAGGATTGGAGGATGGGCTGCTGGCCTCTTCTTTAGGCATGGCTCGCGCCATGGTCGGGAAACTCACATTGGTGTTGGTTTGCAAGCCCACCGCTTGGGCTTGGCGCACAAAAGCTTTAGGGGTGCGCTGGTCGCTCACCACCACCGCATCGCCACCCAAAAGTTGCCGAGCGTCGCGCCACAAACCCGACTGCATGCGGTCGGCCAAAAAGCCCACCGCCGTCAAAGCCGCCACAGCCAGTGCTACCGACAACATCAACAGACGCAACTCGCCCGCCCGCAGGTCACGCCACAACTGGCGGGCACCCAGCTTCAAACCATGCGTCCAAGATTGCTTGTTCATGCCCTGACCTTAACGCAGGGGCGAAGGTCTGGCAGGGCTGGGGGCTTGCACACGCGCTGTATGCGGTTGAAAGCATGGGGCCAGAAAACCAAAAAGCCCGCAGTCGTTGAACTGCGGGCCTTGAAATTTGGTGGTGATAGGTGGATTTGAACCACCGACATCAGCATTATGAATGCTGCGCTCTAACCAACTGAGCTATATCACCCGACTCGGTAGGCTGACGCCACCAAGCCCAAAATTATACACAAAAATCTTGATCCGACCGCTGCAGATGCGCCGACAATTGCCCAATGACCGATCACCTCTCTATGCCCCACGCCAGTGCCACCGAGGCTGCCCGCCTGATCTGGGCCCATTGGCAAACGGGCCAAGTGCTGAGCGCACTGCCCGAAGCCTGCTGTCCCATGACTTCCTCAGAGGGCTACGCCGCACAAGCCCAATTGCCGGTGGTGTCCGGCCGCAAGGTACTCGGCTGGAAAATCGCTGCCACCAGCGCGAATGGCCAAGCGCACATCAACGTGAGCGGCCCCATGGCTGGTCGCTTGTTGTCGGGCCAGGTGTTTGAAAGCGGCGTCACCGTCCCTTCAGCCGGCAACCGCATGCGCGTGGCCGAGCCGGAATTTGCTTTTGCCATGGCGCAAGACCTGCCACCGAAAGCAGCGCCTTACACCCAGGAGCAAGTCATGGCCGCCGTGGCCAGATTGCACCCGGCGCTGGAAGTGCCCGACTCGCGCATGGAGCCGTTCACCGCCGCAGGCGAGGCGCAACTGCTGGCCGACAACGCCTGTGCCCGCCACTTTGTGCTGGGTCCGGCCGCCCCAGATGTCTGGCGCGATCTGGACTTGAGCACCTACCCGGTGCAGGCCCAAGTCCAACACGGCAAGCAACTCAAGTACACCCGCGATGGCTCGGGGGGAAACGTGCTGGGCGACCCGCGCATCGCCCTGACCTGGCTCGCCAACCAGCTGTCGAGCCTAGGCATCACTTTGGAAAAGGGCCATGTGGTGACGACCGGCACCTGCATGGTGCCTTTAGAGCTGCTGCCGGGCGACAGCGCCAGTGCCGATTTCGGCCCGCTGGGCCATGTGAAGATGATTTTTTCGGAGGTTTAAACCATGTCAAAACCCACATTGGCCCTGATCGGTACCGGTGGCACCATCGCAGGTGCTGCCAGCGCCGCCTCGGTCAGCACCGACTACAAACCCGCCAGCCTGAGCCTGGCCGCCGTGGTCGACACGGTACCCGAGCTGCGACAACGCTATGGCATCGAAGTCACCCAGCCCATGCAGCTGGCCAGTTACGACGTCCGGCCCGAGGATTGGCTCCATCTGCATGCGGCCGTGATTCAAGCCGTGAACAACCCCGATGTGGTGGGCATCGTGGTCACACACGGTACCGACACGCTAGAAGAAACCGCCACTTTTTTGCACCTGAGCGTGGACACCGAAAAACCCATCGTGGTGGTGGGGGCCATGCGCCCCGCCACAGCCTATTCAGCCGATGGCCCAGCCAATTTGTTAGATGCCTGCAGTGTGGCCGCCTGCCCCGGTGCGCGTGGGCGCGGCAGCTTGGTGGTGATGAACGGGCGCATCCATTCTGGCCTGTGGGTGGGCAAACGCCATGTGAGCAGCATAGAAGCTTTTGACAGCCCACTGGCCGGAGCCTTGGGCGAAGTGGCCGACCAGGCGGTGCAGTGGTTCCGCGCCGCCAGGCGTGCTCCGACCGTGGCTTGGCAAAGGCCCACCACCTGGCCCAGGGTGGACATTGCTGTGGCCTATGCCGGGGTCGACGAGACCGCGATGCGCGCCTTTATAGCCGCTGGGGCGCTGGGCATTGTGCATGCCGGTTTGGGCAATGCCAACACGCCCACGGGGTACCGCGCCTTCATTCAGTCTTTGCCCGCGCAAGGCGTGCTGGTGGCGCGTTGCGCCCGCTTCATCACCGGCAGCGTGACGCGGGCCAGCATCTACGCCGATGCCCAACACGGCATCCTGACTGCAGGCCCCTTACCGCCGCACAAGGTGCGCATCGTCATGTTGTTGGGCCTAGCGCACGGCATGGACGGGCCCGCGATTCAAGCGTGGATCGACCAGATTTTGATGGCTGGCTAATTAGTGGGGCCGTTGACTCCAATACAACACCGTACCACTCACGCTGGCCATGACCATGAGGCCCACAAAGCCAGCACGGTAAGTGCCAAACAAGCCCGACAAAGCCCCGAACATAGGCGGCCCCATGACCACGCCCAAAAATGTGAAGGCCAGCGTGCCGCCTGTGGCCATACTGGCCATCCCTGGTGGTGCACGGCGGGCCACTTCGGCCAAATAGACGCCGTTCCAGCCAATGGCCGAGGCGCCAAAACCCACCAAAATGGCGATCACCAAGGCATGCGGCGTGTCGGTGGTCAAAAAGGCAGAGCCCAAAGCACAAACAGCCATCATGCTGGCCAAGAGCAGCAACATGCGCCGCGCCCCCAGCCAGCGGTCGGCCACATATCCCCAGGCCACACGACCACCAATGCCACCCAGCTGGGTCACGGACAAAGCCAAGCCGGCCGCCACCAAGCCATACGACAAATCGTCGTGCAGAAAGGTCACCAAATAGGTGGTAAGCGACAACTGCACCATCGAAAACATGAAAGAGCACGAGGCCATGGTGAGCAAGGCACGGTGCGCCAACACCATGCGGATTGGGTCGATCAAACTGCCCCAACGAATGCGCAGGTGAGCTTGCCGGTCGCTGTCCAAGTCGGCCCGCAAGCTCTGCGAGATCCCAGCGCACACCAGGCAAAGTGCGGCCACCACCAGCATGCTGAGCTGCCAATCGATGAGCAAGGCCAAGGGCGGCACAATCGCTCCCGCCAGCATGCTGCCCAATGGCACGCCGGTTTGTTTGATGGAAAAAACCAAAGACATTTGCGCTTTGGGTGTGGTGCGGGCCAACAGGTGCGAGCTGGCCGGGGTGATTGGGCCGTAGCCCAAGCCAATGAGCACGGCGCCCAAGACCATGGCCGGTAACCAGGGCACCGCACACAAAGCCAGACCCACTGCGCAGAGCACGAGCCCCCATTGGCTGACCCGGATGGCCCCCAGGCGGGCCACGGTGGCACCGCCCATCAAGGTGGCCACCATGGCACCAGCGTAGGTGACCGACACATACAAACCCACCAGTGCAGGCGACACCTGCAGAGTCTGCGCCACCACCGGCGCAACCACTGGCAATGTGAGCAAGGCCATGGCCACCATGGCCTGGATGACCAAGGTCAGTAGCAAGGGCCACCAGCTTTGCATCATGAAATCTCCCAAACAGGCGAGACGCAGACCCTCAGGCCCCAGCGCAGCGGAGCTGTCAATTGGCTTTGACGCCGGCCTTGATCAACAGACCGCCCAAGGTGTCGATCTCGTTTTTGAGGTGGTTGCGCAAAGCTTCAGGACGTGCTTGATCGACCGACACGGCCGAAATGCCCATGGCCTCTAGGCGCTGGCGCACTTCAGGATCGGTCACTGACTTTTGCAGCGCCGAGGTCAACTGGTCGAGCACCGGCTTGGGTGTGCCCTTGGGTGCATACAAACCAAATGAAATGTTGATGTCAAAACCATCCACGCCAGCATCGGCGATGGCGGGCACTTCTGGCAGCTGTGGCAAGCGTGCCTTGCCTGCTGAGGCATAGGCCTTGATCTTGCCACCCTTGACCGAGGGTACCGTGCCCGAAGTTTGGTCGCACAAAATGTCCACCTGACCGCCCATCAGGTCGTTCAGGGCCGGGCCAGTGCCCTTGTAGGGAATTTCATTGAGCTTGACGTTCAAGGCGTTCATCATCATGAGGCCGCACAAGTGCGAGGCCGAGCCCACACCCGCATGGGCCAAGCTGACTTTGGGTCCGTTGGCTTTCACGTAGGCCACAAATTCGTTCAAATTTCGCGCCGGAAAATCATTGCGCGTGACGATGACCATGGGGCCGCTGGTGGCGCGGCCAATCGGCTCAAAATCGTCGACTGGGTGATAGGGCAAACCTTTGTACATGGCCACATTGGTGGCATGGCTCACGTGGATCATCAACAAGGTGTAGCCATCGGGTCTGGCGCGCGCCACTTTGGCCGTGCCAATCGAGCCGGAAGCTCCTGCGGTGTTGTCCACCACAATTTGCTGGCCCAAGTGCTTTTGCATAGCCCCAGCAAAAACCCGGGTGATGGTATCGCCCGGTCCACCTGCGGCATAGGGCATGACCATGGTGATGGCGCGGTTGGGAAAGTCTTGTGCAGATACATGCAAGGCCGTAGCGGCCAACATGAGGGCCAATGCGCTGCGAACAAAACGGAATGTCATGGCGGTCTCCTTGAGGATTGTGAAAAAACGGATCAGGCCAGCAGACGCTGGCGAATGTCTTGAGGGTCCATCACCTGCAAAGGGAGCTCGCCCCCGTCCGGAATGCCCACTTGGGTGGCGTTCAGCAGCATGGAGACCATGACATAAGTACCGGACAAGACGGTGAGATCGACCACGGCTTGCTCACCCATGGCCGCGACGGCCTCTTGCCACAAGGCATCTGGTACGCGGTGGTTGAGCGACAACTGCACGCAGTAGTCGTAAACCAAGCGTTCGTCAGCTTGCATGTGGGTGGGGCGCTGGCATTGCTGCAAGTCGCGCATGACCGCATCGGACAAACCCGCCTTACGTGCGATGCGTTCGTGCGCCCACCATTCGAATTGGGCGTTGGAGATGCGCGCTTGGATCAAGATGGCGAATTCGTTCAAGCGCTTGTTCACCGAGGTGCGAAAACGCAAATAGTCCAGAAAATCAAAAGCACGCCGGGCCATGTCGGGGCTGCGCAACAAGGCGTTGTAAGGCCCGCCCAATGCGGCACTGGACACTTTGAGGATGTCATCGGCCAATGGCCGAACATCGGCCGCCAAGTCCTCGTAACGGATTTGCGAAAATCTCTCGATCATGGGGATGTGAGGGGGGATGACAAAGAAAAGACGTTAACAACAAGCTCCAGCTGACACAGTCGCCCAAATGACTGGTGCAACTGTGCACATGCCAGTGGATTAGGCGACACTGAGTTTCAGGACTTTTTTCATTTTCGAACGGATTCAATATGTTGAAATTTTTCTTTAACGCCGCACCCAACCCCATGAAGATTGCCTTGTTGCTGGAAGAGCTGGGATTGGCTTTTGAAGCCATTCCGGTCGACACACGGAAAGGCGAACAGTTTGCGCCCGACTTCTTGGCGGTCAACCCCAATGCCAAGGTGCCCGCCATCACCGATGGCGACACCACCGTGTTCGACAGCAACGCCATCTTGTTGTACTTGGCCGATCGCGAACAAAAGTTCATACCCAGTGTGGCCCAAGCCAAAGAACGCGGTGCAGCCCTGTCTTGGCTGATGTTCATCGCCAGTGGCATTGGCCCGTTTTCGGGCCAATCGGTGCACTTTCGCCATGCGGCACCCGAGCCCAAAGCCTACGCGCTGAACCGCTACGACTTTGAGGCCCACCGCCACTGGACCGTGCTGGAGAAACACTTGAGCCAGCACACCTACATGCTCGGCGAACACTACAGCATTGTCGACATGGCCCTGTGGGGCTGGGCGCGCCTGCTGCCCTATGTGTTGGGCACAGGAGACGCCACCTGGACCCAGTACCCCCACATCAAACGCCTGCTCGATGCGGTCAATGCACGACCCGCAGCGCAACGGGCTGAAGCTTTCAAAGCCCGTTACACCTTCAAAACAGAGATGGACGCCGAGGCCAAAAAGTTCATGTTTCCGCAAAACGAGCGTTTGCAAAATCCATGAAATGACCGCATGAATTTGACAGGCGGATGGCATTGGCATGTGCGAGCGTGGCGGTCCAAGCCACGCTGGTCGCCTGCCTGCGAGCAGATCAGCGATTGGTTGCTGGCGCAAGACATGCCTCGGCAACAATTGGTGTTGATTGGTGCCAGTGCGGGCTGGATGCTGCCCACGGCTTGGTTGGCGCAATTTGAAGAGGTCCATGCCTGGGACATCGACCCTTGGGCCCAACCGCTTTTTTATGCGCGACACGGCCGGCACCTGAAACGCCAAGGCAAAGCATTGCACCTGCACACCGGCGACGGTTTGGCCATATTGCCCGAACTGGTACGCACCCTGCCCAGCGCTTTTTTCTGGTTTGACAATGTGCTCGGGCAATTGCGCTTCACGGGCTTGCCTCTGAAAGAGACCACTCGCCGATTGGGCCAACTACAGCATCAGATGAAGGGTGTAGCCTGGGGCAGTTTGCACGACCGCATGTCAGGACCCCGGTTGCCAGACCACCCTTGGCCGCAGTCCAAAGCCGCTCTTGCAGGATGGGCGATGGAATCCAACCAAGGCCAAGATTGGCTGCGCAGCACAGGGGCTGTAAGCCCTTGGCTCGACCACCTGACAGAGCAGGTTCTGCCACAGGGCACACCCGTGCAGTACACAGCATGGCACTTCAAACCGGGCTACGCACATTGGCTTGAAATGGGTTGGTGCCCGCCAACCCTTTGATGCCGGCCTGAGCGCCGGTCACTTCAAGCTGGAGGGACCCTGCTCGAAGCTTTGTCCCAAGGCCAGAAGTTGCGGCGTTTCAATGACCGCGTTCAGGCCATCGAAGTCCAGCATTTTTTCTTGCCAGGGGCGCGTGGTCTGGTGCGTGTGCAAGCTGGCGTAATAGCCTTGAAGCGTGTGCAGCACCGCACGAGCAGTGCCGCCGGGGAAGATCACGATCTTGAAACCCCGCTCGCCCAGCTCGGTGGCGCTTTGCACCGGCGTCTTGCCGCCTTCGACCATGTTGGCCAAAAGTGGCACCCGCTTTGCAAACTGAGCGCAGGCGCGGTTCATCTGATCGTCCGAGCGCAGGGCTTCGATGAACAAGGCATCGACACCGCACTCCAGATAGCGCTCGGCCCGCTCCAGTGCGGCGTCCAGACCTTCCACGGCCACCGCATCGGTGCGGGCCAGAATCAAGGTCTTGGGGTCATGGCGTGCGTCCAGTGCTGCACGCAGCTTGCCCTGCATCTCGGCCACAGGCACCACGCCCTTGCCGTCCAGGTGGCCGCAGCGCTTAGGGAAGGTCTGGTCTTCGATCTGGATCATCGCGGCACCGGCCCGCTCGAAGTCGCGCACAGTACGTTGGGTGTTGAGCGCATTGCCAAAGCCAGTGTCCGCGTCCACGATCACGGGAATGTTCACCCGGTCGGTGATGTGGGCCAAGGTCTGCGCCACTTCGGTGGCGGTGGTCAGACCAATGTCGGAGCGTCCTAGGCGCGTATAGGCGATCGATGCACCCGACAAGTACACAGCTTCAAAACCGGCTTGCTGCGCGACCAGCGCGGTGAGCGCGTCGTACACACCGGGGGCGAGCAAGGCCTGATCTTGTTGCAAGCGCTGGGCCAAAGTGGTGTGCTGACTCATGGCGTGTCTTTCAAAAGTTGTTGTGCGGTATGTGCTGCGATGTGGCCGCCCGCGATGGCGCTGAGCAAGCCATTGCCCGACAAGTAGCCCCACACCGCCTGCCCCGACACACCCCGCGCTGCGCCGCCTGCGGCCAGCAAATTGGGCAAAGGCGTGCCGTCCTGGCGCAACACGCGGGCTTGCGCGTCGATGTCCAAACCGCCTTGGGTGTGGAACAAAGCGCCCGTGACTTTGATGGCGTGAAACGGGGCTTGCAAGGCGCGTTTGAACGTGCGGCCCGTGGCCGGGTCGGTGCCGGGTTGCACGGCGTTCAAAGTGGCTTGCAAAGCGTCTGGCGGGCAGCCGATCAGCTGTGCCAACGCCACCGCATCGCTCGCGTGCTGCACCGCACCCGCGCCTTGCGCCGCCACAAAATCCGGAAACCCTTGCGCAAAATTCAGCAGTGCATCGTCGAACACGTTCCAGGCCACACCTCCGGGTTGGGCCAGCACATGCACCGCCGCTTCGGAATAGCCCTGGGTTTCATCGTGAAAGCGTTGGCCTTGTGTGTTGATCTGCACACCGCCTTCCATCATCACCGCCCACGAGATCAAAGCACCTTGTGGCACGGCCCAAGAGCCGTGGCCTTGGTAAGCGCCCAAGTCGGCCAGGCGTGCGCCCAGTTGTTGACCCCAGGCGATCGCGCTGCCGTCGTTGCCCACATGACCCGCATAAGTGGCCTCGGCCATCTCGGGCAGCATCTCTTTCACCATGGCCGCAGCACCGCCAAAACCGTTGCAAGCCAAGATCACTGCATCGCAGCGGATGCGCTCGGTCTGGCCATCGGGCCGCACAAAACCCACCCCTTGGATGCGCTGCGCGGTGTCGGCCCACAGCTCTGTCACTTGCGCTTGCGTGAGCACCACCACGCCTGCAGCATCGGCTGCGGCTTGCAAGCGACTCATCAGACCCGCCCCGGTTTTTTCGGGCACCGCGTGCATGCGGTGGGCGCTGTGGCCGGGGTACAAAAAGTTGTCCAGCACCTGCCAGGGCAAGCCATGGTGCTGCGCCAGCGCGTCCATGGCCGGGCCGATATGCTGTGCATACGCCTGCACCAAATGCGGCGCGGCCTGACCGTGGGCCTTGGCCTGGATGTCAGCGGCGAACGCCTCCACGCTGTCGGTGATGCCTTGGACCTTTTGCGCTTGCGTGCAAGGCGCTGGCACAAAGCCAGACGACAAAGCGGTCGAGCCTGCGGCAAACGCATCGCGCTCCAGCACGACGCAGTCCACGCCCAATCCGTGCAAAGCCAGTGCCGCCGTGAGACCGCAAGCGCCAGCGCCCACGATGACCACCGGCGCCATGTCCTCGGACTGCAATTGGTCGGCCGGGCAAACCAGCGGCAGCGGCGCGTTCACGGCTTCAGCCCAGTTGTTTCAAAAATGTGGCGCTGTCCATCACATCGGCGACCGAACCCATGTCGGCCAGCGCGGCCTGGTGCGCGGCTTCTCTGAAGGCGGCGCAACCGTCCGACAACACAATGGCGTGGTAATCGCGCACATGCGCATCACGTACCGTGCTGGCCACGCCACCGTTGGTGACAATGCCACACACCACCAGCGTGTCAATGCCTGATTTTTTGAGTACCCAGTCGAGTTGCGTGTTGAAGAAGGCCGAATAAGCCACCTTGAACACCGACACATCCACCAGCGGGGCGAGCAAGTCCACATTGGCCTGGCCCCGGCTGCCCGGTGCAAAGTCGCCCTTGCGCAAAAACGGGCGGCGCTCTTTCAGGTGCGCTGAGATCATGGGCTCGCCCTGCGCGTTGGGCCACAGGGTGAACAAACTGGCGGTCACCAAACCACCGTGGGCTTTGATGGCCCGTGCCACCGGGGCCATGCGCTCGGGCAACTTCACCGCCTCAGCGCTCAAGGTGTTGCCCCGGGCATAAGCGCCGTCGGGTGCCAAAAAATCGTTTTGCAGGTCCACAATGACCATGCCCAGTTTGGCGTTCTTCAAGTTCATGCTGTGCGCTCCACCAACAAGTTGCCCAATTTGTCCACACGACCTTCAAAGCCGGGCTCCAACCACACGGTCGTGTCGGGCTGCTCCAAAATTGCCGGGCCTTGCACCACGGTGCCCACGGGCAGGCTCAAGCGCTCGTAGCGCTGTGCCGTCCACCACTGGCCCTGGTGGTACACCTGCTGCTCGCCCAATGGGGCCGTGCGGCCCTCGCCTTGCGGCGCCAGCACCGCCAAGTCGAACTTGGGGCGTCGCCCGATGCGGGCATAACGCAGGTTCATCACGCGGATCACCGGGCCTTGCAGCACACGGCCAAAGGCGTGTTGGTAGGCGGCTTCAAACGCGGCCAGCAATCCTGCCGCGTTCAAAGCTTCGCGCTTGAGGGGCACTTGCAGGGTATGGGTCTGACCCATGTAGAGCATGTCAAAGCTGATGACTTCGTCCACCCGCACAAAGTTGACTCCGGCAGAATCGAGGCGCACTTGGCAAGCCTCGGCCAAGCTGTCCACGCGCTCCAGCAATGCAGGCCAAGCCACATCGGCCAGGGCCACGTTCAGAGTCTGCACCGCGTCGTGGCGCATGTCGGCCATCACGCAGCCCAGCGCCGAAGTGACGCCCGGGTAACGCGGCACGATGCCGGTGGTCACGCCCACCTCCCGCATCATGGCGCAGACATGCAGACCGCCGCCACCGCCGAACGGCATGTAGGCGAACTGGCGCGGATCGTGCCCGCGTTCGATCGACACCACGCGGATCGCCCCGGCCATTCGGGCATTGGCCACCGTGAGGATGGCCT
This sequence comes from Limnohabitans sp., assembly GCF_040400975.1. Classification (GTDB taxonomy): domain Bacteria; phylum Pseudomonadota; class Gammaproteobacteria; order Burkholderiales; family Burkholderiaceae_C; genus Limnohabitans_A. The sequence goes on along the minus strand of NZ_JBBAPF010000001.1, from coordinate 176,121 downwards.
CGGCTGCGGCCAACGCCGTCAGACCCAAAGGCGCGGCCACATGCTGGGCAATGGCTGTTTCGGACAAGCCCGAATCGAGCTTTTGCAACAAGCCGCCACCCAGTGGCCGGTCGGCCGCAATGCGGCCCAGCAGCACGTTGGCATCGGTCACCGTGGGGCGGGTGTTGCCACGCCCATAACAGGCCGGGCCGGGAATGCTGCCCGCCGACTCGGGGCCCACTTGGAGCATGCCACCCGCATCGACCGAGGCGATCGAGCCGCCACCAGCGCCGATGGTCTCGATCTGGATCATGGGCGAGCGCACCACCAAGCCAAATTCGATGGACGTTTGCGCAGCCAGCGCCGCCTCGCCACCGGCTACCAAAGACACGTCAAACGACGTGCCGCCGATGTCGCCGGTAATGACGTTCTCAAAACCCGAAGCACGGGCAATTTCGGCGCAGGCCATCACGCCCGCCGCCGGACCCGACAGCGCGGTGCGCACCGGCACATCACAAGCCGTCTGGCGCGACATGACGCCACCATTGCTTTGCACAATCAGCAACTCACCGCCAAAGCCCTGGGCACGCAGGTCGCCATCGAGGCGCTGCAAATAGCTGCCCACCACGGGCTGCAAAGCGGCGTTCAAGGTGGCCGTGGAGCAGCGCTCAAACTCACGGATTTCGGGCAGCACTTCGCTCGCCGCCGTCACATAGCTGTTGGGCCAAATCTCGCGCACGGCCGCCACAGCGGCTTGTTCGTTGCCGGGGTTGGCATAGGCGTGAACAAAGAACACACACACCGCCTCGCAGCCTTCGCCCAACAGGGCGCGGGCTTGTTCGCGCACCTGGTCCAGATTCACGGGCGTGTGCAACTGCCCATCGGCCAACACGCGCTCGTCCACTTCCAAACGCCAAGCCCTTGGCACCACCGGCGTGTAGCTGCCGCGCAGACCCCAGGTTTGCGGGCGGTCGCGGCGGCGCATCTCCAGCACATCGCGGAACCCCCGTGTGGTGATGATGCCGGTGCGGGCGATCTTGCGTTCCAGCAAAGCGTTGGTGCCCACGGTGGTACCGTGCACGATGGTGGCGATGTCTTTGGCCCCTTCGGCACCGGTGGCCCCGGTGACTTTGGCGATGCCGTTCATGAAGCCCCGGGCTTCTTCACCCCGGGTCGATGGCACTTTCACGATGCGGGCCAGGCCGGTTTTTTCGTCCAACACAAACAAGTCGGTAAACGTACCGCCCACGTCCACGCCCACCACCCAATGGGGTTGGTTCAGAGAATGCCCACTCATGCTTGTTCCTTGGTGTAACCGAGTGCGCTGTCTTTGGCACGGTCTTGCGCCGAACGGTCAGCGGGTGCGCCCCAGCCGCCGCCACCGGGCGTTTGCAGACGCACGCGATCGCCCTTCTTCAATTGAATGCCCAGCATCTTGGACACCATGGGGGGTGATTTCCACTCGCCGTTCTGGCAGTACTCGAACACATTGGGCAGCGCAGGCTGGCCGCCGTGGATGCCTTTAGGAGCCGACTTGCCGCGCTCGCCAAAGATGAAAGCCTCGGCGCTGTCTTCGAGCAACTCGATCTCGTAAATCGCACCCAAGCCGCCCCGGTGCTGGCCATCGCCGCCCGAGCCCGAGCGCAAGGCCCACTGGGTGAAGCGCACCGGGTAGGCTGCTTCCAGAATTTCCATCGGCGGGATCGTGGCGGTCGAGATGGGCGCATTGCCGTGCGACAAGCCGTCGCCATCCGAATGGCCGCCGTGACCGCCGCCAAAAAAGCTGAACATCACCCAGCGCTGGCCATGTCGTTTGGCATCGGTGCGGTGGCCGGCGATCGACAAGGCGTTGATGGTCCCGTAGGCATGGGCCACCGCCCGCTGCGGATCGGCCAAGGCCGTGGCGCTGAAAATCACGTCGATCATGCGCAAGATGGTTTCGGTGTAGCCGCCCACTGGGCGCGGGCGCGAAGCGCTGATGACCAGACCCTCGGGAATCACAAAGTCCACCGCATCCAGCACGCCCGCGTTCGCCGGCACATCGGGGAAGACATGCTTCAAGGCCACATAACACGCCGCCACAGCCGTGGCACGCGAAATGTTCACCGGCCCTGCGCACTGCGCCGAGGTGCGCGAGAAGTCCAGCGTCAGCCGGTCACCGGCCACGGTCATGTCGAGCGCGATGGTCAACAACTCGTCTTTCACGCCGTCGTTGTCCAGCACGTCTTCAAAGCTGTAGCGGCCATCGGGCAAGCTGCCAATGTGCGAGCGCATCAGGCGCACAGCTCGGGTGCGCAGCTCAACCAGGGCCTGTGCCACTTTGGCATCGCCGTATTCGTCCAACAGCCCGTCCAAGCGGCGTGCGCCCAGTTCGAGCGCGGCCAGCTGGCCGTTCAGGTCGCCCCAAAGACTGTCGGGCAGGCGGGTGTTGGCGCGCAAGATGGCCAGCACATCATCGTCCAGCACACCGCCACGCAAGATGCGCACCGGCGGAATCTGCACCGCTTCTTGCCAGCATTCGGTGGCCGCTGGGTTGTAGTTGCCGGGCACCGCACCGCCCACGTCGTGCCAGTGCGCGGCCGATGCCAGAAAACAATACAACTGCCCGTTGCGAAAACAAGGCTTGACCAGCTTGAAGTCGTTGGCGTGCGTGCCGCCCTCATACGGGTCGTTGAATAACCACACATCGCCCGGCTGCATGCCGCCGCGCTCAGCGGCCACGCACATGGCCGCCCGCACGGCAAAGGCCATGGCGCCCACAAAAACCGGCAGGCCCGACTTGCCCTGAATCAGCGTATCGCCCGATTGCGCATCGTACAGGCCGTGACAAGCGTCGTGCGCCTCGGCAATGATGGGGTTGAAGGCGCTGCGGTAGAGCGTCGCGTCCATCTCGTCGGCAATTTGTTCGAGACGGCCGCGCAGAACGGCCAAAGTCACGGGGTCCATGGCTGTCGCGGCAGGAGAATGAGAATCGATCGGGTTCATGCGGGCTTTCTTCTTCGGAGCAGGGCTAACAAGCCGCCTGCATCGACCATGTCCATTAAAAAATCAGGAATCGGAGCACAGTCCAGACGCTGACCACAGGCGCGCATCACCACAGGCCTGTCGCCATCAAACCGCACCGCAATGCATTCGTCTGCTTCGATTTGACCGGCTTCAGGACAAGTCAAAAGCAAAAGCCCCAAGTTGAAAGCATTGCGAAAATAAAGGCCACTGTAGGAAGGCGCAATCACCGCTGCCAAGCCCAGGTGCCTCAGTACACCGGCAGCCTGCTCACGGGAAGAGCCGATGCCAAAGTTGGCACCGGCCACGATCACATCGCCCTCGCGCACGCCCGGGGCAAAGTCGCTTCGTACCGCCTCCAGACAGTGCTTGGCAATGACATCCAAACCATGCTTCATGTAAGCACCAGGAGCCAAGACATCGGTGTCCACGTCAGCACCCAAGCACCAGACCCTGGCGTTGTCAAATGTGCGCTGCTTCATGCCAGCACCTCGCGTGCATCGGTGATGCGACCGCGCAAAGCAGAAGCGGCGACCGTGTAGGGCGAGGCCAAATACACGTTCACACTGGCTGGGCCCATGCGGCCTTTGAAGTTGCGGGCGGTGGTGGAGATCACGGTAGCGCCATCGGGAAAAGTAGCGCCATAACCCGCACAGGCGCCGCAACTGTTGGGCAACACCATGGCGCCTGCGTCTTGCAAAGTTTGCATGACGCCTTCTTGTGTGGCTTGGGCTTGTTCACGTGCACTGGCTGGGGCCACCATCAGCTGCACACCTGGGGCCACATGCTTGCCTTTGAGCACCGAAGCTGCAGCGCGCAGGTCATCGATTTTTGCACCAGTGCAGGCACCGATGTAAGCGATGTTGGGCAGCACATCAGCGAATGCACCCACATCCCGTGTATTGGCAGGGCTGTGCGGAGCAGCCACTTGGGGACTCAGGACCGATGCGTCAAACCGGTATTCCTCCAAATCAGCGTCTTCGTCGGAGCACCACTGTTCGGCATTCACCAAATCAGCATCGCTCACGCCCACGCTACGCAGGTATTGCAAGGTGGTGTCGTCGGCCGCAATCAAACCAACTTGCGCACCCATCTCGGCGCTCATATTGGACAGCGTCATGCGCTCGGCCATCGACAGCGCCTGGACCGCAGGACCGGCAAATTCGACCGCTTGGTATTGACCGCCGTTCATGCCAAAACGCCCCACCATATGCAGCATCATGTCTTTGGCCGACACGCCCGATTGCAATCGGCCCGACCAATGCATGCGCAAGGTGCGCGGCACTTGCAGCCAAATTTGACCCGTCGCGCACACACCCAGCATTTCGGTGGCTCCGATGCCAAACATGTAGCAGCCAAATGCACCGCCAGTGGGCGAGTGAGAATCCCCCCCCACACACAACATGCCAGGCTTCAAATGGCCCCGCTCGGGCAGCACCACATGGCAAATGCCCTCGCTGTCGATGACGTTGGGCAGTTGCCAGACTTTGGCAGTATCCCGAGTGATTTGGATGATCTTTTGGGCATCCGCGTCTTGGGCCGGTACATAGTGGTCCAGCACCAAAACGACTTTGTTTTTGTCCCAAATCTCAGCGCCCAGTTCGTCCAGCATAGGCTTCAAACGACGAGGTCCAGAAGAGTCATGGAACATGGCCAGATCGACCTTGCAGGTGACCAACTCACCGACCGCCACATGGCTTCGCCCGGCTGCACGGGCGATCAGCTTTTGGGCCAAAGTTTGTGCAGGTTTTTGGCTCATTCAGGCTTGGCTCCTGCATACTGAACCACAGCCCGCCAACGCACAATTTCACTGTCGACAAATCGGGCAAACTCTTCGGGGCTGTTGCCCACGGGCGTAGCCCCTTCGTTTTCAATCCGACGCTTGACATCGGGCGACTGCACAGCGGCTCGCGATGCATCGGCCAAGCGCTTGGTCAATTCTGGACTCATGCGGCCGGGACCGAACAAACCAAACCAAGCGCTCGACTCGTACCCGGGCAAACTTTCACCAATGGCTTGCACCTCTGGGTAAGCTGGCAAACGTTTGGCACTGGTGACGCCCAGCGCCTTGAGCTTGCCCGCCTTGATGTGTGTTTGCACATTGCCCACGGCTGCAAACATCAAATCCACTTGACCGGCCAAGACATCTTGGACCGCCGGAGCGGTACCGCGATAAGGGATATTCACGATAAACACGCCCGACTGCATCTTGAAGGCATCGCCAGCCATGTGCAAAGACGAGCCCAAAGCACCAATCGCAAAGTTGAGTTGTCCCGGCTTGGACTTGGCCAACGCAATCAACTCTTTGATGTTGCTCGCAGGCACTTTGGGATGAGCCACAAGCACCGAGGGCGATGTCGACACCATGGTCAAGGGCGTGAAGTCCTTCACCGGGTCAAAGGGGAGGCTGGGGTACAAAGAGGCATTGATCGCGTGGCTGGTGAAACTCATGAGCAGCGTGTTCCCGTCTGGTGCTGCTTTGGCCACGGCATCTGCCGCCAAGTTGCCGCCTGCTCCAGGGCGGTTTTCCACCACCACCGTTCTGCCCAACTGAGGACCCAACACCTGAGCCAGTGTGCGCGCCATCGTATCGGTCGTACCGCCAGCCGGAGCACCCACCAAAATTCGGATGGGCGGTTGCGACTGGGCTTGCGCACAACACGCAAAAGCCAAGGCCGCCCCAAAGGTCAATGAACGGCGAGAAATCATTGGTTTTGTGGGCATGAAAACTCCTTGGAAGAGACGGGTAAAAATGAGATTGACGCCAAAAAGCGAGGGCATTCACCAGGTTTTGACCATGGGTCACATGCCCAAGTAAGCCCGCCTGAGGGTGTCGCTGGCCAACAATTCGCCAGGTGTTCCACTGAAACGGATTTGACCGTTTTCCATCACATACGCACGGTCAGCAATCTCCAGGGATTGGCCCACGTTTTGTTCCACCAACAAGATCGACAAGCCAGTGCTGCGCAGTTGAGAAATGAGACCAAACAACTCTTCGACCAACAACGGTGACAAGCCCAGAGACGGCTCATCCAAAATCAGCAAACGCGGCTCGGCCATCAATCCCCGGCCAATGGCAAGCATTTGCTGTTCGCCACCACTCAAGGTGCCTGCCAACTGGCTAACGCGCTCTTTGAGGCGCGGAAAGGTTTCGTAAACCTTGTCCAAGTTTTGCAGGCGACGCGCTCGCCCCCGTGTGAAGGCACCCAGCTCTAGGTTTTCATGAACGCTCAAATTCGGAAACACCTTGCGGCCTTCAGGCACTTGAATCAGGCCACGAACCACCACTTGACGCGAATGCAAACCGGTGATGTTGTGTCCGTCAAACTGCACCTGTCCAGCGCGGGTAGCCACCAAACCGCTCAGGGTCAAATTCAGCGTGGTCTTGCCTGCACCGTTGCTGCCCAGCAGTGCCACCAATTCACCTGGCATCACATGCAAATCGACCCCGCGCAAGACTTCGACCACGCCGTAGCCTGACTTGATGCCTTGAACATTCAAGAGGGCGCTCATACCGTGGACTCCTGTGCAACATGGGCTGATTGGCTTGATGCCGCGCTCTTTTGCAAACGCTCCGCCGTGCCATGGCCCAAATAGGCCTCTACAACGGCTTGGTTGTGGGTCACCTCAGCGGGAGTGCCTTGGGCAATCAGTTGACCTTGCGCCAGCACCCAGACCTCTTGCGCCAGGCTCATCACCGCTTGCATGACGTGTTCAATCATCAGCACCGTCACACCGCTTTGGGCAATGCCTTGCACCACGGGGATCATCTCGGCAATTTCTTGCGGGTTCAGGCCTGCCAGCACCTCGTCGAGCAGCAACAAGCGTGGACGCGTGGCCAGTGCACGGGCCAGCTCCAAGCGCTTGCGACCGGCCACCGTCAGGTCGCTGGCCAACTTATCCAGTTGTGGGCTCAGGCCTACTTGTTGGGCGACCGATTCGGCAAATTCAAGGGCCTGCGCACGGCCTGGTAAATGCAAGTGCGCTCCCACCGCGATGTTCTCGCGCACCGTTTGCGCCGCAAAAGGCTGCACGATCTGGAAAGTACGCGTCAGGCCCATGCGGGCATTCAGATGCGGCGGCTGGCCCGTGATGTCTTGCCCGTCGAATACGACCTTGCCAGTGTCGGGGATCAGGAATCCAGACATGAGCGCGAACAAGGTGGTCTTGCCAGCGCCGTTGGGGCCGATCAAGGCGCTCAGACGCCCTTCGGTCACCGACAGGCTCACGTTTTGCACGGCCTTCAAGCCGCCAAAGGACTTGCCCACGCCCTCGATTTGCAGCAGCGTGTTCACGATTTGTCTCCATCCGACTTGCTGCCACGCAACCATTGCAGCGGCGTGATGGTGCCCAGCCCCGCAATGCCGCGCGGCAAGAACATCACGATCACGATCAGCACCACGCCATAAATGACCATGTTGATGCCCGGCAACTGACCAAACAGGTTGCGCGTGAGGTCAGCCAAAATGTGCAAACTGACCGCACCCAGCAGTGGCCCCCACAAGGTGCCCATGCCGCCCACGATCGCCCCCACCAAGGCCTCGACCGAGGTGTGCGCCCCAAAGGCGATGGCCGGGTCGATGTACTGGAACACCTGGACATAAAACGCACCGCCTGCGCCCATCAGGCCGCCAGACAAAATGGTGGCGATCAGCTTGACGCTGAAGGGGTTCACGCCAATGGCACGGGCCGCGTCTTCGTTGTCGCGCACCGCTTGCAAGTAAGCGCCAAAGCGCGAGTGGCGCAGCCAAGCGGTGATGCACAGCGCCAGCGTGACCAAACCCAGCATCAGCCAGACGAATCCGGCGCGGCTGCCAAACTGCATGTTCGCAGTCGACTCTTTGAGCGGCAGCATCATGCCCACACCCGCTCCTGTAAAGGGCACCGAGGTGGCCAAAATTCGGAAGACTTCGGCAAAAGCCAGCGTGACCAGCGCAAAGTAAGAACCCTTGAGGCCATAGCGGAACGAGGCCGCACCCACAAAGGCCCCCACACCCGCCGCAAACACCATGGCCAGCGGCAAAGCCACCCAGGGGCTCAAGCCCCACTGCATCTGTGCGATGGCCTGCACGTAAGCGCCCGTGCCAAAAAACAGTGCATGGCCAAACGAAAACTGTCCGCCAAAACCACCCAGCACGTTCCACGCCTGCGACAACAGACACGCGTACAAAGACGTCATGACGAAGTTGAGCATCACGCCCGAGTCGGTGAACAAGGGCACCGCCCCCACCAGCACCACAAACAGCGCGATGTTGCGAAAGTCTTTCATGCCTTCGCTCCAAAAAATCCTTGCGGCCTGAGCAAAAGCACCGCAATGAAAATCACAAAAATACCCACTTGGCCCAGCGACTCACCCAGCAGCAAACCGCCCAGCGACTCGACCACACCAATGAGCAAACCACCGAGCAAAGCCCCGGTAAAACTGCCCATGCCGCCCAGAACCACGATGGTGAAGGCCACCAGCACAAAGCCGTTGCCCACTTGCGGGTTCACGTAATAGGCCGGCATCAAAAAGCAGGCCGCAGCGCCCAGACTGGCCAGGCCCAAACCAAAACACATGGCATACACATGGTCCACATCGATGCCCATCAAGCGTGCGCCTTGCTTTTCTTTGGATACCGCACGAATAGCACGGCCCAAATCGGTTTTCTGCACGATCAGCAAGAGCACAGCCGACACGACCAAGGCACCGGCAAAAGACACCAGTTTGGGCAGTGCAATGAAGGCCGGGCCGATCTCGACCGTGGTCAAGGTGTAGGCCGTTTCAATGGTGCGGGTGTCAGATTTGAAAAACAACAACGCCAGGTTTTCGAGCACGATCGAGAGGCCCAGCGTGACCAACAAAATGTTTTCGTCTTTGCCGTGGCTGGCGCGGTTGATGACCCCGCGCTGCAGCGCATAGCCCAACACAAACATGGCAGGCACCATGATGGGCAGGGCCATGTAAGGATCGACCCCGAACTGTTGCTTCAACATGTACACGCCATACAGCGCCACCATCAAAGATGCGCCATGCGCAAAATTGATGATGTGCAGAACGCCATAAATGAGCGTGAGGCCCAGCGCGATCAGCGCATACACGGCACCTGTGGTGATGCCGTTGAGCATCGAAGGAAACAGGATGTTGAAGTCCAGCATCGGGGTCTTTCAGGTCAGCGCATTCAGCCCTTGAGCGGGAAAATTGGCTCGATTTCGCGGTAGTCGCGCGGTACGATCACCTTGATGTCGCCTTTGTGGACCTGAGTCATCAAAGGCTGTGCGCCCATGTTCTGACCATTGACAAACTGCGTGGGGCCGTAGGGCATGATGTGGTTGGCGAACTTGCTGGAAGCCAGCGCGTCGATGATGGCGGCGCGGTCGGTGGACTTGGCGCGGTCGATCGCATCGGCCAACAAGCTCATGGCGGTGTAGGTCATGAACACTTCGTAGCTGAAGAACTGACCTTGCGCTTCCACGCGCTTGCGCAACTCGGCCGAGCGCTTGTCACGTGGATTGAACCAGTGATTGCAGTCGATGATGCCATTGGCCGCCTCTGGAAACTCCTTGACGAACTTGTAACTTGAAGCTGCGCCGCCCAGCACCGAGTAAATGGCTTTGGGCGTGATCTTTTGCTGCTGCAAGGTGCGCACCAACAAGGCGTATTCGTTGTAGTAGTTGGCCGGGATCAGGATGTCGGGGTTGACCTGCTTGATGCGCAGTGCGATGTTGTTGAAGTCACGCGTGGGGTTGGCGTGTTTGATGATTTCTTTCACTTCGTAGCCATACCCGGGCAGCTCTTTGGCCAGCAAGTTGGCCGTGCCTGTGCCGAACAATGACTCTTCGTGCACGATCATCACGGTGCGGGCGGGCTTGCCTGCGGCGGTGTTCAAAACGTGCAGGCTGGACACGGCCACTTCTGCGCATTTTCTGTAACCAGGGCCAAAGCGGAAGGTGTTTTTCAGGCCACGCTCGACGATTTGGTCAGCCACACCGACATCGACCACATGGGGCAAGTTGTATTTGGCTGCGGCTTGGGTGGTGGCCAAGCAAATGGCCGAGGCAAATGCCCCCACCACGGCGCTGACACCCGCTTCATTCATCTTCTCAATTTCGGCTGCACCCGCTTGGGGGTTGGATTGCGCATCGCCCAGCATGGCTTCAATCTTGGCACCTCCCAATGACTTGATGCCGCCGGCTTTGTTGATGTCTTCAATGGCCATCATCGCGCCCAAGCGGCACTGCTGGCCTGAATAAGCCAATGCGCCTGTGACCGGGTGCAGCACACCCACTTTGATGGGTTTGGGCTGAGCGCCTCCAACCAGCGGAAAAGCGAGCGCCGAGGCCGCAGCAGCGGACTGGCCCATGAAAGTGCGACGTGAGGTCATGAGAACATCCTTTAAGTAGGTCAATGAAAGTTGGCGGACAGCTCTTGGCTTACCCACACCTTGGCGTCGATGCTGCCAACGCGGGATAACTGCATCTGGTATTCGTACCGGTCCGGTCGGTACAAGCCATGCAGCCATTGGACGGGACGGTCGTCCTCGTCATAAATCAAACGCCGCACCGCCATCAAGGCCGATCCGACGGACACATCCAGATGCTGAGCCATGCCCACATCGGCCAGACGGGCCGAGATGGTTTGCTCGGCCCGGCCCACCTTGACGCCCGATTCTTCGAGCAACACCAAAATGGGTTTTTGCGCTAACTCGCGCTTGCCAAAGCCCGAAGAAATCGCATCGGGCACCCAAGTGGTGATGTGCGACAAGGGGCCTTCGGGCGTGCTGCGCACGCGCTCGGCTTTTTGCACCAAAGCCGCGCTGTGCAGTTTGAGCGCTGCGGCCACGTCTACCGGGGCGCGCATGCGCTCCACACTGAGCACCTTGACCTTGGTGCGCATACCCATGGTGACCAGGTTCTCCAGCAAACCCGTCAGGCGTGCCTGCTGGCCCGTAGCCATGGTCGAGGCTTGCATCTGCACCTCTTGAGCACGCGCCGAAACGGGCCGTGTGCCGCGCCCGGGTTCGCGCTGAATCAAACCCTCTTCGGCCAGCTGCGACAAGGCCCGGCGCACGGTGACACGCGCCACACCAAATTGACCCATCAAAGCCATCTCGCCCGGCAAGCCATGGTCAAAGCGACCTTCGCGCAATTGCTCACGCAGCACCAGATAGATTTGGTGGTACTTCGGCAAAGGCAGATGGGCATCCATGACCGCCATGGTCAAACAGTCCCATTGTCCTGTCAATAGGACATTCAGGTCTTATGCATAGAACATTTTCTCGGGAGTTTCCCTAGGTTCACACGCTTTGGGGCAGCCGCCCCCACGCCCAAAGCTTCACGCATAGCGCAAACGCAAATCGCGCTTGAGCAGTTTGCCGCTCGGGTTCTTGGGCAGTGCGTCAGTGAAGACCACGCGTTTGGGTGTCTTGAAACCAGCCATGTGCTGGGCGCAGTGCGCGATCACCGCCGCCTCGTCCAAGGTCTGCCCGGACTTGACCACGATCACGGCCGTTACAGCCTCCACCCATTTCGGATCAGGCAAACCAATCACCGCCACTTCGCTGACCTGAGGCAAGCGGTAAATCATTTCTTCGACCTCGCGGCTGGCCACGTTTTCGCCACCGGACTTGATCATGTCCTTCTTGCGGTCCACCACGGTGATGTAACCCTCTTCGTCGATCGTGCCCAGATCGCCGCTGTGGAACCAGTCGCCCTCAAACGCAGCTTGGGTGCGCTCGTCGTCGTGAAAGTAGCCCAGCATCAGGTGCGGCGAGCGGTGCACGATCTCGCCGACTTCGCCCACGGCCACGTCCTGCATGGCGTCGTTCACCACGCGGGTCTCGACGTTGCGCACCGCTTTGCCACACGAACCCAGTTTGCGCAGCTGATCCTCTGGGCCGAGCAGGGTGGCCAGGGGCGCGATTTCGGTCTGTCCGTACAGATTCCACAAGCGCACTTGGGGCAAGCGCGACGCCAACTCTTTCAGCACCTCCACCGGCATGATGGACGCGCCGTAGTAGCCCTTAGCCAATTGGGAGAGTTTGCCCGCATCCATGAGCGGCGAGCGCAGCAGCGCAATCCACACCGTGGGCGGCGCAAAGAAACTGGTGATGCCGAATTTCTCAATCATCGGCAATAGGTTTTCGGGCGTGGGCTTGGACGTGATCACATTGGTGCTGCCCATGTAAATGGCCGGGCCAAAGAACACATCGAGCTGGGCGCAGTGGTACAGCGGCAGCGCGTGCAGTGCCACGTCGGCCTCGGCAATTTCGGCGTCGATCACACAGCTGACGTACTGCCACATGACCGCGTCGTGCGTCAGTTGTGCGCCTTTGGGCGAGGACTCGGTGCCGCTGGTGTAGACGATCTGTGCCACATCAAAGCTGCCCAATTGCACCTCGGGCAAGACATCGGTGCAGGCCGCCAGCGCATCGAAGTTGTGCATGCCTGCCACGGGCTGGCTCGGGTCTTCTGAGGGCAGCCAGATGAATTGCTCAACTTTCGTATCGAGCTTGCTGGCGGCCTGCGCCAGCTCGGCCAGGCCACTGTCGGTGGCCAGGGTTTGGGCCCCCGCATGGCGCAAGATGTAAGCCACCTCTTCGGCCTTGAGCATGGTGTTGATGGGCACCATGACCGCACCCCGGCGGGCCAGCGCAAAACGCAGCGCTGCAAAACCATGCGAATTGCGGGCCAGCACCGCCACCTTGTCGCCTTCGGCAATGCCGGTGCGGGCCAAGCCTGCTGCAAGGCGCGTGACCAGCGCATCGAACTCGGCATAGGTCCAGGTCGTGGCACCGCACACGATGCCGGTCTTGGTGGGCAAGCGGATCGCGGTGCGGCGCAGGGCATCGGCAATGGTCTGGCGGCGAACAGCGGGATGGATGTTGGGGGACATGGTGGCGGTCATCGTGAATGCTCCTGCATCGATATGATCGGAAGATTGAACACCAGACCCGTGAGAATTCCATTGGCACTTCCCCCTCCCTCCCCCCGAAAACTGTCACATACGCGAACCGTGGTGTACCAAGGCTTTGACCGCGAAGACGGGCTTTGGGACATCGAAGCCCAACTGACCGACGTAAAAACCTTCAGCTTCCAGGTGCCCAACGAACGGCTTTTCCCCGGGGATGAGCCAATCCATAACCTCAAAATCCGCGTCACACTCGACAACAAGATGGTCATCCAGGACATCGCCACGTCGATGGACGACATCCCGCACCCCGAATGCACCGGCGCGCCACACAAGATGCACAAGCTCATCGGCTGCACCATGGGTCCGGGCTGGCGCAAGGTCATCAACCAACATGTGGGCGGCACCGAGGGCTGCACCCACCTACGCGAAATGCTGTTCAACATGGCCACGGCCGCTTTCCAGACCCTGCCTTCCGGCCAATGGCAGCGCCGCGAACTGGCCGGCCAGCCCCACCCCGAAATGACCCAAGCGCCCTATTTTCTGGGCCAATGCCACAGCTGGGCCTACGACAGCCCTACTGTGCAGAGGGCGTATCCGATGTTTTTCAAGCCGAAGGCATCTGAGAGCGCGGGAAACTGAGCTGGAGCTGGCCTGCGATAATCAGGCACTTCCAAAGCGCTTACGCGCTTTTCTTTTTTCACAGCCTCTGGATTTACACCATGAACCGCTGCACTATGGCCCTTTGCGGGCATGCTTTGTTTTGTCTTGGACCCATCACCTCCATGGATTCCGTGGAGGCCGAATGAGCAAGAAAGTCTTCATCAAAACCTTTGGCTGCCAGATGAACGAGTACGACTCGGACAAGATGGCTGATGTGCTGGGCGCGGCCCAGGGCTACGAGCCCACGCAAGACGTGGACGAGGCCGATCTGATTTTGTTCAACACCTGCTCGGTGCGCGAGAAGGCGCAAGAAAAAGTGTTCAGCGATCTGGGCCGGGTGCAGCACCTGAAAGCCAAGGGCGTGTTGATTGGCGTGGGCGGCTGCGTGGCCAGCCAAGAAGGTGCCGAGATCATCAAGCGTGCGCCTTATGTGGATGTGGTGTTCGGCCCGCAGACCCTGCACCGCCTGCCCGAGTTGCTGAACGAGCGGGAGCGCAAGCAGCGCCCACAGGTGGATATCAGTTTCCCCGAGATTGAAAAGTTTGACCATTTGCCGCCCGCCAAGGTGGACGGTGCCACGGCCTTTGTGTCGATCATGGAAGGCTGCAGCAAATACTGCAGCTACTGTGTGGTGCCCTATACCCGGGGCGAAGAGGTCTCTCGCCCCTTTGACGATGTGCTGGTCGAGGTGGCAGGCCTGGCCGCTCAGGGCGTGAAAGAGATCACCTTGCTGGGCCAGAACGTGAACGCTTACCGGGGCAAGATGGGCGGCACCGCTGAGATTGCCGACTTCGCGCTGCTGCTGGAGTACGTGGCCGACATGCCGGGCATCGAGCGCATCCGCTACGTGACCAGCCACCCGAATGAGTTCACCCAGCGCTTGATCGACGCTTACGAAAAGATCCCCAAACTGGTGAGCCATTTGCACCTGCCGGTGCAGCACGGCTCGGACCGCATCTTGATGGCCATGAAGCGCGGCTACACCGCCATGGAATACAAGAGCACGATCCGCAAGTTGCGGGCGATCCGCCCCGACATGTCACTCAGCAGCGATTTCATCGTGGGCTTTCCCGGTGAGACCGAGGACGACTTCAACAAGATGATGAAGCTGATCACCGACGTGGGCTTTGATACGAGTTTCAGCTTCATCTTCAGCCCCCGTCCCGGGACACCTGCGGCCAACCTGCACGACGAAACGCCGCACGCCGAAAAATTGCGCCGCCTGCACCACCTGCAAGCGACCATCGAAGCCAACGTGCAGCGCATTGGCGAGAGCCGCGTGGGCACGGTGCAGCGCATTCTGGTGGAGCGCCCTTCACGCAAGGACGCCACCGAGCTGGCGGGCCGCACCGAGTGCAACCGGGTGGTCAACTTTCCCGGCGGCCCGAACATGGACCGCCTGATCGGTCAGATGGCGGATGTGCGCATCACCCAAGGCCTGTCTCACTCGCTGCGCGGCGAATTGCTGATCAAGGATTGATCAGCTGGTTTTTCAGGATTCGCGCCCGACTTCGCGGATGTAGCGGCGGTAGTCGCCGTGCGCAATGGGCGTGCAGCCATCCACCGAGCGGTTGTACACATAGGTTTGCACCTGCTGGCCTTGCAGCGGGCCGCTGATCACCGTCACCACCTCTCGCCAGTAGTGTGATTCGGCGCGGTCACCGGGCACCATGCCTTCCACCCCATCCAAACGGGCCAGGTGTGCGTCATCGACTTCATAGACTTCGCCCGTGACCAAGCCATCGCCTGTTAGGAAACCGGGGTAGCGTCCCACGTCAAACAAGCGGCCAGGCACTTGGGCAGGGCCCATGAAGCGGGCACCGTGCATTTCCGCTTCCAAACGCAAACCAGGCATCAGAGTGCCGTAAATAAAGAGGGAGGTCATCTGTGGGTGGCCTGTGTGATCAACGAGGCATGCCGGGGAAGCCGCCGCCGCCCATCATGCCTTTCATGGCCCCCATGCGTTTCATCATCTTCATCATGCCGCCGCCGGACATTTTTTTCATCATGTCCTGCATCTGCTCAAACTCCTTGAGCATGCGGTTGACGTCCTGCACCTGAACGCCCGCACCTGCGGCGATGCGGCGCTTGCGAGTGGCTTTGATGAGTTCGGGTTTTTTGCGCTCTTGCGGCGTCATGCTGTGGATGATGCCTTGCTTGCGGCCGATGTCTTTTTCGACCTTGTCCATGTCCATGGAACCGGCCTTGGCCGTCAGCTGGCTGGGCAGCTTGTCCATCAAACTCGACAAACCGCCCATTTGCTTCATCTGCTGGATCTGGGCCAGAAAATCGTTCAAATCAAAACTGCCGCCGCTCTTGACCTTGGACGCCAGCTTTTGTGCGGCCTCCATGTCCACACCGGCCGTGACCTGCTCGACCAAGGCCACGATGTCGCCCATGCCCAGCACCCTGCCTGCGTGGCGCTCGGCGTCGAAGACTTCCAAGCCATCGATTTTTTCACTGGTGCCGGCAAACTTGATGGGAACACCCGTGATCTGGCGCACCGACAGGGCCGCACCGCCGCGTGAATCGCCGTCAAGTTTGGTGAGCACAATGCCCGTGAGCGGCAAGGCGTCGCTGAACGCCTTGGCAGTGTTGGCCGCGTCCTGACCCTGCATGGCGTCGACCACAAACAGGGTTTCGACGGGTTTGAGCTCGGCGTGCAAGGCCTTGATCTCGGCCATCAGGGCTTCGTCAATCGCCAGGCGACCGGCGGTATCGACCAGCAACACATCAAAAAAGTGCCTGCGGGCGTAGTCGATGGCGGCGCGGGCGATGTCGATCGGCTTTTGGTCGGGCGAGCTGGGGAACCATTCGGCCCCGGCTTGAGCTGTCACTGTCTTGAGCTGCTCGATGGCGGCGGGGCGGTACACGTCGCCAGAGACCGTCAGCACTTTCTTTTTGCGCTTTTCGATCAGGTGCTTAGCCAGCTTGGCGGTGGTGGTGGTTTTACCGGCACCTTGCAAACCGGCCATCAAGATCACGGCGGGCGGCTGCGCCGCCAAGTTGATGTCGGACACGCCCTCGCCCATGGTGGCGGCGAGTTCTTTGTTGACCACACCCACCAAGGCCTGGCCGGGCTTCAAAGAACCCATGACCTCCTGGCCCAGGGCTTTTTCCTTCACGCGCGCAATGAAGTCGCGCACCACCGGCAAGGCCACATCGGCTTCGAGCAGGGCCATGCGCACTTCACGCAGCATGTCGGCCACGTTCGATTCGGTGATGCGGGCCTGTCCGCTGAGGGTCTTGACGAGGCGTGAGAGTTTGTCGGTCAGAGCGGAGGCCATCGGGGAATCCAGAAAAAACCGGTTGAGCGTGTTGGCGAAACCCCAGTGGCTGCGCCCGAAAGGCTAAACTCGGCCCTATGATTTTAGCGAGTGCGCCCTTGTGGACGCTGCCCTTCTCGGCATTGGCAGCCCTGATCTATGCCTTGCCCGCTCTGGTGCCCAGTCGCCTGAGCGATGTGCACGCCCGACGCCTGCTCTGGCTGGCTTGGGGTATGCATGCCATCAGCCTGCTGGCGCTTTTGATGGGCCCGGTTCGCTTTGGCTTCGCGCCGGCCCTGTCGGTCACCGCGTGGCTGGTGGTCACGGCTTACATGATCGAGACCCAGTTTTTCCCCAAATTCAAAGCGCGATGGGCGGTAGGCAGTTTGGGTTCTGTCACCGTGGTGCTCGCTTGGATTTTTCCTGGCACCCTTTTGACCAACCAAGCCTCGGCTTGGCTACCTTTGCACTTTGCCTTGGGTTTGTCGGCCTATGGGATGTTTGCGGCGGCGGTGGTTCACGCTTGGATGATGACCCGAACCGAGCAAGACATTCGCCAAGCCCATGAAGGCTCAAGTGGTTTGCCTCTTTTGACGCTCGAACGCCTCACCTTTCGCTTTGTCACCGCGGGCTTTTTCCTGCTGACTGCCACGTTGGTTGCCGGCGCCCTGTTTGGGGAAGCCTTGTATGGCCAAGGCCACACGGAATGGCGGTGGGACCATAAGCGGGTATTCGCCTTGTTGTCATGGCTGACTTTTGCCACTTTGTTGGTGGGGCGCAGTCAATGGGGATGGCGTGGTCGACGCGCAGTCCGTGTGCTCTACATCGGCGCGGGCTTGCTGCTGCTGTCTTATGCAGGCTCGCGGTTTGTATTGGAAGTCTTGATTGGACGTGCTGTATGAAATACCTGATCTGGCTGCTGGTCATCTTGGCCGTGATCTGGGCAATCAAACGCAGCCGCAGGCCATCCAAGCCTGCCGAAGCCCCCAAGACCCCGAGCACAAGCCCTTCCAACATGGTCGGTTGTGCCCATTGCGGGCTCCATTTGCCGCAAGAAGAAGCCGTCGCCGGAACAAAAGGTCTGTATTGCAGCACCGAGCACCGCGCCGCCGCCCAAGACCGCAACCCCGTTTGATCTTCCTTGGCCTGACCCGTCGCCCTTGCTGAGTGGGTTTTTGCCTGAAACCTTGCCACCTTCTTTGACCGATGCACCATGCCCTGTTCACCCGCTGAGCCCCCTGCGATTTGGCTGGATGGCTGGTATGCACCTGCACAACGGATAGATTCCCCCAACTTTGGTGCCAGACCCGAAGGGGCATGCATTGACTTGGTGGTGATCCATTCGATCAGTCTGCCGCCTGGCCAATATGGTGGTCCACAGGTGCAGGCCCTTTTCACGAACCAACTGGACTGGGATGCCCACCCTTATTTCAAGCAAATAAGGGGTTTACAAGTCTCTGCTCATTTTTTCATTCGACGTGATGGCGCTTTGATCCAGTTTGTCAGCACAAAGGACCGGGCTTGGCATGCCGGACAGTCCGAATACCGCGGGCGCCCCCAATGCAACGACGACTCTGTCGGCATCGAGCTGGAGGGCCTGGAAGGCGATGTGTTTACTCAAGCCCAATATGTGCAACTGGCCCGCCTTTGCCAAGATTTGCATGACCATCACCCGATCGCCCACATAGCAGGTCATGAGCACGTGGCACCAGGCCGCAAGCAAGACCCCGGGCCTGGTTTTGCATGGGACCGCTTCAAAAGTCTGTTGAACTTTCCGAATTCGTACTTTCCCTAGGAATTCAAAGCCACAGTTTGAAAAAATATTTTTTAAATTTTTTATATCTTTCTGGCAATTTCATTGCTTTAAATTGTCAATTTCTAAATTTCAAACTCAGTCTTTCAAAGCCCTTGAAAGGCAAAGCCGGTCCAAAGGCTCACGGTTGTTGGCTTGGCTCCTAAAAACGCAGCTTTTAAAGCCTTTACAGCGTTTTTTTTCAGGCTCTGAAAATGGCTTCGAAATGCCTGTTTTGCAACCCAAGCCAGGAAGGGGCCAAAAAGCATCGGTACACTACCTGTAGTGGCTTGCAAGGGTCCCAGACACCAGATATAGTGTCTTAACAATTTTCACATTTGAAATAGCGCCCGGGTTCAAGCACTTGTTCACCCACCTCAAACAGACCATAAATTAGAAAAAAACCATGCAAACAGACCTCAATGTTTCATCTTCTGCATCTGGCCTGATGAACCAGTCCCTTCCTGACCGTGCAGGTCAGCCCTCCACACAAAGTCTGAACCAATACCAAATCATTCGCCGCAACGGTGCGGTCGTGCCTTTTGAACCCAGCAAAATTGCCGTCGCGCTGATGAAAGCCTTTTTGGCTGTGCACGGGACCCAAGGCGCTGCATCGGCCAGCGTGCGTGAGGTGGTGGAAGAGTTGACACAAAATGTGGTGCGTGCGCTGATGCGTTCACGCCCAGGCGGGGGCACCTTCCATATTGAAGATGTGCAAGACCAGGTCGAATTGGGTTTGATGCGCAGCAGCAACCATGAAGTGGCCCGCGCTTATGTGCTGTACCGTGAGCGACGTACCCAAGAGCGTGCTCAGCAAACCCAGCAATCCACCCCGAGCTCACAAGAGCCTACCTTGCACGTCATTGACCGAGGCCAACGCATAGCCCTCGATCTGGGTTACCTCAAATCGCTCATGGTTAATGCATGCGCAGGCTTGGGCAAAGACGTGAGCCCCGAGCCCATCGTGGCCGAAACCATGCGCAACCTTTACGACGGTGTGCCCATGGAAGAGGTTTACAAGGCGTCCATCTTGGCGTCGCGCACCCTGATCGAAAAGGACCCGGACTACACCTACGTGACAGCCCGTTTGCTGATGCACACCATCGCCAAGGAAATCCTGGGCAAAGAAGTGCCTCAGAGCCAGATGGCCGAGGAGTACATCAACTACTTCCCACAGTTCATCAAAAAAGGTGTGGACAACGACCTGCTCGATGAAAAGCTGCTGCAATTCGACCTGAAGCAATTGGCCGCAGCCCTCAAGCCCGAACGTGATTTGCAATTCGATTACCTGGGCTTGCAAACCTTGTACGACCGTTACTTTCTCCATGTCCGCAAAACTCGCATCGAAATGCCTCAGGCATTCTTCATGCGCGTGGCCATGGGTTTGTCGCTGAACGAGATCAACCGCGAAGCACGTGCGATTGAGTTTTACGAGATCCTTTCTTCGTTTGACTTCATGTCGTCCACACCCACCTTGTTCAACAGCGGCACTTTGCGTTCACAGCTTTCAAGCTGCTACCTGACCACGGTGCCCGATGACTTGGACGGTATATACGAATCGATCAAAGAAAACGCCCTGCTTTCCAAGTTCGCTGGCGGCTTGGGTAACGATTGGACACGCGTGCGTGCCATGGGTGCACACATCAAGGGCACCAACGGCGAATCGCAAGGCGTGGTGCCTTTTCTCAAAGTGGTCAACGACACCGCCGTAGCCGTCAACCAAGGTGGCAAGCGCAAAGGCGCGGTCTGCACTTACTTGGAAACCTGGCACCTGGACATCGAAGAATTCTTGGAGTTGCGCAAGAACACCGGCGATGACCGCCGACGCACGCACGACATGAACACGGCCAACTGGATTCCCGATCTGTTCATGCGCCGCGTCATGGAAAAAGGTAACTGGACCTTGTTCTCGCCTTCCGATGTGCCGGATCTGCACGACCTGTTCGGCCTGGCCTTCGAAAAAGCCTATGTCGCTTACGAGCAAAAAGCTGAGCGCGGCGAAATCAAGCCCAGCAAAACCATCCCAGCCACCGACCTGTGGCGCAAGATGCTGTCCATGCTGTTTGAAACCGGCCACCCCTGGATCACCTTCAAGGATCCATGCAACGTGCGCTCACCCCAGCAGCACGTGGGCGTGGTGCACTCTTCCAACCTGTGCACCGAAATCACGCTCAACACCAGCGACACCGAAACCGCTGTCTGCAACTTGGGTTCGGTCAACCTGTCACGCCACCTGAAGGACGGCGCAAACGGCAAAGTGATCGACCACGACAAGTTGAAGAAAACCATCACCATCGCCATGCGCATGCTGGACAACGTGATTGACATCAACTACTACGCCGTCAAGAAGGCCCGTGACTCCAACATGCGTCATCGACCTGTGGGCTTGGGACTGATGGGTTTCCAGGACTCGCTGTACGAGATGCGCACACCTTATGCTTCACAGGCTGCTGTGGAATTTGCCGACCAATCCATGGAAGCAATTTGCTACTACGCCTACTGGGCATCCACTGAGCTGGCCAAAGAGCGCGGTCAATACGCCACCTACAAAGGCTCTTTGTGGGACCAAGGCATCCTGCCTTTGGACACCCTCAAACTCTTGGAGCGTGAGCGCGGTGGTTATGTTGAGGTCGACCGCTCATCAACGCTGGATTGGGATGCGCTGCGCCAAAAAATCGCTGCCGACGGCATGCGCAACTCCAACTGCGTGGCCATTGCCCCCACTGCCACCATCTCCAACATCATCGGTGTCGATGCATCCATCGAACCTTGTTTTGGTAACTTATCGGTCAAGTCCAACTTATCGGGCGAATTCACCGTGATCAACGGCTACTTGGTGCGCGATCTCAAGCGCTTGGGTCTCTGGGATGATGTGATGGTCATGGACCTGAAACACTTTGATGGCTCACTGCGCCCGATCGACCGTGTGCCCCAAGAAATCAAATCGCTTTACGCCACCGCATTTGAAGTCGAGACCACTTGGTTGGTGGAAGCGGCAGCGCGGCGCCAAAAATGGATTGATCAAGCCCAGTCGCTCAACATTTACATGGCTGGCGCATCGGGTAAAAAGCTCGACGACACCTACAAACTCGCTTGGTTGCGTGGCCTGAAAACCACTTACTACTTGCGCACATCCAGCGCAACGCAAGTTGAAAAATCTACAGTCAATGCGGGCTCACACAATGCCGTGTCATCCTCAGTTATGAACGCTGCAGAGTCTGTTGCTGCAACGGGCCAAGCGTCCATGAACACTTCGCCTGCGACCGACGTCAAATTTGTTGCGATCGACGATGTTGGCTGCGAGGCTTGTCAGTGAATTGAAATACATCGCACTTGGCTGTAACGAACCAAGTGCGATGCAATTGCACAACACTTCTTGTGTGTTGTGCGCCCTAAAACGATTCACTCCTTTGCAATTTGTTGGCAAGCTTTCATAATTTAAGAACTGGAATTTTTATGCTCTCTTGGGACGATCAAGTCAAACCTGCTTTGCAACCCGCAATGCCTCCATTTCCTGGCGCAGACGCATCTGCTGCCATGGCATCGCCGTCCTCGACTTCTGGTTCCACAACGGCCGCGCCTCGCCGCATGAATGCAGCTGACAAGCGCATCATCAACGGTCAGACTGACGTCAATCAGTTGGTGCCTTTCAAATACAAATGGGCTTGGGAAAAATACCTCGCCACTTGCGCTAACCACTGGATGCCGCAAGAAGTGAACATGAATCGAGACATCGCCTTGTGGAAAGATCCGAACGGTCTGACTGAAGACGAGCGCCGAATGGTCAAGCGCAACCTCGGTTTCTTCGTCACTGCCGATTCTCTGGCTGCCAACAACATCACACTGGGCACTTACCGCCACATCACAGCGCCCGAGTGCCGCCAATTCTTGTTGCGCCAAGCCTTTGAAGAAGCCATCCACACCCACGCTTACCAATACATCACTGAGTCATTGGGTCTGGACGAAAGCGAAATTTTCAACGCCTACAACGAAGTCAAATCCATCCGTGACAAGGACGAGTTCCTGATCCCGTTCATCAACGTGATCATGGATCCCAACTTCAAGACCGGCACGCAAGAAACCGATCAAACGCTTCTCAAGTCCTTGATTGTTTTCGCTTGCCTGATGGAAGGCCTGTTCTTTTACGTGGGTTTCACGCAAATTCTGGCCCTGGGTCGTCAAAACAAGATGACAGGCGCTGCTGAGCAGTACCAGTACATCTTGCGCGATGAATCCATGCATTGCAATTTTGGCATTGACTTGATCAATACCATCAAACACGAAAATCCTCAGCTGTGGACTGCCGAGTTCAAAGCCGAAATCAAAGAATTGTTCTTGCACGCGGTGGAATTGGAATACCGTTATGCCGAAGACACCATGCCACGCGGCGTGCTGGGCATGAATGCTTCCATGTTCAAAGGCTACCTGCGCTACATTGCCAATCGCCGTGCGACCCAGATCGGCCTTGAGGCGCTCTTCCCCAATGAAGAGAACCCCTTCCCCTGGATGAGCGAAATGATCGACCTGAAGAAAGAGCGTAATTTCTTCGAAACCCGGGTCATCGAGTACCAAACCGGCGGGGCTTTGTCCTGGGATTGATCTTCTGAACACCTCTCAAATGTCCTCTCTCTTCAAGCCACACGCCTCATTGCCTTCGAGCCATGGGCGGTGTGGCTTTTCTGCGTTCATGGTGTTGAGTTCTTGCTCAGCACCATGGATCGCTTTGTGCAATCCAACAAGCACCAAGCGTTCCCTTTCCGTTGAGTTCTCAACTTGATCAAGGAGAAAATCATGGCAACTGCAAAAAAAGTAGCGGCAAAAAAAGCTGCTCCCGCAAAGAAGGCCGTCGCGGCCAAGAAACCTGTCGCTAAAAAAGTAGCTGCAGCCAAGAAACCAGCCGCTAAAAAAGCAGCTCCAGCAAAGAAAGCCGCTCCTGCTAAAAAAGCAGTTGCAGCCAAAAAGCCAGCCGCTAAAAAAGCAGCTCCTGCTAAAAAAGTAGCCGCAGCCAAAAAGCCAGCGGCCAAAAAAGCAGCTCCGGCCAAAAAAGCAGCGCCCGCTAAAAAAGCAGCCGCAGCCAAAAAGCCAGCCGCTAAAAAAGCAGCTCCGGCCAAAAAAGCAGCAGCCAAAAAGACTGCCGCTAAAAAGCCAGCCGCCAAAAAAGCGGTCGTGAAGAAAGCCGCCAAAAAACCAGCAGCAAAGAAGGCATCCAAAGCACCCGCTGCCCCTGCTGCACAAACGACTCTGAATCCTCAAGCTGCGTGGCCGTTCCCTTCGGCCGCCAAGCCCTGATTAGACCGTCTGGCGGTAGCCACAAAGCCCATCACTGGCAACAGTGTTGGGCTTTTTTCATGCGGGGTGATCCTCCAAGATTCAAAATCTCAAGGATAAAAGCTCAAAAGGCGGTATTGGGTAAACACCAGCAGAGGGTCGACCTCTACAGTCAAAGAGCCCTTCCAAACTTGGCCAGGGGACAAGACCTCCGGTGCTTGCGCTTCATCGGGCAAGAAAACACGGCGAACCACTGGGTTATTGAAACCATCCAAAAGTGACAACTCCAAAGACGTGGTGGCCACAACCATTGGACCTGTGTTGCGAAGCGTCCAGTTCAGCACAAATGATTCACCACTTTGGGCGAAACTCGCGCTCTCAATCACGATGGCTTTTGGGTTCAGCCATGGCTTCAAATGGCAATGAAGAGGACGACAGAGGGTCTCTAAAACGGGCCGGCTGTTGGGCCACAAGGCCGCAATCGCATGACGCTGAAGAAAGAAAGCTTGTCCCATCAACAACAAACCCAAGACTGCCGCTATGGCATACCAAACGATCCGCCCTTGCGCTTTTTTTTCTACAAAGTGAGATGCTGGCTGCGGAGGGACTTCTGGCTTGAATGTCGCTAAAGCCTCCGAAAAAGCCATCAAATCAGCACTGACTTCTTGATTCGGGGCAGCAGCATGGTCCGAACGGTCCTCTCGCCGCAAAAGCTCATCCAAAGGCACGCGGCTGACGGGGTCGACAGAAGCAGCCTCCAGCGCCTCACCAGCCAAGCGATCTGAAACATGGGGCAATTGAAGGGTGGTGGCAGGCACATCCAAGCCCGCGCCATTGAAGGCTTCTTGGCACCTTCCGCAGCGAAGCCACCCGTGTGCAGCTTGAATTTGTGCAATGTCTAAAGGGTAGACGGCAGCACAAGAGGGACAGCGGATGATCCTGGACATGACCTGATTGTAGTCAGGCGAAGGACATGTTCATGCCACGTGAGACTCGCCAGTCATCAAAATCCAGCCATCCTGGGTATCGCTCACTGCCAAGTGCACCCATTGCGCATGAGCGGCCTTGAATTCATCGGCTTGGCGCTCCAGAATACCGGCCAAAACCAGTGATCCACCCGGCCCCACATGCGCGCACAACAAGGGGGCCAGTACACGAAGCGGTGTGGCCAAAATGTTGGCCAAAACCGTTTGGTAATGGCCTTGGGCCTTGTCCGGCAGGCCTGCGCGCAGGACCACATGGTTGGCGACTGCGTTCAACTCGGTGGCGGTCACAGCCGCCTCGTCGATGTCCACGGCATCGATGTCGGTGGCACCGTACTTGGCCGCACCGATTGCCAAAATGCCCGACCCACAACCGTAATCCAGAACCCGTTGGTCATGCACGCCGTTTTGAGCAATCCAGCGCAAACACATGCGGGTGGTGGGGTGAGTGCCCGTACCAAAAGCCAAACCAGGATCCAGTCGGATGATCTGACGCGCCTGGGCAGGCGGCTCATGCCAGGTTGGAACGATCCAGAAGTCTGATGTCACCTCGACCGGCGCAAACTGAGACTGCGTCAAGCGCACCCAGTCTTGGTCCTCCAGTATCTCAATACCCAACAACTGACAAGCTTCAAAAAAATCTTGCGCAACCAGCAAAGCAGCCGCTTCTTTGGCTGCAGTTTCTTGTGCGAACAAAGCCACCATGCGGGAACGCTGCCAACCGTCTTTGGGTGGCGGCATGCCCGGCTCTCCAAACAAGGCCTGCTCGGCGGGTGTTTGGGCATCTGCGTCTTCCACAGAAACACTCAGTGCGTCCAGCGCATCGAGCGCATCGCTCAACACATCCACCCGATCTTCGGGGCACAACAGACTCAGCTCATACATAAGGGATCAGCGTTTGCGCTGGCTCAACCAGTGTTCCAGATAGTGGATGTTGGTTCCGCCTTGCATGAACTTAGCGTCCACCATCAACTCACGGTGCAATGGAATATTGGTTTGAATGCCCTCAATCACCGTTTCGTTCAAAGCCGTTTGCATACGGGCCAAGGCTTGCTCACGCGTATCGCCGTGAACGATCAGTTTGCCAATCATTGAATCGTAGTTGGGCGGTACAAAATAGTTGTTATAGACATGCGAGTCCACACGCACACCGGGCCCTCCAGGCATGTGCCATGACGTGACACGACCGGGCGAGGGCGTGAATTTAAAGGGATCTTCGGCGTTGACTCGACATTCGATCGCATGCCCGCGGATCTCAATTTGCCGCTGGGTAAAGGGCAACTTTTCGCCAGCAGCCACCATGATCTGCGTCTTGACAATGTCCACCCCGGTGACCCACTCCGTCACCGGATGCTCCACCTGCACACGTGTGTTCATTTCGATGAAGTAAAACTCACCGTTCTCATAAAGAAATTCGAACGTCCCAGCCCCCCGGTAATTGATTTTCTTGCAAGCAGCAACGCAACGGTCGCCGATCTTGTCGATCAACTTGCGTGCAATGCCAGGCGCAGGGGCTTCTTCAATCACTTTTTGGTGACGGCGCTGCATCGAGCAATCGCGCTCACCCAGGTAAACCGCGTTGCGGTGCTTGTCAGCGATGATTTGAATTTCTACATGGCGCGGGTTTTGCAAAAACTTTTCCATGTAGACCGCTGGATTGCCAAAGGCTGCACCCGCTTCTGCTTTGGTCATTTGCACCGCATTGATCAATGCCGCTTCAGTATGCACCACACGCATGCCTCGACCACCACCTCCGCCTGCTGCCTTGATGATGACCGGGTAACCGACCGACTTGGCAATGCGGCGAACCTGAACTGGGTCGTCGGGCAATTCACCTTCTGAACCAGGTACGCAGGGCACACCGGCGCGGATCATGGCCTGCTTGGCCGAGACCTTGTCGCCCATGATGCGAATGGATTCGGGTGTGGGGCCGATGAATTGGAAACCGCTCTTTTCAACCCGCTCCGCAAAATCGGCGTTTTCACTCAAAAAACCATAACCAGGGTGGATGGCCTCTGCGTCGGTCACTTCGGCTGCCGAGATGATGGCCGGCATGTTGAGGTAACTCAAGGCAGATGAAGCGGGCCCGATGCAAACAGCCTCTTCGGCCAATTTGACGTACTTGGCCTCTTTGTCGGCTTCGGAATAGACCATCACCGCCTTGACACCCAACTCGCGGCAAGCGCGTTGGATACGCAGGGCGATCTCGCCACGGTTGGCGACCAGGATTTTCTTGAACATGAAATCCCCGATGCTTTATTCGACGATGAAAAGAGGCTGACCGTATTCCACGGCTTGGCCGTTTTCACACAGGATCTGCGTGACGGTGCCGGACTTGTCGGATTCGATTTCGTTGAGGATCTTCATCGCCTCGATGATGCAAAGGGTGTCGCCTTCTTTGACCACGGAACCAATCTGAATGAAAGGAGCAGAGCCAGGGCTCGATGAACGGTAAAAAGTACCCACCATCGGCGATTTGACCGCATGGCCTGTCGCCGCTTCTGCTACTGCAGGGGTGTCAACGGCTGGGGCCGGTGCTGCCACCACTGGCGCAGCAACTACAGGGACAGCTTGCTGAAGCACCACTGGCGCTGCTGCGCCAACGCTTTTGACAATGCGGACCTTGCCCTCGGCTTCGGTGATTTCCAACTCGGAAACATTCGAGTCGGACACCAAATCAATCAGTGTTTTGAGTTTGCGCAAATCCATCAGATCCTCCCGGCTTGAAATACATGTAATGGATCGAATTTACACTAAATTTCAATAAAGGCCCCCAAAAATATCTGTTCTTGGTCATCTTGCACAAAAGCAAAGCCAAAAACAAGCCTAGGAGCATGCGGGATCTGTGCCCGCTTCACCAACGGGTCTTCAGGCAGTCGCTGCGCGCCATTGAAAGAGATCCTGATCGGTCAATTGCCCCATCTTTTGTCTCCAAATGCTGCCATCTGCTTTTAAAAATACCGTAAATGGCAAACCACCCACCGCATTGCCCAAAGATTTGGCCAAACTTGTACCTTCCAAGCCGGCCAAACCGACCGGGAAAGCCAAGGGTTGTCGCTCCAGGAAACGGCGCACAGCACTGGGCTGGTCAATGGCCAAAGCCACCACTTGATGGCCATTCGGGTTGTTTTCTCGCCAAAAGGTGTTGATCATTGGCAACTCTTCAATGCAAGGTGGACACCAAGTGGCCCAAAAATTCAAAAGCAAAGGTTTTCCCTTGAATTGAGCCATACCCAAACCTTCACCTGTTGGGGTCTCAAACTGCTGCGCCCACAGGGGATGGCTGGCGACTTGGGCCACAGGTTCAGGCTCAAAACGCCACAGGGCCAAACCAACGCCAGCCACCGCAGCGGCCGCACCTGCACCCCAAATCAAATGACGCCTGGAAGCATCTGCATTGAGATTGTTCATGGTTTGATTTTCTTTCATGCCGCCAACAGGCGCTTCAATGCAGCCAAATTCCCCCGGGGCGAGCGGCCTTGCGCATCGGGCAGCAAAGCCCCGCGCAAATCGTCCAGGTCGTATATTCGCAGGTGCACGCCCACATCTTCATTCAAGGCTTCACAGAAACTGTGCAGGCTGAGCACCTCAACATCCTCCCCGTGCAGGCCGCGCACAGTTTGTACTTCGTAGCGCTGGTTTTGGTTGATCAGGGCAATTTCGGCCGATTTCGGATCGTCACAAAACAAGGCCAAGTCCACATCGCAAAGGCGCGTGGCCCAGCCTTGCCAGACCGCCCCACCCAAATGAGGTCGAAATTCGCTCAAGCGCTCCATCCAACCCTTTGCCAATTCGCGCAAAGCCAGCAACTCACCCGGCTGCGTGTCGGCGCAAAACAAGGCGATGTAGTCGTGCACCTCGGCCTCGAGCACATCGTTGGTGGGCAAAGCGGTGCGGGTGGGCAGGCCCAGCTCTTTCAGGGCCCGGTGCTTGGCGGGGCCAAACGCCAGACCATCTTCGACCACCAAGCGGGCGGCGGTGGCGGCAATTTGTTGGGCAACATCGTTCATGGGGGCAGATTGTGCCTGCCTTGCCTGGAGGCTCCGAATGAACTGCGCAGTGTCGCCGCCTAAAATCGGTCCATGCATATTCATATTTTGGGCATTTGTGGCACCTTCATGGGTGGATTGGCAGCACTGGCGCGGGAAGCTGGGCATCGGGTCACGGGCTGTGACGCTGGCGTTTACCCCCCGATGAGCGACCAGCTGCGGGCTTTGGACATTGAACTGATCGAAGGTTTTGACGCCGATCAGATGACCCTCCAGCCCGACATTTATGTCATCGGCAACGTGGTCAGCCGCGCCCGCCTGACTGATGGCACTCCGAAGTTTCCGCTGATGGAAGCGATTTTGGAGGCCGGTGCCCCCTACACCAGTGGCCCCCAGTGGCTGTCCGAACATGTGCTGCAAGGCCGCCATGTGCTGGCGGTTGCGGGCACGCACGGCAAAACCACCACCACCTCGATGCTGGCCTGGGTGCTGGAGCAAGCTGGTTTGCAACCCGGCTTTCTGGTCGGCGGCGTACCGCTCAACTTTGGCGTCTCGGCCCGGCTGGGGAGCGGCAAGTCTTTCGTGATCGAGGCCGACGAATACGACACGGCTTTTTTTGACAAGCGCAGCAAGTTCGTGCATTACCGGCCGCGTACCGCCATCCTCAACAACCTGGAGTTCGACCACGCCGACATTTTTGACGACCTGGCCGCCATTGAACGCCAGTTTCACCACCTGGTGCGCACCGTGCCCGGCTCGGGCCGGGTGGTCGTCAATGGCCTCGAAGAAAGCCTGACCCGCGTTCTGGGCCAAGGCTGCTGGAGCGAGGTGCGCAGTTTTGGCTCAGCAGTGAGCGACTTTGTAGCCGAAGGCGAGCCCTCGCATTTCAAAGTCCGTCAGGTTGGAAAGCCCGTGGCCGAAGTGCAATGGGCCATGGGTGGCGTGCACAACCAGCTCAACGCACTGGCCGCCATAGCCGCCGCCGAGCACGTGGGCGTGAGCCCCGCAGTGGCGGCGCAAGCGCTGGCCAGCTTTGAAAACGTCAAGCGCCGCATGGAAGTGCGTGGCGCGGTGAACGGCATCACCGTCTACGACGACTTTGCCCACCACCCCACCGCCATCCGCACCACCATCAACGGTCTGCGCCGTCAGGTAGGTCAGGCGCGCATCCTGGCGATCTTTGAGCCGCGCAGCAACACCATGAAACTGGGCACCATGAAAGCCCAGCTGCCATGGAGCCTCGAAGAAGCCGATCTGGCGTTTTGTCATTCAGGCGGACTGGGCTGGGATGCCCACGCCGCGCTCGCACCCATGGGTCTGAAGGCGCAAGTGGGCGCCAACATTGACGATGTCGTCACCCAAGTGCTGGCTCAAGTGCAGCCCGGCGATCACCTGCTGTGCATGAGCAATGGCGGATTTGGCGGCATTCACGCCAAGCTGCTGACAGCCCTCAACGGCTGAGTGAACGACGCACCTTCACCGCATCCGACAGCACCTGCAACACAGCTTCGCTGTCGTCCCAGCCGATGCAAGCATCGGTGATGCTCTGGCCGTAAGTCAGCTGGGTCACATCGTGCTGTCCAGGCGTGAACTTCTGAGCACCATCCTTGAGGTGACTTTCGACCATGACGCCGAACACCTGCCGCGAGCCACCGCTGATTTGTGCGGCAATGTCTTTGGCCACTTCGATCTGACGCTCGTGCTTTTTGCTGCTGTTGGCATGGCTGCAATCCACCATCAAGGTGGCAGACAGCTTGGCGGCCTCGAGCTCCTTGCAAGCCGCAGCCACGCTCTGAGCGTCGTAGTTGGGGGCTTTGCCGCCACGCAAAATCACATGGCAGTCCTGATTGCCCTGAGTCTGCACGATAGCGACCTGACCGTTCTTGTGTACCGATAAAAAGTGGTGGCCACGGGCTGCCGCCTGGATCGCGTCGGTCGCGATCTTGATGTTGCCGTCGGTGCCATTCTTGAAGCCAATGGGCGCCGACAGGCCAGAGGCCAGTTCGCGGTGCACCTGGCTCTCTGTGGTGCGGGCACCGATGGCGCCCCAGCTGATCAGGTCGCCGATGTACTGGGGTGAAATCACGTCCAAGAACTCGCTCCCAGCCGGCAGGCCCTGGCGATTGATCTCGATCAGCAGCTGGCGTGCGATGCGCAGGCCCTCGTCGATTCTGTAGCTCTCGTCCAGGTAGGGGTCATTGATCAGGCCCTTCCAACCCACAGTGGTGCGGGGCTTTTCGAAGTACACGCGCATCACGATCTCCAGCGTGTCGGCATACTTATCGCGCACGGGCTTGAGGCG
This sequence comes from Limnohabitans sp., assembly GCF_040400975.1. Lineage (GTDB taxonomy): Bacteria > Pseudomonadota > Gammaproteobacteria > Burkholderiales > Burkholderiaceae_C > Limnohabitans_A. The sequence continues at coordinate 144,987 of NZ_JBBAPF010000001.1, read as the reverse complement.
ACGGGCGTAATCGAGCGCCGCTGCAGGGTCGTGGATCGAGCAAGGGCCGATGATGACCAACAGACGGTCGTCTTGACCGTGCACGATCCTCTGAATGGCTTTGCGGGTATTGGCGATCAAGGTTTCCGTGGCCGTGCCGGCAATCGGAAAAAACCGGATCAAATGTTCTGGCGGCGGGAGCACGGTGATGTCCTTGATGCGTTCGTCGTCGGTCTGGCCTTTGCGGTCGGCTGCATTCGGATACCAGCTCTCGGGGGCTGCGGTTTTGGCATTCATCGTGGACTCCTCAGATTGAAAAAACAGGTGAAAAAAAACCGCCGGGCTTTGGGGCTCCGGCGGTGTGTGTCGAGATGTTCGGGTGCTTATGCGCTCGCCTCTCGTCCGCCGGGGACTGAGAACCAAAAGTCAAAAAAGTAAAAAGCGATGCGCGAAAACATGGGATTCAATGTATCACAGCTTGATAACGCTTCCTGACAGGTCGGCCCAAGGGCAAACCCGCGGGGTCAAGCCGTGCCCCCCACGGTGAGACCGTCGATGCGCAAGGTCGGCTGACCCACGCCCACCGGCACGCTCTGGCCCTCTTTACCGCACGTGCCCACCCCCGAGTCGAGCTTCATGTCGTTCCCGATCATGCTGATCCTCTTGAGTGACTCGGGGCCGCTGCCGATCAAAGTTGCGCCCTTCACGGGGTATTGGATCTTGCCGTTTTCCACCCAATAGGCTTGGCTGGCCGAAAACACGAACTTGCCGCTGGTGATGTCGACCTGGCCGCCCGCAAAGTTGGTGGCGTAAAGGCCTTTTTTGATGCTGGCCACGATTTCTTCGGCGCTCTTGTCGCCGCCCAGCATGTAGGTGTTGGTCATGCGCGGCATGGGCACATGGGCGTAGCTTTCGCGACGGCCGTTGCCCGTGGGCTTGACGCCCATCAAGCGGGCGTTCATCGAATCCTGGATGTAGCCGCGCAGAATGCCATCTTCAATCAGCACGTTCTTTTGGCTGGCGTGGCCTTCGTCGTCCACGTTCAGCGAGCCACGGCGGTCAGCGATGGTGCCGTCGTCCAGCACCGTGACACCCTTGGCCGCAACGCGCTGGCCAATGCGGCCACTGAAAGCGCTCGAGCCTTTGCGGTTGAAGTCACCCTCTAGGCCGTGACCCACGGCCTCGTGCAGCAAAACGCCGGGCCAGCCATTGCCCAGCACCACCGTCATCTCACCCGCAGGCGCAGGGCGAGCTTCGAGGTTGATGAGCGCAGCCGAGACGGCTTCTTGTACATAACTCTCAACCATGGCGTCGTCAAAGTAAGCCAGGCCAAAGCGGCCACCGCCGCCCGCACTGCCGACTTCACGGCGACCATTTTGCTCAGCGATCACAGTGACCGACAAGCGAATCAAGGGTCGCACATCGGCGGCCAACGTGCCGTCTGCGCGTGCGACCATGACCACGTCGTATTCAGTGGCCAAACCCGCCATGACCTGCACCACACGCGGGTCCTTCGCACGGGCGATTTTTTCGACGCGGCCCAGCAAGTTCACCTTGGCCGTGCTGTCCAGCGTGGCCATCGGGTCCAGCGAGGGGTAGAGCGAGCGGCTGGCTGATATTTTGCGGGTGGGTACTTTGATGCGCTTGTTTTGAGTGGCCTGCGCGATGGTGCGCACCGTCATGGCCGCGTCCATCAGCGAGACTTCGGAGATGTCGTCCGAGTAGGCAAAGGCTGTTTTTTCGCCTGACACCGCACGCACGCCCACACCTTGGTCGATGCTGAAGCTACCGGTCTTGACGATGCCTTCTTCGAGGCTCCAACCTTCGGAGCGGGTGTACTGAAAATACAGGTCGGCATCGTCGACCTGGTGGGCTTGAATGGCAGACAGCGCCCGACTCAGGTGGGTTTCATTCAAGCCAAAAGGCTCAAGCAAGAGAGACCTGGCCGTGGCCAAGCGTTCGATGGTGGGTTCACGTGAAATCATGGCGTTCATTGTAGGCACGGAACAAGACCCTTGCATGATCCGGTGTGCGCATCGCACGAGAGGCCCGAAAAACCTGTCGGTTCCAAGTGGGCCCACATTCAGCGCTGTCGCATCAATTGCAGCAGGACTGCATCGTCCAACTGGGCCAAGCCCTGCACCATCGCCTGCCCAAACAGGTCTCGCGCCAAACGGCCCAGTGGCGGTTCGTAGGCAACTTCTTCGGCCGCAGAAACGGCCAGCCCCGTGTCCTTGGCGAGCAAACTGACATGCGCTCGGGGCTCAAAGTCTCCGGCCAAAGCCCGACGCATGCGGTCAGAGCCTATCCAGCTTTGACCACTGGAAGCCTCCATAACCGACAAGGTCACTGCCGGGTCCAGCCCCAAGCGCTCTGCCAAAGCCAAGGCCTCGGCAGCTGCGGCCAAGTTGACAGCGGCCAGCAAGTTATTGACCAATTTGGTACGCGCACCATCGCCAGCACGCACACCCACGCGAAACACCTGCTGACTCAAAGCAGCGAGCAAATTTTGGCTTCGCTGCCATACGGGTTCAGAACAGGCCACCATCAAACTCATGGCCCCCTGTCTGGCCCGCAAAGGGCCACCAGACATAGGCGCATCCATGCAATCCACGCCACGCTGGGCCAAACGCTCGGCTTGGGTTTGCACCGTCTTCGGGCCCAAAGTGGGGCAGAGCATCACCGTCTGGCCTGGTTCGAGTTCAGGGCCAGCGCCATCATCACCCCACAAAACCGACTCGGTTTGGTCGGCATCCACCACGGCGATCAAAAGCACACCATCGGGTGCCAGACTGTGGGCAGCATGACGTGGCGAAGTCAGTGGCACCGCACCATGCGCCAAAGCCTTCGCTTGGGCTTGGGCATCGGTGTCATAGACACCCACCGGCCAAGCCAAGTCTCGCAAACGGGCGAGCATGGCACCACCCATATTGCCCGCGCCTGCGACCACCACGGGCAAAAAAGCGTTCATGTTTGTACCAACTGCTTGGATTTGGCAATCGACATCAAAATTCCCAAAGCCAAGCCCAAGGTGACCATGGCCGTTCCCCCATAACTGATGAAGGGCAAAGGCACACCAACGACGGGCAAGATGCCACTGACCATACCCATGTTGACAAAGGCGTAGGTGAAAAAGATGGTGGCCATGCTGCCGGCCAACAAGCGACTGAACAAGGTAGGCGCTTGCATCGCAATGACCAAAGCTCTGTATATCAAAAAGAAAAAGCTGGCGAGCAAGACCAAGCCCCCCAACAGGCCAAACTCTTCGCCAAAGGCCGCAAAAATAAAGTCAGTGGTGCGTTCAGGAATGAACTCGAGGTGGGTTTGCGTCCCTTGCATGAAGCCTTTGCCCCACAGCCCACCCGAACCAATCGCGATCATGCCCTGAATGATGTGAAATCCCTTGCCCAGCGGATCCCGCCCCGGGTCCAGCAAGGTACACACCCTTTGCCGTTGGTACTCGTGCAAAACATGCCAATCCACGCCCGGTTGGCACAAGCTTGGCTCCATGATGACCAACACCACAATGCCGACCAAGCCCAAAAAAACCGGAGGCAAAATCCAACGCCAATGCAGGCCTGCAAAAAAAATCACCGCCAAACCCGCCGCCAGCACCAGCAACGAGGTCCCCAAATCCGGTTGCTTCATGATCAAGCCGACAGGCACCAACAAAATCACGATCGCCACAGCGAAATCAGACATCCTCAGCTGCCCTTCTCGCTTTTGAAACCAAGCTGCCAACATCAGCGGTAATGCGATTTTTAAAATCTCGCTGGGCTGTATCACCACCCCCAAATTGATCCAACGGGTGGAGCCTTTTTTGGTGATGCCAAACAGCGCCACAGCCACCAGCAGCAGCACACCCACGGCATAGATCGGTAAGGCCCAAGCCATCATTTTGGATGGCGGAATTTGCGCCACCACCATCATGATCACGCCCGCAATCAACATGTTGCGGCCATGGTCCACAAAGCGGGTGCCGTGGTCAAAACCGGCCGAATACATGACCAAAAGCCCCAAACCCACCAAACAGGCCACGACCAAAGCCAATGGACCATCAAAACCTTTAAACAAGCGCCAAAGCTGTTGGGCCACGGTGGGCTTTTGAAAGACGGACCCCTTGGACAAGGGTGGTTGTCGGGCAATCATGGCGGGCTAGGGCTCAGGCGAACTCGCCCTTGGGGTCTCTGCCCATCAAGGTTTGAACCGCTTGTTGGGCGCTGCACTTGCCATCGAGCAAGGCCACCACAGCCGCCGTGATGGGCATGTCCACGCCCAGCAATTGGGCCCTTTGCATCACCGTGCGGGCAGTGTAGACCCCCTCGGCCACATGCCCCAAAGAGGCCACAGCCTGGTTCAAAGTTTGTCCCTGGGCCAACAACAAACCCACCTTGCGGTTGCGGCTCAGATCCCCAGTGGCTGTCAACACCAAATCGCCCAAACCGGACAAGCCCATGAAAGTGTCAGTTTGAGCACCCAAGGCGATGCCCAAACGGGTCATCTCGGCCAGACCCCGAGTGATCAGTGCGGCCCGTGCGTTGAGGCCCAGATTCAGTCCGTCGCAAAGGCCCGTGGCAATGGCCAAAACGTTTTTAACAGCGCCGCCCACCTCCACACCCACCATGTCGTGGTTGGCATAAACGCGCAAAGAAGGGCCGTGAAATGCGTTCACCATGGCATCGCGCACGGTGGCATGCGGGCTTGCCGCCACCAAGGCTGTGGGTTGTTGACGCGCCACTTCCAGCGCAAAACTGGGGCCACTCAAGGCACCCGCACGCAACTTGGGTGCCACTTGGGCCTGAACCTCATGCGGCATCAGGCCGGTACCCGATTCAAAACCCTTGCACAGCCAAGCCACAGGCGCATCGGCACCCGCCAAAGACGTCAATACACCTCTCAAACCAGCCATCGGCGTGGCCACCACCAGCAAACATGCGGTGCTGGCGCACCTATCAGGACTGGACCACGGCTCAGAAGTAATGCGAACAGCGTCCGGCAGTCGAACACCGGGCAGGTAGCGGCTGTTTTCACGGGACTGCTGCATGGCGATGGCCTGCGCCTTGTCCCGAACATGCAGATCCACTTGATGCCCGTCCGGATGGCGACTGGCCGCCATGGCCATGGCGGTACCCCAAGCGCCGGCACCAATCACGCTGATGTGCATCACAGGGTGTCCGGGCAAAACCGATGTTTACTGCGGCAAAGATCCGGCTTGCTGTGCTTGTTGCAATTGCTGCTGCTCATACATGGCCTGGAAGTTGATTTCGGCCATGTGCACAGGCGGGAAACCTGCGCGGGTGATCAAGTCGGCCACATTGCCGCGCAAATAGGGGTAGACAATTTGTGGGCAGGCAATGCCCATGACAGGGCCCAGTTGGTCGTCAGGCAGGTGGCGAATTTCAAAAATACCCCCTTGCTTGCATTCCACCAAAAAGACCGTCTTGTCGTCAATTTTGGTGTGTACAGTGGCCGTCACACACACTTCAAAAACGCCTTCAGCCACGGGTGTGGCTTCAACGCCCAACTGAATGTCCACACTCGGTTGCTGCTGGTCAATCAAGATGGCAGGAGAGTTCGGCTGCTCCAGAGAGGCTTCTTTCAAGTAAACACGCTGGATCTGAAAAACAGGCGCTTGAACTTCGGTGTTGGATGGGGCTGCGGTATCGGTCATGGTGTTTCTCTGAGAAAAAGCCGCGGGCGAATGCCGCGAGATAGAAAGTCGAGATTATGGAGTAAGCCCGGCCAGCGCAGCGCCCAACAGCACTGATCCAGCCTGAGAAACACCCCCGGTCAGGCCGCTTGCAGCAAAGCTTGCAAGCCGCCTTTGGCATCCAGCGCCATCAGGTCGTCACAACCGCCCACATGGGTTGAACCAATGAAAATTTGAGGCACCGTGCGTCGACCCGTGGTTTGCATCATGTGGTCGCGCTGCACCGGATCGGTGTCGATGCGAATTTCTTCAATCTGCTCAACGCCTTTGGCCTTGAGGATTTGCTTGGCACGGGTGCAGTAAGGGCAAACGGCTGTGGTGTACATCTTGACGGATTGCATGTCAGAACCTTGCGAAATGGGTGATTCAAAACAGGGCGAAAAATCAGGCTTTTTCGGTGGGCATGCTGGCCGCCACCCAAGCACGAAGACCACCCGACAAGGATTGGACGTTGTCATAGCCCAGCTTGCGCGCGGCTGCCGCAGCTCGGGAAGAACGGGCACCCACCTGGCACACCATGATCACATGGGTGGACTTGTTTTTGACCAACTGGGCCAACTTTTCGTCGACTTGGGCCAAAGGCAAATTTTTGGCACCGATGACATGGCCACGTGCGAACTCATCGGGCTCACACACATCGATCACCACCGCCTTTTCGCGGTTCATCAGTTGAACCATGGCTTGGGGATCCAAGCCACTGCCTTTGGTCAAAGCGGGCAACATCAAGGCGACGCCCGAGGCCACAGCCACCAACAACAACATCCAGTTTTCGAGGAGAAAGTTCACAAATCAGACCTTTTGGGGCAAAAAAACAAAGGCCTGTCAGTAGGCCGCCAGCTCGGATTCTAAAATGGACAGCTTAAACCCTGTCTTCACACCTTAAAGCGCCCCTATTCACCATGTACAAAATTGTTCTCATTCGCCATGGCGAGTCCACTTGGAACCTGGAAAACCGATTCACGGGCTGGACCGATGTGGACCTGACCCCGACTGGGGTGAGCCAAGCCATGTCGGCTGGCCAACTCCTCAAAGCCGAGGGGTGGGACTTTGATGTGTGCTTCACATCGGTGCTCAAACGGGCCATTCACACACTGTGGTTCGCACTGGACGAAATGGACCGCACCTGGCTGCCCGTGGTCAAGGATTACCGCCTGAACGAGCGCCATTACGGCGCTTTACAAGGCCTCAACAAAGCCGACATGGCCAAAAAATTTGGCGAAGAGCAGGTGCTGGCTTGGCGCCGCAGCTACGACACACCGCCCCCCGCTTTGGAGGCCAGCGACCCCCGTTGTGAACGAGGTGACCGCCGCTATGCCCACGTCGAACCTCAAAACCTGCCCCTGACCGAATGCCTCAAAGACACCGTGGCCAGGGTGCTGCCCTGCTGGCAAGACACCATTGCCCCCCGCATTCGAAATGGCGAACGCGTTTTGATCGCCGCTCACGGCAACTCCATCCGTGCCCTGATCAAGTATCTCGACAACGTCTCAGAACAAGACATCGTGGGGCTCAATATCCCCAACGGCATCCCCTTGGTCTATGAATTGGACGCCGAACTCAAGCCGATTCGGCACTACTACTTGGGCGATGCGCAAGCAGCAGCCCAAGCCGCCGCCGCAGTGGCCAGCCAAGGTAAAGGCTGATCTTTCGGGGTCTTTACAGGAAATTACAGGCCCAGCCCGTCGCTTCAGGGCTTGCGGGTGTATATTGATTTGACCTTCACCGAACACGCACACGCACCATGGGACACAAACTCAAGATCGCCGGATGGCTCAGCATTGGCGCCTTGGCGGGCGCGCTGACCACTGTTTCATTGCAAACCGTGGCGCGTGGCAACATGGCTCCGCTGCCCTTGGAAGAGCTGCAGCAATTGGCGGCCGTTTTCGGCATGGTCAAAAGCGATTACGTAGAGCCGGTCGACGAGCGCAAACTCATCACCGAAGCCATCTCCGGCATGGTGGCCAGCCTGGACCCTCACTCCCAGTATTTCGACAAAAAGAGCTTCAAGGAGTTTTCTGAAGGCACGTCCGGAAAATTTGTAGGCGTTGGCATCGAAATCAGCCAAGAAGATGGTGTTGTCAAAATCGTCTCCCCGATTGAAGGCTCGCCAGCAGACCGCGCAGGCCTCAAAACCAACGACCTGATCACCAAAGTCGATGACACGCCACTCAAGGGCCTGCCTCTGAGTGAAGCGGTCAAACGCATGCGCGGTGAGCCCAAAACCAAGGTGGTCTTGACCGTCTTCCGCAAATCCGAAAACCGCACATTTCCGGTCACCATCATCCGCGAAGAGATCAAGACCCAATCGGTCAAATCCAAACTGATCGAACCTGGCTACGGCTGGATCAGGGTGTCTCAGTTCCAGGAACGAACCGTGGATGACTTCGCCCGCAAGGTCGAAGAAATGTACAAACAAGACCCCCAGATGAAGGGCATGGTGCTTGATCTGCGCAACGATCCGGGCGGTCTGCTGGATGCGGCTGTGGCCCTGTCTGCCGCCTTTTTGCCAGACAACGTCACTGTGGTCACCACCAACGGACAGCTTGAAGAGAGCAAGTTCACCTACAAGGCTTCGCCCCAGTTCTGGCGTCGCAACAGCACCAACGACCCCATCACCCGCATGACCCAAGCCACTGGCGGAGCCCTGAAAAAAATCCCACTGGTGGTGCTGGTCAATGAAGGATCGGCATCGGCCAGTGAAATCGTGGCAGGGGCCTTGCAAGACTACAAGCGGGCCACGCTGATGGGCAGCCAAACCTTTGGCAAAGGTTCGGTGCAAACCGTTCGTCAACTCGGCCCTGATACAGCGCTGAAAATCACGACAGCCCGTTACTACACCCCCAGCGGACGCGCCATCCAAGCCAAAGGCATCGTGCCTGACGTGATGCTGGATGAAACCGAAACGGGTAATGTGTTTGCGGCCCTGCGCACCCGCGAAGCCGACTTGCAAAAGCACTTGTCCAATGGCCGGGAAGCCGAAGAAAAGAAAGACCCTGCCCGCGAGCAAGCCCGCGAAGAAGCCATGAAAAAACTGGAAGAAGAGTCGCGTAAACCCTTGGCAGAGCGCCGCTTGCCCGAGTTCGGCTCTGACAAAGACTTTCAACTGGCTCAAGCCATCAGACAACTCAAGGGCCAGCCGGTCAAGGCCAGTACGACCTTGGCCGAGCGCAAAGCTGACAAGAAAGAGTGATCCGACACCTCGGATGGATCCCCTGAATGGATGACACCCAACTGCTGCGTTACTCGCGGCACATTTTGCTCAACGAATTGGGCATTGACGGCCAAGAAAAGCTCTTGGGCGCTCATGCTTTGGTCATTGGGGCGGGTGGCTTGGGTTCCCCGGTGGCCTTGTATTTGGGCAGTGCGGGGGTGGGGCACATCACGGTGGTGGACCACGACACAGTGGACGCCACCAACTTGCAACGACAAATTGCCCATACGCTGGACCGCGTGGGCCAATTCAAGGCCGAATCCGTGCGCACCGCCATTGTGCAGATCAACCCGGACGTCAGCGTCAATGCAGTCACGCAACGGGCCGACCAGGCTCTGCTGAACACCTTGGTGCCGCTGGCCGACGTGGTCATCGACTGCTGCGACAACTTTGAAACTCGACAAGCCGTCAACCTGGCTTGTGTCACCCACCGAAAACCCCTGGTCTCAGGCGCAGCCATCCGCATGGACGGGCAAGTGTCGGTGTTTGACAGCACCCAAACCGATGCGCCTTGCTATGCCTGCATCTTTCCGCCTGAGCAATTGCCCGAAGAAACCCGGTGCGCCACCATGGGCGTGTTCGCGCCGCTGGTCGGCATCATCGGCACCGTTCAGGCCGCTGAGGCCATCAAGATCTTGAGTGGCATGGGCAGCCACATGGCTGGGCGTTTGCTCATGCTCGATGGGCGCGAGTTGTCTTGGACCGACATTCGGATGCAGCGCAACCCGGATTGCCCGGTGTGCGCCTCTGCCAGAACCTGAATCCTATTGGCCGTCAATGCCTTGGCAAGCCCCGTGAAACCGCCTGAACACGGGCGGTGACATGGCCGCTTCAGAGGCAGAAAACACCCCTTTTTTCTCTTTTTGTGCCACCCGCTGTAAAGCCGCATAAGGGCCTCGGCCTGTTTTGAAACGGTAAGCCCAAGCCATCCCAGAGCGCACCATGTCGCCGCCCACATCCACGCCATCCACCGACAAGCGGCCCACCTGGCGGCCATAGTGGTCAAGCCCCAAATCGGTGACCAGAACCGACTTTCGAAGCGTCAGGCGAGTCATCGCATCGCGTGAGGCCTTGCCGCCGGGCTGGCAGATCTCGGGGGCATCGATGCCATCGATGCGCAATGTGACCGGCTCGGTTTGCCCGGACCGCACCATCAAAACCGTGTCGCCGTCCATCACCCAACTCACCCAAGCAGGCCAGGTCTCGGCCGCATGAAGCCCACAAGCCCCAAACCAACACACAGCCACCCAGCATTTGCAAAAGGCTTTCATGAGCGCAGCTTGGCCCGCTGGCCTTGGGTAAGAACGGTGCGTACCAAGTCAGCGATCAAAGTCAGACTTTGTGCAGGCATCAGAGGCATCAGGGTTTTCCGGGATGATGGTGGGTGAGAACAACTGTTCAAAACAAGATTACATTTTGACTTGATTAGCCCATTCTTTCGACCCGTTGATACCCCTCAAATTCAGGAGACTTTCATGCCAATTTTTCAACGCACGCCACGCCGGGTCTGGGTCTTGCTGCTGGCAGCCTTGTCCATGTCGGTGATGACCTCTGGGGTTGGGGCTCAAGACAAGCCACCCTTGAAAATTTTGGTCGGTTTCCCTCCCGGCGGCTCGGCCGATGTGCTCGCCCGCATGGTGGCCGATGCGCTCAAAGACGACTTTGGGCCCATCGTGGTGGACAACAAACCGGGAGCAGGCGGGCGCATCGCTTTGAACATGACCAAGGCGGCCAAACCCGATGGCCAAACCGTGATCATTTTGCCCAGCGGCCCCATGGTGCTGTTTCCCCACGTCTACAAAAAGCTGGACTACGACGCGGTGAAAGACTTCACACCGATTTCTCAAATTGCCCGATTCCAATTTGGTGTGGTTTCTGGCCCCGCCAGCAACGTGAAAACCGTGGCGGAAATGGTGGCCAAAGCCAAGACTGACCCTAACTCTGCCAGCTACGGCACGCCGGGCGCAGGCACCCTGCCCCACTTCATGGGCGTGTTGATGGAGCAATCGGCGGGCATCAACCTCAACCACATCCCTTTTCAGGGCGGCGCGCCAGCCAACACCGCTTTGCTGGGTGGCCACATCGGCTACAAATTTGACGTGGTCTCTGAAACCGCCGAAATGCACCGTGCAGGCAAAGTCCGCATCATCGCCGTGACAGGCAACCAGCGCGACCTGCAAGTGCCTGAAGTGCCCACCCTCAGGGAGTCGGGTGTCAACATGGACGCCACCGCCTGGTTTGCGATGTACGGCCCAGCGGGCCTCAGGGGTGAAACCCTGGCCCGGTTGGAAAAAGCCATGATGAAAATCGCGCGCGATCCCGCCACGAGAGACAAGATGGTCAAACTCGGCTACGAGGTCATTGGCTCCAACTCCGGTGATTTGGCGGCTGCACAACGCGCAGATTTGGCCCGCTGGGAAAAGCCCATCAAAGCCACAGGCGTGCAACTGGACTGAACACATGACACCCGCGAGCACCCCACGCCCCAACATCATTTTCATCGTGGCCGATGACCTCGGCTTTGCTGACCTCGGCTGCTACGGCGGCCGCGACGCGAAATTTGGCAAGGTCTCGCCCGTGCTCGACCAGTTGGCCGCAGGTGGCCTCAAGTTCACGCAGGGTTATGCCAACTCGCCCGTGTGCTCACCCACCCGCTTTGCGCTGATGACGGCACGCTACCAGTACCGCCTGCGCGGCGCGGCCGAAGAGCCCATCAACAGCAAAAGCAAAGGCAGCAAAGTGCTGGGCCTGCCGCCCGAGCACCCCACCTTGCCCTCCTTGCTCAAGGACAGTGGTTACCGCACGGCCCTGGTCGGCAAATGGCACCTGGGTTACCCGCCCCATTTCAGCCCCCTCAAATCGGGTTACGAAGAGTTCTTTGGTCCCATGTCGGGTGGGGTGGACTACTTCACCCACGCCAGCAACAACGGCACGCACGACCTGTACACCAACGAAGAAGAAAAGCACGAAGACGGCTACCTGACCGACCTGATCTCTCACAAGGCGGTGGACTTTGTCGAGCGGATGGCTCCTGGCGCTTTGCAAGGCACGCCCTTCTTTTTGAGCCTTCACTACACCGCGCCACACTGGCCCTGGGAAACGCGAGAAGACCATGCGCTGGCCGCTGAGGTGAAAGACAACCTGTTCCACCTGCACGGCGGCAACATCCACACCTACCACCGCATGATCCACCACATGGACGAAGGCATTGGGTGGGTGGTCGATGCGCTCAAAAAAACCGGCCAACTCGACAACACCCTGATCGTCTTCACCAGCGACAACGGCGGCGAACGTTTCAGCGACAACTGGCCTTTGGTGGGCGGCAAAATGGACCTGACAGAAGGCGGCATCCGCGTGCCTTGGATCGCGCACTGGCCCGCTGTGATTGCGCCGGGCGGCACCTCCACCCAGCACTGCATGACCATGGACTGGTCGGCCACCATGGTCGAGCTGGCAGGTGCCAAGGCCCATGACGACTTGCCATTTGACGGCGTGTCCATGCTGCCCGTGCTGCGCGATGCCAGTCAACAGTTTGAGCGCCCGCTTTACTGGCGCATGAACCACAGGGGGCAACGTGCATTGCGCCTGGGCGATTACAAATACTTGAGGGTGGACGGTAACGACTACCTGTTCAACATCCCCGCCGACGAACGCGAGCGCGCCAACCTGGCCCAGCGTGAACCCGAACGCCTGCAAGCCATGCGCGCTGCTTGGGAAGCTTGGGACGCCACCGTGCCCGCCATTCCCGAAGACGCCACCGTCAGCCTGGGCTACTCGGTCAAGGACATGCCCCAGCGCTGAAGCCCTGGCGGCTAAGATCGGGCATGGCTGACATGCAACGCTTCTTCACTTTTCGCCAGTGGCCACGCCTGACGGCACCGCTGGCCCGAACCGAGGTGCTGGCGGGGCTGACCGTGGCGCTGGTCATGGTGCCCCAGGCCGTGGCTTATGCGGGCTTGGCGGGCATGCCCTTGGTCACCGGGCTTTACACCTGTCTAATTCCGGCACTGCTGGCCGTGCTGTTTGGCAGCGCCAACCGCCTGTCGGTCGGGCCTGCGGCCCTGACCTGCGTGCTGATCGCCGCATCGCTCACGGGCATGGCCGAACCCGGCTCGCCCGAGTGGGTGGCGTTGGCGGTTTGGTTGTCACTGCTGTCGGGGGCCATCCAGCTGCTGCTGGGTCTGGGCAGCTACGGCTGGCTGATCAACCTGGTCAGTGCCCCAGTGATGATGGGCTTCACCCAAGCCGCTTCCTTGCTCATCATGGCCTCGCAAGTGCCGGGACTGCTGGGCGTCAAAGCCTGGAGCTGGGATGTACAAAGCTGGCCCGTATGGCTCAGCGGCTGGCCTGCGTGGTTTGGGCTGGGCAGCCTGGCCGTGCTCTTGCTGCTGCGCCACTTCAAGCCCCGATGGCCTGGCATCATGATCGTCATGGGCTTGGCCTCGGCCATCGCCTATGTCACCGATTACCAAAACCACGGCGCGGTAGTCGGCCTGTTGCCCTCAGGCCTGCCTGATTTTTATTGGCCAGCTTGGCCGGGGCTGGACACCCTCAACCAACTGTGGGTGCCCGCCATGGTGATTGCGCTGGTGAGCTTTCTGGAAACAGCATCGAGCGCCCGCATCGAATGCCGCCGCGACGGCAAACGCTGGGACGACAGCACCGAACTCTTCAGCCAGGGCCTGGCCAAAATAGCCTCGGCGTTTTCGGGCAGCTTTGCCACCAGCACCTCGTTTTCGCGCTCGGCCCTCATGCTCTATGCCGGCGCACGCTCGGGCTGGGCGGTGGTGGCCTCGGTGGGCTTTGTTCTGCTGGCTTTGCTCTTGCTCATGCCCGCGCTGCAGTTCGTGCCGCGTTCGGTCATGTCGGCGGCGGTGATTGTGGCGGTGCTCAACTTGTTCCAGCCTCGCCAGTTTTTGAACCTCTGGCGTGTGGGCCGCATCGAGACCATGACGGCTGGTATCACTTTTGCCATGACCTTGTTGACCGCGCCGCGCATTTACTGGGGCGTGATGACCGGGGTGCTGGTGGGCCTGAGCCACTTTTTGCACACCCGTCTGCACCCGCGCATCATCGAAGTGGGCCTGCACCCTGATGGCAGCCTGCGTGACCGGCATCTGTGGAAACTCTCGCCCTTGGCGCCCCAGTTGTACGCGCTGCGCATGGACGCCGAGCTGGACTTTGCCGCCGCCAGCGAGTTTGACCGCGCCATCACCGACCACTTGGCCCAGCACCCGGATGTGAAACATGTGGCCCTGTTTGCACAACCCATCAACCGCATCGACGTGACCGGTGTGGAAACCTTTGGCCAGTTGCACCGCCAACTGGCCAGCCGGGGCATCACGCTACACATCAGCGGGATCAAGCTGCCGGTCGAAACCACCTTGCGCAGAGCCGGCGAGCTGGTCGAGGGACGGCACCTCAAGCTCTACCGCACCGACGCAGAAGCCCTGCAGGCACTCAAAGAGCTGGACCCGCTGCCAGCCGACATCGCCGCAGCCGCGATTTGATTGGCAGCGCCGGTCAAGGCCTCAGGTCAACGCTTTTTCAAACTCCGACAAACGCTTGTAAATCGAGCGCAGCTCGGTGATGTCGGTCCAACGCTCGATCAGGTAAGAAAAGGCGTCGTTCACTTTGTTGAAGGCATTGCTCACCTGCTGGATGACACCCAGAGTGATCACGCCCGTGAACAGCGATGGCCCCATCATGAGAAAAGGAAAGATCACCATCACCTGGCTATACAAATTGCTCCACAGGTGAAAGTAAGCGTAGTGGTTGAACAGCCGGAAATTGTTCAGCCGCACCCCCATGAACAACTCCAAAACCGTGGGCAAGTGCATGCGGCTGCGCTCGTCCTCGGCGAACACCAAATCCTTGCGCAGGGCCGCTTCGGTTTTCTGGTTGTTGTACTCCAGCCCCGGCAGGCGAATGCCCACAAACCATGAAATGACTGTGCCGCCCAGGGCCGTGACCAGCGCCACCCAAAACAGCGAGCCCTCAAACTGCAACCAGGCAATGGCCATGCCCGCCGACAAAGCCCACAAAATCGGAATGAAGGACACCAGCGTGAGCAGCGCACGCACCAAGCCCAGACCCAAGTTTTCGGTCTGGCGGGCAAAGCGCATGCAGTCCTCTTGAATCCGCTGCGACGCACCCTCTACGTTGTCATCGGTGCCCTGCCAGCGCGGCAAGTAATCCTCGGTCATGGCCTGACGCCATCGAAAAGCGAAGTGGGAAGCCAGATACGTCTCGAGGCTGCGCAGCAACATGAACGGAAAAGCAATCCACGCAAACTGCAGCATGAAGCCCCAGAACTTCTCCAGTCCTCCGGCTTGCTCGGGCTTTTGCAAGAGGTCATAAAACTCGCCGTACCAAGCGTTGAGCTTGACGGTCTGCTGCACCGTGATGAACACCAGAGCCACCAAGACCAGCAAGCCACCCCAAGCCCACAAGGCCCATCGGCGGGAGAGGAAGAAACTGCGGAACATGGGCTCTTTCGGTCAGGGGTTAACGCTGTCCACCGTCTCGGTCTTGAAGTCGGCAGGCAGCACCACTTCGAGCAACTCCAGATCCTCGCTATGGCCCAGCTCGCGGTGACGAATGCCCGGCGGCTGGTGCACACAGGAGCCGGCCTCCAGCCGAACCGCTCCCTGGCCCTCGTATTCAAACTCGATCCAACCCTTGAGCACATAGACCAGCTGGAACTCGGTGTGGTGCAAATGCGGCTGACTGGAAAATTCATGCCCCCCAGCAGCGCGGATCACACTGGCCGTGACACGCCCTTGCGTGGCCTGATTGAGCCCCAAATCACGGTACTCAAAAAACGAGCGCAGACCACGCTCGAACCGCGCATCTTTGGCGTGGGTCACCACAAAACCTTGTGTCGTCATCTGCATCTCCTGAATGGGTCGCCACCCGAATGGGAGGGTGATGGGCTATCGTAACGGCTTGTACCGTAGCGGCCTGTCTGCAGGTGGACTCAGACCCTGGGCTGCACACCATAGGCGCGCATGGCCGCCTGGATTTGCGACGCCTCTGTGGTTTCATCCGGATTGAAACGGTAGCTGGGTGCCACGATGGGGGCCACCGATGTGACACGAATGACCAGCACGCTGTGGATGACAAAACGTTGGCCCACCATGGGAAGCAATGGCGCGGCCCATGCAGAGAATTCTGGGTCGGCTGCACGCACCGCGCGCGCCATGCCCAGCAGCTTGAAGCCCTTTTGCACGAAGACATCGACAAAACTCAGGCAAACCTTCGGCTGATGCGCGATGTTGCGGACTGAATGGGGTGAAGCGATGTTCGCCACCACCACATGCGCATCGTCGGCAATGGCCCAAACCTCTTTGGGCGAGACATTGGGCTGACCCTCGGCATCCACGGTGGCCAGCCAGCACAGCACGCTCCGGCGAGCGGCTTCTTGGACGGGTTCATGCAAAAGGGTCATCGGCACTCTCCTTCGTGTGAATCGCTCTGAGCTTGCGCATTTCCAGCAACCCAGCAAATCAGGCCTCATCGTATACCCTGATTCATTATTTGAATAACAAAGGCAACATTCCCATCTATCGATATCTCATCCAAGGCGCTTTTTGGCGTATCCGATGATTGACTTCGAAATTTTCGTTACTACAATAAATGAACCGATATGCACATACTTTGGGACCCCGATAAACGGCAAACCAATTTGGACAAGCACGGTTTGGACTTCATTGACGCCGTGATGGTGCTGGACAGCAAATATCGACTGGACGTGAAAAGTGTTCGAAACCTAGAACTGCGCACCCAAGCATTTGCCTATGTGTTTGATGTGCTGGCTGTACTGACGGTGGTGTATGTCTCGCGACAAAGCGCGATGCGGATCATCAGCTTCAGGCCCGCCAGTGAAGAAGAAAGGACCGCCTACCATGAGTGGCTCAAAAACGATTTCGATGACGCTCGATGAATTGCGCACAGCCTCGGCCCAGGGGAAAACGAAAACGCAGAAAAACCGAGTTGAGGCCTCAGCGCCCTATGTATGGGACGGCCAAAATGAAAATGAACGCCCGCTGACGCTTGAAGAAATGCAGGCGGGCATCGAGACCTACCGCAGACAACGCGGACGCCCCACAGGAAGCGACAAAGAATCCACCACCATCCGGATAGATCGCGATGTGCTGGCCGCCTTTCGCGCTGGCGGCCCTGGCTGGCAAACCCGCATGAACACCGCGCTGCGCGATTGGCTCAAGACGCAATCACCTGTTTGAGACTCAGACCTTCTAAAACAGTTTTCCGCTTGTTGACGCCAACCGGAAACTGTCCCCCAGTTGTTCCGTATTGGACCTGCGTCAACAGGTAACGATCCACCCCTCCAACGAATCAAACGGCGGCAAGCCGTATTGCGGGTGCCCGGCTTCGTGCCGTTGTTGCGCCCAAGCCGCTTGCATTAGGCAAAGGGTGGCGTCGAGCGCGTCGCCGCTGGCATCGTCGGCGAGACGCCCCAGCAGCGCATTGCTGGCCACCAGGCGCAGGCCCAGGTGGGTTTGGCCGCGCTCCAATGAGCTCAGCAGTTCACGCCGGGCAAGCAGGCGCTCGGGGGTTTGTTTGGCTTTGTCGTCGCTTTTGTAGCTGGTGTTGCCCAGCACCTCACGCGCCAGCAGGCCGGGGTAGGCCTCCAGCGCAACACGCCGGGCATCGCCCGCACACAGGCCGGGCAGGTGCACACCCGCTTGGCGCAACAGGGGCACGCCCGCGTGCAACATGTAGGCCACAGGCGGGTTGACCCATTTCATGGAGGGGCTGGAGCCTGCGGGCCGGTCGGCGGCGCGGTGCGCGAACTTGCCGCCTGCAGGGCGGGCGTTGCAAAACGCAGCAAACTGTTCGCGAATCTCAGCACGCTCCAAGTCGCAATAGTGGTCCATGCAGGCAGCCCAGTCAGTGGGCCAGCCCAAGGTCTCGACCAGCTCACGCGGCAGGCCAAAAGGCAAATCGAAACCGCCCACCCAATCGGCAGGCTGCGCCAGCCAAGCACCAAACGCAGTCAAGGTGTCCAAGGTTTGCAGGCCCTGCAACTGCACTCTGTCCCGCCGGACTTGGCCCAGCGCCAGCACGATGGGCTTGCGTTTGGAGGGGCTGCTGGAGAAGTCGCAGCCGATCAGATTCATGGTTCACTTCGCGACGAGGGCGTCGCGCCTTCAAGGCTCAGGCGCGGCCGATGATGGACGCGGTGGCCATCAGCTCTTCAAGCAGGGCCAGTGAGACTTTGCCCGACACGTTGTAAGGGTCCAACTCGGCACGCTCGGAGTATTTGAGCAAGATGTT
Organism: Limnohabitans sp.; assembly: GCF_040400975.1. Classification (GTDB taxonomy): domain Bacteria; phylum Pseudomonadota; class Gammaproteobacteria; order Burkholderiales; family Burkholderiaceae_C; genus Limnohabitans_A. The sequence goes on along the minus strand of NZ_JBBAPF010000001.1, from coordinate 126,787 downwards.
GGTGTTAACGCGCGATGCGTCCACCTGGCCCATGGTCCAACCGCCAAAACGTCGCTCAGAAATTTCTTCGTAATGCAGCAAGACAACGTCTTTGTGGCGCGCATCTTTTTGGATGTGGCCATACAGTTCACTCACGGCGCTGCGTCCACCTTCGATGGCTTGCAAAAAGATACCGCCGCCATAGCAAAGGATGCCGGTGATGCCGGTGCTGGGGTTGAACTGGCGCGAACGCGTCAAAATCGCATCGATGGTTTCAGGGCGGTCATCCACCACACGGCTGGCGTAAAGCAGGCGTACCAACATGGTCAATCCTTTTTGGGAATCAATGACAAAAATTCGCGGCGCAGGTTCGGGTCTTTGAGAAAGGCACCGCGCATGACCGAGTTGATCATCTTGCTGTCCATGTCTTTCACGCCGCGCCAGCCCATGCAGTAGTGGCTGGCTTCCATGACGATGGCCAAACCATCGGGCTGGGTTTTGCGCTGAATCAAATCGGCCAGCTGCACCACGGCTTCTTCTTGGATCTGGGGGCGGCCCATGATCCATTCGGCCAGGCGGGCGTACTTGGACAGGCCAATCACGTTGGTGTGTTCGTTGGGCAAAACACCGATCCAGATCTTGCCAATCACCGGGCAAAAGTGGTGGCTGCAAGCACTGCGCACCGTGATGGGGCCAACGATCATCAGCTCGTTCAGGTGCTCGGCATTGGGGAACTCGGTGATCTCGGGGGCTTCGACATAGCGACCCTTGAACACCTCTTTCAGGTACATCTTGGCCACGCGGCGAGCGGTGTCGCCTGTGTTGTGGTCGTTGACGGTGTCTATCACCAAACTGTCCAACACGCCCGACATTTTGGCGGTCACCTCATCCAACAGTTTTTCCAATTCGCCGGGCTCAATGAACTCGGCGATGTTGTCGTTGGCGTGAAAGCGTTTGCGGGCAGCGTGGATGCGCTCGCGGATCTTGACGGATACGGGTACGCCTTCGTCGTCGGGCGTGGCGGCAGAAGCAGTCATGGCATCTGGGGGTTCATTAACATGGGGTTGATCCTAACAGCGATTGATCGACGCACAAGGATCAGGGGTTTGCCTTGTGAGCCCCTCAATAACGGTGCCCCGTGATGAAAAGCGCCAAGCGCATGAGTCCAAAAGCCATGCGGTCTCGCCAACGCTGGTGCCAATAGCGGTGCTTGAAGGACTCTTCCACAGGCGTGCTTTGGGTGGCGATCACCTCGCTCAAACGCAGGTGCAAATGTTGCGCAAACACGCCATCCGCCACCACCACATTGGCCTCGCGCGCCAACAAGAGGCTGAGCGGGTCCAGATTGGACGAGCCCACTGTGGCCCAGGGACGCTCATGGTGGGCATCGACCACGGCCACTTTGGCGTGCAAAAAACTGGCGTCGTACTGGTAAATCTCAACACCCGCCGCCAACAAAATCCCATACACAGGACGAGCCGCGTGGTATTGCATGAAGTATTCGTAGCGTCCTTGCACCAACAATCTCACACGCACGCCGCGCCGGGCGGCATGGACCAAAGCTTGGCGAAGCCTGCGGCCCGGCAAAAAGTAGGCATTGGCGATCACCACCTCATGGCGAGCTAGGCCAATGGCTTTGAGGTAAGCCCGCTCGATTTGGTTGCGGTGCAGCACGTTGTCGCGCAACAGCAAAGCCGCCCGACTCGAAGGCAAGGACCCGTCCGGCAAGGGGGGCGATTGCTTCCAAGGCAGGGGCAAACCTGCTGCTTTGAACGAGCGCCAAGCCTGCGGAATTTGTCGTTCTCGCGCATGCTGTGCGCCCTGCAAACGCCACCAAAGCTGCGCCATGCTGTCCTGGATTTTCCCCACCAACTCGCCCTGAGCACGAACCGCAAAATCAAGTCGCGGCCGGGCCAAAGTTCCATGGTGCGGGTCGTACCAGTCGTCCAAAATATTGATGCCGCCGCAAAAAGCAGTGTGACCGTCCACCACGCACAGCTTGCGGTGCAGCCGACGCCAACGACTGGGAATGAGCAAGCCCAAAGCGCCCAATGGGGAATAAATCCGGCATTCAACGCCGGCTTGTTCAAGTCTCGCGCGCCAGACATCGGGCAACTTGGGCGTGCCCACGCCATCCACCACCAACCACACCCGCACGCCCCGCAGGGCAGCCCGCTCCAGCGCTTCGGCTACACCGATGGCGGCCCCATGCACATCAAAAATATAGGTTTCCAACAGCACATGCGATTGCGCTTGGTCCAAGGCCTGAGTCAAATTTTCGAAATACGCTTGCCCCCCTTCGATCAATCGAATGTGGTGGCCATCGGTCAAGGCGGGGTTGTGCCGCATGCTCAATCGTTCCAGGCAAACTCTGCCACCAATGGCAAGTGGTCCGACATGCGTTGCCAAATCCGGCCCGTCGGTACCATGGCGTGCACCGGCGTCAGGCCTCGGGCGTACACATGGTCCAGTTGGTTCAAGGGCAGACGCGAGGGGTAAGTGGGCGTGGGCTTTTCGCGCCATTCACGAAAACCCGCTTGCGCCATGCGCCGGCCAAGGCCCGTTCCCCAGTCGTTGAAGTCGCCCGCCACCAACACCGGCTCATGGGCAGGAATGTCTTGCTCAATGTGCGCCAACAGGCTGACCACTTGGCGCACGCGGCTGGCAGGCACCAGTCCCAAATGCACCACCAGCACATGCACCACACGGTCAACGACTTCGACTTGGGTGTGCAAGAACCCCCGCTGCTCAAATCGGTGGTCCGAGATGTCGCGGTGTTGGTGCGTCAACACAGGCCAACGCGACAGCATCGCATTGCCATGTTCGCCGTGGCGCGTGATGGCATTGGTGCGGTAAATGGCCTCGTACCCCTCGGGCGCCAAAAATTCGGCTTGCGGCAAGCTCGGCCAATGAGCAAAAAATCGCTCTTCGCGTCGGTGCACGCTGCGCACCTCTTGCAGGCAAACCATGTCGGCATCCAACTGCTCCACAGCGTGGCCCAAGTTGTGGATTTCCAAACGCCGCGCAGGGCCCATCCCCTGCACACCCTTGTGGATGTTGTAGGTCGCCACCCGCAACACAGGGTGTTCATGGCGCTCGGGCTTCATGGCGACATGTCCGTCATATAGCGCGGCAACATCAATATGGCTTCGGCATTGGAGGCCGAAAAACAATGGTCGGCGGCGGCCTGCCAATCGAGCCATTGCCATTCGGTGTGTTCGCTGGGGCTCAAGGTGATCGGCATTTTTTGGGGCACACACAGCCCAAACACGCGCTCCGTGTTGCGGCTGACATCGGGGTGGTAGCGCCAGCGCCAAGCCGGGTAGATGTCGTACACATTTTCAAGCTGCCAATCTTGCAGATGGCAGTCAGGGTGTTGGGCATCCAGGCCGGTTTCCTCTTGAACCTCGCGAATGGCCGTCTCGACCCAAGTTTCGGCCCTGTGGTCTTTGCTGCCCGTCACAGATTGCCAGGTGCCTGCATCGGCACGGCGGATCAGCAAGACCTCGCGCTGTGGGGTGTAAATCACCACCAACACGGATTCAGGAATTTTGTAAATGGTTTCGTCCACAGCCTCATTCTAGGCAGCACAGGCCTTGGTAGGATGAGACCATGTCAAATACCAGCCAGACAAGCGCTTTGCCCGCACTGCTTCGCAGCCACCATTTGAGTGGCGGTCCCTCGGGCGAAACCATCGTTCATGAACTGTCTTACGAATGGACACCTGGCCTCCATTGGGTGTGCGGTGATGAGGGCTGCGGCAAAACCAGCCTATTGCGTTTGCTGGCGGGTGATTTGCCTGCACTTCACGGGACTGTGGACAGGCCATCGGATAGGGTGTTTTGGGCCGACTTGAAAGGCGGTGAACACGACCAGACCACCGTGCAAGCCTGCTGGGACCAGCTCAAAACGCTCTATCCCAACTGGCAGCACGCGCTTGAACAAGACCTCATCGAAGCCCTCGACATGGAACGGCACCGACACAAGCCATTGTTCATGCTGTCCACAGGCAGCCGCCGCAAAGTGATGCTGGTGGCCGCCTTGGCTTCGGGCGCCAGCATCACTTTGCTCGACCAACCCTTTGTCTCTTTGGACGCAGTTTCGGTACGCGTGATCAAGGATTTTTTGGCTGAAGCCGCTGCGCACCCCAGCCGCGCCTGGATCGTGGCCGATTACGAAGCGCCACAAGACTTGACACCCAACAGCGTGCTGGATTTGAGTCGACACAAGCACTGACCTTTCGAACCGCTCTTGAGCCGCGCGAGACGCCTTTGAAAAGTCAGGGCATATCCAGTGCATTGCGTGAGTTTTAGGGCGTTTCCACGCTATGCCCCATAATGCGTGCGTGAACGTTGTAAAAAATGTCACAAGTCAGGTGATCGGTCAGTTTCGCGCGCTACGGCGGCACTTTTCAGGTTTGTTGTGCTTTCGGGACCCCATCGCTTTTGTTTTCATGTGTTTTTCAGGAGTCCCCATGGGCAATAAACTTTACGTCGGCAACCTGCCGTACACCGTTCGCGACGAAGACCTGCAACAGGCTTTCGGCGAATTCGGCGCCATCACCAGCGCCAAAGTCATGATGGAACGCGACACCGGTCGCTCCAAAGGTTTCGGTTTTGTGGAAATGGGCAGCGATGCCGAAGCCCAAGCCGCGATCAACGGCATGAATGGCCAATCTTTGGGTGGTCGCAGCATCACCGTGAACGAAGCCCGTCCGATGGAGGCACGTCCTCCTCGTACTGGCGGCTTCGGTGGTGGTGGCGGTTACGGCGGTGGCGGTGATCGCTCCGGCGGTGGCGGCTACGGCGGCGGCCGTTCCGGCGGTGGCGGCTACGGCGGTGGTGGCGATCGCTCCGGCGGTGGCGGCTACGGCGGTGGCGGCGGCGGCCGCGGCGGCTACTAAGCCCTGCAAACCCCGCAAACGGCAGCAATGCCGTTGCAAATTTTCTGGCTCAGTGTCAAGCTGAGCACAGGCATCAAAGGCTTCAAGACCTCGGTTTTGAAGCCTTTTTTGTGGGCCTATTTGCTCACTCGTGGCTTATTCGTCTGCAAAGAAGTCAGAGTCTATTTTTTTCAGTTGATAGGTGGCTGTAATTGAAACGCCCAGGTCGTGCTCAATCATCAATTGCGCCAATCGAACACCGTCGATCAAAACAATCCTGTAGGAACGACTGTTTTTTACTGCAGCCACCGCTGCTGGCGTAAAAGTACTCGTGGTGATAAATACGCCTTTACTCGCACCTTTGGCATCAAGTGCTCCCTTAAAGTCACGAATGGGGCCCTCACCCACAGATCCTTCCCAGCGTTTTGCCTGGATGTAAATAGCATCCAAACCAAGTCGGTCCTCGTTGATAACGCCGTCAATACCGCCGTCACCAGATCTACCAACGGCTTTACCCGCTTCGATTTGACTGCCGCCGTACCCCATATTGAGAAGCAACTTAACCACCAGTCTCTCGAAAAATTCTGGACTGCATTGCTTGATGATTTCAATCAACTCATCCGCCAACTCTTGCGACATTTCCGCATGCGCACGCTCTAAAACCTCTTCTGGGGATGCACTGGCCACGGATTCAGCCGCATCAACCGCCGCAGTTTTAGATGCCAAGATGGGCTGAGTCGACTGGGGAAATTGCTCAAGTAAACGAAGATCAATTTTGGTGGGATGTGTCGACAAAACTTGCCGACCTCTTTCGGTGATGACAATCACACCCCTCCTCGGCTGATCGATGAGCCCGGCTTTTTTGAGGTGTGTTTTTGCCCATGCCAGGCGGTTGTAAAAAAGAGGAGCGCGTCCACTTGGAAGCATCTCAGCCCATTCAGATTCCGAGAGATTAAATTGCTGACCGATCGTCAACGTGGCATCCCTGATTGCATGCTCTTTGTCGTCTGCTATCAAATTCATCAATGGAAGCATCAAACTCTGGAAATCAGGAATCGGCATGTTTGTCTCAGTAAAAAAGGGTGCGACTCCAAGAATCGCACCCTTCAATTTAGCATCAAAAATTATTATTGCTTGACCGCATCCACATTGCGCAGGCGGATGTGCAATTCGCGCAATTGCTTTTCGTCCACCGGGCTTGGCGCTTGCGTGAGCAAGCACTGAGCACGTTGTGTCTTGGGGAAGGCGATCACATCACGAATCGACTCTGCACCGGTCATGAGCGTGACGATGCGGTCCAGACCAAAGGCCAAACCGCCGTGCGGAGGCGCACCGTATTGCAGGGCGTCGAGCAAGAAGCCAAACTTGAGTTGGGCTTCTTCGGGCGTGATCTTCAACGCGTCAAACACTTTTTGCTGCACGTCAGCGCGGTGGATACGCACGGAGCCACCACCCATTTCCCAGCCATTCAACACCATGTCGTAGCCCTTGGAGATGCACTTCTCGGGCGCGGTGACCATCCAGTCTTCGTGGCCGTCTTTGGGCGCGGTGAAGGGGTGGTGCACGGCGGTGTAACGCTGGCTTTCGTCGTCGTATTCGAACATCGGGAAGTCCACCACCCACATGGGGGCCCAGCGGTCTTCAAACAGGCCGTTGGCTTTGCCGAAGGCGCTGTGGCCAATCTTGATACGCAGGGCACCGATGGCGTCGTTGACGATTTTCTCTTTGTCGGCACCAAAGAAGATCAGGTCGCCGTTTTGGGCACCCGAGCGCTCCAGCACAGCCGTCAAGGCCGCGTCGTGGATGTTCTTCACGATGGGCGACTGCAAGCCATCACGACCTTTGGACAGGTCGTTGACGCGGATGTAGGCCAGGCCCTTGGCACCGTAGATCTTGACGAACTCGGTGTAGGCGTCGATCTCACCACGGCTGATGCCGCCGCCTTCGACCGAGCCATTGGGCACGCGCAGGGCGACCACGCGGCCGCCCTTCATGTTGGCGGCACCCGAGAACACTTTGAAGTCCACATCGCCCATGACGTCGGTCACTTCGGTGAACTGCAGTTTCACGCGCAGGTCAGGCTTGTCCGAGCCGTACAGGTGCATGGCGTCTTGGTAGGTCATGACCGGAAACTCGCCCAGGTCCACGCCAATGGTCTTCTGGAACACGCGTTTGATCATGCCCTGGAACATGTCGCGGATTTCTTCTTCGGTCAGGAAAGAAGTTTCGATATCGATCTGGGTGAATTCGGGCTGGCGGTCAGCGCGCAGGTCTTCGTCACGGAAGCACTTGGTGATTTGGTAATAACGGTCATAGCCCGCCACCATCAACAACTGCTTGAAGAGCTGGGGCGACTGGGGCAGCGCAAAGAACTGGCCGTCGTGGACTCGGCTGGGCACGAGGTAGTCGCGCGCACCCTCAGGCGTGCTCTTGGTCAGCATGGGGGTTTCGATGTCGACAAAGCCGTTTTCGTCCAAGTACTTGCGCACTTCCATGGCCACTTTGTAGCGCAGCATCAGGTTGTTTTGCATGTAGGGGCGGCGCAGGTCCAGCACGCGGTGCGTGAGGCGGGTCGTCTCCGACAAGTTGTCGTCATCGATTTGAAAAGGGGGTGTGACCGATTCGTTCAAAACGATCAGTTCGTGGCACAGCACCTCGATCTTGCCGCTCTTAAGAACGTCGTTGCTGGTGCCCTCAGGGCGCGCGCGCACCACACCTTTGATCTGCACGCAGTACTCGTTGCGCACGTCTTCGGCCACTTTGAACATCTCGGGGCGATCCGGGTCACACACCACCTGCACATAACCTTCGCGGTCTCGCAAGTCGATGAAAATGACACCGCCATGGTCACGGCGACGGTTGACCCAGCCGCACAGGCTCACGGTTTGGCCAGTCAGGGCTTCGGTCACTTGACCGCAGTAATGGGAACGCATGGACATGTTGTACTCTCTGAAATCGGAAAAACAGTTCGGTGAAAAAGCGGCTCAGGCAGCAGGTGGTTTCAAGGCGTCGGCGCCTGGCTTGGGACCACGGATGGGAGGCACCATGACCCCCATGGAGATGATGTACTTGAGGGCGTCATCCACGGTCATATCGAGTTCGACCACGTCGGCTTTGGGCATCATCAAAAAGAAGCCCGATGTCGGGTTGGGCGTCGTCGGCACATACACACTGACCATGGGCTGGTTCATGTGGGTGGCCACCTCACCGCCTGGGGTGCCCGTTAAAAAAGCCACGGTCCACGAGCCTTGCCGGGGGTATTGCACCAACAGCGCCTTGGAGAAGGCATGGCCGCTGCCCGAAAACAAGGTGTCGGCCACCTGCTTGACGCTGGTGTAGATGCTGCGAACCACGGGGATGCGGTTCATCATGCCGTGCCATTTGCGCAGCCACCATTGGCCAAACATATTGGCCACAAACACCCCCGTGGCAAAAATGAACACGGCCACAATGGCCACACCCAAACCGGGCACACCACGCAGGTATTCGGCATTGGCATGAATGCCTGGAATCAGGGTGTCGGCCGCATGAAGCACTGCCCGGAAGATGGCGTCCAGCACGCCCACCAGCCACATGATGACCCACACCGTGATGCCCATGGGCAGCCACACCAACAAGCCAGTGATGAAGTATTGTTTGAAGCTGCGGTTTTTCATGAGGGCAATCGGTGAGGGGCGGAACTCAGTGAAACTGAACCAGCTTCAATGGCAGGCGCAAGAAGCCGCGCAGGCTCCGGCACTGCTGGAAGTGGTCGAGGCAGGCGTCGCGTCACCGCCCGCAGAAACGGCAGGCGCAGCTGCAGGCGATGCCACTGCGTCGGCCGTTGCAGGGACTGTGGTGGCTGCCGAGCCTCCGCCTTTGAAATCGGTGGCGTACCAGCCCGTGCCTTTGAGTTGAAAGCCTGGGGCTGTGAGTTGTTTGTTGAATTTGGGCGCTCCGCAAACCGGGCAATCGGTCAGGGCCGCGTCGCTCATTTTTTGCAAAACATCCTTGGCATGGCCGCAGGCGTCGCATTTGTAAGCGTAAATGGGCATGGAAAAAGCCTTTGAAGGTGATGCAAGAAAACCTTCAATTATAGGCTTGGCTGAGTCATCACGACCCAGCGGCCATCGGTTCAAGGTCGCGCCCAGGCTTGGCGTTCAGCGAACCGCTGAATCGTGGGCAGAGTGGCCCAAAGCACTGGCGATGGACTGACCCCGGTTGGGGAAAATCGTGGGTGTCAGGGAGCCCAGCAACATGCCAAAGATGGAAGCGGCCAAACCCAGCAAGTTGGCAGGTATCAGGGTATCGGGTATCCAAAAGTTGAACACCAGCCAAGTGCCCACGCCCAACACCACCGAGAACAAAGCGCCCTGGGTGTTGGCACGCCGCCAGAAAGCCCCCGCAACCAAGGGCACAAATGCGCCGGTCAAGGTCACGTTGTAAGCGTTTTGCACCATTTCATACATGGTGCTCGTGCTGTTCATGGCAAACAACAAGGCGCACGATGTGAAGCTGACCAATGTCACCCGCAAAAGCAGCAAAAACTGGCGATCGCTCATGCGGGGCACGAAAGGCTTGAGCACGTTTTCGGTGAAAGTGGCGGTGGGCGCCAACAAAGCGCCACTGGCGGTGGACAAAATGGCCGAGAGCAAAGCGCCAAAGAACAAGATTTGCGCCCACATGGGCATCTGTCCCAAGACCAAGTCGGGCAGGATGCGCTGGATAGCGCGAGCGTCTTCCGATTCGAACAAGGCCTTCAGTTCTGGGTGAGCGATCAAGGCCGCGTAGGCGATATACAAAGGAATGAATGCAAAAACAAAGTACATCATGGCACCAATGACCGTGCCACGAACTGCGGTTTTTTCGTCTTTGGCACTGGTCATGCGCTGGAAGACGTCTTGCTGCGGAATGGAGCCAAAAGCAAAAGCAAAAAAAGCACCGGCCATGGCCCACCAAGCCGCAGCGTCCATGTCCGACGGGAACATGTCGAACTTGCCGTCGGCTGCTGCTTGAGCAATGACTTTGTCAAACCCTCCGGCGTTGCCCCCTACCAACAAGGCCACCGCCATCAGCCCCACCACGATCACCACCGTCTGAAACAAGTCGGTGAAAGCCACCGACCACATGCCGCCAAACACGGTGTAGACCAGCACGACGGCTGCGCCCATCATGATGGCGTGGTTCAGGTCAATGGCACCCGAGGACAACACATGGATGACCAAACCCAGCGCCGTCAGTTGCGCCGAAGTCCAGCCCAAATAAGACACCACAATCGCCACACTGGTCAAAACCTCAACCGACTTGCCGTACCGCACCTTGTAAAAGTCACCAATGGTCAACAGGTTCAGACGGTAAAACAGCTTGGCAAAGAGCAAAGCGGCCAGCACCAAGCACACCGTGGCGCCAAAGGGGTCGCCAGGAATGCCATTCAAACCGTCTTTGGCAAAAGTGGCCGAGACCGACAACACCGTTTCGGCACCGAACCAAGTGGCAAATACCGTGGCCACGTTCATGTAAAGCGGCAAACTTCGGCCTGCCACCAGATAATCCTTGGCCCCATGGACCCTGCGTGCTGCAAACAGACCAATGCAAATGGTCACTGTCAAATAAGCGATCACAAAAGTCAGCAACACCTTCGTACCCTCCAGATATCAAGAATCACATGAACAGTTGCAAATGCATGGCAAGTTGCAAAACTGCCAAGGAGACCACAAAACCAAGCCCAGCGTAAATCAGGGTTTGCAGCAGTTTGTTGGTTCTGCGCTGCTCCGCCAACAGGTGCTCGATCTGCGTCGCATCGTTCGAACGCGGTTGCTTGAGGTAATCGCTCAGCAAACGCGGCAACTGGGGCAATAACTTGGCGTAGTGCGGGGCCTGGGCTTTGAGCTCCTCCCAGAGCTTTTTGGGTCCGATTTGCTCCAGCATCCAGGTTTCCAGAAAAGGCTTGGCCGTGCTCCACAAATCCAGCTCAGGGTCCAGATCGCGACCCAAGCCTTCGATGTTGAGCAAGGTTTTTTGCAGCAGAACCAGCTGCGGCTGGATTTCAACTTGAAAACGGCGTGAAGTCTGAAACAGGCGCATCAACACCATGCCCAAAGAAATCTCCTTGAGGGGGCGATCAAAGTAAGGCTCGCACACCGCGCGAATGGCCGACTCCAGCTCATCGACCCGCGTCTCGGCGGGCACCCAGCCGGACTCGATGTGCAGCTCGGCCACGCGCTTGTAGTCACGGCGGAAAAACGCAGTGAAGTTTTGCGCCAGGTACTCCTTGTCGTACTCGGTGAGCGTGCCCACGATGCCAAAGTCGAGGGAGATGTAACGCCCAAAGGTCTCGGGGGCGAGGCTCACCTGGATATTGCCCGGGTGCATGTCGGCGTGGAAGAAACCGTCGCGAAACACTTGCGTGAAAAACAGCGTCACACCATCGCGGGCCAGCTTGGGGATGTCGACACCCGCTTCGCGCAAACGGTCGACCTGGCTGATGGGCACGCCGTGCATGCGCTCCATGACAATGACCTCGGGGTGACAAAAGTCCCAGATCATCTCGGGGATCAACACCAAATCAATCCCTTGCATGTTGCGCCGCAACTGTGCGGCGTTGGCAGCTTCTCGCACCAAGTCCAGCTCGTCGTGAAGGTATTTGTCAAACTCGGCCACCACCTCTCGGGGTTTGAGGCGCTTGCCGTCGGTGCTCAGACTTTCGACCCAACCCGCCATCATGCGCATGAGGCTGAGGTCTTTGTCGATGACGGGCAGCATGCCTGGGCGCAAAACCTTGACCGCCACTTCACGCACTTCGCCCGATTTGCCGCGCAAGGTGCCAAAGTGCACCTGCGCGATCGAGGCACTGGCCACGGGTTCGCGCTCAAAGGTTTCAAAAATATCGTCAACCGGACGGCCAAACGCCCGCTCTATCGAGGCCACAGCAATCTCAGAGCTGAAAGGTGGCACACGGTCTTGCAGTTTGGCCAATTCTTCGGCGATGTCGGGGGCCAATAGATCACGCCGGGTCGACAACACCTGACCAAACTTCACAAAAATGGGGCCAAGCCGCTCGAGCGCTTCCCGCAGGCGTACCGCCCTGGGCGAACGCAGGTCACGTCCTACCGACAAAACTCGGGCCAGCAGGCGAATCCAGGGCTTTTGAAAGCTCGACAACACCAACTCGTCCAGGCCGTAGCGCAAGACGATGAAAACAATGAAGGCACCGCGCCCGAAACGGCCCCAGCGCATCATGCTGCGCTGCCGGTGCGCAGCCCAGAGCCTGGGCGCTGGGCGACAAAACTGCGCAAAGCCGTCATGGCCTGACGGGCGGCTTGAGCCAAGGTGTGCGCAGGGGCATCCCCGATCAGGCGCGCCAAATCCTCCTCAGCGTCCCAACGCACATGGTCGATCAACCAGTTGACCTCAGCGGCCAGTTGGACATCGCCTTCGATCCGAACTTTGGGTTTGTCACCCCGCGCCAGGGCCGAAGCCAAAGAAACGGGTGACTCTTCGGTCACCGTCAAGCGCAGGTCAAAACCCTCAAAGTGCCCCCTGGCCAGCAATCCCGCAGGGGTTGGCGTCAGCTGCAGCTGCACACGCTCCCAAACCAGCTCGATGCGCTGGCCTTTTTGACGGGCCAAACGGGCCATGGCTTCAGGCTCGCTCATCAAGACATGGTTCAGAAACAGCACCATGCGGTTGACCGCTTCGTCAACCACCCATTCAGGCGGCTGGAAGGAGGTGTTGAATTGGTGGGCCATTTGGCCGGCCAGGTCGGGTAGCGCCTGAGCGGCCCATGAAAAAGGGGACTGTGTTGCCATAGTCCCCGATTATTCCCGAAAGTCCCAGCCCCGAAGCATCAGGGCTTTATGGCACGGGGTTCACTGCAAGGCTTGCACGCCTGCCACCAACCAGCCGCCGCCTTGCTTGGATTTGCTCATGTTCCAGACTTCGCGGAATGGGCTGGGGCCGGAAGCCGCGTCTTCGCGGATCATGCCGTTGAACTCGACACTGGCCAAGTAAGCGTCAGCCTGCTCTTCGATACCCAACAGTTGGGCGTCAAGCATCACCACTTCGGTCTTGTTGGGCTGACCGGGGAACTGGGCTTCACGCTCGGACAGCTGGTTGCGGATCTCCACCACCATGGCGTCGGTCATCATGGAGCGCAATGCGCTGATGTCCGAACGGTCCCAGGCATCTTGCAAAGTCACAAAGTTGCGCTTGGCAGCGGTGACGAAGCTGTCCACATCAAAGCCTGCAGGGATGCCCCAAGTTTGCGAACCATTCAAGTTGGCACCGATGCCAGAACCAATCATGGAGCCAGTCGATTGCGATGCAGCCGAACTGTCAAAGCGGGTGTTTTGACCCTCCCATGGGCGGGCCGAAGCGTCGTTGCCTACGTTGTTGGGGCTGTACTGCTTGTAAGTGGCGGGGTTTTCTGCCGAGGCACCAGCACCTTGGTAGGCCAAGCCACCCGACTGAGCTGCACCCCCGCGGCGGGCACGCAAGATCATGCCGATCACGGCGACAACGGCTACACCGATCAACAAGGCCATCAAGATGTTGCCAAAGGCTTCACCCATGCCCAGCGAACTGGCCAACCACGCCAAACCCAGACCAGCGGCCAAACCACCCAGCATGGCGCCCCAAGGCTTCTTGGGCGCTGCGGCGGCAGGGGCTGCAGCAGGTTTTGCGGCGCTGGTGGGCGCGGCATTTTGAGCCGGTGCGGCAGGTGTTTGTGGCGCAGCGTCGCGCTTGGTCACTTGGTTGGATTGCTGCCCTACGGACTTGCCGCCACCCATGCGACGTGCGGCCTCTGCGTTCAGACTGCCCAAGGCCATCACGCCAGCGATCATCAGGGTCAAAAGTTTGTTGTTCATGGTGTCTCCAACTCAAGAAATACAGGTTTTGGGCGTCAACATTTAATGCCCATGTGTAAGGCTACCACCCCCGCCGACAAATTGTGAAAGTCCACATGACCAAATCCTGCATTTTTCATAAGGCTTTTCAAATCCTCTTGGCTGGGGTGCATGCGAATCGATTCGGCCAGGTATCGGTAGCTGTCGGCGTCACCCGCTACCAGCTTACCCAATTGAGGCAGTATTTTGAAGCTGTACCAGTCGTAAGCTTTTTCCAGCGGCTTGGCCACCTTGGAAAACTCCAGCACCAGCAATTTGCCGCCAGGCTTGAGCACGCGGCACATTTCCTTGAGGGCCACATCCTTGTGCGTCATGTTGCGCAGGCCAAAGGCGACGCTGACCACGTTGAAATGGCCATCTGGAAAGGGAAGCTTCTCAGCATCACACACTAAAGTGGGCAAAGCCAAGCCGTGGTCAACCAAGCGATCACGCCCGGTAGACAGCATGGCTTCGTTGATGTCGGTGTGCACCACACGGCCTGAAGCGCCCACTTTTTTGGCGAAAGCCATCGACAAGTCGCCCGTGCCGCCAGCGATGTCCAGCACCTGATCGCCCTCTTTCAGGTTGGCCACCTGCACGGTGTAGGCCTTCCAGACGCGGTGCAAGCCCATGGACATCAGGTCGTTCATCACGTCGTATTTGGAGGCGACCGAGTCGAACACGCCACGCACGTGCTTGGCTTTTTCTGTTTCGTCGACGGTTTTGAAACCGAAGTGGGTGCTGCTCATGCCAACGTCCTCAATGCTTGTGACCGCAGCTACCGCCTGCTGAAGCTTCGATCATGGGCGCGTCCCGGCTCATGCCGGCGGCTTGCAGACGGTCTTCGTACTGTTTCCACAGGGCCGCTTCCTGGTCGCCCAGAAAATACAGGTATTCCCAAGTGAACAGGCCCGACTCGTGCCCATCGGTGAAGGTGGGTTTGACCGCGTAGTTGCCCACGGGTTCGATTTCGGCAATGCCGACCTCGCGCTTGCCGGTTTGCAGCACTTCCTGACCGGGGCCGTGGCCTTGAACCTCGGCCGAGGGCGAGTACACGCGCATCAGCTCGAAGGGGATGCGGAACTGCGCACCGTCAGAAAACCTAATCTCCAGCACCCGGGTCTGACCGTGCAAGGTCAGCGACTCAGGGTGGGGCATGTCTTTTTTCAATCCGGCCATCTTTTGCTTTCGAAATCTTGCTGTCGGCTTGCGCCCTGGGCTTAAACCAGCACGCGCTCGATGCCGCCTGCATTGGCAGCACCCACGTACTCGGACATCCATTCTTCGCCGAGGATGTGCTTGGCCATCTCGACCACGATGTAGTCGGCTTCGAGCAGGCCATTTTTCATGTCGTCGCCAAAGCGCGACAAACCCTGCAGGCAGCTGGGGCAGCTGGTCAGGATTTTCACGTTGGCCTGAGGCGCCAGCGCACCGCTGCTGCGCAGGGCGGCTTCGCCTTTGAGCAGCTCTTCTTCCTTGCGAAAGCGCACCTGGGTCGAGATGTCCGGGCGCGTCACGCCCAAAGTGCCCGACTCGCCGCAGCAACGCTTGCTTTCCAGCACGTTGTCACCCATCAAGGCCTTGACGGTCTTCATGGGCTCTTGCTGCTTCATGGGGCTGTGGCAAGGGTCGTGGTACAGATAAGCCCCGCCTGCGCCCAGCTTCATGCCTTTTTCGAGCAGGAACTCGTGGATGTCGATGATGCGGCAGCCGGGGAAGATCTTGTCAAACTGGTAGCCCTGCAGCTGGTCATAACAGGTGCCGCAGCTGACCACCACGGTCTTGATGTCCAGGTAGTTGAGCGTGTTGGCCACGCGGTGGAAGAGCACGCGGTTGTCGGTGATGATTTTTTCGGCCTTGTCGAACTGGCCCGAGCCTTTTTGCGGGTAACCGCAGCACAGGTAACCCGGAGGCAACACGGTCTGCACACCCACATGCCAAAGCATGGCCTGGGTGGCCAAGCCCACTTGGCTGAATAGGCGCTCCGATCCGCAACCGGGGAAGTAAAACACCGCTTCTGATTCAGAGGTGGTGGCTTTCGGGTTGCGGATGATGGGCACGTAATCGTTGTCTTCGATGTCCAGCAAAGCTCGCGCGGTTTTCTTGGGCAAGTTGCCCGGCATCTTTTTGTTGATGAAGTGGATCACCTGCTCTTTGATGGGCGCGGTGCCCACCGATGCAGGCGGTGCGCTGGTCTGCTTGCGGGCCACGCCCTTGAGCAAACCGGCCACAAAACGCTGCGCCTTCATGCCCACGCCCACCATGGCGGCACGCGCCAGCTTGATGGTCTCGGGATTGGTAGCATTGAGCATGAACATCGCTGCCGCGTTGCCGGGACGGAAACTCTTTTGCCCCATCTTGCGCAGCAGGTTGCGCATGTTCATGGACACATCACCAAAGTCAATATTGACCGGGCAAGGCGTCAGGCATTTGTGGCAGACGGTGCAGTGATCGGCCACGTCTTCGAACTCTTGCCAATGCTTGATGGAGATGCCTCGGCGGGTTTGTTCCTCGTAAAGAAAAGCCTCAACCAACAGCGAGGTCGCCAAAATCTTATTGCGCGGGCTGTAGAGCAAATTGGCACGCGGCACATGCGTGGCGCACACGGGTTTGCACTTGCCGCAGCGCAGGCAGTCTTTGACGCTGGCGGCAATGGCGCCAATGTCCGACTGCTGCATGATCAAGGACTCGTGGCCCATCAGGCCAAAGCTGGGCGTGTAGGCGTGCGTCAAATCGGCGGCGTGCACATCGTCGCCCAAACCGGCCAAGGCCGCACCGCGCAGCAGTTTGCCTTTGTTGAAGCGCCCCTCAGGATCCACTTTGGCTTTGTAGGCGGTGAAGTTGGCCAACTCGGCGTCGGTCAAAAACTCCAGCTTGGTGATGCCAATGCCGTGCTCACCCGAAATGACGCCGTCTAGGCTGCGGGCCAGCACCATGATGCGGGCCACCGCTTCGTGCGCGGTTTGCAGCATCTCGTAGTTGTCGGAGTTGACGGGAATATTGGTGTGCACATTGCCGTCACCCGCGTGCATGTGCAGCGCCACCCACACGCGGCCCTTGAGCACGCGCTGATGGATGGCATGGACTTCGTTCAGGATCGGCAAAAAGGCTGAGCCCGAGAAGATATTCTGGAACGCCGGGCGGATTTGCGTCTTCCAACTCGCGCGCAGGCTGTGCTCTTGAAGCTGAGGGAACAGCGCATCCACGTCAGTCAACCAGCCTTGCCATTGCGCCTGCACCTCGCGCACCACCGCCAAGGCTTGCGCCACACGGTCTTCAAGCAGTTCAGCCGAGGCGATCTCGTTGGCGTCGTCATGCTTACCCAAAGGCAGGTTACCCCGCTCCAAAAAAGCTTCGATTTCGCGGCAGAGCTTGAGCTTGTTCCGCAAGCTCAGTTCAATGTTGATGCGCTCAATCCCGTCCGTGTATTCGGCCATGCGCGGCAAGGGGATCACCACGTCTTCGTTGACCTTGAAGGCGTTGGTGTGGCGCGAGATGGCAGCTGTCTTTTTACGGTCTAGCCAGAATTTCTTGCGGGCCTCGGGGCTGATGGCGATGAAGCCTTCGCCACTGCGCGAATTGGCAATGCGCACGATCTCCGAGGTGGCCTTGGCCACGTCGTCAGCGTTGTCACCGGCGATGTCGCCGATCAACACCATCTTGGGAAAGCCACCGCGCTTGCTCTTGGTGGAGTAACCCACCGCCCGCAAATAACGGTCGTCCAAGTGCTCCAGGCCCGCCATGACGGTTCCAGTGCGCCTTTGCTCGGCAAACATGAAGTCCTTGATCTCGACGATGCTGGGCACCGCCTCTCGGGCGTGGCCAAAGAACTCCATGCACACCGTGCGGGTGTGGGTAGGCATGCGGTGCACCACCCAGCGGGCGCTGGTGATGAGGCCGTCGCAGCCTTCTTTTTGCACGCCGGGCAGGCCGCTCAAGAATTTGTCGGTCACGTCTTTGCCCAAGCCTTCCTTGCGGAAAGTCTTGCCCGGGATCACCAGGGTTTCTGTGCGGATCGGGGTTTTGCCGTCGGCTTTGAAGTAGCGCAGCTCAAAAGTAGCGACCTCGGCGTCGTGGATCTTGCCCATGTTGTGGTCCATGCGCACCACATCCAGCCATTCGGCGTCGGGCGTGACCATGCGCCAGCTGGCCAAATTGTCGAGCGCTGTGCCCCACAAAACCGCTTTTTTGCCACCCGCGTTCATGGCGATGTTGCCGCCCACACAGCTGGCTTCGGCCGAAGTCGGGTCCACCGCAAAGACAAAACCGCCGCGTTCGGCCGCATCGGCCACGCGCTGGGTCACCACACCGGCTTCGGTCCAGATGGTCGGGATCTTGTGGGCGATACCGGGCAGATCGAGCATCTCGATCTCGGTCATGGCTTCGAGCTTTTCGGTGTTGATGACCGCGCTCTTCCAAGTCAACGGGATCGCACCACCGGTATATCCCGTACCACCGCCGCGCGGGACGATGGTCAGACCCAAATCGATACAGCCCTTGACCAGCCCCGCCATTTCGGTCTCGCTGTCGGGGGTCAGCACCACAAAGGGGTATTCCACGCGCCAGTCGGTGGCGTCGGTCACATGGCTCACACGCGAGAGGCCGTCGAACTTGATGTTGTCTTTGGCCGTGAGGCGCCCGAGAGTCTTTTGCACCTGGCTGCGCAGCTTGGCCATGCGGGTGAAACGCTCGCTGAACTGCGACACCGCCAAGGTGGCCATGTCCAGCAACTGCACCACCAAGGCATCTCGGTGGGCATCTGCCGCGGGTGTACGCCGCTTTTGCACCTCCGACAAACGGTGGTGCAAGGCTTCCACCAGCAGTTTTCGGCGGGCCGGGTTGTCCAACAAGTCGTCTTGCAAGTAGGGGTTGCGCTCGACCACCCAAATGTCACCCAAGACTTCGTAAAGCATGCGGGCAGATCGGCCCGTGCGGCGCTCTCCCCGCAGTTCATTCAACAGATCCCAGGCCGACTCGCCCAGCAAACGCAGAACGATTTCGCGGTCTGAAAAGCTGGTGTAGTTGTAAGGAATCTCACGCAAGCGCGGCGCATCGGCGTCGGCTTGCATCAAAAGTTGGAGCGTATTGGGTGCATTCATGGGTTTGGCGCAATCAAATGCGTCGCTGAAGACGCTGTCAGCCAGACCCGGGAAAGTGTCAATCCGGCTGATGTTGGATGTTAACGCAGTGCAACAATCACGCGCAGAGGGTGGGGGCACCTGTCTCCCAAGCGTCTGAAGTCATGGAAAGTACGGGTTGTCACAAAAATTTCATGGCGTTTTAATCATTTAGCAACACTTATCAGCGCCAATGGATGTCACTGCATCCATGGTTTTGATTTTTGGTTTTACCCCTAGGAGCCCACATGAAACTCAAACTGACCCTCACTGCCCTCACCCTTGGTTTGTCGGGCTTGACTGCCCAAGCCCAAGTTGAAATCCAATGGTGGCATTCCATGGGCGGCGCCTTGGGCGAATGGGTCAACGACCATGCCAAAGACTTCAATGCCAGCCAGACACAGTACAAAGTGGTGCCTACATTCAAGGGCAGCTACGACGAATCGATGACGGCGGCCATTGCGGCATTTCGCTCGGGCAACGCACCACACATTTTGCAAGTTTTTGAAGTCGGCACCGCCACCATGATGGCCAGCAAAGGGGCCATCGTGCCTGTGGGCAAAATCATGGCGGACGCTGGCGTCAAGTTCGACCCCAAAAATTATGTGCAGGCGGTCGCGGGTTACTACACAGCACCCAATGGCCAAATGCTGAGCTTTCCATTCAACAGCTCGACCACCGTCTTCCACTACAACAAAGATGCCTTCAAAGCCGCTGGTCTGGACCCTGAAAAGCCTCCAACAACCTGGCCAGAAGTGGCATTGGCGGCCGGAAAACTCAAAGCCAGTGGCCACAGGTGCCCTTTCACCACCAGCTGGGTGAGCTGGACCCAGCTCGAGAGCTTCTCGGCTTGGCACAACACCGAGTTTGCGACCAAAGGCAACGGCATGCGCGGCATTGACGCCCGCCTGACTTACAACACACCGCTGCACGTGCGCCACATCGAGAACTTGGCCAACATGTCCAAAACCGGCTTGTTCGTCTACAAAGGTCGTGGCAATGCGGCCGATGCGGTGTTTGTCTCTGGTGAATGCGCCATGATGACCGGGTCCTCCGCGCTTTACGGCAACATCAAGCGCAACGCCAAGTTCGCCAGCGGCATCAGCACTCTGCCTTACTACCCCGATGTGGCCGGTGCACCGCAAAACACCGTGATTGGTGGGGCCAGCCTGTGGGTGATGTCGGGCAAGAAGGCCGACGACTACAAGGGTGTAGCCCAGTTCTTTGCCCACCTGTCCAAACCCGAGGTGGACGCACGCAGCCATCAGCGTACCGGCTACTTGCCTTTGACACCCACCTCGTTCGAAATGACCGACAAGAGTGGCTTTTACAAGCAAAACCCGGGCACCGATGTGTCGGTCAATCAAATGATCCGCAAAACGACCGACAAGTCGCGGGGTATCCGCTTGGGCAATTTCGTCCAGATCCGCACCATCAACGACGAGGAACTCGAACAAGTGTGGGCAGGCAAGAAGTCCCCCAAAGAGGCCTTGGACACGGCCGTCAAGCGTGGCAACGAGCAACTGGAACGGTTCGAAAAAGCCAACAAGTGAACTTATCCTGGGCCACTTGCTGCCCAGCATGTGTTTTGAAAGCAGGGCCCTTGGGTCCCTGCTTTTTCAGTTTTTTAGCTTGTCTGAACTGAGCCCCCATGGAAAAACGCGTTCGATTCCAATCCCGATGGTTGCCTTGGCTGCTCATAGCGCCGCAAATGGCCATTGTGCTGGTGTTCTTTTTCTGGCCCGCAGCTCAGGCCTTGTACCAAAGCGTGTTGTCCCAGGATGCTTTTGGCATCAGCACCGAATTTGTCGGCATGGAGAACTTCGAGCGCCTGTTTGCGGACAGCACTTACATTGAATCCTTCAAGACCACTGCATTGTTTTCTGTGTTGGTGGCTTTTTTTGGCCTGAGCATTTCGCTCGTGCTGGCCGTCATGGCCGACCGGGTACTCAAGGGTGCCGCCATCTACAAAACTTTGCTGATTTGGCCTTACGCCGTAGCCCCCGTAGTGGCGGGCGTGCTGTGGTTGTTCATGTTCGCGTCGCCCATGGGCGTGATCGCTTTTTACCTGCGCTCGGTGGGCATCGAGTGGAACCACCTGCTCGATTCGGGCCATGCCATGACGCTGATCGTGGTGGCCGCCGTTTGGAAGCAGATTTCCTACAATTTTCTTTTCTTTCTGGCAGGACTGCAGTCCATCCCCAAATCCTTGCTGGAGGCGGCCGCCATCGACGGGGCCAGCCCTTGGCACCGCTTTTGGACCATCGTGTTTCCATTGCTTTCACCCACCACGTTTTTCCTCCTGGTCATCAACGTGGTGTATGCCTTTTTTGACACCTTTGGCATCATCGACGCCACCACCCAAGGTGGCCCGGGCAAGGACACCGCCATCCTCGTCTACAAGGTCTATTACGACGGCTTCAAGGCGCTGGACATGGGGGGCTCGGCCGCTCAATCGGTGATCCTGATGTTGATTGTGGTGGCGCTGACGGTGGTGCAGTTCCGTTTTGTCGAGAAAAAAGTCCAGTACTGAGCCCGCCCCATGATTGAAAAACGCCCTGGCCTCACGGTCCTGTCCCACCTGGTGCTGATCCTGGGGGTGGTGATCGTGGCCTTCCCGCTGTACCTGACCTTTGTCGCCTCGACCCAAAGCGCTGCCGACATCGCCCAATCGGTGCCCATGTCCATGTGGCCCGGTAGCCACGCCCTAGAGACCTACAAAACCGCCTTGTTTGGCGGCGAAACCAGCGCAGGCAGCCGCATCCCTGCGGCAGCGCCCATGATGTGGGTCAGCCTGGTCAGTGCACTGGTGATTGCCATTGGCAAGATCGTCATTTCTTTGCTGTCGGCTTTTGCCATCGTTTATTTCCGGTTCCCTTTGCGCAATCTGGTGTTCTGGATGATTTTTGTCACCCTGATGCTGCCGGTCGAGGTGCGCATTGGGCCTACCTACGAAGTGGTGGCCAACCTGGGCATGCTCAACAGCTACGCGGGACTGACGGTGCCACTGATCGCCTCGGCAACGGCCACTTTTTTGTTCCGACAATTTTTTTTGACGGTGCCGGATGAGCTGGTCGAAGCAGCGCGCATGGATGGGGCGGGACCGATGCGTTTTTTCATCGACATCTTGCTGCCGTTGACACGCACCTCGATCGCGGCCCTGTTCGTGATCCAGTTCATTTATGGCTGGAACCAATACCTGTGGCCGCTTTTGGTGACGACCAACGAAGACATGTACCCGGTGGTCATGGGCATCAAGCGCCTGATCGCGGGCGAGGCTTACACCGAATGGAACGTGGTCATGGCCACGGCCATTTTGGCCATGCTGCCCCCGGCGCTGGTCGTGATCCTGATGCAAAAATGGTTCGTCAAGGGCCTGGTAGACACGGAAAAATAATGGCCTCCATCACCCTCTCCCACATCCTCAAAACCTACGGCGCGGGCGACAAAGCCAACACCGTCATCCACGACCTGAGCGCCGAGATCGCGCACGGTGAATTCGTGGTCATCGTCGGGCCTTCGGGCTGCGGCAAGTCCACCATGCTGCGCATGGTGGCGGGCTTGGAAGACATCTCAGGCGGGACGATCGCCATTGGTGAGCGGGTCGTCAACGACCTGGAGCCCGCCGAGCGCGACATCGCCATGGTGTTTCAGAACTACGCGCTGTACCCACACATGAGCGTGTTTGACAACATGGCCTATGGCTTGAAAATCGCCAAGGTGCCCGTGGACGAGATCAAGGCCCGGGTGGACAAGGCAGCGGGCATTCTGGAACTCTCCCACCTGCTGCAGCGCAAACCTCGAGAGCTTTCGGGCGGCCAGCGCCAGCGCGTGGCCATGGGCCGCGCCATCGTGCGCCAGCCACAGGTGTTCTTGTTTGACGAGCCACTGTCGAATCTGGACGCCAAACTGCGTGCCCAAACGCGGCTGGAAATTCAAAAGCTCCACCGCGAACTCGGCATCACCAGCCTGTTTGTCACGCACGACCAGGTCGAAGCCATGACCCTGGCCCAGCGCATGATCGTGATGAATGGCGGGCACATGGAACAGTTCGGCACGCCCGAAGAGGTGTACAACCGCCCCGCCAGCACCTTTGTGGCCAGCTTCATTGGCTCACCCCCGATGAACTTGCTCCAACAAGCGCCGGACACCCCAGCAGGCCGCATCCTGGGCATTCGCCCCGAGCACATGGACATCACGCCCACTGGCTGGCCTTTGCAGGTGGAAACCGTGGAATTGCTTGGGGCCGAACGCTTGGTCCACGCACGTTTGGGCACTGAAAGCCTAACCCTGCGCCTGGACGCATCGCTGCCCGCCCCATCGGCTGGCGAGTCCTTTTGCATCACCCCCCGCGCGGACAAACTGCACTGGTTTGACGCCAAAACGGGCCAACGCATCACCACCGCATGAACCCCACAGCCGTCACTGCCGTTGGCGCCCTCCCCGCTTGGCCTTACCCGCTCTGGATTGCGCATCGGGGCGCGGGCAAGCTCGCCCCAGAAAACACCCTGGCCGCATTTCGGCTGGGGGCTGCGCACGGTTACCGCATGTTCGAGTGCGACGCCAAGCTCAGCGCCGACGGGGTGGTGTTCTTGATGCACGACGCCGCCCTGGAGCGCACCACCAACGGCCAAGGCATTGGCGGTGAGCTGCCCTGGCATGCCCTGTCGCAGCTGGACGCGGGCAGCTGGCATTCACACTCCTTCGCTGGCGAAGCCCTGCCCACGCTCGAAGCGCTGGCACGCTTTTGCCAAGCCAACGGCCACCTGCTGAACATCGAGATCAAGCCCACCCCGGGCACCGAGTCCGCCACAGGCGAAGCCGTGGCGCGTGTGGCCGCCCGTCTGTGGGCCGGCGCTGACGTGCCGCCACTGTTGACGTCATTCAAACCCGATGCATTGGCAGCTGCACAAGCCGCCGCACCCGAGCTGCCTCGCGGCCTGTTGGTCGACACGCTGTGGACCGGATGGCTTGAAAAAGCCCAAGAACTCGGGTGCGCGGCCCTGGTCGCCAACCACGCCCTGTGGGACTCAGCCCATGTAGCCCGTGTGCACGGCGCAGGCATGCGCTGCCTGAGCTACACCGTCAACGATGAATGGGTCGCCCAGCACCTGCTGGCATTGGGCACCGACGGGATCATCACCGACCGGGTGGATCTGTTTAGCCCCAGTTGACTCAGTCGAGCTTGGCCCCCGACTTTTGAACCACCGCCGCCCATCGCGGCATTTCTGCCGTCAGGAATTTGGCAAAGTCATCTGCCCCCAAAAACGCCGGATCTGCCCCTTGCGACACCATGCGTGATCGGATGTCGGCTTGGTTCATCACCGCTTTGAACGCGTCACTGAGCTTGTTGACCACGTCTTTGGGCGTGCCTGCCGGGGCCAGAAAACCATAAAAGCCCACCACTTCGAAATTGGCAATACCGGTCTCGATCACGGTCGGTATGTCGGGCAGTGCCGGGTTGCGCTCACGGCTGGTCACCGCCAGAGCCCGCACCTTGCCCTGCTTGTGGTACTGCGCTGCTTGGGGAATGCTCTCGGCCATGAATTGAACTTGCCCCGCCATCAGATCGGTGAAAGCCGGTGCGCTGCCCCGATAGGGAATGTGGACCATGAACAGCCCAGTGGCCGACTTGAACATCTCAGGCACCAAGTGGCTGCTGCCACCGTTGCCGGCGGAACCGTAATTGATTTGGCCAGGGCGGGCCTTGGCGTAAGTCACGAATTCCTGCAATGAATTCACGGGCACTTTGGGGTTGACCATCAAGGCCAAGGGTTGCATGGCCGTCCTGGCCACTGGGACAAAATCGCGCAATGTGCTGTAGGGTAACTTGGTATAGAGCGCCGGGTTGATGACCATGACACCCGTGTTGGCGAGCATGAGCGTATGGCCGTCGGGGGCAGATCGCATCACCTCTTGCGCGCCCACCGTACCGCCAGCGCCCGCTTTGTAATCCACCAAAACGGGCTGGCCCAGCTGGGTCTGTAGCCGATCGGTCAATAAACGGGCATGTTGGTCCAAAGGTCCGCCCGCAGGAAAACCCATCACCACGCGTATGGGTTTGGTTGGAAATGCCCAAGCGCTATTGAGAACCAGAGCCAAGCCCAAACCGCCGATGTTGAGCCAAGTGCGTTTTTTGAAGCACAACATGATTTGTCCTGTTCTTTGATTGCTTTTGAATAAAAAATCGGATGGGACTCAACGGGTGATCCACGCTCGCTGCATGAGCCATTCGACCGTCGCAGCCACCAACACCAACACCATGTAAGTGCTCATTTTTCCGTCTTGACCGTGCAGCCACAAACCCAGCAGCAGCACGCACACGCCGCTCAGCGCATGCACCCACATCCGGTGACGCATCGGCTTGGCATTGGCGCCCATGACCCAACGGCCCGCCAAAGGCATGAGCACAGCCATGGCCAAAGCAGGCAAGACAAAGCCCAGCAGGTGAAGCCCCAACAAGCCCAAGCTCATAAAAACTCTTCCTTTTTCAATGGCAAGCACCCAAGCGGTAAAGCCAAGGCCCAAATTGTGCCTCCAAAGTCACGTCAGAGGGACTACGCCTCGATGGTGTCAAGCAAAGTTGACACACTGTGCCTATAATCCCTTTCATGGCTGTCTGGACCCTCGGTTTGAACCACACCACCGCGCCGCTGGATCTGCGCGGTCGGTTCGCGTTTGCCGTGGACAAACTGGTGCCCACCTTGCACGGCTTGCGCCGTGACTTGGCCAACCGCATTGCACAAGAGCCTGAAGCGGCTATTCTTTCGACCTGTAACCGCACCGAAATTTATTGCGCCGCCGACCAGGCCGCCACCAACGACACCCTCAGATGGCTGGCTCAAACCGGTGGCGTCAGCGCCTCAGAACTGCACGCTCACACCTATTTGCTGGAGGGCAACGAAGCCGCCCGCCATGCTTTCCGCGTGGCCAGTGGCCTGGACTCCATGGTGCTGGGAGAGGCCCAGATATTGGGTCAGCTCAAAGACGCCGTGCGAGCGGCAGAACAAGCCGGCGCTTTAGGCAGCACACTGAACCAACTTTTCCAGCGCAGTTTCGCGGTGGCCAAAGAGGTCCGCAGCTCCACCGAGATCGGCGCCCATTCCATCAGCATGGCGGCCGCGTCGGTACGACTGGCCAGCCAGCTCTTTGAAGACCTGAAGGACATACGCATCCTGTTCGTTGGCGCTGGAGAAATGAATGAGTTGGTGGCCACACACTTTGCAGCCAAACAGCCCAAAGGCATGACCATCGCCAACCGCAGCTTGGACCGGGCGGAGTTGCTGGCCCACCGCTTTGGGGCCGAAGTCATGCCCTTGGCCGACTTGCCAGAACGCCTGCATGAATTCGATGCCGTCATCAGCTGCACGGCCAGTACCTTGCCCCTGATCGGTCTGGGTGCGGTCGAGCGGGCCCTGAAAAAACGCAAGTACCGCCCCATGTTCATGGTCGATCTGGCCGTGCCGCGCGACATCGAACCCGAAGTCAAGTCGCTGGATGACGTGTACCTCTACACCGTGGACGATTTGGCCAGCGTGGTGCAATCCGGCCAAGCCCATCGACAAGCGGCGGTGGCCGAAGCCGAGGTCATCATCGATGCGGGCGTGCAAAGCTTCATGGACTGGATGGGCCAGCGTTGCGCCGTGCCACTGATCCAACAACTGCAAAACCAAGCCGATGCTTGGCGCGAAGCCGAACTGGCCCGTGCCCGCAAACTCCTGGCCCGGGGCGACGACCCGATCGCCGTGATGGAAGCCTTGTCCAAGGGCCTGACCCAGAAAATGCTGCATGGTGCATTGGCAGAACTGCGCGGCGCCCCGCCAGAACTGCGGGAACAGAGCATGCAGACAGTACAACGCGTTTTCCTGCGCAAAGAGCGCTAGCGACGCCTGTCTTGAGCCTGGTCTTGGCGCCAAACCGGCAATTGGCGTCCCCACCAGACCCCTTGTCTTTGCTCGCAACCGACGAGCCTCCCCGCAAAGCAGCGACCCCGATCAAACCGCCCCCATGAAGCCCTTCCTCATCCAACAACTCGAGCGCTACGCCCTGCGCTTGACCGAATTGGACTTTTTGCTGTCCCGCGAAGACATCATGGCCGACATGACGCAGTTCCTGAAGCTCTCGCGTGAACATGCAGAGGTCAGTGCCGTAGCGTCGCGCTTTGCCCGCTTTCAGCAGCGCAAAGCCGACCTGGCGGCCGCCCAAGCCCTGTTGGATGAGACAGACATGCGCGAGATGGCCGAAGAAGAAGCGGCCAGCGCCAGCGCCGAGTTGCAAAGCCTGGAAGCTGAACTGCAGCGCATGCTGCTGCCCAAAGACCCAGACGATGCCCGTCCGGCCTTTGTCGAAATCCGTGCAGGCACGGGGGGCGACGAGTCGGCCCTGTTTGCCGCCGACCTGTTGCGCATGTACACGCGTTACGCCGAAAGCCAGGGCTGGAAGTGCGAAATCGTCTCGGAATCGCTGAGCGACCTGGGTGGTTACAAGGAAGTGGTGGTGCGCATCGAGGGCGACAGCGTTTATGGCGCACTCAAGTTCGAGTCGGGCGGCCACCGTGTGCAGCGCGTGCCCGCGACCGAAACCCAAGGCCGCATCCACACCAGCGCCTGCACTGTGGCGGTGCTGGCCGAGCCGGACGAAGCCGAAGCCATCAAGATCAACCCGTCGGATTTGCGGATTGACACCTACCGCGCCAGCGGCGCGGGTGGGCAGCACATCAACAAAACCGACTCGGCGGTGCGCATCACCCACTTGCCCACCGGCATCGTGGCCGAGTGCCAGGACGGCCGCAGCCAGCACAGCAACAAGGCTCAGGCCCTGAAAGTGCTGACGGCCCGCATCCAGGAAAAAGACCGGGCCGAACGCGCCGCCAAAGACGCCGCCGAACGCAAAAGCCTGATCGGCAGCGGCGACCGCAGCGACCGCATCCGCACTTACAACTTTCCGCAAGGTCGTCTGACCGACCACCGCATCAACCTGACTCTGTACAAACTGCTCACCATCATGGAAGGCGATTTGCAGGATGTGGTCCACGCCTTGCAAAGCTACGAAGCTGCCGAACAGCTGGCCGCGCTGGAAATCGGGGCCACCGCCTGATGCACACCGCTGCCACCGTGGATCAATGCTTGCGCCAAGCCCAATCCCTGGATTTGGCCCGGGTAGACGCACAGATGTTGCTGCTGCACAGTCTGCAACGCCCGCTGCACGACCGCGCCTGGCTGCTGGTCCATGACAGCGACACCTTGTCGCCAGCGCAAGAAGCCGCGTGGCAAGACGCACTGCAGCGCCGCCTGCAGGGTGAGCCCGTGGCCTACATCACTGGGCGCAAGGACTTCTTTGGCCTGACCTTGGCAGTGGACGCCCGCGTGCTGGACCCGCGCCCCGACACGGAAATTCTGGTCGAATGGGCGCTGGAACTGCTGCCTTCGGGCCAAACAGCCCGCGCCCTGGACCTGGGCACAGGCAGCGGGGCTGTGGCGCTGGCCCTGCAGCACCAGCGCCCTGCCGCGCAGGTGACTGCGGTGGACGCCAGTGCCGGCGCCTTGGCCGTGGCAGGTGCCAACGCCCAACGCTTGAACTTGCCGGTGCATTGCGTGCTCAGCCACTGGATGGACGACGTGCCGGGCCCGTTTGATTTGATCGTCTCCAACCCACCCTATGTGGCCGAAGGCGACCCGCATCTGGCCGCCCTGACCCATGAGCCCCTGAGCGCCCTGACAAGTGGTGCTGATGGTCTGGATGACATCCGTCAGATCATTGCCCAAGCCCCCAGCCGCCTGGCCCCGGGCGGCTGGCTGCTGCTGGAACACGGCTGGGACCAAGCAGCCCCGGTGCAGGCCCTGCTGCGCAGCGCCGGTTTCGAGGAGGTGCAGTCACGCCGCGATCTGGACGGCATCGAGCGCTGCACCGGTGCGCACCTGCCCCACGGCATCTGAACTTGAGGTCTGCCTGAGCTTTGAGCTTGCCAGGCACGCAGGTGACAGGCGTAGCGGTCCATGGGTGTTCTCCCCGTTGCATCACCGTGACAATTGCTCCAGCATGTGGGGTCAGGTTATTCACAGCTACAGGAAAAACACCATGAACTTCATGCCTTTCAAACTCATCAAAACGCTTGTCACTGCCAGTTGTGTACTGGCTTGCGGCTTGGTGGCCGCGCAAACTTACCCCAGCAAACCCATCAGTCTGGTGGTACCTTTTGCGGCTGGGGGCCCCACCGACATCGTGGCACGCACACTGGCCGCCACCATGAGCAAATCACTGGGCCAGACCGTTGTGGTGGAAAACAGGGTAGGCGCAGGCGGCACTTTGGCCGCTGGCTTCGTGGCCAAAGCCAACCCCGACGGTTACACCTTCCTGATCCACCACAACGGCATGTCGACCGCGCCTGCGCTGTACCGCAAATTGGCCTACAACCCCATGACCGACTTCGAGTACGTCAGCCAGGTGGTGGATGTGCCGATGACGATGCTGGGCCGCAAAGACCTGCCAGCCAAGAACATGCAGGAGCTGAGCGCCTACGTCAGAGCCAATGCCAAAAGCATCAACCTGGCCAATGCAGGGCTAGGGGCGGTCTCTCATTTGTGCGGCATGCTGTTTCAGCAGGCCCTTGGGGCGGATCTGACGACTGTGCCGTTTTCTGGCACCGCGCCTGCGATGAATGCCTTGCTGGGCGGCCAAGTCGATCTGCTGTGTGACCAAACCACCCAAACTACACAGCACATCAAGGCCGGCACAGTGCGGATGTACGGTGTGACCACCAAGCAGCGCATCCGCGCGCTGCCCGAATCACCCACGCTCATCGAAGGCGGCCTGAGGGATTTTGAGGTCATCGTGTGGCACGGCGTGTACGCCCCCAAAGGCACGCCCGCTGCTGTGATCGACAAAGTGGGTTCGGCCATCCGCGCCAGCCTGAAAGACCCTGCGTTTTCAGCTCGCATGGCTGATCTGGGGGCCGAGATCGTGCCAGAGTCCAAACAGTCGCCCGAAGGTCTGCGCAACTGGCTGCAGTCTGAAATCAACAAATGGGGTCCTGTGATCCGCTCAGCAGGCGTTTACGCCGACTGAGCACTCTGCCGGCCCTAAGCCACGTCTCTGGCCTGAGCTGAAATCTCGATGAGGTACAGGCTGGGGTCACCCGCAAGGGGCGACCCCTACGCGCAGTGCAGGTTTTCAAACGGGGTGATAATCCCCTTCATTCGAAATCGGCCCCAATCGGAGTAAAAAACATGAGCGACACCCAACAACGCATCGACGAACTCGTCAAAGGCAACGACATCACCCTGTTCATGAAAGGCAACGCCAACTTTCCCATGTGCGGTTTTTCGGGTCGTGCCATCCAACTGTTGAAAGCTTGCGGCGTGGACCCCAAGACGGTCAAAACCGTGAACGTGCTGGACGATGCAGAAATCCGCCAAGGCATCAAGGAATACAGCAACTGGCCCACCATCCCACAGCTCTACGTGAAGGGCGAGTTCATCGGCGGCTCGGACATCATGATGGAAATGTACGAGTCAGGCGAGCTGCAACAGGTCATCAACGGCCAAGCCTGATCGACCAAGGGCCGCGGCCCCATCACAGAACAGCCACCCCATCGGGTGGCTTTTTTGATCTCAGCCCCTTCTCAATCCACCGCTTGCAACCACCCACTCTGCGCCGCCAGAACCGCCTGCGGATAGGCGCTTTGCCCTCGACTGCCGTTGTAGCGCCCCAGCGCCATGAAAATGTCGCCCCGCTCCCGATCCAAGTAGTGGCGCAAGATGACGCAACCAAAGCGCAGATTGGTCTGCATGTGGAACAGGCGGCGGTCGTCGCCGTCGCCAATCAAGCGCGACCAAAAGGGCATGACCTGCATGTAGCCGCGTGCCCCGGCGCTGGAAATGGCGTATTTGCGAAACGCGCTTTCAACCTGCACCACGCCCAGCACCAGTGACAGGGGCAGACCTGCACGACGTGCTTCGTACCAAAGGGTTTGCAAGAACTCTTGCCGCTCGGTGGGGTGTTTTTTGTAGCGCGACAGACGCTGGCTGCTGGCTACTTGCCACTGCGCATAAGCCTGCTGGTCATAGGCGGTGGGCAACAGGGGTTCAGGGGGAGCAGCCGCAGCC
This sequence comes from Limnohabitans sp., assembly GCF_040400975.1. Classification (GTDB taxonomy): domain Bacteria; phylum Pseudomonadota; class Gammaproteobacteria; order Burkholderiales; family Burkholderiaceae_C; genus Limnohabitans_A. The sequence continues at coordinate 95,841 of NZ_JBBAPF010000001.1, read as the reverse complement.
ACGGCCGCGCTCAGGGCCGAACGCACGGCATGCGACAGAGGTTCTTCAATTTGCCGTCCGGCGTGTGCCAGCCCAGCGGGCAAGACAGCGCCACACAGACTGAGCAAACAAGCCCGGCGGCTGGGCAAGACCGGGCGCGTCATGGGCTGGGGAAGCGTGCGGTTCAGGGGGCCAAACGCCCCCTGAGGTGACCCAGGATGTCAGCGACAGCCACTTTGCTGGATTCGGCATCGCGGCGGTGCTGGTACTCGACCAGACCGTCTTTGAGGCCCTTGTCGCCAATGGTCACGCGGTGCGGTACGCCGATCAGCTCCCAGTCGGCAAACATGGCACCTGGGCGCTCGCCCCGGTCGTCCAAGATCACGTCCACACCGTCGGCCAGCAATGCGGCATAGATGCGCTCTGCCTCAAGCTTGACGGCCTCGCTGCGGTCCATGCCGATGGGGCAAACCACCACGGTGAAGGGCGCAATCGCGTCGGGCCAGATGATGCCGCGCTCGTCGTGGTTTTGCTCGATGGCGGCGGCGGGCAAGCGGGTGATGCCGATGCCGTAGCAGCCCATCTCCAAATACTGAGGCTTGCCGTTTTCGTCCAGGAAAGTGGCGTTCATGGCCTTGGAGTATTTGGTGCCCAGATAAAACACATGGCCCACTTCGATGCCTCGCTCAATGGCCAGTTCGCCCGCGCCGTCGGGCGACTTGTCGCCTGCCACCACGTTGCGGATGTCGGCCACCAGCGCAGGCTCGGGCAGATCGCGGCCCCAGTTGACACCGGTGATGTGGAAGTCTGGCTCGTTGGCACCGCAGATCCAGTTGGCCATGACGGCCACGTCGCGGTCGGACACCAGGTGCACAGGCTTTTTCAGATTCAGGGGTCCGAGGTAACCCGGCTTGCAGCCAAAGTGGTCTTCGATCTCGGTCAGGGTGGCAAATCGGAAGCCGCCTTCCATGCCAGGCAGTTTACCGACCTTGACTTCGTTCATGTCGTGGTCGCCCCGCAGCAGGAGCAGCCAGACTTGGGATTTGACGATCTCGCCCTGCTCATTGAGGGTGTCGGTGGCCAGCACCAAGGATTTGACCGTGGTGGACAGGGGTATGTTCAACAAGGCCGCGACGTCTTCGCAGGTGCTCTTGCCGGGCGTGGGGGTTTTGGTCAGGGCTTGCGTGGCCGCGCCGCGATCTTGCCGGGGGGCCAGGGCCTCGGCTTTTTCGATGTTGGCGGCGTAGCTGCTGCTGGGGCAGTACACGATGGCGTCTTCGCCGGTGGCGGCGATCACTTGAAATTCTTCGCTCAAATCGCCGCCAATGGCGCCGCTGTCGGCAGCCACGGCGCGGTAGGTCAGGCCAAAGCGGTCAAAGATCTTGCGGTAAGCCCCGGCCATGACCTGGTAGCTGGCTTTGGCGCTCGCCATGTCGCGGTCAAAGCTGTAGGCGTCTTTCATGGTGAACTCGCGACCGCGCATCAAACCAAAACGAGGACGGCGCTCGTCGCGGAACTTGGTCTGGATTTGATAAAAGTTTTTGGGCAGTTGTTTGTAACTGCGCACTTCCTGGCGCACCACGTCGGTCACGACTTCTTCGCTGGTGGGCTGGATCACAAAATCTCGGCCATGGCGATCCTGGATGCGCAGCAATTCGGGGCCCATTTTGTCAAAACGACCTGTTTCCTGCCACAACTCGGCCGGCTGCACCACCGGCATGGTCATCTCAATGGCGCCTGCGCGGTTCATCTCTTCGCGAACAATGGCTTCTACCTTGCGGATCACGCGCAAGCCCATGGGCATGTAGTTGTAGATGCCTGCGCCCAGCTTTTTGATCATGCCGGCACGGGTCATCAGCTTGTGGCTGACCACTTCAGCGTCGGCTGGGGCTTCTTTGAGGGTGGAAATGAGGAACTGGGAGGCTTTCATCGCGGCGGGCTAACTCAGCAGGGGGATCAGGGAAACATCCAAGAGCAAGCGCCTGTGCGGCGTGCATAATGGACACAATTTAAAAATTTGAGGTTGATTATGCTTGACCGTGAAGGCTTTAGGCCGAACGTCGGCATCATTCTGCTCAACCAGAAAAACCAGGTTTTCTGGGGCAAGCGCATCCGCACCCACAGCTGGCAGTTTCCGCAGGGTGGCATTGACCGGGGTGAAAGCCCTGAACAAGCCATGTTCCGTGAACTGCACGAAGAAGTGGGGCTCCAACCGGAGCATGTGCGCATCGTGGCCCGAACCCGTGACTGGTTGCGCTATGAGGTGCCAGACCGCTTCATCCGACGGGATGCACGCGGTTTTTACAAGGGCCAGAAGCAAATCTGGTACCTGCTGCAGATGGTCACGCACGACCACCACTTGAACCTGCGCGCCACCGACCATCCCGAGTTCGACGCTTGGCGTTGGAACGACTACTGGGTACCACTGGATGTGGTGGTGGAGTTCAAACGCGGCGTTTACGAAATGGCCTTGACCGAACTGGCCCGTTACCTGCCCCGGCAAGACAGACAAAACCGCTATTTGCGGGGTGGCAACCGGGGTCCACGCGATGGCATGGACTCAGACAACGGCCAGAACGGGCCAATGGACATACAGCCACCGATGCACATGGAACTGCCGCCTGGCGCCAGTTTCGACCCCAACCCCCAAGGCTAAGGCAGCATCTGGCTCATCGGGACAAAATCAGGTTGTCCCGATGCACCATCTCGGGCTCTGCAGAGTAGCCCAACAATGCCTCGTAGTCGTGAGAAGGTTTGCGACAAAGCAAACGCGCTTCGGCACTGGCATAGTTGGCCAGACCCCTGGCAATTTCCAATCCTTGTTCGTCTTTGATGGCAATCACATCGCCGCGAGAAAAATCGCCTGCCACGCCCGTCATGCCAATGGGCAGCAAACTTTTACCTTCGGTCAGCACCTTGTGCGCCGCCCCTGCATCAACGGTCACAGAGCCACGCATTTGCAAATGATCAGCCATCCACTGCTTACGGGCTTGCTGTTTGGCGGTTTGGGCCACCAGCAAGGTGCCCATGTTGTCGCCTTGACACAAGCGCAACAGGGCATCGGGTTCGCGGCCCCAAGCAATCACAGTAGAAGCACCCGAACCAGCAGCCCTTTTGGCCGCTAAGATTTTGGTGATCATGCCGCCCCTGCCCAAACTTGAGCCTGCACCGCCGGCCATGGCTTCAAGCGAGGCATCCCCCGCACGGGCTTCGTGGACAAAAGTGGCAGAAGGGTCTTTCCGGGGATCGGCGGTGAAAAGGCCTTTTTGATCGGTCAAGATGATCAGCAAGTCGGCCTCGATCAAGTTGGCAACCAAAGCACCCAAGGTGTCGTTGTCACCGAATTTGATTTCATCGTTCACGACCGTGTCGTTTTCGTTGATCACGGGCAGCACGCGGTGCTGCAAAAGCGTCAGCAAAGTCGAACGCGCATTCAAGTAACGCTCACGATCGGCCAAATCGGCATGGGTGAGCAACACCTGGGCACTGCCCATGCCGTTTTCACGCAGCTTGGTCTCGTACATCTGCGCCAGGCCCATCTGACCCACAGCGGCGGCGGCTTGCAGGGCGGGCACCTCAATCGGGCGGGTCGTCCAACCCAGGCGCTTCATGCCTTCGGCAATCGCACCACTGGACACCATGACCACCTCTTTGCCTTGGGCACTGAGCAAAGCCATCTGACGGCACCATTCGCCAATCGCGTCTTCGTCCAGGCCGCGCCCTTCGTTGGTCACCAGGCTGGAGCCCACTTTGACAACGATGCGGCGGGCATCAAGCAAAAGGAGGGATGCGGCAGAAGAGGTCATCGAAGGTGTACGTTGGCGTTGAAAGGCGGAAACAGGGTGCGTTGATGCGGGAATGCGCCCTGTTGAACCGTTTTAATCGGTACCCGAAGGCATCGGCTTGAAGCGCGGATCGTCGGCATCGGGCTCTTGCGGCTTGTCCTGTTCGGTGAATCGGGGGTCGATGTCCACAACGCCCTGCTCAATGATTTGCTGGGCACGGATGTGCTTGTAAATCTCTTTGATCAAAGGCTCGCAGCCCTCGCGAGTCAGGGCCGAAATCTGGAAAACCGGGCCTTTGTAGCGCATGCGCTTGATGAAGTCCTTGACGCGGGCTTCGCGCTCTTCGGCAGGCACCATGTCCAGTTTGTTAAGCACCAACCAGCGCGGCTTGTTGTACAGGCCGGGATCGTATTTCTTGAGTTCAGCCACGATGGCCTTGGCTTGCTGCACCGGGTCGACGTTCTCGTCAAACGGGGCAAAGTCCACCACATGCAGCAGCAAGCGGGTGCGCTGCAAGTGGCGCAAAAACAAATGGCCCAGACCTGCACCTTCAGAAGCGCCCTCGATCAAGCCCGGCACGTCGGCCACCACAAAGCTTTGCTCAGGCCCAACACGCACGACGCCCAAGTTGGGGTGCAAGGTCGTGAAAGGGTAATCGGCAATTTTGGGGCGGGCATTGGACACCGCCGCGATGAAGGTAGATTTGCCCGCATTGGGCATGCCCAAGAGACCGACATCGGCCAGCACCTTCAATTCGAGTTTGAGCTCTTTCTTTTCACCCAACCAGCCTGGCGTTTTCTGGCGCGGGGCGCGGTTGATCGCGCTTTTAAAGCGCATGTTGCCAAAACCACCATCGCCACCCTTGGCGATCATGATGGTTTCACCTGGCACCAACAATTCATAGAGCACTTCGCCTGTTTCGGCGTCGGTGATGATGGTGCCCACAGGCATTTTCAGAGTGATGTCGTCGCCAGCGGCACCGAACATGTCGGAGCCCATGCCGTGTTGGCCACGCTTGGCCTCGTGGCGACGCGAATAGCGGTAATCGACCAAGGTGTTCAGGTTGATGTCGGCAAATGCGAACACATGCCCACCTCGGCCGCCATCGCCTCCGTTGGGGCCACCAAATTCCTTATACTTTTCATGACGGAACGAGACGCAGCCGTTCCCGCCGTCACCTGCGGCGATGTCAATATAGGCTTCGTCAACGAACTTCATGAGATTTCCAGTGTAGCTGGACCCCGTGCCTCAATGCACGCAAGTCCTGAAAAGCGAAGAGCCCCGGCTTGCGGGGCTCCTCTTCGCCATGGGCGCGACAGGCTTAAACAGCCGGTGTCACATTGACCGTGTGCTTGCTGAGCTCACCCTTGGTCGAGAACGACACGTGGCCGTCAACCAAAGCGAACAAAGTGTGGTCTTTGCCAATGCCGACATTGCTGCCCGCATGGAACTTGGTGCCACGTTGACGAACGATGATCGAGCCAGCGCTGATCAGTTCACCACCGAAAGCCTTGACGCCGAGCATTTTTGGCTTGGAATCACGACCGTTGCGCGTAGAGCCGCCGCCTTTTTTCTGTGCCATGACCTATTCTCCTCAGGCAGAGATCGCGCCAATTTGCAGTTCGGTGAACTGCTGGCGGTGACCCTGACGTTTCTGATAGTGCTTGCGACGGCGCATCTTGAAGATGTGCACTTTGTCGTGCTTGCCATGTGCCAAAACTGTGGCTTTGACCGTGGCGCCGGACACCAGGGGCGTGCCGATCTTGAGTTCAGCGCCGGTACCGACAGCCAAAACTTGATCAATCACGATTTCCTGGCCAACGTCCGCAGCAATCTGTTCTACTTTAATTTTTTCGCCAGCGACAACACGATACTGTTTGCCACCGGTTTTTATGACCGCGTACATAAATGACCTCTTTGAATGGAAGTTTCCAAGGGCTAATCCCCAAGGAACCCGAGATTTTAGCACGCAACGCCTTGTCCAAGCAAATCTTCAAGCCCAAGCTTGCACCCAAAGCAACGCAGACATTGGCTTTACCTATAATGGACGCCACCCCAGACAAGGCTTGAAAAGCGCACTTGTCGCCCCGGCATCGCCGGGTAACCCATCCGGATTGTCCATTTGTCAGCCTCAGAACACAGCTCAGCTGCTGCCCTTGAACTGGTAGCCCACGACATGGCCGCTGTCGACCGCGTCATTGCCCAACGGCTTGATTCAGGCGTTCCTTTGGTCGGTGAAGTGGCCCAATACATCATCTCTGCGGGTGGCAAACGGTTGCGTCCGGTTTTGCTGCTTCTGACCTGCGGAGCTTTGGGCTACACCGGCAACCAGCGCCACAACTTGGCCGCCGTTGTTGAATTTATCCACACCGCCACTTTGCTTCACGACGATGTGGTGGACGAATCCACTTTGCGGCGTGGTCGTCCCACTGCCAACGAAAATTTTGGCAACCCCGCCAGCGTTCTGGTGGGCGACTTTTTGTATTCGCGCGCTTTCCAAATGATGGTGGATGCCCAAAGCATGCGGGTGATGCAAACCCTGGCCGACGCCACCAACGTGATCGCCGAAGGCGAGGTGCTGCAACTGATGAACATGCACGATGCCTCGCTGAACGAAGACGGCTATCTGCGCGTGATCCGATCCAAAACCGCCAAATTGTTTGAGGCCAGCGCTCGATTGGGCGCTATTTTGGCGGGCAGTGAAGCCTCGATCGAAACCGCTTGCGCCGACTATGGCCAAGCCCTTGGCACGGCCTTCCAAGTGATCGACGATGTGCTCGATTACGAAGGCAATGCCGCAGAAATGGGCAAAAACCTGGGTGATGACCTGCGCGAGGGAAAAACCACCCTGCCTTTGATTTTGGCCATGCAGCGCGGTAACGAGGCACAAAGGCAGACGGTTCGCGAAGCGATCGAGACAGGCAGCGTCGACAAAATCACCGAAATTGCCGCCATTGTCAGAGCCACTGGCGCCTTGGAAGCGACGCGCAATGCCGCTGCTGCCGAGGCTCAACGCGCCATCGATGCGGCCATGCTGCTGCCTGACAACCCACACCGCACAGCCATGGTCAATCTGGCCTCCCAATTGCTGAATCGACGCACTTGATTGCCATGCGAAGCCTCTCATGTGCAATTGGGGTGCTGCTCAGCCTTGGCACCCTGAACGCGTTCGCCGCCACGCCCAAATGGGACGCCATCACCCTGAACGATCAGGGCATGTTTTACATCGATGCACACACCATCAAGGATGAAGGCGGCCGCAAGGTTTTGTGGAGTGCCGTGGATTACAAAAAGCCGCAAAGCACGGCTGATGGCGTCGCGTATTTGTCTGTCCAAACCCAGCTGCAAATCAATTGCAAAGCCAAAATGGCTCGGGTGATGCACGTGACCTACTACAGCGGCCCCATGCTCACCGGCAAGCAAGTTGGCCGCCAAGGCATGCTCCACGAGTGGCTTGACATTGACCCGACCTCTGCCATTCAAAAAATCGCTCGCCGAGTTTGTTGAGCTTGTCGCGTTGGTGATCCCCCAAGCTGCCCAAGCTGTGTGATATTGAATCCTGTCCCTTGGCGGTTCCCGAGGGATCCCATCAACAGGAGACAACATGCGATCACTTCGCCAAAAATGGCATCACTTGTGCACTCTGGGTTTGTTCGGGCTGCTGGCCTTGGGCGTCCAGACCTCGGTGATGGCCCAAGCCTATCCCAACAAACCCATCAAAATGATCGTGCCGTTCCCTGCCGGCGGCACCACAGACATCGTGGCCCGCATCGTGGCCCAGCGCATGAGCGAATCCATGGGGCAACCCGTGACCATCGACAACCGGGGTGGTGCTGGCGGTGCCATTGGTGCTGACTTGATGGCCAAAGCTGCGCCAGATGGCTACACCATCATGATGCACAACCTGTCCTTTCCGCTGGCATCGGTGGCACAGACCCTGGCCAACCGCTCACCCTTCAACGTGGACACCGACTTTGCCGGGGTGTCGATTGCAGTCTATGTGCCTTTTGTGTGGACCTCCAGTCCCAGCGTCCCTGCCAAAGATTTGAAGGAGTTGGCCGCACTGTTGCGAGGCAACCCTGGGCTGCAATACAACTATGGCTCGACCGGTCCTGGCTCCACCATGCACGTATTGGGCGAGGCCTTCAAAAAGGAAAGCAAGATCAACATCACCCACATCCCGTTCAAGGGGGCAGCCCCACTGAAACAAGAACTGCTGGCAGGCCGCCTCCAAATCGGTGGCGATCAGTTGTCCTCCTCCTTGGCCGAGATCAAGGCCGGCACACTCAAGGCTTTGGCCACCACGGCATCCAAACGCATTCCAGGTCTGCCTGAAGTTCCCACGGTGAGAGAGCTGGGCTTTCCCAACCTCGAGCTGGAAGGATGGAACGGCGTCTTTGCACCTGCCAAAACACCCAAGGACATCATCGACCGCCTGAACAAAGAAGTCATTGCAGCCGTTCGACACCCCGATGTGGTCAAGCGACTGAACGATTTGGGCGCAGAGGGCGTTGGTTCAACTCCAGCCGAGCAAGATGCGATGCTGCGGCGGCAAATGGACCAATTCCGCGCCATCATCCGCGAAATGCGCCTCGAGTGAATCGGCAGTCTGGCAACCTCGCCCAAAGCTCAGGCGCGGTTGCCTTGCGTCAACCACCACACCAGCAACTCTGAGCAGTCCTTGCCATCCAATCCGCTTTGCGCAGCGGATTCAAATTGCTGCAAAGCGAGTGCGGTCAGGGGCATGCTGCGTTGTACCGTTTGGCCTTGGTCCAACATCGCTTGCATGTCTTTGCGCATCGTTGCCACGTTCACGGTGATTTGATCGCTTTTTTTCTCCGTCAAAGTTTTGGCAATCATCGCGCCCCGGACCTTGAGCATGTTGGGCCCACCCGAGGAATCCGACAAAATGTCGATCACTCGCTGCGGGTCCAAGCCCAACGGCTCTACCAATGAAAGCGCCTCACCCAATGTTTGCCAATACACCATCAATGGCAGATTGACCGCCAACTTCATGGTTGCACCTGATCCATGTGGACCGACATGCTCCACACGGCGGCAAATGACGTCCAGCAAAGCGCGCACGGCGTGCAAGTCCTGCTGGGCACCTCCCACAAATCCAAGCAGCTTGCCTTCTTTGGCCGGTCCCACACTGCCGCCGACCGGACACTCTAAAAAGCGAGCCCCCAGTGCTTGAATCCGCTGCGCCATTTCTTGGGGTTTGGCAGGTCGCACGGTGCTCATGTCAATGAAGGTTTTGTCCATCACACGGCCGGACAAGAGGCCAGTTTCAGTGCCATACACCTCGTCCAAAGCCGCCTCGTTGGTCAGCAAGGTGATCACCACATCCACCGACTCGGCCAAAGCCTTGGGCGATTCAGCCCATTTGGCGCCAGCGGCCAACAAAGGCTGCGCCCGCTCTGCCGTGCGGTTCCAGACCGTCAGCTCATGGCCCAAAGAGAGCAACCTCGAGCCCACGGCAGCACCCATTTTCCCAATCCCTGCAATGCCAACTTTCATACTTGTCTCCATCGGTGGCTAAAAAATCAATTTTGAAGCCGTTTGCCACTGGTGTGTGTATGAAACGTCCTTGACCCTGGCCACATGATGGCGCTAAAAATTTTGGCCCCCGTCCTGCTCAAGCCTGCTTGCCATTTACAAACCACCAGTTCTTGCTCATGATTTAATACTTTTAAATTAATTCAAGAGGTCAGCATGGACCCAGCACCCGCACGCCACAAAACGGTTTCGACGACAGAAGATGCCCCGGTGGTGACTCTGGTGCAACAACTGCTGGAACAGGCCGTGGCGCTCAAGGCATCGGACCTGCATTTCGAGCCGTATGAGCACCAATACCGGGTGCGCATGCGTATCGACGGAGAACTGCGCGAAGTCGCCTTTCCTCACATGGCCTTGAGAGACCGACTGGCCTCGCGCATCAAAGTGATGTCGCGCTTGGACATCGCTGAAAAACGCGTGCCTCAAGACGGTCGCATGAAGCTGAATTTGACAGATGGTCGGGAGTTGGACCTGCGGGTCAGCACTTTGCCCACGCTCTTCGGAGAAAAACTGGTCGTCAGGGTACTCGACTCGGCTCAAGCCCAACTGGACCTTCAGCGCTTAGGCTACGAACCCGAAGACCTGGAGCGTCTGCTGACAGCGATCCGAGCCCCGCACGGCTTGGTGCTGGTGACCGGCCCCACAGGCTCAGGCAAAACACAATCTCTGTACGCCTGCCTGAACCTGCTCAACACCCCTGAAGTGAACATTGCCACCGTGGAAGATCCGTGTGAGATCCAACTCGCCGGCATCAACCAAGTCAATGTCCAAGACAAACCGGGCTTGACTTTTGCCGTGGCTTTGCGTGCCTTTTTACGGCAAGATCCGGACATTTTGATGGTGGGCGAAGTGCGTGATCTGGAGACTGCGAACATCGCCATCCAAGCGGCGCAAACAGGGCATTTGGTGCTGTCAACCTTGCACACCAACGATGCGCCCGCCACCTTGGTACGCTTGCGCAACATGGGCACCGCGCCCTACAACATCGCCGCCAGTGTGAGCCTGGTCACTGCACAGCGCTTGGTGCGCTGCCTGTGCCCCCATTGCAAACGGGCCACCCACCTGCCCATGACCATTTTGCGCAAGGCAGGTTGGCCCGAGTCCATGTGCACCAACGAGACCGTGCAGGTTTTCGAGGCGGTCGGTTGCGCGCTTTGTCACAAAGGTTTTTCAGGGCGGACCGGCATTTTCCAAGTCATGCCAGTGAGCCGCGTCATGCAAGACTTGGTGTTGCAAGAAGCAAGCATACAAGACATGTCGCAACAAGCCCGGCGTGAGGGTGTGAACAGCTTGCGCATCGCGGGTTTGCGCAAATTGTTACAGGGCATCACCTCGCTGGACGAGGTCTTGGTGGCCACACGGGACGGCACATGAAAGCCCCCGGGTCTCAAGGTACCGGCGCGACTTTTCGCTGGTCGGGTCGCGACTCTCAGGGTCGCCCCCAAAGCGGCACACTCCAAGCCTTGCATGCCGACCTGGCCAGGGCCCAGTTGCGCCGTCAGGGGATACAAAAAGTACAAGTGCAGCGCGTTTGGTGGCACCAACCTGACGGCATCAAAAGCAAAGACCTGGCCACCATGACACGGCAGTGGGCAGCCATGCTCAAGGCCGGGGTGCCCGTGGTGCAAGCCCTGGCCATGCTGTGCCAAAGCATGACGCACAAAAGCTTGGTGCGGGTCATGCAAACGGTTCTGAGTGACGTGGCATCCGGGGTTGCTCTGCACGACGCCTTGGCTCAGCACCCCCGAGTTTTCAGCAGCCTGTTTGTGCACATGGTGCAAGCAGGCGAATCAGCGGGCATCTTGGACGAGATCATGGAGCGCTTATCACAAACCCTTGAGAAGAACGAAGCTCTGCGCTCCAAAATCCGCTCTGCGCTGATGTACCCCATCGCCGTTTTGCTGGTGGCCACTGGCATTTTGGTGCTGATTTTGATGTGGGTGGTTCCCGTTTTTGAAGACGTGTTTCAGTCCTTGGGTGCGCCATTGCCGTGGTCCACCCAGGTGGTGGTGAGCCTGAGTGATTCGCTGGTACAAACTTGGCCCGTGGTCTTGGCCATGCTGGCGCTGCCCATCTGGGCGGCACAGCACACGGGGCCAGCGGCCTCCCGCTTTCGCTTGTGGGCCGCACAATGGTTTTTAAGATGGCCAGTTCTGGGGCCGCTTATGACCACTTCGATCGTGGCACGATGGTCACAGACCCTCTCCGCCTTATTGTCTGCGGGTGTGCCATTGAGCGAAGCTTTGGGGCCAACGGCCCAAGCATGCGATCATCCGGTTTACGAACGCGCCACTTTTCAGTTGCAACGGCGGGTGGTGCAGGGGAGCAGTTTGAGCGAGGCCATGGGGCAAACAGAACGCTTTCCGGCGATGATCGTGCAGTTGTGTGCAACAGGCGAAGAAACAGGCGCTTTGGACGCTTTGCTGGGCAGAGCGGGGAGCCTGATGGTCACCGAACTGGACGACCAGGTCAATGGCCTGACCAGCTTGCTGGAGCCCCTGATCATCGTAGTGCTGGGGGGGTTGATTGGCGCTATTTTGGTGGCCATGTATTTGCCTATTTTCACTTTAGGAAAAGTTTTTTGACATGATCGACGGCATCTTGGCACTCGGTTTGGCGGGCTTACTGGGCCTGGTGGTCGGGAGTTTTCTGAATGTGGTGATTCACCGCCTGCCTCTGATGTTGCAGGCCCAGTGGGACGCCGAAGCCATGGCCACGCCACCAAATGCTGCGAGCTTTAACTTGGCGGTGCCTCGCTCCCATTGTCCCCATTGCCATCACCCCTTGAGATGGCAAGACAACATCCCTATTCTCAGCTTCATCGCCTTGCGTGGGCGATGCGCGCATTGCCAAGCACCGATCGCCTGGCGATACCCGGCCATCGAACTGATCACCGCTGGATTGTTCGTTGGGGTGATGGCGCAGCACGGTTGGGGGTTTGAGGCCATGGCCTGGGCCGGTTTTTCTGCGGCTTTGCTTGCACTGGCAGCCATCGATGCTGACACGCGTTTGTTGCCCGATGCCATCACCCAACCCTTGGTCTGGGCCGGCTTGCTGGCTGCCAGTCTGGGACTTTCAGGAATTGGCTTGCACGAAGCACTCTGGGGCGCTGCTGTCGGTTACCTGTTTTTGTGGGCTGTCTTTTGGCTGTTCAAAGGCTTGACGGGCAAAGAAGGCATGGGCCAAGGCGATTTCAAATTGCTGGCAGCTCTAGGGGCTTGGCTGGGCTGGCCTGCATTGCTGTCTTTGGTGCTGATCGCTTCCTGCATAGGGGTCTTGGGTGGATTGAGTTTGAAATGGCGGGGACTTTTGTCAGAGAATGGCGAAATGGCTTTTGGGCCCTACCTTGCCCTTGCAGGCCTTTGGGTCATGGCGCTTGGCCCCCTGCCCTGGATTTTGATCTGATCACATGAGTCAAAGCATGACCTCTCGCACTTGGCGAATCGGCCTGACTGGCGGCATTGGCTGCGGCAAAAGCACTGTGGCTGACATGTTCGCAGCCCGAGGGGCGGCCGTGATCGATGCCGATGCGATTTCCCGCAGTCTGACTGCGCCTGGTGGGCGCGCCATGGCCGCCATTGCACAAACTTTTGGGCCCCAAGTGGTCGATGCCCAAGGCGCGATGGACCGTCCAGCCATGCGCAGCATGGTGTTTCAAAACCCCCAAGCCAAACAACAGCTGGAGGCCATCATCCACCCCTTGGTCGGCCAAATCACGGCCGAGCAGACCCAAGCGGCGCTGCAAAAGGGTCTGCGCGTGCTGGTGTTTGACGTGCCTTTGTTGGTCGAGTCGGGCGAACGCTGGCGCAAACAGGTGGACCGGGTGATCGTGGTGGACTGCAATACCGAAACCCAGCGACAACGGGTGATGGTACGCAGTGGTCTGGCTGCTGAAGAAATTGACCGCATCATGGCCCTGCAAGCCTCCCGTTCTCAGCGCTTAGCCTGCGCCGACACGGTGATCTTTAACCAAGGCTTGAGCCTGACCGAATTGCAAACCGAAGTGGCCCAATTGGCCACTGACTTCGGGCTATGATGGCGGCAATGGAAGACGCTGCGTGATACTGTACGAATACCCTTTTAACGAACGCATCCGCACTTACCTGCGCTTGCAACAATTGTTCAACCGCTTGGGCCAATTGATGGGCCGCACAGACGCGTTGGACCACCACTTTGCCCTGACCACTTTGTTCGAAATCATCGAGGTGGCCACACGCTCCGAGCTCAAATCCGACGTCTTGAAAGATCTGGAACGTCAACGGCAGCTCTACAACAGCTATCGTGGCAACCCCGCCATTTCCGAGAAGGCCCTGAGCGGTGTGATGGACCAACTCGATGAGCACTTCGATGCGCTCAACCAGGTCACTGGCAAGATTGGTCAAAGTCTGAACGACAACGATTTCCTGATGGCCTTGCGCAGCCGCGCCGTGATTCCGGGCGGCACCTGCGAATTTGACCTGCCCGCCTACCACGCCTGGCAACACCACAGCGCAACCAGTCGGGCGCACGATCTATCGCAATGGGTCGAACCTTTTGGCCCCTTGGCCCTCTCCGTGAAGTTGCTGCTGCAAATGCTGCGCGAATCGGGCAGCAGCCAAAAGGTCATGGCGACCGCAGGACAACTACAACAAAACCTGCCCCAAGGGCGCAACTTTCAGCTTCTGCGCCTGAAAATCGACGACAGCTTGGGCATCACCCCCGAGATCAGCTGCAACCGCTTGTTGGTGGTGATCCGCATGATGCGCCAGCACAGCGACGGCAAATTGGTGGCCAGCACCGAAGACGTGCCCTTCGAGATGACTTTGTGCGCATGAGCGATTCGAGCCCGCCGCAACCCCATTTTGCGCCCCGCCAAGTGCGTTGCCCGGCCTGCGCAGGCAACAGCCTTTACAGCGCAGCCAACCCCTACCGCCCGTTTTGCAGCGCACGCTGCAAGGGTGTGGATCTGGGGGCCTGGGCTAGCGAAGAATTCAAACTGCCCGACGACACCCCGCCCGACGAGACATTTGGCGATCCGCGATTGCAGTGACAAGAGGTTCAGGCGTGCGTCGGCCCGCTGAAGCCGCGCTCTTGGGCCAACCAGGCCAACACCGGCACTGTGCCCGGTAGCACAGGTACCACGCCAACAGGCAGCGTTTGCCAAGCATGTGACTGCGCTTCACGCATCTGCAATTCGCCCTGCCAGTCCCACACCTTGCAAAAGTGCAGACGCACCAAGGCGTGCGGATAATCAACCATCTGGGTTTTCCAAATTTGCGCTGGCCCGATGATGATGCCCAGCTCTTCCTGAAGTTCACGGCGCAGGGCTTGCTCGACCGACTCGCCAGACTCCAGCTTGCCGCCCGGGAACTCCCAATAGCCCGCATACACTTTGCCTTCGGGGCGTGAGGTCAGCAGAAAATGACCATCGGCATGCAACAACACGCCCACAGCCACATCCACCACGGAGCGCTCAGCCTGGCCCGCACTCAGGTCTTGCCGCTCCCGCTCACCATCGGCGACCAACAAGCCTTGGTTCATGCGCGGTCCGATTGGCGGCCCATCATGTCGCGGGCAAATTGGTAGGCCACTCGGCCACTGCGCGAGCCGCGCTCCAAAGCCCAGAGCAGCGCATCAGGACGGGCGGCTTCGATTTGTGCGGGTGTGGCACCCAAGGCGCTGAGCCACTGGCCCGCAATCGTCAGGTACTCGTCTTGCGAGAAGGGGTAAAAACTGATCCACAGACCAAAACGCTCAGACAAGGAAATCTTCTCTTCCACACCTTCCCCGGGATGCACCTCACCGTCGTCGGTGTGCTTATAGGTGAGGTTTTCGCTCATGTACTCGGGCAAAAGATGACGGCGGTTGCTGGTGGCATACACCAACACATTGGGCGTTGAGGCGGCCACAGTGCCGTCCAAAATCGACTTGAGCGCCTTGTAGCCCGGCTCACCGTCTTCAAAGCTCAGGTCGTCGCAATAGACCACGAACTTTTCAGGGCGGCCCGCCACCACGTCGATGATGTCGGGCAAGTCGGTCAGGTCTGCTTTATCCACTTCAATCAAACGCAGGCCTTGCGGAGCGTAAGTGTTCAGACAAGCCTTGATGAGCGAAGACTTGCCAGTGCCTCGGGCGCCGGTGAGCAGTACGTTGTTGGCAGGGTGGCCGTGCACAAACTGCTCGGTGTTGCGCTGCAGCTTTTCCTTTTGGTCGTCGATTTCCTTCAGGTCGGCCAGCGTCATGGCCGCCACATGGCGCACCGGCTCGAGCACACCGTGGCCGGACGAGCGCTTGCGGTAGCGCCAGGCAATGGCCTGCGTCCAGTCTGGAGCAGACAGGGGCTGGGGCAGGACCGACTCGATGCGGTCCACCAGCTGACTGACTTTGGCCAGCAGATGGTCCAATGCAGAGGATGCAGTAGGGGCAGGTGAATTCATGAACGGTAATCCGCGTTGATGGTGACGTACTCGTGGCTCAGGTCGCAGGTCCACACGGTGTCGCTGGCGTTGCCCCGGCCCAGACCTACTCGCACGGTGATCTCGCTGCCCTTCATGACGCGCTGACCGTCTTCTTCGCGGTATTCTGCCCGGCGGCCGCCGTGCGAGACCACATGCACATCGTCCAAATGCAGCTCGATCAGGCCCTGGTCCAGATCTTCAATACCCGCGTAACCCACGGCCGCAAGAATGCGGCCGAGGTTCGGGTCGCTGGCAAAGAAAGCCGTTTTGACCAAGGGCGAATGCGCGATCGCATAAGCCACTTGGCGGCACTCTTCGCCCGTACGCCCGCCTTCGACCTGGACCGTGATGAACTTGGTAGCGCCTTCGCCGTCGCGCACGATGGCATGCGCCAACTGGCGGGCCACATGCATCAGGCCCTGCAGCAAGGCCTGGGCATCGGCACTGTCCAGTGATGTGATGGGCGCGTGACCCACCTTGTGCGTGGCGATCAACATGAAGGAATCGTTGGTCGAGGTGTCGCCGTCGATGGTGATGCGGTTGAACGAGCCATCGGCCAGTCGCTTGGCCAACTCGGGCAACAAGGCCGGGGCGATGCAGGCATCGGTGGCCACAAAGCCCAACATGGTGGCCATGTTGGGGCGGATCATGCCCGCGCCCTTGCTGATACCGGTGATACTCACGGTTTTGCCGCCCACTTGCACCTGCACGCTGGCCGCTTTGGGGACGGTATCGGTAGTCATGATGCCTTCGGCGGCCTTGGCCCAGTGGGCAGCTTGCACGTCGGCCAAGGCAGCAGGCAGGCCCGCTACGATGCGACCCACGGGCAGCGGCTCCATGATCACCCCAGTGGAGAAAGGCAGCACTTGCCCTGGCGTGCAGTGCAGCAAACCAGCCAGGGCCTCACAGGTTTGACGTGCATGGGCCAGGCCTGGGGCACCGGTGCCCGCGTTCGCATTGCCGGTGTTGATGACCAAGGCCCGCACAGCATTGCCCGCAGCCAGGTGCTCACGGCAAACCTGCACAGGCGCGGCGCAAAAGCGGTTGCGGGTGAAAACGCCCGCCACGCTGGCGCCTTCGTCCAGCAAAAAGACTGTGAGGTCTTTGCGGTTGGCTTTGCGCACACCCGCTTGGGCGATGCCGATGCGCACGCCCGCAATGGGGCTCAGTTGTGCGGAGTCCAGTGGGGGCAAATTCACGGGCATAAATTTCTTTCAGGAAACAAAGAACATTTCAGTCTGCTCACGGAAAAAACGGGCCGAAGCCCGTTTTGCTGGTTCGCTGCCATCAAACGAGTTTGCCGTGGCAGTGCTTGAACTTTTTTCCGCTGCCGCAGGGGCAGGGATCGTTGCGACCCACTGGCCCAAAAGTTTGCGGGCCCCCCCCTTGATCGCCCGCCACGGTTTGAGCCTGCCCCGTTTCATCAGGAGCGCTGTAAGTCACGTTGCTGATCTTCTCGGCACGTTCTTCGATTGCTTGTGCAGCCTGCTGAATCTGGTCACCAGACTCGATGCGCACGGTCATCAGGGTACGGGTCACTTCATTCTTGACCCCATCGAGCAACTGACCAAACAGCTCGAAGGCTTCGCGCTTGTACTCTTGCTTGGGTTGCTTTTGTGCATAACCGCGAAGATGAATGCCCTGGCGCAAGTAATCCAGTGAACTCAGATGCTCTCGCCAATGGGTGTCGATGCTTTGCAACAAAATCATGCGCTCAAACGAGACAAAACTGTCACCGCCCGCCTGATCCAATTTGGCTTGGAACTGCGCATGGGCTGCAATCACCACCATCTCCAAGATGTCTTCCTCGGCAATGGCGCTGGAGTCTTGAACTTTGGCCTGGAGTTCCAGCTTGATACCCCATTCATCGGCCAGCACTTTTTCAAGTCCAGGCAAGTCCCATTGTTCTTCCACCGACTCAACGGGCACATACTGGCGCACCAAATCGGTAAAGCAACCCTCGCGCAAGGCTGAAATCGGGCCGTGCATGTCTTGGGCATCCAGAATGTCGTTGCGCTGCTGGTAAATCACCTTGCGCTGGTCATTCGAAACGTCGTCATATTCCAGCAATTGTTTGCGGATATCGAAGTTACGGGCTTCCACTTTGCGCTGAGCGCTTTCGATGCTGCGCGTCACGATGCCCGCTTCAATGGCTTCGCCCTCAGGCATTTTCAAGCGGTCCATGATGGAGCGCACCCGGTCACCCGCAAAGATCCGCATCAAAGGATCGTCCAAGCTCAAATAGAAGCGCGATGAACCCGGATCACCCTGACGGCCAGAGCGACCTCGCAGTTGGTTGTCAATGCGGCGAGACTCGTGGCGCTCGGTGGCAATGATGCGCAACCCGCCCAAGGCCTTGACTTGCTCGTGCACCACTTTCCATTGTTCACGCAATTCGTGGATGCGCGTTTGACGGGCGTCTTCGGGCAAGCTCTCATCGCTTTCAATGGCTTGCACGTCTTTTTCGATGTTGCCACCCAACACAATGTCGGTGCCGCGACCCGCCATATTGGTGGCAATCGTGATCATGCCGGGACGACCGGCTTGGGCCACGATGTCCGCCTCGCGGGCATGTTGCTTGGCGTTGAGCACTTGATGAGGCAACTTGTGCTGGTTCAGCAGCTGGGAAATCAGCTCGGAGTTTTCAATCGAGGTGGTACCCACCAACACAGGCTGGCCGCGTTCGTGGCATTCGCGGATGTCAGCAATGGCCGCGTTATAGCGTTCCTGTGAGGTCTTGTAGACACGGTCCAATTGGTCTTCACGTTGGCTCTTGCGGTGTGGCGGGATCACAACCGTCTCCAGACCGTAAATTTCCTGGAACTCATACGCCTCAGTGTCGGCCGTGCCCGTCATGCCGCCGATCTTGTTGTACAGGCGGAAATAGTTCTGGAAAGTGATGGACGCCATCGTCTGGTTTTCGGCCTGGATCTCCACACCTTCTTTGGCTTCAACGGCCTGATGCAGGCCGTCGCTCCAGCGGCGACCGGTCATCAAGCGTCCCGTGAACTCGTCCACGATCACGATCTCACCTTCCTGCACCACATAGTGCTGGTCTCGGTGGTACAAATGACGCGCACGCAAAGCGGCATTCAAATGGTGCATCAACGTGATATTCGCCGGGTCATACAGGCTGGCGCCCTCAGGGATCAAGCCCATCTGAGAAAGCACAGCCTCGGCTTTTTCGTGACCGTCTTCGGTCAAGAACACCTGATGAGACTTCTCATCAACCGTGAAGTCACCGGGCGTGATGATGCCCTCGCCGGTCCGAGGATCGGCTTCGCCCTCTTGCCGGGTGAGCAAGGGCACTACTTGGTTCATGGCCATGTAAGTGGCCGTGTGGTCCTCGGCCTGTCCACTGATGATCAAGGGCGTGCGGGCCTCATCGATCAAAATTGAATCCACTTCGTCGATGATGGCGAAGTTCAAGGGGCGCTGAACACGATCATGGGCCTCATAGACCATGTTGTCGCGCAGGTAATCGAATCCGTATTCGTTGTTGGTGCCGTAGGTGATGTCGGCCTTGTAGGCCGCTTGCTTTTCTTCGCGTGGCAACTGAGGCAAGTTGATGCCCACCGTCAGTCCCAAGAAGTTGTAGAGCTTGCCCATCCACTGGGCATCTCGGCTGGCCAAGTAATCGTTCACGGTGACCACGTGCACACCTTTGCAAGCGATCGCATTGAGGTAGGCAGGCAGTGTAGATGTCAAGGTTTTGCCCTCGCCAGTCCGCATCTCGGCGATCTTGCCATTGTGCAAAGCGATACCACCGGCCAACTGCACGTCAAAGTGGCGCATTTTCATCACCCGCTTGGAGCCCTCACGCACCACGGCAAACGCCTCTGGCAACAAGGCGTCCAAACTCTCTCCGGCCGCAGCTCGGTCTCGAAAGCTTTGGGTCTTGGCCCTCAACTCTTCGTCGCTCAGGCTTTCCAGGCCAGCCTCAAGGGCATTGATGCGCTCAACGGTTTTGCGGTACTGCTTGAGCAACCGGTCATTGCGGCTGCCGAAAATTTTGGTGAGGAATGGGATGGCCATATCAATTTGATCCACCATCAGCAAAGGTGCCGAAAGAAAGACCGTCTATCCTGTCTGCTTAAGAGTTACTTGAAAAACGGGTGGCACTGACGCGCTGCCATTTCACCCTGCCAAGCCCGCACAACTGGCTGCTTGGACAACCCAAACATTTTAGCGCTTGGATGCGCATCACCTGGCCATTTGCCCTTATCGACTTTGGCCTGCTGGATAATGACTGGAAACGATTTTTAGATATGCAAAGACGCCATCAAGCCATCCCCTTGCAGCAAGCGGCCCAAGAATCCCCCACCTTGGCCTCACTGATGGATCGGGTGCAAGACTCTTCCCTTCGCTTACAGGCAATCAAGAGCCTATTGCCCGGACCTTTGCGATCCAGCATACAAGCCGGCCCCTTGGAAGAGGGTTGCTGGTGTCTGCTGGTCGCTTCCAATGCGGTTGCGGCCAAATTGAGGCAGTTGCTGCCTGCATTGCAGTCCCATTTGGTTCAACAAAATTTGGGCGTCCTCTCGATCCGCATCAAAGTGCAAAACCGATGAAATGAGGTTGCGACAAAGCCCCATGAAAAAAGCCCTGAGCTTGGAAGATCAGGGCTTGAATGATGGTGCCGCTTGTCGGATTCGAACTGACGACCTACCGCTTACAAGGCGGGTGCTCTACCAACTGAGCTAAAGCGGCACGGGCCAAATTCTAACTTGCTCTCGACCCATCTAGGGGTGGAAGCGCAATTTTTTTACTTGACCCTCTTGAGCGTCGGACGAGGTGAACCCGATGTCGATGGCGGAGGTGGTACATCCTCTGCGTCCGCTTGGACCGAATCTGCGGTACCAACGGCAGACAAAACCGGGGAATCAACGGGCTCATCGCTGACAGGGAAAGCCATACCTTGCCCATTTTCTCGGGCGTAGATGGCCATGACCCGGTGAATGGGCACCATGATTTCACGCGGTTTTCCACCAAAACGTGCTTTGAACTCAATGAAGTCGTTGCCCAATTTGAGTGAACTGGTGGCATCCATGCTGACATTCAGCACAATTTCACCGCCTTGGACGTATTCGCGCGGCACCTGGACAGAAGCATCTACTTTGACGGCCACATAAGGCGTGAAACCATTTTCAGAGCACCAATCGTACAAAGCACGAATAAGGTATGGCCTTGTCGATGGCAGTTCCGTAGTGCTGATCATGCTGGTTCCCTCGCCTGCATCGTTGTCCTGTCCAAGTTCACATCACTTACGCATGACCTTTTCCGAAGGCGTCAGCGCTTCGATATAGGCTGGACGCGAAAAAATGCGTTCTGCATACTTCAGTAAAGGAGCGGCATTTTTGCTCAACTCGATGCCGTAGTAATCCAAACGCCACAACAAGGGTGCGATCGCGACATCGAGCATCGAGAAATTGTCGCCCAGCATGAACTTGTTCTTCAGGAAAACAGGGGCCAATTGCGTCAAGCGATCACGGATGTGTGAACGCGCCTTTTCGAGTGCCTTGTCATTGCCCTTGAGCGAGCGGTTTTCCAAGGTCAACACGTGTGCGAACAGCTCTTTTTCAAAATTGAGCAAGAAAAGTCGAACCCGTGCGCGATCAACCGGGTCACCCGGCATCAACTGGGGGTGAGGAAAGCGCTCATCGATGTACTCGTTGATGATGTTCGACTCATACAGGATCAGGTCGCGCTCAACCAAGATGGGCACCTGTCCATAAGGATTCATCACATTGATGTCTTCGGGCTTGTTGTACAAGTCCACGTCACGGATTTCAAAATCCATGCCTTTTTCAAAGAGCACAAAGCGGCAGCGGTGAGAAAAAGGGCAAGTGGTTCCGGAATAAAGCACCATCATGGTGGAGGCTCCTCAAAAAATCAAAAAGAGTGGGAGGTCCAAAGACCTGCCACTCCAAAGGACCCGGCTGAATCGCCGGGTGAGAGATCAATTACTTGACGTCTTTCCAGTATGCCGCATTCAAGCGCCAGGCAATGAAAGTGAAGAGGGACAAAAAGATCAGAACCCAAACGCCGATCTGCACGCGTTGATTCTGAGCTGGCTCAGCCATCCACTGCATGTAACCGACCAAGTCACCAATGGCTTGATCGTATTCCAGTGGGGTCATCGTGCCAGGCTTGACCGTCTTCCAACCTTTGAAAATCTGGACTTTTTGTCCTTTTTCATCTCTTTCTTCAAAGACAGGCTCACGCTCGCCTTGAAGCTCCCAAAGGGGGTTGGGCATGCCGACGTTGGGGTAAGCCAAGTTGTTCCAACCGGTGGGCTTGGTGTCATCACGGTAATACGTGCGCATGTAGGTGTACAGGTAATCTGCACCCGTACCGCCTGGGCCCGAACGCGAACGCGCCATCAAAGTCAAGTCTGGTGGATTCTTACCGAACCAATCTTTGGCTTGCACCGGGTCGATGGCCACTTTCATGGTGTCGCCCACACGGTCGGTGGCAAACATCAGGTTGTCTTTGATTTGCTGATCGGTCAAGCCGATGTCTTTCAGGCGGTTGTAACGCATGAAAGCAGCCGAGTGACAGTTAAGGCAGTAGTTGGCAAACAGCTTGGCGCCATTTTGCAGGGCTGCCAAATCGTTGGTTTTCTTGGGCGCCTTGTCCCAGGCGATGCCACCGCCGCCAGCGTGGGCAGCAGCCACCATACCCAGGGCCATCACAAAGCCGAGTGCGAGTTTCTTGAGGTTTTTCATGTTCTTGAATCTCCGGGATCTCAGTGAGGCGTGAAGGTCACGCGGTCAGGCACCTGTTTGAACGTGCCCAGCTTGCTCCACCAAGGCATCAACAGGAAGAAGCCGAAATAGAACAAGGTACCCACTTGGGATACGCGCTCACCGATGGGCGAAGGTGGCTTGACACCCAGATAGCCCAAGATCAGGAAGTTGATGACAAACACGGCATACACATATTTGTGCCAGTCGGGGCGATAGCGAATCGACTTGGCAGGGCTGTAATCCAGCCAAGGCAAGAAAAACAAAATGATCACAGCGGCACCCATGACCACCACACCCCAGAACTTGGCGTCAATGGACAAGAGCAGCACACAAATCACAATGGTTGCCCCCACCAAACCGCCTTTGAGCAAAGTTGGCAGTTTGCCCTTGGCCACAGCCAAGAAAGCACCCACCACCACGCACAAGACCAATACGTACATCATCTCAGTGGTGATGGCACGCAGCATGGAATAGAACGGTGTGAAGTACCAAACTGGAGCAATGTGCAAAGGTGTGGTCAGCGGATCAGCTGGAATGAAGTTGTTGTATTCGAGGAAATAACCACCGAATTCGGGGGCAAAGAACACCACCGCGCTGAAGGCCATCAGGAACACGCTCACCGAAAGGATGTCGTGAACCGTGTAGTAAGGGTGGAAAGGAATGCCATCCAATGGGTTGCCCTTGGCGTCTTTTGGTGCATTCGCTGCCTTGATCTCCACACCATCGGGGTTGTTGGAGCCGACTTCATGCAGCGCAATGATGTGTGCCACCACCAGACCCAGCAGGACCAATGGCACCGCGATCACGTGGAAGCTGAAGAAACGGTTCAAAGTGGCGTCGCCCACCACAAAGTCGCCGCGAATCAGCAAAGCCAGGTCAGGACCGATCACGGGCACAGCCGAGAACAAGTTGACGATCACCTGAGCGCCCCAGTAGGACATTTGACCCCAAGGCAGCAAATAGCCCATGAAGGCCTCGGCCATGAGCACCAAGAAAATGGCGCAACCGAAAATCCAGACCAACTCGCGGGGTTTGCGGTACGAGCCGTACATCAAGCCGCGGAACATGTGCAGGTAAACCACCACAAAGAAGGCAGAGGCACCTGTGGAGTGCATGTAACGGATCAGCCAACCCCAAGGCACATCGCGCATGTTGTATTCGACCGAAGCGAAGGCCAAAGCGGCGTCTGGCTTGAAGTGCATGGCCAAGAAAATACCGGTCACGAGTTGACTCACCTACACCAACAACGACAAAGCACCGAACACATACCAGATGTTCAGGTTTTTGGAGGCGTAGTACTCAGACAAATGCTCTTTGTACAGCTTGGACGCCGGAAAGCGGTTGTCTACCCAATTGAGCAGCTTTTCCCCAGCAGGGGCGTTCGGAGAGATTTCTTTGAATTCAGCCATGTTGTTCTCCATCAAGCCTTCTTGTCTTCACCAATGAGCAACTTGGTGTCTGACAGGTACATGTGTGGTGGCACTTCGAGGTTATCGGGTGCGGGCTTGTTTTTGAACACGCGGCCAGCGAAGTCAAAGGTAGAACCATGACAGGCGCACAAGAATCCGCCATTCCAGTCATCGGGCAGCGATGGCTGAGGACCTGTCGCGAACTTGTCGGCTGGCGAGCAACCCAAGTGGGTGCAAATGCCCACAGCCACCATGATCTCGGGCTTGATCGAACGGTGCTGGTTTTTCGCGTATTCGGGGGTAGGGTAAGCGGTCCGCGCAGAAGTGGGGTCGGCCAACTGAGCTTCGGTTTTTTTCAGGGATTCGATCTGCTCGGGCGAGCGCTTCATGATCCACACAGGTTTACCACGCCATTCGACCGTGAGTTTTTCACCTGGGTTCAAGGCAGAGATATCCACCTCAACGGCCGCACCGGCCGCTTTGGCACGTTCGGAAGGTTGAAAACTGCTGACGAAGGGGGTGGCCACAAAGCCGGCGCCTACGGCACCAGCGCAAGTGGAGGCAATCAGCCAGGTCCGCTTGCTGTTGTCGACTGGGGTGTCACTCATGGGAATCCTCTAGCGAGTCGTTATCAGGGTCAACCCGAGATTGTAGCGGAGTGAAACAGACAACCGACTTACAACTCAATAGGCCTCAGGATGAATGGGTCACAATCCAACCCCCAACACACTATTGAGGATTTTTAATGTCATTTGCTCAAGAATTCAAAACATTTGCACTCAAAGGCAATGTGGTCGATTTGGCCGTAGGCGTCATCGTAGGGGCTGCTTTCGCCAAGATCGTGGACTCATTGGTGGCCGACATCATCATGCCTGTGGTCAGCTTGGTCTTTGGTGGCCTCGACTTTGCCAATTACTACTTGGCCCTGTCGGGGCAAGCCGCCAACCTGCCTTTGGCTGAGGCCAAAAAACTCGGCGCGGTATTTGCATATGGCAACTTTGTCACTGTGGGTTTAAATTTCTTGATTTTGGCCTTCATTATTTTCGTGATGGTTCGCCAGATCAACCGCCTCAAGTCACGTCAGCCTGTCGACGCCGTCCCCGAAAAAGCCCCAGAGCCACCCGAAGATGTAGTCTTGCTGCGTGAAATTCGCGACAGCTTGAAACATCCATCCTGATCACCCAAGCCTCTGAGTGGGTGACGAAAAAACGCCCGCAGCTCAAGTGGCGTCTGTGACCCGATGCCGAGCCATCCGAATGGCTTGGACCATGCTGCTCGCATCGGCCTTTCCTTGGCCCGCCAAGTCCATGGCCGTGCCATGGTCAGGGCTGGTGCGGATCAAAGGCAAGCCCAATGTGACATTGACCCCCTGCTCCACACCCAAGTACTTCACCGGGATCAGGCCTTGGTCGTGGTACATGGCGATCACCACATCAAACTCACGGTAACCGTCCGGCCTTTGGCGTGCCCGCATGAAAACCGTATCCGGCGCAAATGGACCCTGCGCATCGATGCCCTCCGTGCGGGCCGCTGACACGCAGGGCTGCAAGATCTCGATTTCTTCTCGGCCAAACAGCCCACCCTCGCCCGCATGCGGGTTCAGGCCTGCGATAGCGATGCGCGGCTTTCGACCCAGCAAAGGCGTCAGCGCATGGTGCGTGATCCGCAAGGTTTCCAAAACTCGGTCACCGGTGATGGCGTCCAAGGCCTCACGCAAAGACAAATGGATGCTGACCAGGACTACACGCAATTCGTCATTGGCCAGCATCATGCGAACCGGCATTTGCGTCAACGTCACCCCGGCGTGGCGAGCGGACTCAGCCTGCAACAATTCGGTGTGCCCCGGGTACTGGTCATAGGGCGGTCCTGCTGCATGCAAAGCCTCTTTGTTCAAAGGGGCGGTGACCACGGCCGAAATCTCGCCACGCAGCGCTGCACGGGTGGCCCACAACACCGCCTCACCCGCCAAGCGACCCGATCGGGCATCGATCTGCCCCCAAGGCAATGGGGGCGCCACGGGCACCACCTGCATCACAGGCAAACACCGTGGCGGTACATTCAAGGCTTGTGCCGGGGACTCGATCTCGCAGACCGGAAAACAAGGCGCCCCTTGCACCAAAGACATGGCACGCCGCATCAGGTCCACATCGCCTGCCACAAAACAACCCCGAGTCAGCTCCGGTGCGGTGATCCACGCCTTGGCAATGATTTCAGGGCCGATACCGCAAGGGTCACCGGGCGTGATGGCGATGGGCAAGGTCAATCCAGGCAAACTCATACAACACATTACCCGTCAGGCCGGGTTGTCGATCTCGATGAATTGGTGCTCGATGCCCAGCAATTGGGCCACATGGGCGCCCAGCGCAGGCGCACCGTAGCGTTCTGACGCATGGTGGCCACAAGCCAAAAACGCAACCCCCGTTTCGCGCGCCAAATGGGCTTGCGGCTCGGAGATTTCACCGGTCAGAAATGCGTCCACACCCTGTGCAATCGCAGCCTCAAAATAGCCTTGAGCCCCGCCCGTACACCATGCAACACGGCGAACCACTCGACCATCATCGCCCACGCACGTGACATGCCGGCCCAAAACACCGGCCACATGCTCGGCCAAATCTTGGGCACATGACCACGAAACCAAGGGCGCACCGACAAAGCCAAGGTCTTGCTCACCAAAGCGGCCGTCTGACTGGAAGCCCAGCAATCGGCCCAACTGGGCGTTGTTGCCCAGTTCGGCATGCGCATCCAGCGGCAAGTGGTAGGCAAAAAGATGGATACCATGGGCCAGCAACAAACGCAGCCTCTCGCGCATCCAACCTGTGACGCGCCCATCTTGACCCCGCCAGAACAAGCCATGGTGCACCAAGATGGCATCGGCATTGGCGGCGATGGCTGCCTCGATCAAAGCCCGGCTGGCGGTAACGCCGCTCACCAAGCGTTTGACCGCACGGTCCCCTTCGACCTGCAAGCCGTTGGGGCCGTAGTCGCGGAATTTTTCAGGTTGAAGCAAAGCATCCAAAGCTTGGCCCAGAGTTTTGGCATCGGTCATGGCTTGAGATTGTGGCCCAGGTCGCAAACACCAAGGTTGAAATCGGTGATTCAGCATCCAAGAACGGCGATGCGATCGAATCAAGGACAATCAGCAACCATGAAAAGAATTTGGTCATTATTTTCACAATGGGTCACCGTTTTATTGGCCATTTGGTTTGTGGTGGCCACATTGCAGCCCGGTTGGTTGCGAGGCACACAGGCCTCCATGGCAGGCATGACCTTGTTGCAAGCTCCGCCTGCGGCCAGTGGCAGCAGGCCGGTTGGCAGTTTGAGTGCCCCCGCTCAAACTGCCTCACCCGCCGTGGTGAGCATCAACACCAGCAAGGGCAAAAACAACAACGCCCAGGGTCAAGACCCATGGTTCCGGTTTTTCTATGGTGAGCAAGACGAACAAAACCCTGCAGGCTTGGGCAGCGGTGTCATCGTCAGCCCCGAGGGTCACATCCTGACCAACAACCACGTCATTGAAGACGCAGACGATATCGAAGTGGTGCTCAGTGACGGGCGCAAAGCCATGGCCAAAGTGATTGGCACCGACCCCGACACCGACTTGGCGTTGCTTCAAATTCCGCTGACCAACTTGCCCGTGATCGTCTTGGGCCAGACACTGGACATGCAAGTGGGTGATGTCGTGCTGGCCATTGGCAACCCCTTTGGTGTCGGTCAAACCGTGACCTCAGGCATCATCAGCGCTTTGGGCCGCAGCCAACTGGGCATCAACACCTTTGAAAACTTCATCCAAACCGACGCTGCCATCAACCCCGGCAACTCAGGCGGCGCCTTGGTCGATGTCAATGGTCACCTGATGGGCATCAACACCGCGATCTATTCCCGTTCAGGTGGCAACATGGGGATTGGCTTTGCCATCCCGATTTCGACAGCCAAACAGGTCATGCAAGACCTGCTGAAGAACGGCAAGGTGATTCGCGGCTGGATCGGGGTAGAGCCACAAGACCTGTCCGCCGAACTGGCTGAAAGCTTCAAACTGCCTCTGGTCGGGCCCAATGCTTTGCGATCGGGCGTGGTGATCTCTGGTGTTTTGCAAAACGGCCCCGCGGCCAAAGCAGGGATTCGCCCGGGAGATGTCATCATACGTGTCGGCACGCAGCCTGTGGGCAATGTGTCTGAGCTTCTTAACCAGGTCGCCAGCCTCACCCCCGGTGTACCTGCAGAACTGGTGATCTGGCGTCAACAAACGCAGTTGTCTTTGCGCCTCACCCCAGCCGAAAGGCCTTCGCCCAAACGCCAAGCCCGTTGAAGGCTCTCGCTTGGCATTCAAGCGGCTTCGTCGGCACTTGTGTCAGGGGCTTGGGTGTTTTTGATGAAAATTTGCGCCGCCCAAATGCCCAACTCATAAAGCAAGCACATGGGAATGGCCAAGGCCAACTGTGAGACCACATCCGGCGGCGTGACAATGGCCGCAATGACAAAAGCCAAGACCACGAAGTAGCCCCGGAACTCTCTGAGCTTTTCAACGGACACCACGTTCATGCGGGCCAAGACCACCACAGCCACAGGCACCTCAAAAGCCAGACCGAAGGCCAGAAACATGGACAACACGAAACTCAAATAGGCCTCAATGTCAGGCGCAGCGGTGATGCTCTTGGGGGCGAAGCTCTGGATGAAGCTGAACACCTGGCCAAACACAAAGAAATAACAGAAAGCCACCCCCACAAAAAACAGCAAGGTGCTGGACACCACCAAAGGCATGACCAGCTTCTTTTCATGGCTGTAAAGACCGGGTGCAATGAAGGCCCAGAGCTGGTACAAAACCACCGGCAATGCAATGAGAAAGGCGCTCATCAACAAAATTTTGAGCGGCACCATGAAAGGCGAAATCACCGAAGTCGCAATCAAAGTCGCGCCTTTGGGCAAATGCACCACCAAGGGGGCGGCCAAAATGTCGTAAAGATTGCCAGGCCCTGGGTAAATCGCCAAGGCGGCCGCCGCAAGAGCCACCGCTGCGACGGCCCACATCAACCGGTCACGCAACTCGATCAAATGCGCCACAAAAGGTTGCTCTGAACCTTTGAGTTCGTCGTCGGGCTGGGGAGGGGTTTCAGACATGTGGTGGGTCAGTCAAACGGGCGCACAACAAGCGCGCCAGCTTCAAAAGGAATTGAGAGGCTTGGGCCGATAACGGGCCACACGAGCAGCACCCGACAGGGCTTTGGTCCGCACCCCTGAACGGGCTTTGTACCACTGGGGCATCGCACCCCGCTTGAGACGCCAGTTCTTCTCGGGACGTTTGTAGTAGGGCGGTGGCGACTCGATGGCAGGCAAATCGCTGCTCAAGCCCGATGTGGTGTCTGCCCAGTCTTTTTCAAAATCAGAGGCCGTGGTTTGAACCGACTGCTCCACATCTCGGGCCGCCGTCTCCATGGTCTCTTTCATTTTTTTGAGTTCTTCAAGGTCCATCGACCGGTTGACCTCGGCCTTGACATCCGAAACGTAACGCTGCGCCTTGCCCAAAAGTGCCCCCAGTGTGCGTGCGACTTTGGGGAGTTTCTCGGGGCCGATGACGATCAACGCCACCACCCCGATGAGGGCCATTTTCGAAAAACTTAAGTCCAGCACAGTGAAACGTTCAATCGTTCAAAAAATCAAGACTTGGTCTTGGCTTCGACGTCGATGGTGGTTTTTTCGGCCTGAGCGGGGGCAGAAGCGGTCACCTGACCTGCAACGGGCGCCGCCTCCTCAGCTTTTGTGCCGCCCTCCTTCATGCCGTCCTTGAAACCTTTGACTGCGCCGCCCAGGTCAGAACCCATGTTCTTGAGCTTTTTGGTGCCGAACACCATGATCACGATCAACAGCACGATCAGCCAGTGCCAAATGGAAAAAGTACCCATGAAAATCTCCTGTTAATGCTCGGATTCTAAGGGGATAGACACCCCGCATCTGATCGGCCCTGATGAATGAAGGATATGAGGGACAAAGCCCAGATCTCAAGCCCTGTCAGCCCCGCAACCAAGGACGCGGCCCGCCCATGACGTGCATGTGCAGGTGGTGCACCTCTTGGCCCCCTTCGGCCCCGTTGTTCACCACGATCCGGAAACCGCCTTCGGGGTAGGGCTTGCAACCCTCTTGCAAGGCCAACTTGGGGGCCAGGGTCATCATGTGGCCCATCAGACCGGCATGTTCAGGGGCCAGGTGCGCCATCGATGGGATATGGAGCTTGGGGATGATCAGAAAATGGATGGGCGCCCAAGGCGCGATGTCATGGAAAGCGAACACGTGCTCGTCTTCATACACCTTGCGCGAAGGGATCTGGCCCGCGATGATTTTGCAAAAAATACAGTTGGCGTCGGTCATGGCTTGGATCAGTTTCAAAGTCAAAAAATCAGTCATTCACCGGGCGCTGCCCGTTCAGGCGCACCATGCCCAGCACAATTCGGTACAAAAACCAGATGGAAATGGTCACCCAAGCCAGCCAGCCGGGAAAGACAAAGAAAAACCACAGCGGAAACGTCACCAAGTACAGCACAGCCGCCCAGATCACGGTGCGGATGCGGTAGCTGAAATGCGTGCGCTCCCAACCCGTCACATCGCCCTTTTTGACCGCATCGATGATGAGCGCCACCACCAACAAGGCCGGGCCCATCTGCGCACCGGGAAAGACGGCGCTCACCGCCACGATCAGGTGCAAGATGTAGCTGACCCAGCTGATGGTGCGGGTGCTGTCGTCAATGGCTTGGTCGTCCATGGCTTATTCACCCAGGCGCTCACGTTCCTGCACTTTGCGCAGGGCTTTTTCTTCCAGGCCGCTCAGGCCTTCGCGGCGGGCCAGTTCGTTGACCACGTCGGCGGGCGTCAGGCCATAGTGAGCCAGCGCAATCATGCTGTGGAACCACAAATCGGCCACTTCATAGACCAACTTCGACGCATCGCCGCCGTGGTCCACATCCTTGGCGGCCATCACGGTTTCGGTGGCTTCTTCACCGATTTTCTTCAAAAAGGCGTCCGGGCCCTTGTGCAGCAAGCGGGCCACATAGCTTTTCTCGGGGTCGCCGCCGTTGGCCGGTTTGCGGCTTTCGATGATGGCGGCCAGACGCACGAGCGTCTCTTCAGAAGACGGGGCCAAGGTGTCGGTAGAACTCATCGCGTTCACTTGTAAATGGTTTCAGGGTCCTTCAGGACCGGGTCAACAGCCTGCCAGCCGTCGGGCTGCAAGCTCTGGAAAAAGCAACTGTGGCGACCCGTGTGGCAGGCAATGCCGGGCTCGTGACCCAGCTGGGTCACTTTGAGCAGCACCACATCGTTGTCGCAATCGATGCGGATGTCGTGCACCGTCTGCACATGGCCCGACTCCTCGCCCTTGAACCACAGCTTGTTGCGCGAACGGCTGAAGTACACCGCCCGCTTGAGCTCGGCCGTCTTTTGCAGCGCCTCGCGGTTCATCCAGGCGAACATCATCACGTCGCCTGTGTCTTTTTCTTGGGCAATCACAGGCACCAAGCCTTTGTCGTCCCATTTGATTTGATCGAGCCAGTTCATAGGTGAGTGATCTTAAGACATTGGGGTGTCAGGACAGCAGGCGCACCCCAAGGTCTTGTCGGGTTGCACAAAACATCCATTGGTTGCAAAATACAACGAATCAAGGAGAAGCACCATGGCTGTTGCAATGAAACTATCTGACGAGTTGGTCGAAGACGCCAAACCCTACGCCGCCGCAGAGCACCGCTCTGTGCCTCGGCAAATCGAGTACTGGGCACGCATCGGCAAAGCCGTGATCGACAACCCCGACATGCCTTTGCGCCTGATCCAAGACACCATGCTCTCGCGTGAAGAAGTCAAAGCCGGACTGGCTACGCCCTATGAGTTTGGCTGATGCTGCAAGTCAGCGCCTCGCCATCGTTCAACCGGGTAGCCAAAAAACTGCATGCCCGCGACAAAAAAACACTGGATGAAGCCATCAAAGCCATTCTTCAAAATCCGCAGCTGGGCGAAGAAAAGAAGGGCGACCTTGCGGGTGTTTTTGTTTACAAGTTCAAGCTGAACGGGCAAGAAACTCTGCTGGCCTATGAACTGCAACCGCACAAAACAGCCCCCATTCAAGCCATGCTGCTGGCGGTCGGGCCACATGAAAATTTTTATGTAGGGTTGAAGCGTTGATGGTCAGTGACTGAGCTTTGGCTTGAACACCCACAGATCAGTCAGTGTATTGGGCCAACGACAGACTTGTGCATGAACACACTGTGGGGGTCTTCCGTGTAGGCGCCAAACGGGCCTCGGCGGCTGTAACCAAGCCGCTCATAAAGGGCAATGGCTTCGGGTTGAAGGTAACCCGTTTCGAGCATGAAAAGATGGCAGCCACGGGCCTGGGCCTCTGCTTCCAGAAATAGCAAAAGCGAACGGGCGATGCCTCTGCCGCGGTGGCTGGGCAGCGTGAACATTCTCTTGAGTTCCCCGTATGCGGGCTCGATGACGATGGCCCCACAAGCCACCGCCTGGCCCGATGGATCGCGAGCGACCGCAAAGATGACATGGGGCTGCGACAGGGCAGACAGGTCGATGCCGTGGTGACTCTCTGCCGGATAAAGCGGCTTTTGGTACGCGTCCAACTGCTCAATCAGCGCAAGGACTTCGGGCTGATTGGCGGGCTCTGTGGCGATGTGCATGAAGTGTTGGTTCACACCGCCTCTTGGCAGCCGTGCTGCTTCACAACCCGTTCGGTGGATGCAGGGAACTTGATCAACTTGGCTGCAGGACGACGAGGACGGGCCACCAACTCACCCCCGCAGTTGGGGCACTTGCCCGCCAGCACGTTCTCTGCGCATGACGCGCAGAAGGTGCATTCGAAAGAGCAAATGCGTGCTTCCGTGGAATCGGGGGAAAGGTCTTTGTCGCAACATTCACAGCTCGGGCGCAATTGAAGCATGTTGTCATCCGCAGTTCAGTTTGTTGTCAATCACCGTGCATACCCCTCAAGTCGCTCTTGAAGGCTACCCGTGTGCAACTCGAAAAGATTGTTGTCGAAATCGTAGAAATACAAAGAGCGCCCTTCTCCCTCCACACGCGGACGTGGGGGCTTCACCTCCACACCTGCGGCATCAGACCGCTTGTGGCCACTTGATTTGCAACTTGCGATGGCTGACAAGACAGTCGCGCAGATAGAGGTTGATGAGGCTTTGGTAAGGAATGCCTGCCTCTTCAGCCATGCTTTTGAAATACGCCACAACGTCCTCAGAGAGCCGCATGGTGACGGGCTTCTTCAGCTTTGATGCGTATGGATTTTTGCGGGCCTTCAGCTTGGAGAGGTCGTATTCAGCTTTCATGTCTAGCCACCTTGGTAGAACGCGCTTTCGCGCTGAGTTGCCTTGCGAGCGGAGATGATGCGGATGACCTCGCCATGTTCGCGCTCGCAATGACAGACGAGGAGCAACTTCGCGCCGGAGCTCATGCCCAACATCAGAAAGCGATCCTCGTCTGATGAGTGCTCTTCATCGAAGAACTGGACAGCGAACTCGTCGTAAAAGACGGACCTCGCCTCATCGAAAGAGACTTGGTGCTTTTTGAGATTGGCCGCTGCCTTGGGCGGATCCCATTCGAACTTAATCATACATACATTGTATGTATCATATTTCGGGTGTCAAGGTGCTGTTCCGGCTGAGAACCTTACGTTTGAGCTAACCGCCCCGCCCTTGCGTCTCTGTTTGAGCGAGGGGTTAGGCCGCATTCGGCGCGGGCTCTGACGGAATGACTGTGGCGTACTCGCCATTGAGATTCGCAAGTGCCATGAAACCCAGGTTGCCGGGCACATTAGATACATTTTTTGTACCAAATGGCTGCAAGCCGCTTGCACCTTAGATGACAGATTCATATGCCGTAATTTTGTACAGGTATAAATTTGCCAAGGCTTTACAAGCGCACGGCGATACCGCGCTCGCGCATGCGCGCTTTGGCCTGCTGCACGGTGTATTCACCGTAGTGAAAGATGCTCGCAGCCAGCACGGCGTCTGCACCGCCGATGCTCACGCCATCAGCCAAGTGGTCCAGGTTGCCCACGCCGCCCGATGCAATCACAGGCACGCTGACGGCGTCGCTCACGGCGCGGGTCAGTTGCAGGTCAAAGCCGCTTTTGGTGCCGTCGCGATCCATGCTGGTGAGCAGGATTTCGCCCGCGCCGTACTCGGCCATTTGGGCGGCCCAGGCCACCGCGTCCAGCCCGACATTCTTGCGGCCGCCGTGGCTGTACACGTCCCAGCCGGGGCCCATGGGCAGACCCTGGGTGCCGATGCGCTGCTCGTCTTCAGCGCTGCGGCGCTTGGCGTCGATGGCGACCACGATGCATTGCGCGCCGTATTTGGCAGACGCTTCGCGGATGACTTGCGGGTTGGCAATGGCAGCCGAGTTGAAGCTGGTTTTGTCAGCACCTGCATTCAGCAAGCGACGCACGTCTTCCACCGTCCGCACACCGCCACCGACGGTGAGCGGAATGAAGACTTGGCTGGCCACGGCTTCGATGATGTGCAGGATCACGTCGCGCCCGTCGCTGGTGGCGGTGATGTCCAAAAACGTGAGTTCGTCAGCGCCCTGCTCGTTGTAGCGGGCCGCGATTTCGACCGGGTCGCCGGCGTCGCGCAGTTCTACAAAGTTGACGCCCTTGACCACGCGACCGCCGGTCACGTCCAAGCAAGGGATGATGCGTTTGGCGAGCATGGAGACTTCTCTTTTTGATGATTCAAGGGTTGCGCACTTGCAAGCGCTGCCAGCCCGCCCAGCGCCCACCCGCAGGCAAGGTGATGGGTGTGTAGACCTGGGCGGCTTCGACGCACAGCATGTGCCGCCAGCCGTCGTCGGGCATGTCGGCCAGGCGCTTGCTCAGCTCTTGCGCAGGGTTCCAGACCACGGTGTGGGCCCAGCTGGGGCTTTGGCTGATCTGCAGGGTCTCGTTCAGCGTCATGGGCTTTGGCCCGGCTTCGTAGACGCGGTCAAACTCGGCGGCAAAGCGGATCGTGTCGGCAGCGGGCGCGTGGGTGTCGGTGAGTGAATCCCACTCGGGCTGGCCGCCCAAGCCCTTCAGCGTGGCCTGCGTCACGTCGGGCACGGCCAAATAGGTGTGCAGTGCGCCAGAGAACGCCAGCGCTTGGGTGTCTGTGTTGTGCACGTCCAGCGTCAGTTGCAAGGCCCCCGGACTCAGGTCGATGCGCAGCGCCAAGGCAAAGGCTTGGGGCCACCAGGCGTGGGTCTGAAAGTTGTCGTTCAGGCGCAGCGTGAGGCGGGCACGCTCTGCGCCCAGATCGGGCGCGTCAGCCTGCCAAGCCACGTTGCGGGCAAAGCCGTGTTTGGGCAAGCGCTCGGCCAGCGGGCCGCGTTGGTTGAATTGCGGAAAACACACCGGCACACCGCCCCGAATGGCGGCTTGGCCGTCCATCACGCTTTGGGGGCTGAGGTAAAGACGCTCTTGCCCGCTCGACACCCAAGACAGCACATGCGCGCCGTGCAGTGCCACCAGCAGGCGGTCGCCTTGCGGCAAAGCCAACTCGCAAGCGGACAGGCCTGCGAACGCGGTGTCGCGACAAGTGGCCTGATCGCTCATGTGAAGTTGAGGTGAAAAAAGTCAGCCGTTGAGTTCGTCGGCGCGTTGCTGCGCCAGCACGAAGTCGAGGTCGCCCGAATACACGGCGCGGCCACAGATCACGCCTTCCACGCCTTCGTCTTCCACGGCGCACAGCTGCTCAATGTCGGCCATGTTGGACAGGCCGCCCGAGGCGATCACGGGGATGGTGAGGGCTTGGGCCAACTTGACGGTGGCGTCGATGTTGATGCCGCTGAGCATGCCGTCGCGGCCAATGTCGGTGTAGATGATGGACTCGACGCCCCAGTCTTCGAACTTCTTGGCCAGGTCGACCACTTCATGGCCAGTCAGCTTGCTCCAACCGTCGGTGGCCACTTTGCCGTCCTTGGCGTCCAAGCCCACGATGATGTGGCCGCCAAAGGCGGTGCAGGCGTCTTTCAAAAAACCAGGGTTCTTAACGGCGGCGGTGCCTATGATGACGTAGCGCATACCGTTGTCGATGTATTTTTCAATCGTATCCAGATCGCGGATACCGCCACCCAGTTGCACCGGAATGTCGTCGCCCACGGCCTTGAGGATGGACTTGATGGCCCCGAAGTTTTGCGGCTTGCCCGCGAACGCGCCGTTCAGATCCACCAGGTGCAAGCGGCGTGCGCCTTTTTCAAGCCAGGTTCGGGCCATGGCAGCGGGGTCTTCCCCAAAGGTCGTGGCTTGGTCCATATCGCCCTGCTTGAGGCGAACGCAGTGGCCGTCTTTGAGGTCAATGGCGGGGATCAGAATCATGGCGGGTTAAATGCAGGTGAAGGAAGCAAAACGGCAGTGAAAACTTCTCAAGGCTGCCAGTGGAGGAAATTGCGGAACAAGGCCAAACCTTGGGCCGCACTTTTTTCGGGATGAAACTGGGTGGCAAAAATGTTGTCACGGGCAATCGCGCAAGCAAAGCGGCCGCCGTAATCGGTCTGGGCCGCGCTGTGCGCCGGGTTGGCCACTTGAGTGTAGAAGCTGTGCACAAAATAATACCAGCTGCCGTCCTCGACGCCTTGCCACAGGGCATGCGCTGCTTTGTCTTGCCAGACCTGGTTCCAGCCCATTTGCGGCACTTTGTAGCGGGTGCCATCGGGCTGGATGCGTCCGGCCAAATCGAATTTGACGACACGGCCGGGGATCAGGCCCAAACCGGGCGTGTTGCCCTCGTCGCTGTGGTCCAGCAGCATCTGCATGCCCACGCACACACCAAACAAGGGTTTGCTGGCCGCAGCTTCAAGCACGGCGTCCAGCAAACCCGACTCGCGCAGCTCGCGCATACAGTCGGGCATGGCGCCCTGCCCTGGCAAAACCACGCGGTGCGCATCGCGCACCACTTGCGGATCAGACGTCACGGTGACCTCGGCATGGTCCACGCTGGAGGCGGCATACATCACCGCCTGCGCCACGCTGCGCAGGTTGCCCATGCCGTAGTCCACAACTGCGACGCGGTTGACGCTCATGCTCAGAGACTTCCTTTGGTGGAAGGGATCACACCCGCCGAGCGGGGATCAAGCTCCAGGGCGGCACGCACAGCGCGGGCGAAGGCCTTGAAGATGGTTTCGCACTGGTGGTGTGCGTTCACGCCTTTGAGGTTGTCGATGTGCAGCGTGCACAGCGCGTGGTTCACAAAGCCCTGGAAGAACTCATACACCAGTTGCGTGTCGAGCGTGCCCAGCGAGCCGGAGGTGAAGTTCACGTCCATGTGCAAACCGGGGCGGCCCGAAAAGTCCACCACCACACGGCTCAGCGCTTCATCGAGCGGCACATAAGCATGGCCATAACGGCGAATGCCTTTTTTGTCGCCCATGGCCTGCGCAAAGGCCTGCCCCAGGGTGATGCCGATGTCTTCCACAGTGTGGTGGCCGTCGATGTGCAAGTCGCCTTCGCACGCAATGTCCAGATCGATCAAACCATGGCGGGCGATCTGGTCCAGCATGTGGTCCAGAAAACCGATGCCCGAAGCCAGCTTGGCCTGGCCCGTGCCGTCCAGGTTGATGGCGACGCGAATGTTCGTCTCGGCGGTCTTGCGGGTGACGGCAGCGGTGCGGTTCATAAGGAGGCTTTCAGAGCGGCGAGGAGTAGGTCGTTTTCTGCGGCGGTACCCACCGTCAGGCGCAAGCAGTTGGCCAGCAATGGGTGCATTTTAGAAATGTTCTTGATCAACACACCGTGTGCCTTCAGACCGTCAAAGGTTTTGGCGGCATCGGGCACGCGGGCCAAAATCATGTTGGCTTCGCTCGGGAAAGGCTTTACGCCGGGCAAAGCAGTCAGTGCTTGCATCAAACGGGTGCGCTCTTGGCGCAGGTCTTGGGCCTGCGCGGCAAACACCTCGGCATGCTCCAACGCAAACATTGCACACTCGGTGTTGAGCACACTGATGTTGTAGGGTGGGCGCACTTTGTCGACCTCTGCCACCAAAGCCTTGGGGCCGATCATGTAGCCCAGTCGCACACCGGCCAGGCCAAACTTGGACAGCGTGCGCATGAGCAAGACGTGCGAATGGCGCGTGATGCGATCGATGTAACTGCGGCTGGCAAAGGGCTGGTAGGCTTCATCCATGACCACCAGGCCGCCTTGTGCGCCCTGAGCCAGCACGATCTTTTCGATCGTGTCGTCGTTCCACAGGTTACCAGTGGGGTTGTTGGGGTAAGCCAGGTACACGATGGACGGCTTGTGCTCGGCAATCGCGGCCAGCATGGCGGCTTCGTCGAGTTCAAAGTCAGGTGTCAGCGGCACACCGTGGAAGGCCAGGCCTTGCAGCTGGGCGCTCATGGCGTACATCACAAAGCCAGGCAGCGGGGACAGGATGCTGGCCCCAGGCAAGTCGCAGGCCATGGCCAGCAAGGAGATCAACTCGTCGGAGCCGTTGCCCAGCATGATGTCAAAGCCTTCGGGCATGCCCGCGTAACCTGCCAGCGCATGGCGCAGCTCGTTCACACGCTCGCCGGGGTAGCGGTTGAGTGCCAGTGCGCCCAGGCGCTCACCCAAGGCCTTTTGCAAATCGGCGGGCAGGCGGTGCGGGTTTTCCATCGCGTCAAGCTTGACCATGCCCACCGAGTCCTGGATGGCGTAGGCGTGCATGGACTGCACGTCCTGGCGGATGCGTTGCATCAGTGTCGGGCTGACGGTCATTTCGGCTCTCTCATCGGGGGAACAGGATTCAGACGCATTTCGGCAGCGCGGGCGTGCGCTTGCAGGCCTTCACCGTAGGCCAGCTCGGCAGCAATGCGCCCCAGAGGCTGCGCACCGGCTTGGCTCACTTCAATGAGGCTGCTGCGTTTTTGGAAGTCGTACACGCCCAGCGGCGAGGAGAAACGCGCCGTGCCGCTGGTGGGCAAGACGTGGTTGGGACCCGCACAATAGTCGCCCAGCGACTCGCTGGTGAAAGCGCCCAAAAAGATGGCCCCGGCATGGCGCAAGAGCGGCTCCCAGCGGTGCGGGTCGCGGCTGGAGACTTCGAGGTGCTCGGGCGCAATCCGGTTGCTGATGGCGCAGGCTTCTTCCATATTGCGCGTGAGGATCAGCGCGCCCCGGTCGTTGAGCGATTTGGCAATGATCTCGCGGCGCGGCATCTCGGGCAGCAGCCGGTCAATCGCGGCCTGCACTTGAGCGATGTAGGCCGCATCGGGGCAGAGCAAAATGCTTTGCGCCAACTCATCGTGCTCGGCCTGGCTGAACAAATCCATCGCCACCCATTCAGCGGGGGTGCTGCCGTCGGCCAAGACCAGAATTTCTGAAGGGCCCGCGATCATGTCGATGCCCACGGTGCCAAACACGCGCTTTTTGGCGCTGGCCACATAGGCGTTGCCGGGGCCGGTGATTTTGTCCACTTTGGGGATGGTGACCGTGCCGTAGGCCAGCGCCGCCACGGCTTGCGCGCCCCCCACCGTGAAGGCGCGCGTGACGCCCGCCACACAGGCAGCCGCCAGCACCAGCGGGTTGCGCACACCTTGCGAAGGCACGACAACGCCGTCCCTGCGAGCTGGCGTGGGCACCACCATGATGATCTCTTGCACCCCGGCCACATGGGCAGGGATGGCGTTCATCAACACCGACGAGGGGTAAGCGGCTTTGCCCCCGGGCACATAAATGCCCACGCGGTCGAGCGGCGTGACTTTTTGGCCGAGCAGCGTGCCGTCTTCGTCGCGGTAGCTCCAGCTCTCGCCCGACGCTTTCTTTTGCGCTTCGTGGTACTGGCGCACACGGGCGGCAGCGGCTTGCAGCGCTTCACGTTGTGCGGCAGGCAAGCTGTCCAAAGCGGCTTGCAACTCGGCC
Source organism: Limnohabitans sp. (assembly GCF_040400975.1). Classification (GTDB taxonomy): domain Bacteria; phylum Pseudomonadota; class Gammaproteobacteria; order Burkholderiales; family Burkholderiaceae_C; genus Limnohabitans_A. The sequence continues at coordinate 56,055 of NZ_JBBAPF010000001.1, read as the reverse complement.
TGGGTAATCTCCAAGGCCTTCACATCGGCCGCTTGCAGGCCGTCAAAACGCTGGGTGTACTCCAGCACGGCCGCGTCGCCACGCTGCTGCACATCGGCCAAGATGTCGGCCACGCGCTGCTCGATGGCGGCGTCGGTGTCGGCAGACCAATGCAGGCGAGCCGCGAAGGCCGCTTCAAAACCGGCGTCGGCCGTGTTCAGTTGCAAAGGTTTGGCGTGCAGGGCCATCGAGTCCATGGGGGTCAGTCCTTCTTCACTGCGCCCGCAAAGGCGTCGATGATGGCGCGAATCGGCGCCTGCTTGAGTTTGAGCGCGGCCTGGTTCACCACCAAACGCGAGCTGATGTCCATGATGCGCTCAACCTCGACCAAATGGTTGGCCTTGAGGGTGTTGCCGGTGGAAACCAGATCGACGATGGCATCGGCCAGGCCCGTGAGCGGAGCCAGCTCCATGCTGCCGTAAAGTTTGATCATGTCGACATGCACGCCCTTGGTGGCAAAGAAATCTCGGGCAATCGCGGTGTACTTGGTCGCCACTTTCAGGCGAGAGCCGGTGCGCACCGCACTGGCGTAGTCGTAGTCAGCACGCACCGCCACACTCATGCGGCATTTGGCAATGTTCAGGTCCAGCGGCTGGTACAGGCCTTGACCACCGTGCTCGATCAAGGTATCTAAACCCGTCACACCCAAATCTGCGCCGCCGTATTCCACATAAGTAGGAACGTCGCTGGCGCGCACCAGCACCACGCGCACGTTCGCTTGGTTGGTGGGCAAGATCAGCTTGCGGGATTTCTCGGGGTCTTCCAGCACCTCGATGCCTGCGGCTTTGAGCAGCGGCAGGGTTTCGTCAAAAATGCGTCCTTTGGACAGGGCCAGCGTGATCATTTCACCCTTTCGATGTCAGCGCCGAGTGCGCGCAATTTGGCTTCCATGCGGTCGTATCCCCGGTCCAGGTGGTAGATGCGCTCGACCGTGGTTTCACCATCGGCCACCAAACCGGCGATCACCAAGCTGGCCGAAGCGCGCAAGTCGGTGGCCATGACGGTGGCCCCTGAAAGTTGAGGCACGCCTTCTACCACCGAGACCTTGCCGTCAATCTGGATGTGCGCGCCCAGGCGCACCAGTTCGTTGACGTGCATGAAGCGGTTTTCAAAAATTGTTTCGGTCACTTTGCTCGCGCCTTGCGAGATGCAGTTGAGCGCCATGAACTGCGCTTGCATGTCGGTCGGAAAGCCCGGGTATTCGGTGGTGCGAAAGCTCTGGGCCTTCAAGCGGCCTTCAGATTTGACACGGATGAAGTCCTCACCGGCTTCGATGGTGGCACCAGCCTCTCGCAGCTTGTCGATGACGGCATCCAGGTGGTCGGCACGGCCGTGGCGCAGCACCACGTCACCGCCAGTAGCCGCTACAGCACACAAGAAGGTACCCGCCTCGATGCGGTCGGCCACCACCTGGTGCTGAGCGCCATGCAGGCGTTCTACACCCTGAATGCGGATGCGGCGTGTGCCATGGCCTTCGATCTTCGCGCCCATCTTGATCAGCATCTCGGCCAGATCGCCGATTTCCGGCTCTTGCGCGGCGTTTTCCAGCACCGTCTCACCTTCGGCCAAAGCTGCGGCCATCATGAAGTTTTCGGTACCCGTGACGGTGACCATGTCGGTGGTGATGTGCGCACCTTTCAGGCGCGTGCGGCCCTCGGGCAAGCTGGCCAACATATAGCCGTGTTCCACCGTGATGATGGCACCCATGGCCTGCAGGCCCTTGATGTGCTGGTCCACGGGGCGCGAGCCGATGGCGCAGCCGCCGGGCAGAGACACTTTGGCGCGGCCAAAGCGGGCCAACAAAGGGCCCAGCGCCAGCACCGAGGCGCGCATGGTTTTCACCAACTCATAGGGGGCTTCGGGGTTGTTCAGGCCGCCGGCATCCAGGGTGACCCGGCCATCATCGTGGTGCTCGGCTGTCACGCCCATGTTGCGGATCAGCTTGAGCATGGTCGAGACGTCTTGCAGACGCGGCACATTGCTCAAGGTGATGGGCTCGGCTGTCAGCAGCGCGGCGCACAGTTCGGGCAGGGCTGCGTTTTTGGCACCCGCCACATCGAGCGTGCCTTGCAGGCGCTTACCGCCGCGAATTTTCAGTTTGTCCATGGGTCAGTGGGGTCTTGCGTTGTCGCCAAAGGCGTTCAATGGTTTTGCGCGGCCCATTCGGCAGGCGTGTAGGTTTTCATTGACAAGGCGTGCACCTCGTCGGTGTGCATTTTTTGGCCCAGCGTGGCGTAAACCCGCTGGTGCCTGGCGATAGGCCGCATGCCTGTGAAAGCTTCGGATACCACCACCGCGCTCCAGTGGCGGCCATCGCCGTCCACAATCAGGTGGGTGCAGTCGAGCCCTGCGGCGATGATGTCTTGAAGTTGCTGTGCGTTCATGGGGATTCTCAGCTCCGGATTTTGTAGCCGATGCGCAAAAGATGAAGGGTCAAGCCGCTGATGAGCGCCAAGGCGGTGCCCACCACCGCCAGGCTGAGCCAAGGGGAGACATCGCTTTGACCAAAAAAGCCGTAACGGAAGCCGTCGATCATGTAGAAAAACGGGTTCAGGTGGCTGAGCTTTTGCCAAAACGGCGGAAGCGAATGGATGGAATAGAACACGCCCGACAAAAAAGTCATGGGCATGATGATGAAGTTCTGGAAGGCGGCCATTTGGTCAAACTTGTCAGCCCACAGCCCGGCAATCACACCCAAGGCTCCCATCATGGCGGCGCCCATGATGGCAAAGGCCAAAATCCACAGCGGGTTGACGAAGGTGATGTTGACCATCCAACCCGTGATGAGGAATACGCCCAAGCCCACGGCCAGGCCGCGCACCACCGACGAGCCCACATAGGCCACAAACCAGCTGCGGTGCGACAGGGGCGTGAGCAACAAAAACACCAAGCTGCCCATGATCTTGCTTTGCACCAGACTCGACGAGCTGTTGGCAAAAGCGTTTTGCAGCACGCCCATCATCATCAGGCCCGGCAGCAAAAACGAGGTGTAGGGCACGTTGTCGTACACCTTGACGTGGTCTTCGAGCACATGGCCAAAAATCAGCATGTACAACACCGATGTGAGCACGGGCGCCCCGACGGTTTGGAAAGCCACCTTCCAAAAGCGCAGGACTTCTTTGTACAGCAGCGTTTGCCATCCCGTCATGCCAAAGCCCCCGGGGCCAATTGTTTGCGGTTCATGACTTCCAGGAACACGTCTTCCAGGTCGGCCTGACGGATCTCCACGTCTTCCACCACCAAGCCCGCAGTGCGCAGGGTGGCCAAGTGGTTTTCAATCTCGACCGCGTTGTGTACCGGCAATTGCACGATGCGGCCCGTGACGCGTGCGATGGCAGCGACGGCAGGTGGCAAGTCGCCGTCGAGCTTGAAGCGCAGCACCTGGCTGGTGGCCGAGCGCAACAGATCAGACGTGCGCTCCAAAGCCAGCAACTGCCCACGCTTGAGCATGGCAATACGCCCGCACAATGCCTCGGCTTCTTCCAGGTAATGGGTGGTGAGCAAAACGGTGTGGCCTTGCTTGTTGAGTTTGGCGATGAAGGCCCACAGGGTTTGGCGCAGCTCCACATCGACCCCAGCGGTGGGTTCGTCCAGAACAATGACGCGCGGCTTGTGTACCAAGGCCTGCGCCACCAGCACACGGCGCTTCATGCCGCCCGAGAGTTGGCGCATGTTAGAGCCCGCCTTGTCGGTCAGGCCCAAGCTGTCCAGCAGCTCGTCGATCCAGGCCTCGTTATGACTGACGCCGAAATAGCCCGACTGGATGCGCAGCGATTCGCGCACCGTGAAAAAAGGGTCAAACACCAGCTCTTGCGGCACCACGCCCAGCAGGCGGCGCGCAGTGGCGTAATCGGTTTGCACATCGTGGCCGTGCACCAGCACGCGCCCAGTGGTAGGGCGGCTCAGACCCGCCAAGGTGCTGATCAGGGTGGTTTTGCCTGCGCCATTGGGGCCGAGCAGTCCAAAGAATTCGCCCTCTTCCACATCAAAGCTGACCTGGTCGAGGGCTTTGAACGCGGCTGCGCCTGCCTGTCTGGCCGGGTAGATCTTGGAGACGGATTGGAAAGAGAGCGCTGGCATGGAAGGGGTCTATTTTAAGTGCTGGCATGCACACCCCGGGGTGGATCAAGGGGATCCAGGCCAAACGGCTTGGAAAGCAAGCACTCAGGCCGGTTGCAGCAGGTCCAAGACCCCATATAAACGGGCCAACTCCAGCAAACGCGGCGACATGCCCTCAACGCGTAAATCACTGCCCTTTTGGGTCAGCACCCGGCGCAAACCCAAAAGCACCGCCAAAGCCGAGGAATCAAAATCCGTCAGGTCGGCGGCATCCAACACCACTTGTGGCGGCAAGGCTGTGGGCAATTGCGACACCCACTGCGCGAGGCAGGCGTTGGCCTGATCGTGCAGCAAGGCAGCGGGCAACTTCAGTGGCGTCATGTCAATGAGGCTCAAGCCGGTTTGGCGTTGGTCTTGTTGCGTGCTGACAAGCTGGCGATCAAAGCATCGATGCCCCCAGCGTTGATCTCTTTGGTGAATTGGTTGCGGTAATTTTCAACCAGCCAAACACCCAATACGTTCAGGTCGAAAATCATCCAACCCGCACCTTGACCCGCTGTTTTTTCGAGTCGGTAATCGAGCTGTATGGGGTCACCCTTGCCACGGACCTCGGTGTTGACCACCAAGTTTTTATCATCTTGGCCTCGACGCAAAGGCTTGACCACCACCACTTGGTCGGTGATTTGACTGAGTGCGCCTGCATACGTGCGCACCAGCAGGGTTTTGAACTCGTCTTGCAAGCGCTTTTGCTGCTCAGGCGTGGCACTGCGCCAAGCGGGGCCAGTGGCCAAAGCGGTCATGCGCCGAAAATTCACATGCTGCATCAATTGGCTGTCCACCAATTGCATGACTTTTTGGATGTCACCACTGCGCAACGCCTTGTCGGCCTTGATGGTGTTCAGCGTCTCATTGGTGATGCGCTGTACAAACACATCGGGGGCTTCCTCTGCGGAAGATGCTGCCGAGGCAAAACACGCCAAAACCAAGGCACAGGCCATGGCCGACCAAGAGCGGCGGCTCAATAAGAAAAAGGAGGAAGTGGTGAGCATGGCGTGACTATAAAACCAGATGCAAAAAGCAATGTGAAAAACTGTAAGCGATCCGTCAAGGCTTGGATGACGACTCGTTGTAGTCAAAGCTGGGGGGCGGATTGCCGTCGTGGATGTCATTCCGTCTTTTTTGTAAATAACCATCGCGAACAAACGAGTACGGATCCAAAGAAGATGCCTTGATGGCATCTACCGTCTTGAGCAAGCCCGCGCGCATGTCCACCAAGCGCGTCACCAGCAAAGCATTGCGGGTGGCATCATCCGCCAAACTGTTGGTCACATTGCCCTGCATGTCCACCGGGAACGCCAAGGCGTCGCGCAAGGTAGAAGGACCAAACAAGGGCAAGACCACATAAGGGCCAGGCTGAACGCCCCAATAGCCCAGTGTCTGTCCGAAGTCTTCACGACGCTTCTCGATGCCCATTTCGGTGGCGACATCCAATATGCCGCCCAAACCCATGAAGGTGTTGACATTGATACGCATGAAGGTCTCCACCGTGGCTTGACCTTTGAGTTGCAAGGCGCTGTTGACCATGGACCAGACATCGCCCAAGTTGCCCATGAAGTTGCTCACCCCGGTGCGTACCATGTTGGGCAAGACCTTCACATAGAGCTGAGCAGCTGGCTTGAGCGCGACGGTGTCGATCGCATCGTTGAATTGGTAAATGCTGCGGTTCATGGGCTCCCAGGGGTCGCGGGCATCGGCACTTTTCACGGTGGCGCAGGCTTGCAACAGCAGCAGCATGCCCACCCCCAACAACAGGCTCAAGCGTCTGGCAACTGCTCTCATGGCTTTTGTCCCTCCGATGATTTTTCGGCTTGGTTGAACAAGAATTGGCTGATCAGGTTTTCTAGGATCACGGCCGATTGGGTGGATCCAATGCGGTCACCTGCGGCCAGGTTTTTCTCGTCGGCTCCGGGCGAGACGTCCAGGTATTGCTCACCCAACAAGCCGCTGGTCAAAATCTTGAGAGAACTGTCTTGCGGAAAAGCGTGCTCGGTTTGCAAGCTCAAGGTCACTTTGGCTTGAAAAGATTCGCCATCGAATTCGATGGTTTTGACGCGCCCCACCACCACACCCGCACTTTTGACGGCGGCGCCGGGCTTGAGTCCACCAATGTTGTCGAACTTGGCCGTGACCTCATAACCCTTGTTAAAGCTCCAGGTCAACAAGTTGGCCGCCTTGAGCGCCAAAAACAGCACGGCCACAGCGCCGAGCAACACAAACAAACCGACCCACACATCATTTTTTGAACTTTGCATGCCGTCCTCCTCAAATGCTGAACATCATCGCTGTCAGGATGAAATCCAGTCCCAACACCGACAAAGAAGAAACCACCACGCTGCGCGTGGTGGCGCTGGCCACACCTTCGGGGGTAGGCTTGGCCACGTAACCCTGTAGCAAGGCAATGAAGGTCACGGCCACACCGAACACCACGCTCTTGATGATGCCGTTGCCCACGTCCTTGAACACATCCACACCGCCTTGCATCTGGCTCCAGAAAGAACCGGCATCTACGCCGATGAGCAGCACGCCCACCACGTAGCCGCCCAAAATGCCCACCGCACTGAACACGGCCGCGAGCAATGGCAAGGCGATGATGCCGCCCCAAAAACGAGGCGCCAAAATGCGCTGCACCGGGTCAACGGCCATCATCTCCAGCGCCGTGAGTTGTTCACCCGCACGCATCAAACCAATCTCGGCCGTGAGCGACGCACCCGCGCGCCCTGCAAACAACAAAGCCGCCACCACTGGGCCCAACTCACGCACCAAACTCAGCGCCACCAACAGGCCCAGCGCTTCAGCGGAACCGTAGCGCTGCAAGGTGTAGTAGCCCTGCAGGCCCAAAACAAAGCCGACAAATAAACCAGAGACGGTGATGATCGCCAACGAATAGTTGCCCAAAAAGTGCACCTGATCGCGCACCAAACCAAAACGCTTGAGGGCTACGCCCGACATGCCCAGCAATTTGAAAAACAAGCGTGCAGCAAAACCCCAATTGGCCAGCAACTGTCGGGTGTGGGCGCCCAAGGCCCCAAGCAAGGAGACGATCAAGACGAGCTCCCATAATCTTGCGCCGCATGGGGAGCCGGGTAATGGAAAGGCACTGGACCATCGCTTAAAGCGTGCACAAACTGGTGGATCAGCGGGTCGGTGCTGGCCCGCAACTCGGCCGGCGTGCCCTGGGCGGCCACACCGCCGTTGGCCAAAATCACCACATGGTCGGCAATCTCAAAGGTTTCCGTCACATCGTGCGACACCACCACGCTGGTGATGCCCAAGCTGTCGTTCAAACGGCGAATCAATCGGGCCGCAGTGCCCAAAGAAATCGGATCGAGACCGGCAAAAGGCTCGTCGTACATGATCAAGTCAGGGTCCAACGCAATGGCGCGGGCCAGGGCCACGCGGCGGCTCATGCCGCCGGAGATCTCTGAAGGCTTCAAGTCACGCGCACCGCGCAAACCCACGGCATCGAGTTTCATCAACACAATGTCGCGGATCAGGTCTTCTGACAAGGCCGTGTGCTCGCGCAGAGGAAAAGCCACGTTGTCGAACACACTCATGTCGGTGAAAAGCGCACCGAACTGGAACAGCATGCCCATGCGGCGGCGGGCAGCGTACAGCTCGGCCTGGTGCATGGGGGTGATGTCGTCACCGTCAAACAGCAACTGGCCCGCGCTGGCGCGAATTTGCCCGCCAATCAGGCGCAGCACCGTGGTTTTTCCGCCACCCGACACACCCATCAGGGCCGTGACTTGTCCGCGCGGCACATTGAAGCTCAAGTTCTTCAAGATGACACGGTCGCCGTACCCGAAGCTCAGGTCGCGCAGTTCAACAAGTGGTGGTCTAGATGTGGGGTTCATGAAAAAACAAAAGCCGGAGGGGTCCGGCTCTTGCGATGTTAGACACTCCCGGACAAAGGCATACAAGCCGGGAAATTCTAGGGATTTTACCTAGAACCAATGTTCTTCATCGTGGCAGGTCACTGGCTCCCATCAGGAATTCGTCCACAGCACGGGCTGCCTGGCGGCCTTCGCGGATCGCCCACACCACCAGCGACTGACCGCGGCGCATGTCGCCAGCGGCAAACACCTTAGGCACATTGGTGGCGTAACCGCCTGTGAAATCGGTGCTGGCCTTGGCATTGCCGCGGGCGTCCTTGTCGATGCCAAAGGCGTCAAGCACGGTCGCCACCGGGTTGGTGAAACCCATGGCCAGCAAGACCAAGTCGGCTTTGTGCTCTTTTTCGGTGCCTGGCACTTCGACCATCTTGCCGTCTTTGAATTCGACATGAACCGTGGTCAACCCGGTGACTTGGCCTTTTTCACCCATGAACGCTTTGGTCGAGATGGCAAATTCGCGTTGCAACAGACCTTTTTCGGCGCTTTCTTCGTGGCTGGAGCTGGTGCGCAGCTTCATGGGCCAGTAGGGCCAAACCAGCGCCTTGTTTTCTTTTTCGGGTGGCTCGGGCATCACCTCGAACTGGGTGACGCTCACAGCGCCATGGCGTGTGCTGGTGCCCACGCAGTCGCTGCCGGTGTCACCGCCGCCGATCACGATGACGTGTTTACCGTCCGCACGCAATTGGCCTTTGAGCTTGTCGCCCGCGTTGACCTTGTTTTGCTGAGGCAGGAACTCCATCGCAAAGTGGATGCCTTCCAGATCGCGGCCGGGCACGGGCAAGTCACGCGACTGCTCGGAGCCGCCGGTGAGCAACACGGCGTCAAAGTCTTTTTTCAGTTGTTCAGCACTGACGGTTTCCTTGGCCCAGTTGGTGACCTTGGAATCCTTGGGCCACTCGCCCACCAAGACGCTGGTGCGGATCTTCACGCCTTCGGCTTCAAGCTGCTGGACGCGACGGTCGATGTGCGTTTTTTCCATTTTGAAGTCAGGGATGCCGTAACGCAGCAAGCCACCTACGCGGTCGTTTTTCTCATACAAGGTCACGTCGTGGCCTGCACGGGCCAGCTGCTGGGCTGCGGCCATCCCAGCAGGACCTGCACCAATGATGGCCACGGTTTTGCCCGTCTTGACCTTGGCAGGGCGTGGCGTGACCCAGCCTTCGGCCCAGGCGCGGTCGATGATGGCGTGCTCGATGGACTTGATGCCCACCGCATCGTCGTTGAAGTTGACCACGCAAGCAGCCTCGCAAGGTGCGGGGCAAATGCGGCCGGTGAACTCAGGGAAGTTGTTGGTGCTGTGCAGCACCTCGATCGCGTTTTTCCAGTCACCTTCAAACACCAGGTTGTTGAAGTCCGGAATGATGTTGTTGACCGGGCAGCCGTTGTTACAAAACGGTGTGCCGCAGTCCATGCAACGCGCCGCTTGTGTTTTGGACTGCTCTTCGGTCAGCCCGATCACGAATTCGCCGTAATTTTTGAGGCGCTCGGTGACAGGCTTGTAGCCTTCTTCGATGCGCTCAAATTCCATGAAGCCGGTGATTTTTCCCATGATGCTTTTCCTTCAATCTTGACGTTCGGCTCAGGCGGCCACAGGCTGGGCAGCCTTGCTTGCGTTCGCCGCTTTGCGTGCGTTGATCTCGCCCAAGGCGCGCTTGTATTCGTTCGGGAAGACCTTCACGAACTTGGCGCGTGCCGTGGTCCAGTTGTCCAGCAATTCGCGGGCACGCTGGCTACCGGTCCACTTGTGGTGGTCTTCCAGCAGTTTCCTCAGTTGTGCTTCGTCGGTCTGATCGCGGTGCCAGACCTTGCGGTCCACTTGCGCTTCTTGCTCGGCCACGGCCAGCACCTTTTCCATGCTGACCATGGCGGTGTTGCAGCGCGAGGCGAAGTCGCCGTCTTCGTCGTAGACGTAAGCGATACCCCCGCTCATGCCCGCACCGAAGTTGCGGCCGGTCATGCCCAACACAGCCACCGTACCGCCAGTCATGTATTCGCAGCCGTGGTCGCCTGTGCCTTCGACCACTGCAGTAGCGCCCGACAGGCGCACCGCAAAGCGCTCGCCGGCCACGCCCGCAAAGAAGGCCTCACCGGTGGTCGCGCCGTACATGACGGTGTTGCCCACGATGATGTTTTGCGAGGCCACGCCACGGAACTCCAAGCTGGGGCGCACCACGATGCGGCCACCCGACAAACCTTTGCCGGTGTAGTCGTTGGCTTCGCCAATCAGGTACAGCGTGATGCCCTTGGCCAAGAAGGCCCCAAAGGATTGGCCGCCCGTACCTTCGAGCTGGATGCGCAGGGTGTCGTCGGGCAAACCTTCGGGGTGAACTTGGGTCACCGCACCGGACAACATGGCACCGACCGAGCGGTTCACGTTGCGGGCGACTTCCATGAACTGCACTCTTTCGCCCTTGTCGATGGCGGCGCGGCTCTTGGCGATCAGCACGTTGTCGAGGGCTTTTTCCAGGCCATGGTCTTGCGTGTCCACATGGCGCACGGCCACGGTGGAGGCCACTTGCGGCACGGCCAACAGGCGACCAAAGTCCAGGCCCTTGGCTTTCCAGTGTTCCACACCGCTCTTCATGTCGAGCAGGTCGGCACGGCCCACCAGGTCATCGAACTTGGCAATGCCCAGCTGGGCCATGATCTGACGCACTTCTTCGGCGATGAAAAAGAAGTAGTTCACGACATGCTCTGGCTTGCCGGTGAACTTGGCTCGCAAGATGGGGTCTTGCGTGGCCACGCCCACGGGACAAGTGTTCAAGTGGCACTTGCGCATCATGATGCAGCCCTCGACCACCAGCGGTGCTGTGGCAAAGCCGAATTCGTCCGCGCCCAGCAAAGCGCCGATGGCCACATCACGGCCAGTCTTCATCTGCCCGTCAGCCTGCACACGGATGCGACCGCGCAAACCGTTGAGCACCAGGGTCTGCTGGGTTTCTGCCAGACCGATTTCCCATGGCGAACCGGCATGCTTGACAGAGGACCAAGGCGAAGCGCCCGTGCCGCCGTCATGGCCCGCGATCACGACGTGGTCGGCCTTGCACTTGGCCACACCGGCAGCGATGGTACCGACGCCGATTTCAGACACAAGCTTGACGCTGATGTCGCTGTGCGGTGCCACGTTCTTCAGGTCATGGATCAGTTGGGCCAAGTCCTCGATGGAGTAAATATCGTGGTGCGGCGGTGGCGAGATCAGACCCACGCCTGGAACCGAGTGGCGCAGCTTGCCGATATAGTCAGACACTTTACCGCCGGGCAACTGACCGCCTTCACCAGGCTTGGCACCCTGGGCCATCTTGATCTGGATTTGGTCGGCGCTGTGCAGGTATTCGGCTGTCACACCGAAGCGGCCAGAGGCCACTTGTTTGATGCGCGAACGCAGCGAATCACCGGCGGCCAGAGGCATGTCGACTTCGACGTTTTCTGCACCGATCACGCTCTTCAAGGAGTCGCCCAACTTGATCGGGATGCCTTTGAGTTCGTTGCGGTAACGGTTGGCGTCCTCACCGCCTTCGCCGGTGTTGCTCTTGCCGCCAATGCGGTTCATGGCCACGGCCAGTGTGGCGTGCGCTTCGGTGGAAATCGAGCCCAGCGACATCGCACCGGTGGCGAAACGCTTGACGATCTCTGCCGCAGGCTCGACCTGCTCTAGCGGGATGGCTTTGGCCGGGTCGATCTTGAACTCGAACAAACCGCGCAGCGTCATGTGGCGCTTGCTTTGGTCGTTGATGATCTGCGCGTACTCTTTGTAGGTGCTGAAGTTGTTGGCACGGGTGGAGTGCTGCAACTTGGCAATCGCGTCGGGTGTCCACATGTGTTCTTCACCACGGGCACGCCAAGCGTATTCACCGCCTGCATCCAGCATGGTGGCCAGCAGAGGGTCGTCGCTGAAGGCAGCGGTGTGCATGCGGAAGGCTTCTTCGGCGATCTCGAAAACGCCAATGCCGCCGACGCGGCTGGAGGTGCCGGTGAAGTATTTGTCAATGGTTTCGGTGTTGATGCCGATGGCTTCAAACAACTGCGCACCGCAATACGACATGTAAGTCGACACACCCATCTTGGACATGATCTTGGACAAGCCCTTGCCGATCGCCTTGATGTAGTTGTAGATGGCTTTCTCAGCGGACAAATCGCCGGGCAGCTCTTTGTGCAACGCAGCCAGGGTTTCCATCGCCAAGTAAGGGTGAACAGCTTCAGCACCGTAACCAGCCAGCACCGCAAAGTGGTGCACTTCGCGGGCTGTACCCGTCTCGACCACCAAGCCAGCGGTGGTGCGAAGACCTGCAGTGACCAAGTGCTGGTGGATGGCCGACAAGGCCAGCAGTGCGGGCACGGCGACCTGGGTGGTGCTCACGCCACGGTCGCTGATGATCAGGATGTTGTGACCACCCTTGATGGCGTCCACGGCTTCGGCGCACAGCGAGGCCAGCTTGGCTTCCACACCTTCGCGGCCCCACAACAAGGGGTAAGTGATGTCCAGTGTGGCGCTCTTGAACTTGCCTTTGGTGGCTTGGCCAATGTTGCGCAACTTGGCCATGTCTGCAAAATCAAGGATGGGCTGGCTGACTTCCAGGCGCATCGGCGGGTTGACTTGGTTGATGTCCAGCAGGTTGGGCTTGGGGCCGATGAAGGACACCAGCGACATCACAATCGCTTCGCGGATCGGGTCAATCGGGGGGTTGGTCACTTGCGCGAACAACTGCTTGAAGTAGTTGTACAGCGGCTTGTTCTTGTCGGACAGCACCGCCAAAGGGCTGTCGTTGCCCATGGAGCCAATGGCTTCTTCTCCAGCAGACGCCATGGGGGCCAACAGGAACTTGATGTCTTCTTGTGTGGTGCCAAAGGCTTGCTGAAGGTCGAGCAAAGGCACATCAGAAGCAGGCGCGACAGCGGCTTCGGCGACGTCGTCGAGCTTGATGCGCAGGTTTTCGATCCACTGCTTGTAGGGCTTGGCGCTGGCGAGACCCGCCTTCAACTCTTCGTCGTTGATCATGCGGCCTTGTTCCAGATCGATCAGGAACATCTTGCCCGGCTGCAGACGCCACTTGCGCACGATCTTGCTTTCGGGGATCGGCAACACGCCGGTTTCCGAACCCATGATGACCATGTCGTCGTCGGTGATGATGTAGCGAGAGGGGCGCAGGCCGTTTCGGTCCAGGGTGGCACCAATCTGGCGACCGTCGGTGAACACGATGGAGGCGGGGCCGTCCCATGGCTCGAGCATGGCAGCGTGGTATTCGTAGAAGGCCTTGCGGCGCTCGTCCATGGTGGTGTGCTGTTCCCAAGGCTCGGGGATCATCATCATCACGGCCTGGCTGATGGGGTAGCCCGCCATCGTCAGCAGTTCCAGGCAGTTGTCAAAGGTGGCGGTATCGGACTGACCGGCGAAACTGATGGGGTAGAGCTTTTGCAGGTCGGCGGCCAATACGGGCGAAGACATCACGCCTTCGCGGGCCTTCATCCAGTTGTAGTTGCCCTTGACGGTGTTGATCTCGCCGTTGTGCGCCACATAGCGGTAGGGGTGGGCCAATGGCCACTCGGGGAATGTATTGGTGGAAAAGCGCTGGTGCACCAAGCCCAGAGCCGAGACGCAGCGCTCATCTTGCAGGTCCAAGTAATAGGTACCCACTTGGTCGGCCAGCAGCAAGCCCTTGTAGACCGCTGTGCGGCTGGACATGCTGGGGATGTAGTACTCGTTGCTGTGCGTCAGGCGCAGGTTCTGGATGGCGGCGCTGGCGGTCTTGCGGATCACATACAGCTTGCGCTCGAGGGCGTCTTGCACGATCACGTCGGCGCCACGGCCGATGAAGATCTGGCGCATGACCGGCTCTTTATCGCGCACCGTGGGCGACATGGGCATGTCGCGGTTCACGGGCACATCGCGCCAGCCCAGCACCACCTGGCCTTCGGCCTTGACAGCACGCTCCAATTCTTGCTCGCAAGCCATGCGTGAGGCGTGCTCCTTGGGCAAAAACACCATACCCACGCCGTATTCGCCAAATGGTGGCAGCGCCACGCCTTGCTTGGCCATTTCGTCGCGGTACAGTGCGTCGGGCAACTGAATCAGGATACCGGCACCGTCGCCCATGAGTGCATCCGCACCCACCGCACCCCGGTGGTCCAGGTTTTCCAGAATCTTGAGCGCTTGCGTCACGATGGCGTGGGTCTTGTGCCCTTTGATGTGGGCCACAAAGCCGACACCACACGCATCGTGCTCGTTGGCGGGGTCATACAAACCGGTCGATTCGAAATGTTCTTTTGCACTGGCCGAAGTCATGGGCGCTCCTAAGGGTTTTCACGCAGAGTGGCGAGTGTAGTGCACAGCAGCATCCATGCCAAACTTTTTAATTGGGGTCAGATCCCAATTAATTTGGCTTTTGATTTGAGCTTGATTTAATTGGGGACAGATTCAATCTGCCGTCTTTTTAGCAGGTCGCCCCGCCTTGCCTGGCATCAGGCGTCGCGACGTGCTCTGTTGCAACTCACCCACAAAATCAGCCGAACCCAGCGCCCAGCCCGACAAGGCACTTTGGGTAAGTTGGTCTTTATCGCGCTGAACCAGGCCCGTCTGCACCAGCGCAGCATAAGCCGCCTCTCGGGCAAATGGCGTGTTCCCCAGGCCCCAAAACAGGGCGTGCGGGGTCACCCATTTGGCGCTCACCAGCCCAATACAGTGCCTGTGGCTGGACCATTTGAAGTCAGCCGCTTGCCCCACCATGCCCGCCCGAACCGGGTTCAGGTCAATGTAGACCATGCACGCCAAAAGATAACGCTCACTCTCAATGAGGTTGCTGCGGTAGCGCCCTTCCCACAGCGTGCCCGTGCGTTGGTGCCGCAAATTGAAATAGCGCACATAGGCCCGACCCACCGCCTGCATCATTTGCGGCAGGCCTTCATTGGTTTCGGGCGTGAGAAGCAAATGGAAATGGTTGTCCATGATGACGTAGGCATGGATGGCCACCTTGAAAGTTTGCGCATGCTCTTGCCAGAGAGCAAGCAAACGCTCACGGTCCGCATCATCGCGCACGATGGGCTGGCGGTCGTTGCCACGCTGAATGACATGGTGCGGGTAAGCGGCAACGGTGAGGCGGGGCTGGCGGGCCATGGGGACTCCCTTGGAATAGACCCGCAGTTTAATTGGGATCTGACCCCAATTATTTTGACCCCAATTATTCAGATTGGGACATTCACCTGCCACTGATATATGAACCCGCCTTGCAAAGTGGGCAGTGCACATACGAGACCCACAGCCCGAAGAGCCGTGCGCCTGTTTTCACATGCTCAATGCATCGGGTAGCGGCTGCCTGCCAGAGACGCCAGCCCGAATTGAACGAGCAAGGCCTCCAGCCGCTCACGCGCATTGCGTTTGTTTTGCCCGGTGTATTTGGCCAGGATCAGTTCGTTCTTCATGCTGTGTTCCCAGCCCACCAGCTCAGTCACCGTCACTTGGTAGCCCTGTGACTCCAGATACAGGCAACGCAACACATTGGTCAGTTGACTGCCCACTTCGCGGGTGTGCAGCGGGTGACGCCAGAGCTCGGCCAAAGGCATGCGCTGTAAATTGAGCGCCTTGTTCTGGTTCAGCGCCCGGGCCAATTCGGCCTGGCAGCAAGGGACCAGCACCATGTATTGGGCTTTCTTTTGCAGGCCAAAGGCGATGGCGTCATCGGTGGCGGTGTCGCAGGCGTGCAGTGCGGTGACCACATCGATCTGGCCAGGCAGCGCGTCGCTGTGCGCAGATTCGGCCACGCTCAGATTGAGGAACTTCATGCGCTCAAAGCCCAGCCGCTGGGCCAGCGCTTGAGACGACTGCACCAGTTCGCTGCGGGTTTCGATGCCGTAGATCGTGCCTTGGCCCAGCGCTTTGAAAAACAGGTCGTAAATGATGAAGCCCAGATACGATTTGCCTGCGCCGTGGTCGGCCAGCGTGGGGCCGGTACCGCTGGCGGGCAACTCTTTGAGCAGCTTTTCGATGAACTGGAACAGGTGGTAGACCTGCTTGAGCTTGCGACGCGAGTCCTGGTTGAGCTTGCCTTCGCGGGTCAGGATGTGGAGCTGCTTGAGCAACTCGACCGACTGGCCAGGCCGAACTTCGGGCGGCAGCTGCGATGCCGCGTTGTCGATGGCAGGTCGTTTTTTCATGGGCTAGGGCCCACATCCAGCTTTTTCCAGCCTTCAGCCCCCAGCTTTTCCAGGGTCTTGATGTTGGTCTCGTAAATCATCTCGGCTTCGGGAAAAGCCTCTACCGCCCGGTCGATGCTTTCCTCGCGCAGCAGGTGCAGCGTGGGGTAAGGCGAGCGGTTGGTGAAGTTGCCAATGTCGTCCGGCTCGGTGTCGGCAAACTGGAA
The DNA here is from genome assembly GCF_040400975.1 of Limnohabitans sp. Taxonomy (GTDB): domain Bacteria; phylum Pseudomonadota; class Gammaproteobacteria; order Burkholderiales; family Burkholderiaceae_C; genus Limnohabitans_A. The sequence continues at coordinate 39,653 of NZ_JBBAPF010000001.1, read as the reverse complement.
CTGGGGGTGAAAACTCGCGACCTGGAACACACCTTCCATGTCCAGCTCTTGCAGCACCGCATCGGCTTCGTCCAGAAAGTCGTTGAACTCCAGAAAATCCTGCAGCATCTGCGGCACGATCAAGAGCACAGTTTCACGCTCTTCGGCAGACATGGCGGCCAGCGCCTGCAGCTGCTCAATCAGCTCATCGCGCAAGCCTTCCAGGCCTTTGGCCTCGCTCAGCACGTAATGGATCTGGCCCTTGACGTGCGGGGCTTTGGCAAAGGGGCACAGGTTCAGGCCAATCACGGCGCGTTCAAGCCAGCGCACGGTGTCGGCAATTTCGGGGGTGTTCAGATCGGTCATGGGCGAGATTGTGCCTGTGGCACAGGGTCTTATCAGGAAGACTCATCCTCGGGCAGGCAGCCCAGGTGTTGTCGTTTTTAAATGCACGCCGCCCTGCCCGCTGGCAGCGATGACGGTCAGATATTCCGCTGCAGAGGAATGCACAAGGGAGACTTCTGTCTTTTTGCGCCCGGGTTTGCCGTGGCTGGAACATCGCCCACTCATGCGTCCCCCTCCAATTCGCGTTCGATTTCCTCGATGGTCGGAAGGCTGGACTCCAGACTCTCGGGGAGTGCTCGGGTGAGCTCGAAACTGGAAACACCTATGGGCTTGTCCATGCCGCGCAGCGCATATTCCGCCAGCACTCGGTTAGGTTGCTGGCAAAGAATCAGCCCGATGGTAGGTCTGTCGCTTTCATGGCGCAGCCGATCATCCACCACGCTGCAATAGAAATTCATCTTTCCCGCATATTCAGGCTTGAAATCACCGCGCTTGAGGTCAATCACCACATAGCAACGCAACTTCAAGTGATAAAAAAGCAAGTCGACATAAAAATCCTGATCGCCAACATCGAGATGGTATTGACGTCCAACGAAGGCAAAGCCCTGCCCCAGCTCCAGCAAAAACTTTTCCAGATGCGCGATGAGGCCGGTTTCCAGTTCGCGCTCATGAAAGCCGGACTCCAGCGTCAGAAAGTCAAACAGGTAGGGGTCTTTCAGGGTTTGCTGCACCAGGTCTGAATCGGGCAACGGAAGCCGCCTGTCAAAGTTGGTGGTGGCTCGCCCTTGGCGCTGATGCGCGGCCACTTCGATCTGCATGACCAAAATGTTGCGGCTCCAGCCATTGGCCAGGCAGGCCTGCATGTACCAATGGCGGGTGGGCAGGTCCTTGACCTTGGCCATGAGCTCGGTGTGGTGCCCCCAGGGAATGGACTGAACCAAGTCAGCCGGGAAAAGTGCCGCAGCCTGTGACACTTTTTCCCCGGGATCAATTTGTGCCACAGCTTGTGGCACAAATTCCAAGTACGGATATTCGCGGTAAAAAGCCAGCATCCGTTTGATGTTGCGCTCGGAAAAGCCCTTTTCCTCCGGCAATTCGTTATGCAAATCACGCGCCAAACGCGGAATCACCCCAGCCCCCCAGCCTTCTTGCTGTTGGCGAGCGTGAATCAAAGCGCCGATGTCCCAATACAGGCGAATGAGCTCGGCATTGACGGCCAACACAGCCCGCGTTTGCCCATGGCGCACGCGTTGCTTGATGTCGCCGAGCAGTGAAGCGTAATCAGCGGAGACGAGAGGGGCGGGTTGGTCAGTCATTGAAAACGGCTTCAAGCAGGCGTGAGTTTGATGAACTTAATACGCACAACGCACATGAAAAATGGAGGTGATTTCTTGTCAAATTCCTTGAGTAGTAAAAATCTCATCAAGCTGCGGGTTGCTGTTAATCAGCAGCAGCTTTTTGATAGTGGCGGCCTTGTTGATCTCCAGGCGCACGAAATGCTCGCCACCAGCCGAAGACTGCTTGCGGATCAGTTGGATGCGCCCGAATAGCCCGCCGTGCTTTTCCGCAAACTTCGCCAGACCCACTGCTTTCTCAAAGTTATCGCTAAGACTCGGGTCGTGGGGCTCAAGAATGTCGATGACCAGTTCGCTGCCGACTTTACGCACCACGACCAAATCCGGAAACATTGGTCGCACATCACCGCCGGTCTCATACGGAACCTCCAGCGACCACGGCTTACGGTCCAGATTGCGCAACCAGCCGACCACTTCAGGCTTAGCCAGTTCTTCCTTCAACACCTCCGCTTCCCAACTGCCCAGTTCGGCACGGAACTGACCGTTCCCTTCCACATACAGATGGCGCTCCCAGAGGGGATCGGTCGGCAGTCGCTTGAAGTCGATGGATGCCGGTAATTGCCATGGCACTTCGTTGGGCTTGGCCGTAGCCAGCCGCAACTTCTCGTAGTTGATGCGCCGCTGCTCCTTGAGTTTGTAGATGGCCTTCTTGTGCTGATCGTAAAGACCATCGAAGGCTTTCTCTGCCAACGATTCCAGCACTGCCATTTCTGCCGCGTTGCGCGCCAGGACGATGGCCTCAACCTTGACTTCCAACGCATCCCGATCTGAGTGGGCGCGCCAATACTCCATTTGCAAACCATGGCTAAAGGAACGTCCAGCCTCTTCGAACAGCCGATCAATGTCCACGTCCGAGGCATCAATGTGATAGTCCGCAGTCGGCTCAGCTACGCCCGTTCCGTTATTGACAGCCAAGGTCCGCAGGCCAACCTGTGTGATCGCTTTGGCCGCCGCATCAAACTGGCCTGCCGCCTTGATCGCTGCAATGCGTCGCCCCATCCACTCAACAATCTGCTGCTTGGTTTGGCCCCAGGCATCGTCATCAATCTCATCGATCGTCAAACTACGAGAGACGGCCATATACCGACGCAACGGACTTTGTGCCCGAGCGGCATTCACACGGTAAGTGATCAATTCGTCGAGAGCCGCAAAGATGAACTCGCAGCCCTCACGCCGCTTGAGGACCACCAAATTGCGGCTGGACCCTGTTTCGGCGGGCGGCACATCTTCCGCGTTGTGAAGCGAAGCCACCACGCTTTCCACGGCCTCTGTATCAAAATAAGGCAAAAACAGATGCACATCGTTGAGCGCGGCATCCTTTTCGATACGGCGTGCCAGCGGTGTGCGCACCATTCGGCCCAGTAACTGGGCGATGTAGGTGTGATCCTCCGCTCGGCGGAACGACATCATCACCTCGGCGCGCGGGCAATCCCAGCCGGTGGACAGGCTGGTCTTGAAGAACACCACACCGATGTTCTTGTCCGCGTCAATCCGTGAGGCTTCCACCTTGCGTACGCGGCGACCGCCCACGTCCAGGTCGCCCGTGTCGTGCATCGCGTGGGCGATTTCGCCTTCGTTCAGGCGACGGCCAATGGCGCTCTCGATCACGGTCAGCGCCGCGCCGAGATCTGTCTTGGTAAGTTGTCGGTCGGACCCGTTTTCGACCTGAACCACCAGCACCGGCCAGATGGTTTGCTCTTTTTCTTCATGGCAGTACGCGCCCCAGGCGGCCGTCATCTGCCCCCAGCGCCGGGCAGCCTCCTCCAGTAGCGCCATCTCGGCTGTTGTGGCAGATTCCGGGTGGTGGATCAGAATGCGGTCTTTCAGCAGACCGGACTTGCGCACTTCTTCTGCGGGAACCGCCACCTTGTGAGTGGTCACGGTGTGCTCGGCATTCGCAATCAAATCCAGGAATCGCTTCGGTGTGGCAGACACCCCAATCACCATCGGCATCTTGACCAGGCCAACCTCGGGGTAACCCAACAAGAAGCGCTGCATCAAGGTCTGCGCAGCCTGCGCACCCTTGCCCGAAGTCATGCCACGGTGCGCCTCGTCGATCACCACATAAAAGCGGTCGGGCATAGCGCGCGCGGTGTTGGTCAGCGTTTCCCAGATCAGATGCTGTCGTCCATCGCCGCGGTTGGTCAGCGGTTGATTGACGGCCAGCTTCTGCGTGTTGATGAAATAGATGCGCCCACCATCCAGCCGGGGCGCGTCAAAATACGCATCGATGGTGATGAGCTGGTTGACCCGGTACACCTTGTCCGACTTGCTTTCGATCTTGAGCTTGGTCTGCTCGTTGAGCTCGGGCATGTCCGACACCCACAGGATCACGGCATCCGGTTGGGGTGCCCAATCCAGCGGCCAAGCCAACTGGTCATCAGGTTCATCCAATATAGCCTCAAACAGCGCCGTCATCATGATCGTCTTGCCGCTGCCAGTGGCGGCAGAGAAGGCCACCACATGCTGGTCCTCAGACGACACGCCTTGACGAGCCTTCACCAATGCCTTGCGCAAATCATTCAGCGCGTCTTTCTGAAAATCGAACAGCGTGACCTTCATGCCCGCGCTCCCTGTGTGTCGGTGTGACCGGCAGCGCGGTCCTGGTTCTTGTTGATCATGAAATTGAGCAGGTAATCGCGGTACAACTGCACCACCGCCAGGCCGGGGTTTGCCTTGCCCGCCACCTCGCGCACGTCCTGCGCCATGGTTTTGAAGGATTCATCCGCGTCGGTGACGATGAACACCTGCGACAAGCCGGTGCGCCCATCAAGCGACTTGAGCAAACGGCCCATGCGGGTTTCATCCAGCAACACCACGAAATTGCTGCATTCCGGCGCAAACAGCACCGGCTCCGGCTCGCCGCGCTTCAGCTCGGGTCGCGGACCTACGGCACCAGCCTTCAGCCACAGCAGCGGCAGGATTTCGTGGAAGGCGCGGCGCAGCGACACGCGTTCGCGCTCAAGAAAATCCAGCTTGAAGTACGCGAGGTTGGCCGCAAAGCCCGAGCTCATCGGACGCTTTTCTTCCTCCGGCACCAGTATCGGCCCGAGCAGCTCCACCACCAGAGACTTCAACTGGTCGAACACACGCTTGACGGGTGTGACGATGTAGAAGTCGGTGATGTGCTCTTGTCCGTCGAGTGCCTCCAGCCAATCTTCTGCGGCTGCCGGGTCAAACAGCACCGTGGCCTTGTGGTCCTCCGACACGATGAAGGGGCACGGATCTTTCACCAGCGTCTGCGGCAGGCCATCGATCAGTGCCACCACCTGCTTCTTCTTGGGCAGTGTGTCGAGCTGCGCCGGATCGACAAAGCCGATCTGCGTGAAGCTGCGCGCTTTCTCACGCTCCACCGTTTTGCCGGTCAAGTATTCGCCGGTCAACACAGAGCCATCGTCCCGCTTGCCTAGGATGGTGTACTTGCTGCGCGGCCAGGTCACCGAACGGCAGATGCCTTGTGCCTCCCACTCTTCATCGCCGGGTTGCAGGCCGCGGGCGCCCAGTGCCGCAGCCTCCTCGGCGGAGACTTCGTTATTGGTGACCAGGATGCAGCGGCGCTGACCACCATCGGTGGCGTTGAGCAGGTTGACGGCATTGAGCGTGGTGCCGCTGCCGGCGAAGAAATCCAGGACGAGTGCTTTTTGATTGTTGCCTAAGATGGTGGAGAGGGTGTCTTTAACGGCATAAAGTGACTTGGGAAACTCAAAAGCTCGATTTCCAAGCACTTGCCGAATTAAGCCGGAGCCGTATGTACCGGCGTCGTGCAGAGTACGGTGCCAGACAGTTTTAGCGCGCTTGGGCGCATCCGATTGGTCTGCGTATTCAAGAACCGCAGGCCCGCCCTCCCACTCATACCCTGTAACAAGCAACTCACCACGCTCGATCTCTGAAATAGGGCCTCTCTTAAGATAGTTGACTGACCAACTGACTCGATCCTCATCAAAGCGTCCGATCTTCACGAATCCCTTGCGCTTGAGCTCAAGCAACTTGCTGGGCTTCACTTGCCATGTCCCCAGTGATCCATCTGATCTGATTGGCCATGCCTCTGCCTTAGTCCTGCTCGGATTGAATGCATTGGCTTGTTGACGAGTGAAATCGCCGCGAGTGATTTTTTCCTCGACAGTCTCCCCCACCCCAAGAATTTCCCCAGTCTCAGGATTGAGAAAAATTGGATAAACAAGCCCAGGACGATTAAACGGCGCTGCGTTGGTGCCGCGGCGAAGCAAACTTGCCCACGGAGTTTTCTTCTTTGTGCTGGTATCGCTATTCAGAAAATCGTCGGGAGTCGGTACGGCTGATGCTCTACCCAAATAGACGTAATGTGCATACTCCTCAACACGGGCCAGCCCTTGCTTGGCCACGCCTCGCGCAGTAATAACAATCGTAGCCATCTGACGGTATGCCTCCGGAAATTCCCGTTCCAGCAGCATCCCAAGGTGATGTACCTCGTGTTCGTCAATCGTGACGATCAGCACGCCGGTGTCCGGCTTGAGTAGCCGCTTGGCCAGCTTTAGCCGCTTTTCCATGAAGGCGAGCCATTTGCTGTGCCGCCAGCCATCGTTGCCGTCCACGTAGTCGTTGTTGTATTTCCAGTCGCGGGCGCCGGTGTTGTAGGGTGGGTCGATGTAGATGCAATCCACCTGACCGGCATACAGGTAATCCAGCAGCTGTAACGCGTGGTAGTTGTCGGCCTCGATCAGCGTGTGCCAGGGGGCATCTACCGGGCCGTTGGCCACGGAATCCACTGGCATCAGCGCGGGGAAGATCGGCTCACCAAACTCCCGCACGACCAGCAATTCATCCACCGGGAACTGCACCGGCTCTGACGCTGCGCGGGTCGCTTCGCTGGGGTGCGTCTCGTTGCTGGGTTTAATGCAGGTGGCCAAGCCCGCGTGGATGGACTTGACTTGCCAAACATCTTTCAGCGCACCCTGACGGCGACAGACCAAATCGCCTTTACGTGGCTTAGCACCATGCAGCGGCAACAACTCGGGCAGGTGGTCTTCAAACACCAAGCCGAATTTCTTTTCTCTGGCAGCATTCGCCCATTCGGTAACCAGGCGCTCGCGCAGGCGTGAATCGCTTATTTGAGCGATGAGGTCATGGATGGCAGACAAGTTTTCTCCTTTGATGCGCCTGATTCTCTAAACGGCAGAACACTCATCGTTTTAACAATTTAGCAATATTGGCATGTATGCAACTGGATCAGTATTCACTCACAGATCAAGCCAGCAATTTGCCCACTCACGTAACTCGTCCTCGATTGTAGAGATTGAAACACGTTAGGTTTAACGGTTGGCACCACCAGCAAGACAGACCACTCACAATTTTCGCCCAACAGCCCAAGCCAACCCCGCCCCCACCGCACAACAGCCCACCGTGACCAGCGGGGTGAGCTGCCAGCCGCCCGCTTGCGCCGCCACGGCCGCCACCACGGGCGGCCCCACAAACTGGCCCAAGGCCGAGAGTTGCTGCACCCAGCCCACGGTGGTGGCCACTTGTTGCTCGCCCGGGGCCAGACGCACCGCCAGGCTGAACAGCGTGCCCGGCACCAAACCGCCCATACCCGAGAACAGCAGCACCCCGGTAAAACGCAACCAAGGCAGGCTTTCAGTAAAGGGCGCGAAGGCCACCGTGCTGCCCAGCGCCATGGCGCCAAAGCCCAGCCACAGCGTGCTGCGGGGTGCCCAGCCGCGCTGCAGCAAGCGGCCCGATGCCATATTGCCCACGATGTTAACGGCCGCTGCCAAGGCCGTGAGCACACCCAGCAGCGCACCGCCAACACCTGCGGCAGCGTAAATAGACGGCAAGAAACCCACCACCGCCAGCCACTGGCCCGAGTACATGCCAAAGGTGAGTGCTACGAGCCAGGGGCCACGGGCGCTCAAGGTGCGGCGCAGGCGCTGCCAGGCACCAAGCCCCGCTGCGGCTGTCTGGACCAAGGGGTCGGCGGGCACGCTGCGCCACAACCACGCGGCCATGGCCAGCGACACGGCGGCAAACAGCCACCACCAAGCGCCCCAACCCCAAACCGGAATGAACAGCGGCCCGGCCAGCAAAGCCAGCGCTGTGCCGGTGGGCATATAAGCGCCCCACACGCCCAGCATGCCGGACAACTGCGCGGGCGGCACCAGGCGGCGAATCAAAGCCGGTGCGGGCAAAGCCACCAGCAAAAAGCCCAAGCCTTCGATGGCCCGCAGGGCCAGCAAAGCGGTGACCGAGGTGGCGAAGGCGCCCAATCCACTGGCCAGCGCCAGCAAGCACAAACCGCGCACCATGCTGCGCTTCAGACCCATACCGTCGGCCAACAGGCCCATGAACACCGCCAGGCTCATGCCGGCAAGTTGCACCATGGACAAGAGGAAACCGGACTGCACCAGCGTGAGGCCCAGCTCGGCCTGCAGCGCGGGCAAAGCGGGTGGCAACTTGCCCACCTGCAAAGCCGCCACGCCGCCCGCGAGCACGACCAGCCAAGCGGCGCGGTGGGCGCTCACCGAGCTCACAACAACTTGCGCCCCGTCAGGCGTTCGTGCTCGCGCAGGGCGAAGCGGTCGGTCATGCCGGCGATGTAGTCGGCCACCGAGCGGTGCAGGTTGGCGTTGGCGGCAAAGTCAGCGGACATTTCAGCAGGCTGGGCCACGTAAGCGGCGAACAACTCGCGCACCACCTGCTGTGCCTGCCCGGTGGTGTGCATGACCTGCGGGTGGCGGTAGAGCTGCGCAAACAAAAACTTTTTGAGCTCGCCGCTGCGGGTCTTCATGCCCGGGCTGAAAGCCACCAGCGGCCCGGCCAGACGGGCCTCGGCCAGCGTGCGCACACCCGCATTCGCCACGGCCTGGCGGGTGGTGTCGATCACGTCGTACACCTGGTCACTGAGCATGCGGCGAATGGTTTCGTACAGAACGCGGCGCGGCTTTTCCGACAAGCCCGGGTGTTCGGCCAAAGTCTGTTGGTGGTAATGCCCAAACAGTTCCACCTGCAGCAGTTGTTCGATGCTGATCAGCCCGGAGCGCACGCCGTCGTCGATGTCGTGCGCGTTGTAGGCAATCGCGTCGGCCAGGTTGCACAGTTGCGCTTCCAGGCTCGGCTGAGTGCGGTCGATGAAACGCCGTCCAACGCCACCCGGTTCGGTCTGTTCCAGATGCTCGGCATTGGGCCGCGAGCAGTGTTTGAGCACACCCTCGCGGGTTTCGAAGCTCAGGTTCAGGCCGTCGAACTCGGGGTAGCGCTCTTCGAGTTGGTCGACCACGCGCAGGCTTTGCAGGTTGTGCTCAAAGCCGCCGTGCTCGGCCATGCATTCGTTCAGCGTGTCTTGTCCAGCATGTCCAAATGGCGTGTGGCCCAGATCGTGCGCCAGCGCCACGGCCTCAACCAAATCTTCATTCAGGCCCAACGCCCGGGCAATCGATCGGCCCAGTTGAGCGACTTCGAGCGAGTGCGTGAGCCGCGTGCGGAACAAGTCGCCTTCGTGGTTCAGAAAGACTTGCGTCTTGTAAACCAGTCGCCGGAATGCGGTGGAGTGCACGATGCGATCGCGGTCGCGCTGGAAAGCGTTGCGCGTGGGTGCTGGGGCTTCGGCATACCGTCGGCCCCGGCTGTGCGCCGGGTCGCAAGCCAGCGCCGACAAGTTGGCCTGTGGCTGGCTTGAACCCACGGGCAAATCCAGTGACTCGGCAAACATGTCTCAGGCGCAGCAGGCGTTGATGACCTCGCGCACCATGGTGTCGGGCGCACCGCACACGGTGGCTTTGCCGGGGCCGTTGAGCACCACAAATTGGATGTCGCCACCGATGGCTTTTTTGTCCAAGCGCATGTGTTCGATGTAATGGCCCGCGTTGTCGGCCGCCTCAATGACGGGGCCGCGCACCGGCAAGCCTGCACGCGCGATCAAGGCCCGCAAACGCGCCACAAAAGCGGCGTCGACTTGGCCTAGGCGATGCGACAGCTCGGCCGCCATGACCATGCCGCAGCCCACAGCTTCGCCGTGCAACCAGACGCCAAAACCCAAACCCGCCTCGATGGCGTGCCCAAAGGTGTGGCCAAAATTCAGGATGGCCCGCAGGCCCGCTTCGCGCTCGTCTTGCCCGACCACCCAGGCCTTGATCTCGCAACTGCGCTGGACGGCGTGCGCCAGCGCGCTCGGGTCTTGGGCGATGAGCGCATCGATGTTGGACTCGATCCAGGCCAGGAAATCCATGTCGGCAATCGGGCCGTATTTGATGACCTCGGCCAGGCCCGCGCTCAGCTCACGCGGGGGCAGTGTGGCCAGGGTGTTCAAATCGCAAACCACCCGCACCGGCTGGTAAAACGCGCCGATCATGTTTTTGCCCAGCGGGTGGTTGATGGCGGTTTTGCCGCCCACCGACGAATCCACCTGCGACAAGAGCGTTGTCGGCACCTGCACAAAGGGCACACCGCGCATGTAGCTGGCCGCCGCAAAGCCGGTCATGTCGCCCACCACGCCGCCGCCCAATGCAAACAGCACCGTCTTGCGGTCGCAGCCTTGGCCCAGCAGCGCGTCAAAAATCAGGTTCAGGGTCTGCCAGTCTTTGTGCGCCTCGCCATCGGGCAACACCACGGTGTGTACCTGATGGTAATGCGGGGTGATGGCGCTGCGCAAAGCGGCTGCGTACAGTGGCGCAATCGTGTCGTTGGTCACGATCATGGCGGTCTTGGCCTTGGGCAAACCGGTCCAGCTTGCAAGGCTGCTCAGCAAGCCTTGGCCAATCTGGATGTCGTAACTGCGGTCGTCCAAGGAGATGGCGACTGTTTGGATGGGAGAGGTTTGGAGGGAGGATGTGGACTCAAACATAGACCCCAAGTGTAGGGGCTTTGGGCCTGGAGGTCAGACGCCTTATGGGCCAGCCGTGGGGGTGAGTGGGGAGGCAGGGTCTGCGTGTACGGCGGGCGCGTTCGCTGTCAAATGACCCGCCAACTCCAACTGCATCAGGATCATGTTGACCAAGGTGGCCACCGAAGGTCGACCGGTCTCAATGACAAAATGCGCGACCTCACGGTACAGCGGGTCCCGGATGTCGTACAGGTCTCGCAGGCGCTTGAGCGGGTCGTCGACTTGCAACAAAGGCCGTGCATGGTCATGGCGCACACGGCGAAACACGTCCTCTGGTGTGGACCGGAGGTAAATCACCTGACCCCGTTCATGCAGATGTTGGCGGTTGACCTCGCGCAAAACTGCGCCTCCGCCAGTGGCGATCACGCCTTGGTGCGTGCGACTCAGGTCGTCCAAAACCTCTTGCTCGATATCGCGAAAACGATCTTCTCCCTCTCGCGCAAAAAACTCACGAATAGCACACCCCAAGCGGTGCTCGATCACATGGTCAGAATCCACAAAGGGCAAGCCCAAGCGGCGGGCCAGTTGCCTGCCGATGGTGGTTTTTCCCGAGCCCGGAAGGCCCACAAAGATGATGCGCACGTGAAATCTCTGGATAAAAAAGCCCGATGGGCCAAGTCCGCCCACAAGTCGAACAAGTGTATTCGACCCTCTGCCAACACTTGAGGAACTCAGGGATCCGTCAGGGTGCAGCTGCCACCGGGACATCGGCCATCACACGGGGCGTCAAAAAAATCAGCAACTCGCTGTTGCGCTGCGCCCGGTCCCGATTTTTGAACAACCAACCGAGGCCCGGCACACGGCCCAAGCCGGGCACTCTGGCCTCGTTGTCCCGATCGGTCTCTTCGAAAATGCCACCCAACACCACCGTGCCCCCATCTTCCACCCTGACCTGTGTTTTGACGTGCTTGGTGTTGATGGCAAAGCCCGCCGGGGTGATCTGGCCCACGCTGTCGCGGTTGACATCCACATCCAGCACCACCGAACCGTCTGGGGTGATTTGCGGGGTGACCTCCAGCTTCAAGTTGGCTTTGCGAAACGTGATCGATGTGGCGCCACTGGCCGAAGCCGTCTGATAGGGCAACTCGGTGCCTTGTTCGATCAAGGCTTTGGTCTGATCCGCCGTCACCACCCGGGGGCGCGAGACCACCTTGCCCCGCCCATCGGCTTCCAGAGCCGAGATTTCGACATTGATGAAACGGTCTGCCGCCGCATTGAACAAGGACACGGCAAAAGTGGACGGTGTTTGAAGGGTTTGACCCGCATTGCCTGCCGGTAACCTGACCTGATTGCCGGTCACCACCCCAGGCCCTACCACTGCATTGGTCGCACCCAAGGCCAAAGTGTTGCTGTTGCCATTGAGTTGCAAAGGCATGGCCAAGCCAGCACCCAAACGCGCCCCCAAGGATTCACCAAATTGCCGCTCCGCCTCGACGATGCGGGCCTCGATCATGATCTGCCGAATCGGCACATCCAAGCGCTGAATCAAGGCCTCCACATGCACCAATCGCGAGGGCACATCGGACACGAACAATTGGTTGGTACGCGGGTCAAACAACACACTGCCTCGAGCGCTCAACATGCGGCCTGCTACGCCACCGACCCCACCACCAGGCGCACCGCCTTGCAAGCGCTGAGCCAAATCACCGGCCCGCGCGTGCTTGAGTCGGACAGGCAGTATGTGCAAGGGACTGACCGCCTCTAAAGCCGAGCGGGATTCAAGTTGTTTTCTTTCCCGGGTGGCCCATTCGTCTTGGGGCGCCACCCACAGGACCCGGCCATCCAGACGGTAAGCCAAGCCCTTGGCCTGCAGCACGATGTTCAAGGCTTGGGGCCAAGGCACATCAGACAAGCGAACAGTCACTTGCCCGCCCACCCCCTCTGCGGCCACCAGATTCAGGCCCGAAAAATCGGCGAACACCTGCAACAAGGTTTTGAGGGGCACATCCTGAAAATTCAGGCTGATGACCTGATGCGCCTTGGGCAAGTTGGAATCGGGAGAGGCAGCGACTGCGGAAGCAGTTGCCAATGAGGGTACAGGGGATGCGGTGGACGCAGACGTTTGTGCCATCAGCCCTCCGGGGTTGGCACACGCCAACCAGGGCAGCCAAGCCCAACACCGCACGCCATGATGACCCAGTGGCTTGGTGATTTTCATGGTGCCCTTGCCTCCATCTGAAAGGTTTGCACGCGACCTGCGGGGTCTCGCACGTGGATGTCATCCCGCCCTATGCGCCAGACCCTGTGGCCTTCCAGGCTGATTTGTCGACCCTCTTGCGTGCGAAACCAATGCACGGCGTTGGCCACGACAGCTTCTGCCTGATCACCCTGACGCCAGACGCCGATCAAGCGCAAGGGCAACATCGGCCAGCGCTCCGGCTCGCTCGAAAACAGCAGCTCTTTGGGTGGGACATCACCAAGCGCTGTCGAATCGGGCAACAACCCAACGGCCGCCCCTGTGGCCGGCGTCACGACCATTTGGGTCTCTCGTTCCTGTGGGGGTGTCATGGAAAAAGGCATGTCAAAAACCGATGCCACATGCTCCAGAAGCAGCACCTGAGGCGAGGCAGGCACTCCCCCTGCAAACACCGCGTTGTGCGGGGTGCTGCCCCTCATGCCGGGGCTGAACCAGGCGCGCCAGACCACTTCAATGTCCACGTTTTGCTTGTCTGCGCTGGGCAGCACCCTCAAACGGTCCATCGACCAGACTGCCCCCGTGCGGACAAGTGACGCCCAGGCGCCAGCCCAGTTTTCATAGCGGGCCTGCAAGCGCAATGACATCGCTTGACTTGGCAAAGGCGCACTCGCTGCCTCGCTCACCGGCTGCATCAGCATGAGCTTGACCTGGTGTTGGGCCAAAGTGTTTCGCAAATAGGCCCACACTTGTTCTTGCTGGTCCCAGCTTGGCAAACGGTGGACGTCATCGGACATCAACGGGCCACTGGCCTTGGGGCGCGGGCTGGGCACGGCAGACAATTGGGCACGCAAGACCTGCACTTCGCTTTTGATTTGCGCATGGGCTTGCCAAGTTGGTGCATGCAGCCACACGCCCAAGCCCCAAGCCAGCACACATGCCATCACGGCGAACCCCCAACGCCGAGTCCACCAGCGCCAGTGCGCCTGAAAGCGAATGCCCCAGTCTGGCCCACCCACAGTCCAGGACACCCATTTGGCCTGCAGCCACATCCGCGTGTTCATGGTGGAGTCCCTTGGGCCTTGCTTTGTGCGGGTGCTGCCATCGGCTTGAAGGTGGGCCATGAACTGACCCAGACAAATTCAAGCCCCGCAGCATCCTTCAAACTGTCCAGTGCTGGCCCAGCTCGGACGGAGACGCTGGTTTGGCGAAACCGTTCGGTTGAAGATGTGCTTGGTGCGAGACCTTTGACAGAACTTGGGGCCGCATGCCGAGCCTCATGGGGCCCCACATTGGGAGCCATCGTTAGGACCGGCGACTCAGGCCAGGCCGCTTGTAACTGCTCAGTCAGCCTTTGCCGAGAGGCGTTCAAGGCGTCAAAGTCTCGGCTCCAGCCGCTAAGCTCCAATTTTCCGGGCGCCAGTTGCAAACGCACCAGTCGCCAAGAATCTTCTTGGGCCTCGCTGAGCAGGGCTTGGTGGAGTGCCATCCATGTTTGGTTTTGCTCTAAAACTTGCCCAAGGTGTTGCGTTTGCTGTCGGCTGCTCTCGCTGGCTGCCGCTTGTTGCTGCTCATGCTTCAACTGTTGGTTGGCCTGGCCCCACTGGGCCTGCAATTGGGCTTGTTGCAGGCGTAAACCTTGCGTTGATTTCTCCAATGAAAACAAGCTTGCGAGAGCCATCAAAGCTCCCGCCATCAGGCCCACCAACGAGGTGGTGATGCGGTGCCGCCTTCTGCGCTGCCGGTGAAGCGCCGGGTAGTTGAGCAGATTCCAGGACAAGCTCATGTCCAAGCTTTCAATGCCAAACCCGCAGCCACCAAACGAGGTCCTGCCGAGGTTTGCAAGGCATCTCGCAGCCCTGCATCAAAGCTCGAAGGGTTGACCATGGCTGCTGCCTTGGCCTGGGTGTCCGGAAGCAGCGCAAGCTCAAATTGCCAGTCCTGCGCTGGACGTGTCAACAAAACAGACATACCGCCAGACAAACAAGAAGCGGCTCTGTGGGCGGCCTGCAACTCGGGCTCCATACTGGCCAACTGCCAGTCTGCACCGCGTATGCATTGGTTGAATTGCTCTACCGTACTTTGAGCGCAAGCCACCCACTGCAATTGCGCCACCACCCCATCGGCGAGTGGATCAGCTTGCCAATCAAAGCTGACCAGTTGGGGCTCAAGACCCAAGGCACGCGCAGCCTCAAGCTGAACTTCGGCTTCACAGTCTGATGGTTCCAAACCCACGGGAACGGCCAACATACCACTGACCACTTGCCCCATGGGCAAACCCATGTTGACGCGGTGGCGTCCCTGAAACGCACCACGGGAGCTGCCAATTTGGCGCAACCCATGGGACACGCCCAAGACACTTTGATCTTCCAAATCGCCTGCAAAGTACTGAACGGTGTGCACGCCCATCAATGGCGAGGCCTCCTTGCTCAGGCCAAGCAAAAACCACCCCTTCTGTGCGGGTGCCAAGCCCCAAGCTTGCTTGACGGCTCGCATTCGCAGCCGCTGCTGAAGCCATGACGCTAACTGCATGCTTTGCCCCCCTGACAAGTCTTCAAAAGTCTGTCCGAACATGTTTTGTAACATGAATACGGGTTTTGTCCTTATTTTTTTAAAACCAAATAGCTCATTCATTTGGATGGACAGACCATGGCAAGCATGTACTTTTTTATAATGTGGAGCCGCCTGTACTTTGCAGTCCGCACCCAGCACACACCTTATGCTCACCAAAGACAAGCCAGCAACACCCCCCCAAAACCCCGCCAAAGCCGAGACATCCTCGAGTTGGATAGCGTTGACATTCAAGGTGTGCGTTTGGGCTGTGGGCTTGCTGGCGGCAGGTCTGGCCAGCCTCTTGTTGGTGGTAGGTGTGGCCATGGTCATGGCCTACCCCAACCTGCCCGATATTTCTGACCTGGCCAACTACAAACCCAAATTGCCGCTTCGTGTGTTCACGGCCGACGGCCAGTTGATGGGCGAGTTCGGTGAGGAGCGCCGCAACCTCACCCCCATCAAAGACATTCCCAAAGTCATGAAAGACGCGGTTTTGTCGATCGAAGACAACCGTTTTTACCAACACGGTGGTGTCGACTACCTGGGCATTTTGCGGGCTGGTATCGCCAACATGGGCCGCCTCAAAAGCCAAGGGGCATCCACCATCACCATGCAAGTGGCCCGCAATGTTTACCTCTCGTCTGAGAAAACCTACACACGCAAAATTTATGAAATTTTGTTGACCTACAAGCTGGAGCACCTGCTGACCAAAGATCAGATTCTGGAGATCTACATGAACCAGATCTTCTTGGGCAACAGGGCTTATGGCTTTGCCTCGGCCTCAGAAGCTTACTTTGGCAAACCGCTCAAGGACATCACCATCGCCGAAGCCGCCATGCTGGCAGGCTTGCCCAAAGCGCCCTCGGCCTTCAACCCCATCGTCAACCCCAAACGCGCTCGATCGCGCCAGCTCTACATCATTGAGCGCATGGAAGAAAACGGCTACATCACCGCCAAACAGGCCGCGGTGGCCAAAGCCGAGCCCTTGCGCCTGAGGTCTGCTGCCGACCGAAAAAATTTGCATGCGGAATTTGTGGCCGAAACCGTTCGGCAAATGGTCTATTCGCAGTACGGCGAAGAGACCTACACACGCGGCATCAATGTTTACACCACGGTGCAAGCGGCCGAGCAAATGGCCGCCTACCGCGCTTTGCGGCAGGGTCTGATGGACTATGAACGCCGACAGGTTTACCGCGGCCCCGAAAAATTCATCCAACTGCCCAACGACCCCAAACTGGCTGAAGAAGCCATCGATGACGCCTTGGAAGACCACCCGGACAATGGCGACGTGATGTCTGCCGTGGTGTTGCAGGCGTCCCCCACCAAAGTGGTGGTGGTTCGACAAAACAGCGAGCAAATCACCATCACTGGCGCTGGATTGACGCCGGCGCAATCCGGCTTGTCGGACAAAGCCCCATCTGCCAAGCAAATCCGCAAGGGTGCCGTGATCCGAATCGTGCAAGCGGCCAATGGCAACTGGGAAATCACCCAACTGCCCGAAGTCGAGGGCGGCCTGATCGCCATGACGCCGCAAACCGGTGCCATCCGCGCTTTGGTCGGTGGATTTGACTTCGCCAAAAACAAGTTCAACCACGTCACCCAAGCATGGCGTCAACCGGGCTCCAGCTTTAAGCCATTCATCTATTCGGCCTCACTCGAAGCGGGTCTACGCCCGGCCACCATGATCAACGACTCGCCCCTGTTTTTTGACGGCGGTGTGACCGGCGGCCAACCCTGGGAGCCGAAAAATTACGACGGCAAGTTCGATGGCCCCATGAGCATGCGCACCGGCTTGGCCAAATCGAAAAACATGGTTTCAATCCGCATTTTGCAATCCGTCGGGCCACGCGCCGCCCAGGAATGGGTCACGCGTTTCGGTTTTGACGAAGACAAGCACCCGCCCTACCTCACCATGGCGCTGGGTGCGGGCTCAGTGACGGTGATGCAAATGGCCACGGGCTATTCGGTGTTTGCCAACGGCGGCTATCTGGTGCGCCCCCACCTGATCACCCGGATCACCGACTACAAAAACCGGGTCCTGGTGGAGAGCCCACCCCAAGCCCCCGGCGAGAACGTGCCACGCGCCATTCCCGAACGCAACGCCTTTGTGATGAGCAGCTTGCTGCAAGAAGTCACGCGTTCGGGCACTGCAGCGCGGGCGCAATCGATGCTGAAACGGCAAGATGTCTATGGAAAAACAGGCACCACCAACGATGCCATGGATGCCTGGTTTGCAGGCTACCACCCCAACATGGCCGCTGTGGTCTGGATCGGTTACGACACACCACGCAAACTGGGTGATCGCGAAACCGGTGGCGGCCTGAGTTTGCCGGTCTGGATCAAATTCATGGAGACCGCTTTGCAAAGCCAGCCATCGACCACACTGCGTGTGCCAGAGGGTGTGGTGCAATCTGGTGGGGACTGGGCTTACGCGGAGTTCACAGGCGATGCCGGGGTCAGCGCTTTGGGCATGGAGCCAGGTGGCAGCGGCTCTAAGGCGAGCAGCATGCCCCCTGTCGAAGAGAAAAAGCGCATCTTGGACTTGTTCCGCCAGTGAGCCTGCGCAAGAGTGCCAGGCGTGTCAGGGCTTGAACAGCAGCGCACGCCCCGACTGCTCAGATGCGTAGCGCGACAAGCTCTGCCAAAACTCGCCTTGGCCCTTGGTGTCTTGCCAAACCGTGCCGTCGAACTTGTAGTGGAACCCCCCGCAGCGTGCAGCCAGCCACACCTCGTGCAGGGGCTTTTGCAAATTGACAATGATTTGACTGCGGTTGGGGAAGGTTAAGGTGACCATGCCCCCCACACGCTGGTTGTCAATGTCCACATTGGCATCGTCGTTCAGCAGGTCGCAGCTGTTTTCTATCCCAGCCAGCAGGCGTTCAGCTTGGTCCAAAAATTCGAGGTCGGTCATTACAATCGCAGCATGTTGAAGGTATCGAAGATTCTAGTCACCACGTTTGTCCTTGTTGGCAGTGCGGCCGTATTGAGCGGTTGTGGCCAAAAAGGGCCTTTGCGCGCACCAGATTCACCGGCCTCTGTCAACCGTGCTTCACTGACCCAGTCACTGAATCCTTGGCACGACCCATCCACGGTACAAATTCAGCGTCGGGCGTCTGAAACATCCACCCCAGCGACAACGCCACGTCCTGCTCCGTCGATGGCACCCGACACCCTCTTTTTGATCTCACCTTCGGCCTCTGATGCCGTCACACGATGAACGCTCCTGCCGCTCCCCACACCTTGCCTGGACAACCGCACATCGCCTACCAAAATAATGGACTGATGGTGGAAAGCGTGCGCTTGTCTGACTTGGCCCAGGCGTACGGCACGCCATTGTTTGTGTATTCCAAAGCCGCCATGTTGTCGGCGCTGGCCGCCTACCAGCGCGGCTTTTCCGGCCGGAAAGCACAAATTTGCTACGCCATGAAAGCCAACTCCAGCCTAGCGGTGTTGCAGGTCTTTGCCGATGCCGGATGCGGCTTTGACATCGTCTCTGGCGGCGAGCTGGCCCGCGTGCTGGCCGCAGGCGGCGACCCGGCCAAAGTGATTTTTTCGGGCGTGGGCAAAACCCGCGCTGAAATGCAGCAAGCGCTGCAAATTGGCATCGGCTGCTTCAATGTGGAAAGCGAAGCCGAACTGGATGTGCTCAGCCAAGTGGCCGTCAAGGCAGGCAAACGGGCCCCGGTCAGCCTGCGCGTGAACCCCAACGTTGACCCCAAGACGCATCCCTATATTTCAACGGGCCTCAAAGGCAATAAATTTGGCATCGCGCATGAAGACACGCTGCGCGCTTACCGCCACGCCGCCAGTTTGCCGGGTTTGCACGTCGTAGGCATCGATTGCCACATCGGCTCGCAAATCACCGACACCACGCCTTATCTGGACGCGATGGACCGCGTGTTGGACTTGGTGTCAGAAATTGAAGCCGCAGGCATTCCGATCCACCACATCGATTTTGGTGGTGGCTTGGGCATCAATTACAACGGCGACACTCCCCCTGAGGCCGATGCCCTGTGGGCACAACTCTTGGCCAAACTCGATGCCCGCGGCTACGGCCAGCGCCAGCTCATGATCGAGCCAGGCCGCTCCTTGGTGGGCAATGCCGGCGTGTGCCTGACCGAAGTCATGTACCTCAAACCAGGCGAACAAAAGAACTTCTGCATCGTTGATGCCGCCATGAACGACCTGCCCCGCCCTGCCATGTACCAAGCCTTTCACCAGATCGTGCCGGTGACACAGCGCAACGCAGCCGATGGCGGCGACAGCGTGGTGTACGACGTGGTGGGCCCCGTGTGTGAAAGCGGTGACTGGATCGGTCGTGACCGCTCATTGGTGGTGCAAGCTGGCGACACGCTGGCGGTGCTCTCAGCTGGTGCCTATTGCATGAGCATGGCCAGCAACTACAACACCCGTGGACGCGCTGCAGAGATCCTGGTCGATGGCTCCAACGCCCATCTCATTCGCCAACGCGAGTCGGCATTTGACACCTTCGCGCTGGAGCAGCTGGTCTAAGCACCCTGTTCAGATGGGCCTGGGCATTTTCAGCAAACGCCACCCCAACAAGCCCGCCAAAATGGCGGCATACACCAGCACTTCGTCAAAGTCCTGTTTGCCCGCACGCATCCACCAAAAGTGCAAGACGGCCAGCACGGCAACCAGGTAAACGCCACGGTGCAGCAACTGCCAACGCCGACCACCCAGCCAGCGCATGGCGCGGTTAAATGAAGTGGCGGCCAGCGCCAGCAAGATCACATAGGCACTGAAACCCAACCAGATGAAAGGGCGTTTGACGATGTCTTGCAGGGTGTCGACCACATCCAAACCCATGTCAAACCAGGCATAACTCAGCATGTGCAAGCTGGCATAGGCAAACACCAACAGGCCCAACATGCGTCGAAACCTGGCCAACTCGGGCCATCCCAGAAGGTTTCGCAATGGGGTCACGGCCAACACGACACACAAGCCACGCAAGGTCCAGTCACCGGTGGCCCGAATCAAGGCCTCTGCAGGGTTGGCGCCCAATTGGTCTTGCACCGTCTGCAGCACAAGCCAGGCCAAGGGCATCAAACCCATCAGCAACAACGCCCACCAAGCGGCCGGGTGACGCAGCGCCGCTCTCATGCCCTCAAAAACATGGCTGGTTTGCGCATCAGAAGAACTTTTTCAAGTCCATGCCCGCGTACATCTGACCCACCTGTGTTTCGTAGCCATTGAACATCAGGGTCTTGCGCTTTTTGGCCAACAAGCCGTCCTCGCCAATGCGACGCTCGGTGGCCTGACTCCAACGCGGATGGTCGACGAGAGGGTTCACATTGGAGTAAAAACCGTACTCTTGGGGTGCCGATTTTTCCCATGAAATCACCGGTTGTTTTTCCGTGAAGCGGATTTTGACCAAACTCTTACCGCTCTTGAAACCGTACTTCCATGGCACCACCAAACGCAGGGGTGCGCCGTTCTGCTTGGGCATGACTTCGCCGTACATGCCAAACGCCAACATGGTCAACGGGTGCATGGCCTCGTCCATGCGCAGCCCCTCCAAATAAGGCCAATCCACCACGCCACCCCGAACTCCGGGCATGGTTTTAGGGTCGGCCAAAGTCACAAATTCCACGTACTTGGCGCCTGGCAAAGGCTCCACGCGGCGAATCAAATCGGCCAGCGAATACCCTATCCAGGGGATCACCATGGACCATCCTTCGACACAACGCAGGCGGTAGATGCGCTCTTCCATGGCGCCCCACTTCAACAAGTCCTCCAGATCCACTCGGCCTGGCTTCTTGACAAGACCCTCGATCTCTACGCTCCAAGGGTCGGTTTTGAGCGTGTGCGCCCGTTTGGCCGGATCGGCTTTGTCGGTGCCAAACTCGTAAAAATTGTTGTAGGTCGTCGCGTCTTTGTAGGGCGTCAATTTGTCCATGACCACACCACCTGGCAGCTTGGTGGGCACAGAAGCCAAGGGCGGCAACTGCCCCGGCCGAGCCATCTGCGCCCGCGCATCGCGCACGCCCCAAGCGGCCAATGCCAAGCCCGCCGAACCCATGGCCGCTTGGCGAATCAGCGCCCTTCGCTGCAAATAGACCGCTTCTGGGGTGATCTCACTGGACACAGGGTGCTGAAAACCAGAGCGAGAAGATAAGAAGATCATGGATGAACCTTTAAAGTCACGCTGTGATTGTGAACTTTTCAACCATGGCCTGCAGAATCCAGCGATTTCCAAGATCATTTTCGCACCGGGCTGGGTGGTCATGCGCACCACACAGGCCATTGACTTGGCTGTCCAGTCTTTCAAGACTGGAATGCTCAAGGGGCCTACAGGCCCCTTGGTGTTTCAGAGTGTGCCGTAGCTGTGCAGACCGCTCAGGAACATGTTCACCCCCAAGAAAGCAAAGGTGGTGATGCCCAAACCCACCAAGGCCCACCAAGCGGCCACAGTGCCACGCAGGCCCTTCATGAGGCGCATGTGCAGCCAGGCGGCGTAGTTCAGCCAGACGATCAGGGCCCAGGTCTCTTTCGGGTCCCAGCTCCAATAACCGCCCCAGGCCTCGGCCGCCCACAAGGCGCCCAGCACGGTGGCGATGGTGAAGAAAGCAAAGCCCACGGCGATGGACTTGTACATCACATCATCGAGGATTTCATAAGACGGCAAACGCTCGGCGATGCGGCGCCGCCCAGCCAAAATGCCCGCCACGATGAAGGCGGACACACCAAAGTAAACCATCCAATAGCTGCTGGTCTGGTCGTTGGCGGATTGGCGGAACACCACCGGCTCAAAGCACAGCACAATCCCCAGCAGCCACAAAGGTGCCAGTTTGTACCAGCGGGTTTCGGTCGCTTGTTGCTTGATCAGGTAGGCAAATGCCACCATGGCCGCCAAGGCAAAGGTGCCGTAACCAATGAAGTTGGCGGGGACGTGAACCTTCATCCACCAGCTCTTGAGGGCGGGCACCAAAGGTTGAATCTCGTGGGCTTCACGCACCAAGGTGTACCAAAGCAAAAAGCCGACGGCCGCACTCACCACCAACATGACGAATGCGCCCAGAGCACGGGTCTTGTATTGCTCTTCGTAGTACAGATAAAAAGCCGCCGTCATCCAGCAAAACATGATGAAGACTTCGTACAAGTTGCTGACCGGGATGTGCCCGATATCGGGTCCCAACTGGTGGCTTTCGTACCAGCGCACCAAGGTCCCGATCAGGGCCAAGCCCACCGCCACCCAGGCCATGCGCGAGCCCAAAGACTCCATCGCGTCTGCCTGACCCCGGATGAATATGCCGGCCCAATAAAAGACGGTGCTGATGAAAAACAGCATGCTCATCCACAGGATGGCCGACTGGCTGGACAGGAAATACTTCAGCAAAAACACTTGCTCAGATCGGGCCAGATCACCTTGATACAGGTAAATGGCCCACAAAGACAGGCCCGTCACCACCAACATCAAAGTGCGCAAGGGTCGCCAAAACCAGGCCAACCAAATGGCCGCAGGCAAGCTGCCGATCAGGATGGCCTGCTCGTAAACGTCCATGGCATGCTGGTAACGGGTGAATGCAAACACCGTACCCAACAGCGCCAACAGGGCAAAACCCCAATCCAGCGCCGAACGGCTGGAAAAATAGCCTGGATTCAAAGTGACAGTGGTCATGGTGCTTTCTCGGAGCGGCCCAACAATCGGGCGGTCAGTTGGTCAAATTCACGGTCCACGTCCATGGTCTTGCGGTTGGACGACAAAGCCATGCTCGCTTGGGCTCCACCGCCTTGCGGCGACAACCAGACCCACAAGCGACGGTCTCGAACATACAGCATTGCAAAAATACCCAGGATCAAAAGGGCACACCCCAAGTACACGATGGATTGGCCGGGCGCTCGTGCCACCTGGAACACACTGGCTTGCACCTGCTTGAAATCCTTGAGCAAAAACGTCATGGGTGCTGGGTAAAACGGCGCATCCGACAAAGCCAAGACCGCCTGTGTCATGAAGCCCTGAACTTGCTCTGGCGGCATCGGTTTGGCGCCCGCTTGCTCGCGCGCCACGCTGTCCAGTTCAAACAAGGCGCCGTTCAAAATGCGGACAAACATTTCGCCCGCACGGGCGCGCTCGGCCTCGGGCACATTGGACTCCAAGAAGTCTGCCAAGGCCTGCAATCCCGAAACCTGCTTGCCCTGCACCTGCTCCAAACCCGCAAACAGGCCCAAAGAGCGGGCTGCCGAGTCGGCCAGTTGCTGGGTCAATTCGGGGCGTTGTGGGTCCACCGCCTTGCGGGCGTAACGCTGCACTGCACGATTGCGCAGCTCGGGCGTTTCAAGCGCAGCGCGCAAACGAATGAAACCCGTCAACTCGCTGTTTTCATCGGCAGGTGGTCGCAAGTAACGGAAAGGCTCGCTGGGCGTCTCGCGCATGCCCAGCAAAAATACAGGCACACCATCGCCCGTGTCCACGGGCAACATGTAATTGTTGTACTCGCGCGCTTGGCCTGCGCCATCGCGCAGCTTGTAACTCACACTGGGGCCCACATTGCGCAGCTCTTTGGTTTGCGTGGTTTTGTTGCCCGCCCCCAAACGTTCATCGATGGCGCTACGCAGATCGACCTTGCGCACGTCCACCGCCGTGCCCTGGGGGCCTTCGCCACCCGACATGTTCTCGACGTTGATCACGCGCAGCCCGGTGAACTCCAAGCTCATTTTCTCATTGCCATTGGTCAAATCCGTACTGCCGCCGATGGTGCCTTCCACTTCGAAAGACTTGGTGGCTGCCGCCATCGGCACGGCTTGCAAAGTGACCTGCGAGCCACCATCGTCAAAGCTGGACTGGTAGATGTTGATGCCCTTGAAGCTGGCCGGGTGGTTGACCTCGACACGTGCCTCGCGCTTCTTGCCCGTGGCCTTGTCGTGAATGATGATGTCGCTGGCAAACAGCTTGGGCATGCCGGTCGAGTAGTACTCGACGATGAACTTTTTCAGCTCGATGACAAAGGGCAGCTCTTGCAGCAAGATGCCATTGGACTGGTTCAAAATCGCCGTCCCCGACGCTGTGTCCTCGGCCACCAGCAAATTGCCCCGAAAAGCCAGGTTGCGCTCAGACAATCGGTGCTGCGCAGGCACATCGGCAATCAAGCCACCACCGTTGTAAATTTCCTTGCCGCCAAACCACATCTGGGCGCGCACCATCAGGTCGCCGTCGAGCAAGCCGCCCACACACACCAGCACGATGGCCGAGTGCGCCGCGATGTAGCCAATCTTGTTGGCCGCGCCGGCCTTGGCCGCCAGCATCCAGCCCTTGCCCGCCGGGGTGTCGCGCTCTTGCAGTTTGACTTTCCAACCGCCTGTGGCCAGCAAGGCCCCCAGGCGTTTGGCGGCAAGCTCAGGCGCTTCGTTCAAATGGCCTTCGGCCTTGTGGTGAAAGGCTTTCAGGCTCTGTTCGCGGATATTTTCTTTGTAGTTTTTGAGGTCCACCAAGATCTTGGGGGCATTGCGGGCAATGCACAAGCTGGTGCTGATGACCAGAAATGCCAGGATCAACAAAAACCACCAGGCGCTGTAGACCGAGTTGAGTTTGAGTGTGGCAAAGAGTTCAGCCCAAAACGGCCCAAATTGGTTGATGTAGTTGTTGGTGGGCTCGTTTTGCTTGAGCACCGTGCCGATCACTGAGGCGATGCAAATGACCGTCAACAGCGAAATCGCAAACCGCATGGACGACAGCAATTCGATCACAGCCTGCCCTCGGGGCGAGCCGCGCTCGGATTCGGGGCTGGAAGCAACAGTCGTCATGGGTTGTTTGAATAAATTGACCAGCCCAAAGAGGGGAAGAGGAGAGCGAGAGAAACAACAAAGGCCGGAAAACCGGCCTGGGTACGCGTCATATCAGCCGATACTTAATTGTGCCGCAGGTTCTGGGCCTTTGGCACAAAACCCCCAAATGGGTACAGGGCAAAACCGCCGTACCCGAGGCACTCGGCTGAGCAACGGTCAGCGAAGACCCGCGATGTAGTCCGACACCGCCTTGATTTCGCGGTCGTTCATCTTGGCCGCCACTTGGGTCATTTGCAGATTGTTCTTGCGAACACCTTCGCGGAACTGGACCAGCTGGGCAGCGGTGTACTCGGCATGCTGACCCGCCAGGCGAGGGTACTGAGAAGGCATGCCCGCACCGTTGGGCGAATGGCAGCTCACACAGGCGGCGATTTGGCGGTCTGGAATGCCACCACGGTATATGCGCTCACCCCAGGCCACGGTCTCTTTGGCGTTGGCAAAACCGGGCTTGGCTTGCTTGGAGGCCAACCAAAAAGCGATGTTGCGCATGTCGTCATCGCTCAGCGCAGCGACCATGCCACCCATCACGGCGTTGGCACGCTTGCCTGATTTGTACTCTTGCAATTGCTTGAGCAGGTATTCGGGGTGTTGCTGGGCCAACTTGGGATTGGCTGGCGTGCTGGAGTTGCCGTCTGCAGCATGGCAAGCCACACAGGCTTGGCTGAAGATGGCTTCGCCTTTGGCCAGGTCGGGCTTGGCAGCCTTGGTGGCGGGGCCAGCGGCCAGCGCAGAACCAGCCACCAAAGCGGCTGACAGAGCAGTGATCAAGAGAGAGGAAATCGACTTCATGGCGTGATCCAAGAGTTGGCGCAAAACTCAAGGATTCTACAATGAGGTCCGCGTCAGTTTCCTGACGACCGAAGGTATCCCTGATTTATGAGCTCCCGCCCCCATGTTCGTGTTCCTGCCAGCCCACCCAAAGCTGCCAAAGCCACTCCGGCTGCGGCTCCTGCGGCGCGCAATAACCCCGCAGCAGTCACGCCCATGGGCTGGATGCACACCGCACGTTTCTTGACCACAGCGGCGCAACTGCACCACTTGCCCGCCATGGACACGCCTGAAATCGCCTTTGTGGGCCGCTCGAACGCTGGCAAATCCACCTGCATCAACACCCTGACGCAAAAGAAGCAACTGGCCTTTGCCTCGAAAAAGCCAGGCCGCACCCAACACATCAACCTGTTCGCTTTAGGCAAACAAGGCGTCACCGATGCCGTGTTGGCCGACCTGCCCGGCTACGGCTACGCCGCTGTGGCCAAAATGGACAAGCTGCGTTGGCAGCAGGTCATGGCCAACTACTTGGTCAGCCGCGAGAACCTCAAGGGCATTGTCATGATGTGCGATCCGCGCCATGGCCTGACCGAACTCGACGACATCTTGCTGGAAGTGATCCGTCCGCGCGTCGAAGAGGGCCTGAAGTTCCTGATCATTTTGACCAAAGCCGACAAGCTGACCCGCGCCGAGCAAGCCAAGGCCTTGTCGATTGCGCGACTGCAAGCCGGCGGTGGTGAGGTGAAACTCTTTTCGGCCTTGAAAAAACAAGGCGTGGACGATGTCGCCCAACTGCTGTGGGACTGGACCCATCCCGCCGATGGCGCTGTGGCTTCACTCCAAGCCGCCGAACCACCCGAAGAAGAACCCGAAGCCTTGGGCGAGTGAGCGAGTGAGCCCGCGCCGGCGATCGCCACGGACCTGAACTTGCCACTGCGCCAACCCAGAGTGATCCCCTGTGCCCCACTGTTCAAGCGCTCACCCAGACATTCAGACCTGGCAACAAGCCCTGCCACATGGCATCACTTTGAGCTGCCGTGCTTGTGGCGAGCCCGGCCGCCCTGTGCTGCTGTTTTTGCACGGCTTCCCAGAAGGGGCCTGGGTCTGGGACCCTTTGCTGCTGCATTTTTCCAGACCTGAAAACGGCGGCTACCGCTGCTTGGCCCCCAACCTGCGCGGCTACGAACGCTCCAGTGCCCCAGAGGACGTCAAAGCCTACCGGGCCAAACACCTGGTGCAAGACATCGCAGCGTTGATCGACACCCCCTGCACAAGCCCCAATGGCAGTGCGCCACTGGCCGCCCTGATTGCCCACGACTGGGGAGGGGCGGTGGCCTGGAGCTTGGCCAACCAGCACCCGGCTCTCTTGCAAAAACTGGTCATCCTCAACTCGCCCCACCCAGGACCTTTTTTGCAAGCCCTGCAAAACGACCCTGCACAAATAGCGGCCAGCGCTTACATGAACTTTCTGGTTCAGCCCGAGGCAGCGGCACAGTTAGCAGCCAATGACTTTGATCGCCTGTTTGGATTTTTAACGGGCCACGACGCGTCTTTGCAATCGCTCAGTACCCAGACCACCGCCTTCAGCCCCGACTGGCTCACGCCCGCAGTCAAGGCGCAATACCGCCAAGTTTGGCAACACGGCCTGCAAGGCGGCCTCAACTACTACCGCGCTTCGCCCCTGCGCCCAGCCACCGCCAAAGACCCGGGCGCCAGCGCCGTGCAGATTCCGCCCGAAGCGCTGCGCATCGAAATGCCCACGCTCGTGCTGTGGGCGCAAGACGACGTGGCGCTGCTGCCCTGCCTGACCGAGGGCTTGGACCAGCACATCGCCGATTTGACGCTCGTGAACATTGCCAACGCCACCCACTGGGTGGTGCACGAACAGCCACAGCGGGTGATCGATGAAATCGCGGTGTTTTTGAAGGCACCTACTGCGCCCTCGCCCTGAACCCCATTCTCGAAAAAGGGCGGCCAAGCCCTCAGCGATTCAATAAAAGCCCGGTTCACCCTCGGGCCGGGTTTTGAATCGCTTGTGCACCCAGTAATACTGCTCGGGCATGGTGTCAATCACCGCCTGCAAAGCACGGTTCATCTGGGCCGCGTCGGCCTGCGAATCTGGCGTCGGAAAGTCGGGCCAGACAGGCCCCACTTCCAAGCAATAACCCTGCGGTGTCAGCCGGGTCGCCGCTGTCAACACCTGGGCCCGGCCCAGCCGCGCGAAACGAGACAAAGACGGCACCGTGGCGGCCTGAACGCCATAAAAGGGCACAAAAACAGAGTCTTCACGCCCAAAATCCATGTCTGGCAACAGGTAGAGCTTGTCACCCTCTCGCAGGCCCGACACGATTTGCTTGACCCCTTGCTGTCTGAAAAACAACTTGATGCGCCCAGAACGGTTGCGCCCTTGGCGCACCCACTCGTCCAATACCGGATGGCGTTGCCGCGTGTAAATGCTGGCCATGGCCACGCCCTGCAACAAGGTCAGCACCGTGCCTCCAGCATCCATGCCCACAAAATGCGGTGCCAGCATGACCACAGGCTGCGCGCCCTGCAGGGGAGACAAGTCGCCCTTGACCGTCAAGCGCCTGCGCAGCACATCGACAGAACCATGCCAAAGCCAAGCACGGTCTAACAAAGACTGCGCCAGCACCACAAAATGACGCCTCGCCATGTGACCCCGCTGCCAGGCGCTGAGCTGAGGGAAACACACCCTTAAATTGACCCGCACAATGTGCCGCCTTGAATGGGCTAGGACAAACAGTGCATGCCCCAATAGCCAGCCCAAGGCCCGCAAAATCGGCAAAGGCCACAGCGCCAGAAAACGCATCAACAGGGGCAGCCACTTCATCACAACTCTAGGCGCGGCGCTTTGTATCGCGCGTAGCCCCACAAATACTGCTGCGGGCACGCCCGCACCATGGTTTCCATCGCTTGGTTGATCTGCACCACGGCCGTGTCCAAATCCGACGACAAATCGTGGCCCATCGTGCGCGTATGCAAGCGATAACCGCGCCCCCAAGACAAGCGCTCCCCCCAAATCAACACCACCCGAGCCCCGGTTTGCAAAGCCAAGCGGGCGGCCAGGGTCATGGTGTAAGCCGGTTTGCCAAAATACGGCACCCACTGGCCCATGCCTTCAGGGGGCACCTGGTCGGGCAACAAACCCACGGCCTCGCCTGCGCGCAAGGCCTTGATCATCTGACGCACCCCAGCCAGGGTGGTGGGCACTGCCTGCAAACCCGGCCGATCGCGCGCCAAGGCCATCACCTCATTCAGGGCCGCATGCCGCGCAGGACGGTAAAGCACCGTCAATTGGCCATATTGGGCACCGAATCTGAGCGCCAAGGCCTGGGCTGTGATTTCGAAGCAACCCATGTGCGGCGTTAAAAACAACACCCCCTTGCCCTGCGCATAGGCCTCGGCAGCAGCTTGGTCACTGGCCCATTCCAAATGCGGCGTGCGACCCAACCACAAACGCGGCAACTCGGCGGTCATGCGGCCCGCTTGACCCACCGCCCCGAGCACTGCCCGCCAACCCAGGCCCGCCTGCCGGGCATTGTCCAAAAAGCGGCGACGGTAAGACCCTGAAAAAATCCAAGCCAGCCAGCCCCCCGCGCTGCCCAAAGCATGCAAGACCCCAAGTGGCCAACGAGAGAAAAAACGAAACCAACGCAACATGGGGGGTGATTTTGCCCCAGCGCCAAACGCTCTACCTGTTTCCCCCGTCCGACTACCTGTTCAACGCTCCATCTTGGCCACCCATGCTGATCTAACATTCATAAAGGCCAAACCGCCAGATTCTGGCGAAGTCCGCAACCCCTGGGAAAAGCCCATGAAAACATCCGAAAACCCACAAAACTACTTCAGCACCAGCCAAGCCGCCAAAGTGCTCGGCCTGTCGGTCGGCACCGTCCAGCGCATGGTGCAAAACGGGGTCTTCAAGGCCTTTGTCACCCATGGAGGTCACCGCCGCATTTTGTCCACCTCCTTGAACGACTACTGTCAAAAGCAAGGCGTCAGCACCAGCGCCCCGGCGCCAGCGCAGCCCGTGGCCCATTTTTTCGTGTTGCACGACAGCGCACACATGAGCCCGGCCGTCAGCCGTCTCAATGCATGGGCGTGCGTCACGGTGATGACCCATCCACTGGATTTGATGGAAATAGGCCAAGAGCAAGCGGTATTGTTTGTGGACGCCCGCCTGGCCTGGCTGCACACCTCGCCCGCCCACTTGCACAACGCCAGAATGCAAAACACCCACATCATTCTCTACAACAGCAAACACTTGCCCGCCAACAGCCTGTTCACCGAGAGCCAGAATTTGCACCTGTTTGCTGGTGACATCAGCACCGACCTGGTCGACGGCTACCTGTTGTGCCTGCAGCAACTGCAAGCCCAAACCACCCGCTGCCACTGAAATCAAAGACTTGTTTGTTGCCCGGGTCTTGAATTGACCTCAAAAGCCCTTATCATTAGCACTCGATGGAGATGAGTGCTAACAAACACCCGCTCCACAGATTTCACCAGCACCCCACCAGGTGCTTTTGTTTTTAACTCTTGTTTCAAATCTAGGAGATTCCATGAAACTGCGTCCTTTGGGCGATCGCGTGATCGTCAAGCGTATCGAAAGCGAAACCAAAACAGCATCAGGCCTCTATATTCCTGATTCCGCTGCAGAAAAGCCCGATCAAGGTGAAGTTTTGGCCGTCGGCCCCGGCAAAACCAACGACAAAGGCGAGACCAAAGCCCTGAGCGTCAAAGTCGGCGACCGCGTGTTGTTCGGCAAATACAGCGGCCAGACCGTCAAGGTGGGTGGCGACGAGCTGTTGGTCATGAAAGAAGAAGACCTGTTCGCGGTCGTGGAATAACTTGCGGGACAGACCGACCAATGCGCGCAGCGCCCGCTCGCTCTGTCCTCAACTGATCAAATCAATTTAATTCAGGAGCTACAAAAATGGCAGCAAAAGACGTAATTTTCGGCGGCGAAGCCCGCGCACGCATGGTTGAAGGCGTGAACATTTTGGCCAACGCGGTCAAAGTGACTCTGGGCCCCAAGGGCCGCAACGTGGTTCTGGAGCGTTCGTTTGGCGCCCCCACCGTGACCAAGGACGGTGTGTCCGTGGCCAAGGAAATCGAACTCAAAGACAAGCTGCAAAACATGGGCGCGCAAATGGTCAAGGAAGTCGCTTCCAAGACCTCTGACAACGCCGGTGACGGCACCACCACTGCGACCGTGCTGGCCCAGGCCATCGTGCGCGAAGGCATGAAGTACGTGGCCGCCGGCATGAACCCCATGGACCTCAAGCGCGGCATCGATAAGGCGGTTGCCGCCCTGATCGAAGAGCTCAAGAAGGCCACCAAAGCCACCACCACCTCCAAGGAAATCGCCCAGGTCGGCTCGATTTCTGCCAACAGCGACTCCAGCATCGGCGAAATCATCGCCAACGCCATGGACAAAGTGGGCAAAGAAGGCGTGATCACCGTGGAAGACGGCAAGAGCCTGAGCAACGAACTCGACGTTGTCGAAGGCATGCAGTTTGACCGCGGCTACCTGAGCCCTTATTTCATGAACAACCCCGAAAAACAAGCGGCTGTTTTCGACAACCCATTTGTCCTTCTTTACGATAAGAAGATCAGCAGTCTGCGCGACTTGGTTCCCATTTTGGAACAGGTTGTCAAGACCAGCCGCCCACTGTTGATCATTGCCGAAGATGTTGAAGGTGAAGCTTTGGCCATGCTCGTCATGAACATTCTTCGCAGCGGCTTGAAAGTTGCAGCTGTCAAGGCCCCCGGCTTCGGCGACCGCCGCAAAGCCATGCTGGAAGACATCGCCATCTTGACCGGCGGCAAAGTGATCGCTGAAGAAGTGGGCCTGACCCTCGAAAAAGTGACACTGGCCGATATGGGCCAAGCCAAGCGCATCGAAGTGGGCAAGGAAAACACCATCATCATCGACGGCGCAGGCGCTGCCGGTGACATCGAAGCGCGCGTCAAGCAAATCCGCGTGCAGATCGAAGAAGCCACTTCTGACTACGACCGCGAAAAGCTGCAAGAGCGCGTGGCCAAGTTGGCTGGCGGTGTGGCCGTCATCAAGGTCGGCGCTGCCACCGAAGTCGAAATGAAGGAAAAGAAAGCCCGCGTGGAAGACGCCCTGCACGCCACCCGCGCTGCGGTGGAAGAAGGCATCGTGGCTGGTGGTGGCGTGGCTTTGCTGCGTGCACGTCAGACCGCTGGCACCATCAAAGGCGACAACGCTGACCAAGACGCCGGCATCAAGCTGGTGCTCAAGGCCATCGAAGCGCCTCTGCGCGAGATCGTGTACAACGCCGGCGGCGAGCCCTCGGTGGTGGTGAACGCGGTGTTGGCCGGCAAAGGCAACTACGGCTTCAACGCCGCCAACGACACCTACGGCGACATGATCGAGATGGGCATTCTGGACCCCACCAAAGTCACCCGCACGGCTTTGCAAAACGCCGCGTCTGTGGCCTCTTTGATGCTCACCACAGAGTGCATGGTTTCGGAAGCCCCGAAAGACGACGCCCCAGCCGGCGGCGGCATGCCTGACATGGGCGGCATGGGTGGCATGGGCGGCATGGGCATGTAAATGCCCCGCGGTCTGGACTGAGGGTTTGCGCCCTCACCCAGCCAAGATCAAAGCCTCGCAAGGTGAAAGCCTTGCGGGGCTTTTTTCATTCAGACATAAGCGTGCAAACGGCCGCGCTGATCGTAAGTGGTCAAAAATGGCAGGGCACTGGGCAAGCGGTCTTGGCAAGAACTGCGGTGAACCAAGGGCATCAATGGCTTGGCTGGTGCTTGCAAACGCTGCCGGTCATACCGGCGGCGGCTTTCTGGATGACCGAGCACCTCCCAAGCGCCATTGAGCCGGGCCATCTTGGCCGCTGCAGCCCAGCCCTCACCCTCTTGCCTGTCCGGGTGGTAGCGTTTGGCCAAAGCGCGGTAAGCCGCCCGAATGACATCCGGCTCGGCTTCGGGTGCAACCCCCAACTCGGCATAAAGGTCCATGGTCTTGTCCATGGCTTGAATTATGGAATTGGAATACCTTGTTTGTATATAAATTGGTAATTTAATCGTATCAAAGTGTTAAATTTAATACCAACCAAGGACGCCATGGGGCTGTGACGCCTCAGCGCATCGCATTCATGGACGCCAGCAAGGCGGCCGTAGACGGGTCCAGCCCGGTCACATCACCCGAAGCCATGCGCGCATGGATGTCTTTGGCCAGCACCTTGCCCAGCTCCACGCCCCATTGGTCAAAGCTGTTGATGCCCCAGACCGCGCCGCTCACAAATACACGGTGCTCCTGCAAGGCAATCAACGCCCCGAAGCTGGTGGGTGTGAGTTCATCGAGCAGCAAGAAGGTGCTGGGTCGGTTGCCGGGAAAGTGCTTGTGGCCGCCCTCATCGGCTTGGCCCAACATCAGCGCCTGCGCCTGCGCGATCACATTGGCCAACAGCAGTTCGTGGTGGTCTTTCAGGCTGTGCGTGGGCTTTTTCACGGCAATGAACTCCAGCGGCACCACATCGGTGCCTTGGTGCAGCATCTGAAAGTAAGCGTGTTGCCCATTGGTGCCCGGCTCGCCCCACAGCACGGGTGAAGTGCCGTACGGCAATGCATGCCCGTTGCGGTCCACCTGCTTGCCGTTGCTCTCCATCTCAAGCTGTTGCAAATACGCGGGCACTCGGCGCAAAGCGCTGTGATACGGCGCAATGCTGCGGCTGGTGTAGTTCAAAAAGTTGCGGTACCAAACATCGAGCAAGCCCAAGCGCACAGGCAGGTTTTGCACCAAAGGCGCTGTCTGGAAATGCTGGTCCATGGCGTGCGCCCCGGCCAGCAAATCCCTGAAACCCTTGGCACCAATGGCGATCGCCACCGGCAAGCCAATGGCCGACCACAGCGAATAACGGCCCCCCACCCAGTCCCAAAAACCAAAGGTCGTGGTGATGCCAAAGTCAGTCGCCGCCGCCACGTTGGTGGTCAGCGCCGCAAAATGGCGCGCCACATCGCTGCCGCCTTGTGCCTGAAACCAGCCCAGCGCCGAGCGGGCGTTGGTCATGGTCTCGAGGGTGGTGAAGGTTTTGGAAGCGATCAAAAACAGCGTGTGCTCGGCCTTCAGCCCCTTGAGCACCGCAGCCAACTCATGGCCGTCCACGTTCGACACGAAATGGAAGCGTTTGCCCTCGATCACAAAATCCTGCAGCGCCACCACCGCCATTTGCGGCCCCAGGTCAGAGCCCCCAATGCCGATGTTCACCACATCGGTGATCTGCGCATCGGCACGGATGGTTTCGGCATAGGCCAGCATGGTTTGGAGTGTGGCGTGCACCTGCGCCAGCGGCTTGGCCAATTCACCCGTCAGTGAGCCTTCGGGCTGGCGCAACAGCCAGTGCATGACGGCGCGGTCTTCGGTGGTGTTGATGTGCTCACCGCGAAACATGGCATCGCGGTGCTCACTCAGGCCGGTCTGGCGGGCGAGCTCTTGCAGCAGGGCTTCTGTCGCCGCGTCCAGATGGTTTTTCGACAAGTCGGCAAACACATGCGGTGCGGTCTGGCTCAGGGACGAAGCGCGGTGGGCATCTTGCGCAAAAGCGGTGCGCAAATCAAAACTTATGCTCTGGGCTGCATGGGCCTTCAAGTTTTGCCAGGCCGGGGTGTGGTCACAGCGCATGCCTCAGGCTTTCTGCATCAAATCTTCGAGCTTCACCGCATCGGCGCAAAAAGCGCGGATGCCTTCGGCCAGCTTCTCGGTGGCCATGGCGTCTTCGTTGAGCGCCAAGCGGAAAGCGGCTTCGTCATAGGCCACAACCGGCAAGTCCAGTGTTTGGGCGGCTTGTGCGTCAAGCGCCAAACCCAGCGGGGCATCGCTGGCGGCCAGCTGCGCCAGCAGCTCGGGGCTGATGGTCAGCAAATCGCAGCCGGCCAGCGCCTTGATCTGGCCGATGTTGCGAAATGACGCGCCCATGACTTCGGTGGCGATGCCGTGCTTTTTGTAGTGGTTGAAGATGGCCCGCACCGACTGCACGCCGGGATCGTTCACACCCGACATGGCCGCTTCGTCCCAGGCGGCACCTGCGGACTTCTTGTACCAATCGTAAATACGGCCCACAAAAGGCGAAATGAGTTGCACCTTGGCCTGGCCACAGGCCACCGCCTGGCAAAACGCAAAGAGCAGCGTCAGGTTGCAGCGGATACCTTCGCGCTCAAGCTCGGCCGCGGCCTGAATGCCCTCCCAAGTCGATGCGATCTTGATCAACACCCGCTCACGGGGGATACCCTGCGCCTCATACAGCGCCATGATGCGACGCGCCCGCGCCACGGTGGCGGCGATATCAAAGCTCAATCGGGCATCGACCTCGGTCGACACACGGCCCGGAATGGTGTTCAGAATCTCGCAGCCAAAACGCACCAACAGGTGGTCCATCACCACGTCCAGTGGCTGACCCCGATGGGCGGCCACGGCTTCGGCGAGCAAGGGCGCGTATTCGGGCTTTTGCACCGCCTTCAAGATCAATGACGGG
Organism: Limnohabitans sp.; assembly: GCF_040400975.1. Taxonomy (GTDB): domain Bacteria; phylum Pseudomonadota; class Gammaproteobacteria; order Burkholderiales; family Burkholderiaceae_C; genus Limnohabitans_A. Next base: position 4,328 of record NZ_JBBAPF010000001.1, on the reverse strand, counting down.
TTGGTCGTCGCGTCTTGCGGCTGGAACTGCGCCAGCTGTTTGAAGTCGCCGGTATCTGCCACCACCGTGGTGAATTGTTTGAGGGCGTCAAGTTGGTTCATGGCAATTGTTGTGAAAACTGGATTGAATTATCCTTGAAACAAAGTTACATTTTGAGCCCCACTCATGTAACTCAATAACAACATGGCGTTTGATCTGGTTTTCTTCGGCGGCACAGGCGACCTGGTCTGGCGCAAACTCATGCCAGCCCTCTTCCAAGCCTATCGCCACGGCAGTCTGCCCGAAGAGGGCCGCATCATCGGTGTGGGCCGTGACGATCTGAGCGACGAACAATACCGCCAGCAAATCCAGTCACGTTTTGACCAAGTGGACGGGGACAAGCGCCCCAACAGCGAGGAATTCGCCCGCTTTGCCAGCCTGCTTTGCTACGTGCGCATGGACTTGTCCAAACCCGAGTCTTACGCGGCCTTGTCAACCCGCTTGGCCGAGCGCGAGACCGACAGCGTGGTGATGTATTTGTCCACCGCACCCAGCCTCTTCACCACTGTCTGCGAGCAGCTCGCCGCCAATGGCCTGAACACCGCCAAGACCCGCATCGTGTTGGAAAAGCCACTGGGTCACGACCTGGCCTCCAACCGCGCTATCAACCACGCGGTGGGACTGGCCTTCAAAGAGCAACAGATCTTCCGCATCGACCACTACCTGGGCAAACCTGCGGTGCAAAACCTGTTTGCCCTGCGCTTTGGCAACGCCCTCTTTGAGCCCCTGTGGCGGCGCGAGCATATCGCCAACATCCAGATCACGATGGCCGAAGAACTGGGCGTGGAAAAACGCGGCGGCTTTTACGAGACCACAGGCGCGCTGCGCGACATGGTGCAAAACCATGCCCTGCAGCTGCTTTGCGCCATCGCGATGGAGCCACCCATCAACGCCCACGCCGACGCGATCCGCGACGAGAAACTCAAGGTGCTGCGCGCTTTGAAGCGCTGGACACCTGAAACCCTGAGCCAGCATGTGATCCGTGGCCAGTACAGCGCAGGCAACATCGAAGGCAAAGCGGTACCGGCCTACCGCGAAGAGCCCGGCGTCAACCCCGCCAGCAGCACCGAAACTTTCGTAGCGCTGCGCACTGAGATTGCCAACTGGCGCTGGGCCGGGGTGCCGTTTTACATCCGCACGGGCAAACGCATGGCCTCGCGTGAAGCGCACATCGAAATCAATTTCCGCCCCACCCCGCACGAAATTTTCAAAAGCCCGATGGGTCACGCCAACAAACTGGTCATCCACCTGCAACCCAAAGACGGTTTGGAGTTGCACCTGTTGGCCCAAGGCCAAAGCAAACGCAGCGAGGGCGTCAGTGGCGCCACCTTGAGCCCGGTGCACTTGGACCTGGACTTTGACAAGCGCTTTGGCAGCCAACGGGTGGGCGCTTACGAGCGCTTGCTGCTCGACGTGCTCGATGACCGTCTGAACCTGTTTGTGCGCAGCGACGAACAAGAAGAAGCCTGGCGATGGGTCGAGCCCATCTTGCAGCACTGGAAAAACGACACCATCGGTCCCCGCCCCTACGCCGCTGGCACCTGGGGTCCCAGCGCGTCCAGCGCCATGATCGCGCGCGACGGCTTTTGCTGGTCCGAAGAAATCTGACAAGGAGACGCCCCATGCTCGACCGCATCAAAGCCTGCCTGCCCTCCTTGGCTCCGGCCGAGCAACGCGTGGGCAAGCTGGTCCTGGCTGACCCACGGGCGTTTGCCAAACTGCCGGTGACCGAGTTGGCCGACCGCGCCCATGTCAGCAAACCCACCGTGGTGCGCTTTTGCCGCAGCGTGGGTTACGACGGCCTGTCCGATTTCAAGCTCAAACTCGCGGGCAGTGTGAGCGAAGGTGTGCCCTTCATCCACCGCAGTGTGGACGCCGATGACAAAACCAGCGACATCGCCGTCAAGGTCATCGACAACACCGTGGCGGCATTTTTAAAGTACCGCAACGAGGCCAGCTCTTTTGCTTTAGAGCATGCGGCGCAAGCCTTGGCCGCCACTCAAAAAACCCATCGCCGCATCGAGTTTTATGGCGTGGGCAATTCGGGCATCGTGGCGCAAGACGCGCAGCACAAGTTCTTTCGCCTGGGGGTCAACGCCATCGCCTACAGCGACGGCCACATGCAGGTCATGAGCGCCTCCATGTTGCAGCCCGGCGACTGCGCCGTCATCATCTCCAACTCGGGCCGCACCCGCGACCTGATGGACGCTTGTGACATCGCCAGAAAACAAGGCGCCACCACCATCGTCATCACCGCCAGCGGCTCACCCCTGGCCAGCGCCGGGCACATCCACCTGACGGCCGACCACCCCGAGGGCTATGACAAATACAGCCCCATGGTCTCGCGCCTGCTGCACCTGCTCATCATCGACATCCTGGCCACCACCGTGGCCCTGCGCATCGGGGAAGAACTTCAACCGGCCCTGCGCGACATGAAGAAGAACCTCAGCAGCAAGCGCTACACCTGAGACTCAGGCCGACAAGCCCCCATGTGCAGCCGCATGCTGCCCCGGTAAAATCCAGCTTTTGCCAGCCTGCGCAGGGCTTGGCCACCACGGGGGCTGATTGGCCACCCGCACGACCTTCAGGACCCCTTGTGACCTACGCCAACGAAACCCGGCGCCGCCGGACTTTTGCCATCATTTCTCACCCCGACGCGGGTAAAACCACGCTGACCGAAAAACTCTTGCTGTTCTCGGGCGCGATCCAGATCGCCGGCTCGGTCAAGGCCCGCAAAGCCTCGCGCCACGCTACGTCCGACTGGATGGAAATCGAAAAGCAGCGCGGCATCTCGGTGGCATCGTCCGTGATGCAGATGCTCTACCGGGACCATGTCATCAACCTGCTCGACACGCCCGGCCACAAGGACTTTTCAGAAGACACCTACCGCGTGCTCACCGCCGTGGACTCGGCCCTGATGGTGATCGACGCCGCCAACGGCGTGGAAGCGCAAACCCGCCGCCTGATCGAGGTTTGCCGTCAACGCGACACGCCCATCATCACCTTTGTGAACAAGATGGACCGCGAAGTGCGCGACCCGCTCGACATCCTCGACGAGGTCGAGCGCGAACTGGGCATGCCTTGTGTGCCCATGACCTGGCCCGTGGGTCAAGGCAAGAGCTTCGGCGGCATTGTCAATCTGCGCACGCAGGCCATGACGGTGTTTGACTCGGGCTCTGAACGCTTGCCGCAAGACTTCGAAACCATCCCGCTCATCGAGCAAGCCCAATTGGCCAAGCGCTTTGGACTGGAATGGCAAACCGCCATGGACAGCATGGAGCTGGCCACCGGCGCATCGCCTGCGTTTGACGAGGCGGCATTTTTGGCGGGCAAACAAACCCCCGTGTTCTTTGGCTCCGGCGTGAACAACTTCGGTGTGATGGAAGTGCTCGACGCGCTGGTCGATTTGGCCCCCGCGCCCCGGCCCCGCACCAGCAACCTGCTGGTCAACAAGCAGCCCGTGGTCAAAGAAATCCAGCCCGAAGACAGCGCATTCTCTGGCGTGGTGTTCAAGGTGCAAGCCAATATGGACGCCAACCACCGCGACCGCATCGCCTTCGTGCGCATGGCGTCGGGCAAATACACACCGGGCATGAAGCTCAAGGTGCAGCGCACTGCCAAAGAACTGCGGCCCACCAGCGTGGTTACCTTCCTCTCGCAACGGCGCGAGGCGGTCGATGAAGCCTATGCGGGCGACATCATCGGCTTCACCACCCATGGCGGCGTGCAGCTGGGCGACACCATCACCGACGGCGCGAATTTGCAATTCACCGGCTTGCCGTTTTTTGCGCCCGAACTCTTCATGACCGTGATCCTGAAGAACCCGCTGCGAACCAAGCAACTGCAAACGGGCCTCGACCAACTCGGCGAAGAAGGCGCGATCCAGGTCTTTAAACCCGAAATCGGCGGTCCCATGCTGCTGGGCGCGGTGGGCCAGCTGCAGTTTGAAGTGGTGCAACACCGCCTCAAAGCCGAATACGACTGCGATGTACGTCTTGAAGGCTGCCAGTACACCGGCGCCCGCTGGATCACCGCCGACACCCCGGCCGAGCTGCGCGAATTCACTAACGCTTACCCGCAGCGCATGTCGCTGGACGCGGCAGGCACCTTGGCCTATTTGTGCACCAGCCCCTACGACGTGCGCCTGGCGCAAGAGCGCTTCCCCAAAATCCACTTTCACCCCCTGCGCGAGCATGCCGGCTTGGCCTTGGGCTCAGCGGGCTGAAGTGGCGAGCCCGAGTTCGACACTTTGACCCCCATTTAGGCTGTTTTCGAGGGTCGGGGTCTAT